>NZ_JANGCE010000050.1 GCF_024462775.1 Butyricicoccus faecihominis
CCATCAGACCCGCGCTTCGCGCGGCCCAGCTTCCCCTCGTCGGGGGAAGCCCAAATAAAGGAGGTGACCCCTTATCAACACATTCAAATACAAAGCGCAATCCGCGTCCGGTAAGACGGTCACCGGCGTGATGGAGGCCTACGACGAATTTGACGCGGTATCCCGCATCAAAGCCACGGAATGCCCCATCGTCCTGTCGATTGCCGAGGTGCAGGAGGGCAAAGGCAATATCCTCACCCGCGACATCGGCGGCCCAAAAAAGATAAAAGAAAAGCAGCTTGCCCTTGTTTGCAGCCAGTTTTCTATTATTATCTCGGCGGGCTTGCCCATGGTTCGTTCGGTTGAGCTTGTTGCCGATCAAACCACGGACAAAACGCTACACAAGCTTTTAAAGCAAGTGGCCGGGGACGTTGCCGCCGGTAATTCCTTGGCGGACAGCTTTGAAAACAAGGGCGGCAAGCAACTGCCCATTACGTTTATCGAAACCATCCGCGCGGGCGAAGAATCCGGTACTTTGGAGGAATCCTTTCGTAAGCTTTTCGTTTACTTTGAAAAATCCTCTAAAACACGCGCAAAGGTTACCAGCGCGTTGATTTATCCCGCATTTCTATGCGTGCTTTCCGTTATCGTAGTGGCGATTATGATGGTAAAGGTTATTCCGATGTTTACTAGCATGTTTGATAGCATGAATATTGATTTACCACCCATGACTGCTATTATTATCGCTGCGTCTGATTTTATGGTGCGCGCTTGGCTGCCCTTGCTGCTTGTGGTCGCTGTACTTATTTTTGCATTGAAAATTTGGAGCAAAACGCCAAACGGAATGAAGTTTTTTGCTATTCTGAAACTCAAACTGCCTCTTGTCGGGCGTGTGCAGCGCATGAACGCGGCTTCGCAATTCGCTAACACCATGTCGACTATTCTAGCCGCCGGTATGCCGATGACACGCACAATTCAAATAACCGCTAAAGTGCTTGACAATTATGTGATCGGCATGCAAGTCGGTGATATGGTCGGCGGCGTGGAAGAAGGTATCCGTTTAGGGCAATGCGTTAAGCAATGCCCGTGGTTTCCGCCCCTGCTTACCGAAATGACCGGCGTGGGTGAAGAAACCGGCTCGCTGGAAAACACGCTTACCATTATAGGCGACTATTATGATAACGAAGTGAATCTTGCCGTTGAACGCGCACTGTCCATGCTGGAGCCGATCATTATTTGCGGCATAGCCGTTATCGTTGTGATCGTTGTTCTCGGCTTCTATCTGCCTATGTTCTCTATGTATAACAGTATGGCTTAACTTACGGTTTCTAACGGACGCTCTTGCAACCCAGTGTCCGGTCGAAATATAAACTACATTTCCCGAACAGATAAAAGGAGGAGAAAGATTATGTTTGCAAAACTTTGCGCAAAGCGCAATAAGAAGGGTTTTACCCTTGCGGAACTGCTGATCGTCGTTGCTATTATCGCTGTTTTAGTTGCGATTGCAATTCCGACTTATACTACACAATTAGATAAGGCCCGCGAAGCGGTTGATCGTTCCAACGCGCGCGCCGGAAGCTCGCTTGCAGTGGCTGCTTATCAGCTTGATGGAGAGAAAAATACCGTTGTCTATAGTGTTCTCCTAGACGCTAACAAGAATTTAACTGTAAGTAAAACTGGTAGCGCTATGACAGGCGTTAGTAGCACTTATGACACCATACCACTTAAAGTAGAAGTAAAGGATGGTGAGGTCACCAAAAATGCTTGGGGCGCGCTTATCGGCTCAACAGATGGCGAATTTAAATGATTATTGTACTGCCACTGGGTTGCGGCAGTAACACCCGGCTTGAACGCCGGGCGGGAGTTATTCTGTTTTAGAATAGCTCCCGCATGGCGTTCAATTACCAAAGCATACTATTTCTTTAGGAGGGAACGGCAGCTTATGACTTTTTTAACGCCTGCCGTATTCGCCTACCTCCTGTTCCTCACCCTGCTGCTCGGCCTTGTCTTTGGCTCGTTCGGCAACGCTTGGGCGTGGCGAATCGTGCACGGTGAGAAAATCTCACGCGGGCGGTCGCACTGCGCGGAATGCGGGCACGTGCTCTCCGCGCTTGACCTGATTCCGCTGTTCAGTTATCTATTCCTTCGCGGCCGCTGCCGCTACTGCGGTAAAAAAATATCGCCCCGCTATCCCATTGCGGAGGCAATCTGCGCGGCCATTTTCCTATCGTTCGTCCTGCGCTATGGGCTGACGCTGGAGGCGCTGGAATACTGTGTATTGGGTTTTCTGCTGTTCGTGCTGTCGCTTGTGGATTTTGATACTTGTATCATCCCGGACCGGTTTCTCGTGCTGGGCGCGGCGAGCTTTGTCGCCTTCACCGTTCTCCGTTCCGGCTCTATCGGCCATGACCTGCTTATGGGCCTGACCGGCGGCCTTGCGCTTGCCGTGCCCATGCTGCTGCTCGTCCTTCTGGCCGATCATATCATGAAACGCGAAACCATGGGCGGCGGCGATATCAAGCTACTGTTCGTCCTTGGCCTTTACACCGGCCCGGCGGCCGGCCTTTTCATGATTATCATCGCCTGCGCCGTCGGCCTTGTTTTCGCCCTGCTCCCCGCCGTGCGCGGCAAGGACGCTGAAAACCCCCGCGCCATCCCCTTCGGCCCCTCGCTCGCCATTGCCGCTTGGATCACCCTGCTGTTTTCCGAACCGTTTCTGGCATGGTACTTTGGGCTGTTTTGAGAGGATGTGATGATTATGTCCCAAATACAGCGTGCCCGAGCGCTTCGCGCCAACGCAACGCCTTGGGAGAATAAACTATGGTACGAATATCTTCGTGGCTGCCCCACCCGGTTTCGCCGCCAGCAGCCAATTGGCCCTTATATCGCGGATTTCTACTGTTCCAAGGCCAAACTGATTATAGAACTGGATGGCGGCGGTCATTTTAACCAAGACCAGCAGCAATATGATCAAAACCGCGATGCTTATTTTAGACAAAATGGTATTATAACGATTCGGTTCCTGAATACCGATATTGATAAACGGTTTTATGAAGTATGCGACACCATACATAAAACTGTTCAGCAGCGTATCAACGCCCTTTAGCCTTCCCCCCACGAGGGGAAGGTGGCGCGCGCCGCAGGCGCGTGACGAAAGGGGGGCTTAACGAATAGCGCACTTTAAGACAGCCACGCACATCAATGCTGCCAATTCATGCGCCCCCCATCAGTCACGGCTTCGCCGTGCCAGCTTCCCCTCGTCGGGGGAAGCCCAAAGTACGCCCCATAAGGAAAGGACTTTTCACCATGCCAAAACAAATTATCGGCATTGATATCGGCGACTGCAACGTCAAAATGGCGGTGTGCTCGGCGGGCGCCGTGCAGCGCATGGCTGTGCACGAGCTGCCGGAGAACATGGTCACCGGCGGGCGCATCCTTTCGCCCGATTCGATGAGCGAGTTCCTGAAGGATATGAAGCGCACGCACCATATCCCCGGGCGCGACGTCGCCGTAATCTTGCCCGAGCAATCGGTCTTTTTCCGCCAGCTTTCCATGCCCGCCATGACCGCCGATCAACTGAAAATAAACCTGCCCTATGAATTCCGCGATTACATAAACCGTGAAAAGGACAAGTATTTTTATGATTACGCGGTCGTAGACCGAACGGATGATAAGGACGGCGTGCCCGTTGAGTTTGAGCTGACAGCCGCCGCTGTTTTAAAGGAAACGATATCTGAATACCGGGATATGTTTCGCCGCGCGGGACTGAAGCTGCGTGTGGCCCTGCCGCAGGAAATGGCATGGTCTAATTTGTTGCGTAACTATGAGGAAAAGTACCCTCTGTCCGGTGAGGGGACGGTTCTTCCGTCAGGAAAAGAACCGTCCCCTGCCGGCGACGGTACCGCCGCCGACGAACCGCAAGAGCGCGAATATTGCCTGCTCGATATTGGCCACACGGCCACGCGCCTGTACCTGTTCCATGGCCGCCGCCTTGAAATGAGCAAGCTGATCGACAACGGCTGCTCGCTGCTGGACGCGGCCATCGCGGAGACCATGGATGTGGACCAGCACGTGGCACGCGTATACAAGCAGACCAATTATGAAAACGCGCTGGACGCGGAAGCCTGCCAGAACGTTTACGGCGCGATCGCGCTGGAAGTGATGAAAGCGCTCAATTTCCACTCCTACGAGCACCGCGACAACCATTTGGAGACCGTGCATTACTGCGGCGGCGGCTCGCGCATCGCCCCGTTGATCGAGGCGATCGGCGGCGCGATCGACCTGCGCCTAGTCAGCATCGAATCGCTGCTCCCCTCCCTGCCCGACGAAGCGGAGGACGCGCTCAGCTGCGCCGCCGCCATCGGCGCGACACAGCAGTAAGGGGGGGCGCAAAGCGATGAAGATGACGAAAAAGAAGCTGATCTATCCCTCTAAGACCTCGCTCAACCTCGCCATACGCGAGCGCACGATCAACAGCCCCAGCCGCATCATTCCGCTCACCTTGCTTGTGGCGCTGCTGATCTTTGCTTTTGCGAAATTCGCGGTCGTTGACCGGCTGTTGCAGGTAAGCGCCGCTCAAAGCGAGGTAGACGGCTTGCGCAGCCAGCTTGACACGCTCAATGAAGCGAACGCGGGCTATGAAGACTTGCTCACAGAATACGCGCGCAACTCCTCCGGTTGGATGAGCGCCGAAGAGGTCGCGCTGGTGGACCGCAACACGGTGTTCGACCTGCTGCAAACCGCCGTGCTGCCCTCGGCCAATTTGCGCGATATGTCGGTCAATTTGAACGTGCTTTCGCTTAACCTGACAAACCTATCGCTGCGCGACGCTTCGACCATCGTGAACCGTCTGAAAGCGCGCGACGATGTGATCGACGTGATGGTGTTCACCGCCGGTTCCAAGGCGGAGGGCGCGCTGGACCAGACCCGCAAGGGCTCGGTTTCCATGACAATCGCGCTCACGAACGGCTATCCCATGCCGAGCGAGACCGAGGAAGGGGGCGGGAACTGATGATGTATCGCAGCTTTACCACACGCGAAAAGGTGCTGATGCTGATCCTCGCCATCCTGATGTGCGGCTTGGCGTATTATTATGTGATCCATTTGCCGGTCACCACCCAGCTCACCCAGCTTACCACGGAGAAAAGCGAGATCGAGACCGAAATGCTGATCGCGCAGGCCAAACAAATGCAGATACAAAACATGCAGAGCGAGCTGGAGGAGCTTGCCGCCGCGCCGGGCGGGCCGATGGCCGCTGTGCCCGAGTACGACAATGTGCAAAATGTAATGAATTTATTGAACCAAACGCTCGCGGGCACGCTTGATTACAGCGTGCGCTTTCAGCAGTTTGATCTAAGCGCGCAATTTGTCCGCCGCGTGGTCACGCTGACGTTCACCACGCCGGATTACAATCAGGCTAAGGCCACGGTGCAAACCCTTGCGGCTGCCCCCTACCGCTGTCAGGTAGGTAATTTAAGCATTGGCGTAAGCGAGCAGGGCGTGACCACCGATATGACGATCACCTTCTTTGAAGCGCAATCGAATTACGTTGCCCCGCCTGCTGTGGATGAAACCGCGGGTGAGGAAGAACCGGCGGCGTAAACAGCGCGCCTCCGGTCACTCGGCCGTTTGACGAATTGCCGTGCGGCTCACCATCCAATAAAAAAATCCCCATCGCCGCGGCGATGGGGATTTTTTTATTATGTTTGCTCTTACTTAGCAGCCTTGACAGCCTTAACAGCGTCGATCATCATGGGAACAACCTTGAACAGGTCGCCGCAGATGCCGTAGTCGGCTACGTCGAAGATCGGAGCGCCGTCGTTCTTGTTCACAGCAACGATGCACTCGGAATCCTGCATGCCGGCCTTGTGCTGGATCGCACCGGAAATGCCCAGCGCCACATACAGCTTCGGATGTACGGTCTTGCCCGTCTGGCCTACCTGATGGTCGGCGGACAGCCAGCCCGAATCGATTGCCGCACGGCTGCCGCCCACTACGCCGCCGAACTGGTCAGCCAGCTCATGCGCCAGAGCGATGCCCTTATCGATATCCTTGGAGATACCGCGGCCTACGGATACGACTACCTCGGCGCCGGTCAGGTCGACCAGTTCCTTGGCTTCCTTGACAACTTCCAGTACCTTGGTCTGGATGTCCGCGTCGGATACCGCTACGTTCAGCTTTTCTACCTGTACGGCGGCAGCCTTCGCTTCGTCGTACTCGCCGCGCTTCAGCACGCCCGGGCGTACCGTAGCCATCTGCGGGCGGAAACGCGGGCAGATGATCGTTGCCATCAGGTGGCCGCCGAATGCCGGGCGGGTCATCTTCAGGTTGCGGTCCGCGCGGTCAAGCGCGTCGATCTGCTCTACCGGAAGCGTGGAAGCTTCCTTCAGGAATGCCGCGTACTTCTCTACGTCCACATCGAGGTGGGTGCAGTCTGCCGTCAGGCCGGTGTGCAGGCGAGCTGCGCAGCGCGGACCGAGGTCACGGCCGATGTTGGTCGCCGCGATCAGCATGATCTCCGGCTTCTTGTCCATTACAACGTCGCAAATGACCTTTGCAAAGCCGCCGGTCGTGTATACGCCCAGCTTTTCATCCGCACAGACATAGACCTTGTCGGCGCCGTACGCGCCCAGTTCCTTCTCCATGCCGGCTACTTCCTCTTCGGAGCCGATCAGCAGACCGCAGAGCTCTACGCCCATGTCGTCCGCCAGCTTACGGCCCTCGGAGATCAGCTCAAGCACCGTCGGCTGCAATTTGCCCTGACGCTGCTCACAGAATACCCATACGCCGTGGAAATCGGCGATGTTGGTGTTATTGAAATCAGCCATTTTCGTTTCTCCTTTCAATTAAAGAATGTGCTTCTTCAGAAGCTCAGCCGCAAGCGTTTCGCAGGTAGACTTTTCAGCGCCTTCCAGCATAACGCCCTTGCCCTTCTGGGGCGGCGTGAACGACTTGAAGATGTTTGTCGGAGAACCCTTCAGGCCGATGGTGTCCAGCTCGATCAGCGGATCGTCCTTGAGCGTGTTGTAATCATAGATCGATACCGGCTTGGCATAGCAATCCATGATACCGCCGAGGGACATGTAACGGGGAGCGTTCAGCTCCTTGATGCAGGTCAGCAGGCAGGGGGTCTCGGTCTGGATGGTCATGTAGCCGTCTTCCAGCATACGCTTAACGGTAACGGCAGAGCCTTCCACCTTGATATCAGCCGCATAGGAAACCTGCGGGATGCCGAGCTTTTCAGCGATCTGCGAACCGACCTGAGCGGTATCGCCGTCGATCGCCTGACGGCCGCAGAAAACGATATCATCGTCGTCCAGACCGACCTTCTTGATGGCGGCAGCCAAGATCTGGCTGGTCGCAAAGGTATCGGAACCGCCGAACTCGCGGGCGGAAACCAGAACGCCTTCGTCAGCGCCGCGCGCGATCAGCTCGCGCAGCATGCCTTCTGCCGGAGGGGGGCCCATGGTAACGACAACGACCTTGCAGCCGGTCTCGTCCTTGAGCTTCAGAGCGGCCTCAACGGCGTTGAGGTCGTCGGGGTTGGTGATGGTTTGCATCGAGGCACGGTTCAGGGTGCCGTCCGGATTAACCGCAACCTTACCGGAGGTATCCGGAACCTGCTTTACACATACAATAGCTTTCATGTTCTTTCCTCCTCCTTCTTAGCGCAGAACCTGACCGGCGATGACCATTCTCTGAACCTGAGAAGTGCCTTCGTAGATCTCGGTGATCTTGGCGTCGCGCATCATGCGCTCCATCGGGTACTCGCGGATGTAGCCGTAGCCGCCGTAAATCTGCACGCACTTGGTGGTAACGTCCATAGCGACTTCGGAAGCGTACAGCTTGGCCATAGCGGCTTCCTTGGTGAACGGCAGTTCATTGTCGTGGTTGAAAGCGGCGCGGCGCACCAGCAGGCGGGCGGCGTCGATCTGGGTGTACATATCGGCCACCATCCACTGCAGGCCCTGGAACTTATCCAGCGTCTTGCCGAACTGTACGCGCTCCTTCATGTACTGGATCGCCTTGTCCAGCGCGCCCTGCGCGATGCCGAGAGCCTGAGACGCGATGCCGATACGGCCGCCGTCCAGCGTCATCATAGCGATCTTGAAGCCGCCGTTTTCCTTGCCGAGCAGACGGTCCGCCGGGAGGTGGATGTCTTCAAAGATCAGCTCGGAGGTCTGGCTGCCGCGGATGCCCATCTTGTGCTCGATCTTGCCGATGGAGAAGCCCGGATCGTCCTTGTCGACGATAAAGGCCGAAATGCCCTTGTTGCCCTTGGACTTGTCCGTCATAGCGAAAACAACGTATGTATCCGCGCGGCCGCCGCCGGTGATGAACACCTTGGAGCCATTGAGGATGTAGGAGCCGTCTTCCTGCTTGATCGCAACGGTCTGCTGCGCGGCGGAGTCGGTGCCGGCGTTGGGCTCGGTAAGACCGAACGCGCCTACCTTAGCGCCTTCCTTGGGCTCGATCAGCGGACGGAGCCACTTTTCCTTCTGTTCCGGGGTGCCGAAGTGATAGATCGGCCATGCGCCCAGCGTGCCATGCGCGGACATGATGCCGCCCGTGGTACCGCAAACGCGGCTCATCTCCTCGATCGCGATCGAGTAGCAGATGTAGTTGCCGCCGGAGCCGCCGACTTCCTTCGGGAACTGAATGCCCATCAGGCCGTACTTCATCAGCTTCTGAACGGTTTCTTCCGGGTAGCGTTCCTGTTCGTCGATCTCCGCGGCGATGGGCTCAACTTCGTTGAGCGCGAACTCGCGGCACATCTTTTGGAACATTGCTTCCTCTTTCGTAAGCCTAAAATCCATGCCATAAACCTCCCAAATAATATTCGCAGAGCGCCCGGCGTGACGCGGTTTTTCCGCCCCCGAGGGGTGTGTTCCAGAGCGCCCAGCTTTGGAGCATGTCTATTTCTATTATATCGTGCGGGCGGAATATGTCAAGGATTTAACAGAGTTTTTTCCGGTGAAAATCGTCTCTCAAATTTAAGGAACTTGCTATAATTTTACCCTGCGACAAATCGGGCCCAAACATTGCATTTCGTAATCACCCAGCAGCCGCGCCGCGCGCATAATCCCCGCGCCTTCGGCATACAAAGGATGGTAGACCAGAAATGGAGAATAAAGGAGGAACGATCCTATGTGTGGAATCGGCGGCTTTGTCGATTATGACCGGGACGCGCGTGAAAGCAGCGTGATCGCGGCCCGCATGAAACGCACCCTGACCCCCCGAGGACCCGACGCGGAGGGGGAATGGTGCGATCTCGACGCATGCCTCGTACACCGCCGCCTGATCGTCATAGATCCGGACGGCGGCAAACAGCCCATGTGCTCCCCGGACGGGAACACGGTTTTGGTATATAACGGAGAGTTATATAACACAGAAGATATACGCAGAGAGTTGCTCGCGCAAGGCCACAGCTTTTTAGGCCATTCGGATACCGAGGTGGTGCTACACGCGTTCTTAGAATGGGATGTGCGGGCGTTTGAACGCTTCAACGGCATTTACGCCTTCGCCCTGTGGCAGCAAAGCGAACGGCGGCTCATCCTGTGCCGCGACCGGCTGGGCGTCAAGCCCCTGTTCGTGTCGCACACCAAGGGCGGAATCGTGTTCGGCTCGACGATCGGCACCGTGCTGTGCCACCCCGAGGTCGAGCCTGTGATCGACGCGGACGGCCTGCGCTCGCTGCTGCTGCTCGGCCCCGCCAGACCGCCCGCTTCCGGCGTGTTTCAGCAGATCGATTCCGTGCTGCCCGGCCACTACGCCATTTTGACGCCCGAGCGGTATATCGACCGCGCGTATTGGAAGCTGGAAGCGCACGAACACCCGGACGATCTCGCCGCAACCATTGCGCGCACGCACGAACTGATCTGCGACGCGACCACGCGCCAGCTTGTTTCCGATGTGCCGCTCGCCACCTTTTTATCCGGCGGGTTGGATTCTTCGATTCTTTCCATGCTGGCGGCCAAGGATTACGCGACGCGCGGCGAAACGCTGCATACTTGGTCGGTCGACTACCGGGACAACGCGCGCTACTTTGAAAAAAGCCGTTTTCAGCCGAATAGCGACAGTGAATTCATCGGCATGATGACCGATTTCCTCCATACCGAGCACCACAACGTCATTTTAGAGCCCGAAGCCCTGTGCGCCGCTTTGTTGCCCGCGACCGACGCGCGCGATCTGCCCGGCATGGCGGATGTGGATTCCTCGCTGCTGCTTTTCTGCGGGCAGGTGAAAAAGGATTTCACAGTTTGCCTTTCCGGCGAGTGCGCCGACGAGCTGTTCGGCGGCTACCCTTGGTACCACCGCGAGGAGATCTTGTTTGAGGATACCTTCCCCTGGTCGCGCTCGGTCGATCTGCGGCTCGGCCTGCTCGCGCCGGGCGTGGTCTCCGATGGCGCGGACTTTGTGCGCCAGCACTATCTTGATACCTGCCGCGCCGCCGATAAGCTGCCCGGCGATAGCAAAAAGGACGCCCGCATGCGCGAGATGTTCAAGCTCAATCTCGATTGGTTCATGGCAACGCTGCTCGAACGCAGTGTTACAAAAGAATACTATGCCGCCACCCCCTTTCCTATGCCGCTTTTTATTTTGAGAATATTTCTCAAAAAGGAATTGACACGTCACTTCTTTTGTGCTATTGTAATAAATATAAAGACAAATATCTCTTTCAAGTTAGTTATTTAGCTACATTGCATCAATAAAATATACCTTTTATATCTACTTTAAACAAGTTTGATCCTTTTCCCCTTTTGACGCATGGATCGTATGCCCCAAATGTATACTATTTTAATCCGAAATTATAAGAGAACAGCAAAGGAGGCAATGTTATGTACTACCAAACAACCGATCAGCACGAGGAGCTGCGCGCTAAAATACGCGCCTTTGCCGAAGCAGAGGTAAAGCCAATCGCTTTTCTGCTGGACAAAGAAAACCGTTTCCCTCGCGAGATCGTTCAGCAGATGGCGAAAAACGGCTGGATGGGCCTGCCCTACCCGGTCGAATACGGCGGCGCGGGGCTGGATGTGAACAGCTATGCGATCGCCGTGGAGGAGCTTTCCCGGGTGGACGGCGGCGTGGGCGTTATTTTGTCCGCGCACGTGTCGCTCGGCAGCTATCCGATCTTCGCCTTTGGCACGGAGGAGCAAAAGCAGAAATACCTAACCCCGCTCGCCAGCGGCGAAAAGCTGGCAGCGTTCGGCCTGACCGAGCCGAACGCCGGTTCGGACGCGGGCGGCACCGAAACCACCGCCGTGCTCGAAGGTGACCACTATGTTTTAAACGGCAACAAGATTTTCATCACCAACGGCGGCGAGGCCGACACCTACGTCGTTTTCGCGGTCACCACGCCGGATATCGGCACGCGCGGCATTTCGGCCTTTATCGTGGAAAAGGGCTGGGAGGGCTTCACCTTTGGCGACCACTACGACAAGCTGGGCATCCGCTCGTCCGCCACGGCGGAGCTGATCTTCAACGATGTGAAGGTGCCGAAGGAAAACCTTTTGGGCAAGGAAGGCGAAGGTTTCAAGATCGCCATGGCCACGCTGGACGGCGGCCGCATCGGCATTGCCTCGCAGGCGCTCGGCATCGCGCAGGGCGCGTTTGAATCCGCGCTGGAATACGCCAAGGAGCGCGAGCAGTTCGGAAAGCCCATCGCGTTTCAGCAGGTCATCTCCTTCAAATTGGCCGATATGTCGACCAAGCTGCGCGCGGCGCGGCTGCTGATCTACTCCGCGGCCGAGCTAAAGGAACACCACGAGCCCTACTCGGTGGAAGCCGCGATGGCCAAGCAGTACGCCTCCGACGTGTGTCTTGAGATCGTCAACGACGCCTTGCAGATCTACGGCGGCAACGGCTACCTCAAGGGCATGGACGTGGAACGCTTCTACCGCGATGCGAAGATCACCACTATTTACGAGGGCACCAACGAAATCCAGCGCGTCGTTATCGCCGCGCATTTGATCGGCAAGCCCCCGAAGGAGGGCGCGCCCGCCAAAAAGCGCGGCCCCATCACCGGGCACCGCAAAAAGATGGTATTAAAGGAAGGCAGCGCGGAGGAGCGCGTGACCGCGCTGGTTGAAGCGCTGCAAAAGGATGGGTACGATTTCACCGTCGGCATCCCGCTCGACACCCCGATCACACAGGCCGAACGCGTCGTTTCGGCGGGCAAGGGCATCGGTGAAAAGGAAAACATGAAACTGATCAAGGCGCTGGCCGAGCAGGCGGGCGCGGCGATCGGCTCCTCCCGCCCGGTGGCGGAAACGCTCGGATATGTGCCGCTGAACCGCTATGTCGGCATGTCGGGCCAGAAATTCAGCGGCAACCTGTACATCGCCTGCGGCATTTCGGGCGCGGGCCAGCATCTCAAGGGCATCCGCGAAGCGTCCACCATCGTTGCGATCAACAAGGACGCGAACGCGCCTATTTTCAAGAATTGCGATTACGGTATCGTCGGCGACCTGATGGATATCCTGCCGCTGCTGACGGAGGCTCTTGACAACGGCGAACCCAAGAAGGAAGCGCCCCCGATGGTCAAGATGAAGCGCGCCAAGGCCCCGAAGCCCGCGCCGGTCGGCAAGTCCTATGTTTGCGGCGGCTGCGGCTACGAGTACGACCCCGCTCTTGGCGATCCCGAAGGCGATATCGCGCCCGGCACCAAGTTTGAAAAGCTGCCCGAGGAATGGATTTGCCCCGAGTGCGGCGAAGCGATCGATCAATTCATTGAAGCGTAACGCAAAGGAGGAATTACCATGTATTGTGTCCGCAATGTGACGGAAGACCTGTATTGGGTGGGCGGCAACGACCGCCGGCTGCACCTGTTTGAAAATATCCACCCCATTCCGCGCGGGGTATCCTACAACTCCTATCTGCTGCTCGACGAGCAGACCGTTTTGTTCGACACCGTGGATTGGTCGGCCTGCCGCCAATTCCTTGAGAACATCGAGCACGTGCTGGCCGGGCGAAAGCTCGATTACCTTGTCATTAACCACATGGAACCCGACCACGGCGCTTCGATCGAGGAAATCCTGCTCCGTTACCCGGAAACCCGCGTGATATCGACCGAAAAAGCCTTTATGCTGATGCGCCAGTTCGGCTTCCATGTCGACGGCCGCATGGAAGAGGTCAAGGAGGGCGATACCCGCACCTTCGGCAGCCACACGGTCACCTTTGTCGCCGCGCCCATGGTGCACTGGCCCGAGGCCATGGTCACCTTTGACACGACAAACGGCGTTTTGTTCGCGGCGGACGCGTTCGGTTCGTTCGGCGCGCTGGACGGCAAGCTGTTCGCGGATGAAGTGAACTTCGACCGCGACTGGATCGACGACGCGAGACGGTATTTCACCAATATCGTCGGCAAATACGGCCCGCACGTGCAGCTTTTGCTCGGCAAGGCCGCGGGCATCCTAGACCAGATCAAGTTCATCTGCCCGCTGCACGGGCCGGTCTGGCGGAAGGATTTAGGCTACTTTATCGATAAGTACGACCATTGGAGCCGCTACGAGCCCGAGGAGCAGGGCGTTATGATCGCCTACGCCTCGATGTACGGCAATACCGAAGCCGCCGCGAACGCCCTTGCCACCAAGCTGTGCGAAAAAGGCATGACGAACGTCGTGATGTACGACGTTTCCAAGACCCATGTCTCCTACCTGATCTCGGAGACCTTCCGGCTGAGCCATGTCGTGCTCGCGTCGGTCACATATAATCTGGGCATTTACCCGGTGATGCACAATTATTTAATGGATATGAAGGCGCTGAACGTGCAAAAGCGCACCTTCGCCATCATCGAAAACGGCTCGTGGGCCTGCAAATCGGGCACCTTGATGCGCGAGTTCCTCGAAAACGAGCTGAAAAACTCGACCGTGCTCGACGAGCAGCTCTCGCTGCAAAGCTCGCTGCATGACGACGCGGCCCCCGATCTCGACACCCTTGCCGATGCGATCATCGCCTCCATGAAATAGGCCCTTTAAAAAACCTCCTTTGCCAAAAGCCAGCGCCGCCGGCACTCTGCCGGCGGCGCTGGCTTTTGCGTTATTCTTCTCCGTAGGAGGCTTGCTGCGCTCGCAATAAAAAACGCGGCGGTAGCCGCGCGACGTGCCGAGGGCGGCACGCCCTACAACCCATGGCTTTGCTTCGCTAAAAATGAGATTATTGCCCACCTGCCGAGTAGGGCGCGACGCCCTCGGCGCGCCGAGAACGAAGCGCCAACGCATGCGGGCGCGCTAATCAGGCCGGTCCGGCCGGACGGAGTAACCCATCCACTGAATCCCTAGGCACCCGATTTGGCACACGCCGACCCGTACAAAAAACTAAAGGACGGCTCGGGCCGCTCCCAGACAGGAGAAGGGAAAGAAATGGAGTCCCAAGGGGAAAGGAAAACCGTCAGGTGTTCCTTTCCCCTTGGCCCCTGCGGCGGGAGCCGCGTTTTTCATTGCGCGCAAAGCGAGCCTCCTACTATAAACCGAGGATGGCGACGAAACGCGTTTCGTCGCCACCCCTCTTGCACTATTCTTCTCCACCCGAGAGCAGTTTATCGCTTTCGAGGAAAACCTCGGTCGTCATCAGCACGCCGATTTTGTACCCATCCACAAAACGTTCCGTACTGGTCAACGCATTGACCAAGCTTTGTGCGCCCGCCATCTCCACAAACAGCTTCTTTTCTGATTCTCCTAACGAAGCCAGCAGCGCGCTCTCCGCATCGGTCAACCGTTTCAAAGCCCGTCCAAATTCCGAATCTCGCTTAAAAAATCGGGTCCCGGGCAACAAATTATCATTTGCAAATGCTTCCAGCATCTTTCCCATAGACTTTTCGTCCTTTCGATGTCTGTTCACATCAGCCTTGCAAGAGCGAACCGCACAGTGTATAATATTTGTGCGAGCTGCCCTTGTGGCAGTTGTGCGTGGGAAGTGGTATTTCTTCTGGTTGGGAGGGTGCCACTTCCTTTTATTTTTCACTGGACAAAAGCAGAGCTAGGCCTTTCCGTATTGCTTCCGTTCGTGCAATTTTATGTTTTTCACAATACGCAAGTAAGGCCTTATTCATTTCTTCATCAAAACGAACCTTAATACTATAATTCTTGGGATTCTCTGCTTTTGGCCGTCCGGTTCGTGGACTCAGTTTCATCACCTCACTTTTTGCACTCCACATAATCATTATAAATACCGCACTCCAAAAAGTCAATACTAAGATACAGTCAAGATGAACCACCACTATGCTCATCCTAATAATGTCCTTTAGTTAAGAATTTTTCATATGTTTGTCATCCTGAGCGGAGCGAAGGATCTCGCGCGAACGCGCGATCCCACCGTAAAATCGCGCGTTCGCGCGAGATTCTTCGTCACTACGTTCCTCAGAATGACATGCAATAAAACTTAGCTTAATGACCTTGATGCTCCCTCCCCCCGTTGGACTAAAAAACAGAAGTTCTTTGCAATATTTCGGATGTGCGCCAAATCCCGTTGACGGCGGGCGCGGCGTACTTTAATTTAAAGGGATAAGACAACAAGAACTGGGGGGCAAAATATGTTTTCCGACTTAATACAGGAAGTCACCAATTGGACGCCTTTTGTCGAAAGCATCCGGCACTATGCGGCAAACCTATCGATCAACTCCGTCATTGTGACGATCATGATGATCTTTATGCTGCTGGGCGCGATCGACAAGGCGCAGGGCAACAAACGCGGGTACGGCGCGGCGTTTGACGAAGGCTTTCACGCCATGGGCCCGCTCGCGATCGCCATGGTGGGCGTGATCGCCGCCGCGCCGGTCATCAGCATGCTGCTGCGGCCGATCATTGGGCCGATCTACGAAATGCTGGGGTCCTCCCCCTCCATATTCGCCACCACGCTGCTGCTGGCCGATTCCGGCGGCTATTCGCTGGCGGTCGAGCTGGCCGGACAGGATATCGTCATGGGGCAGTTCGCGGGGATCATCGTGGGCTGTACGATGGGCTGCATCCTGCTGTTCGATATTCCGGTCGCGCTCAACCTGCTGCAAAAGAAGGACCGCCCCGTGCTGGCCTGCGGTATTCTGGTCGGTACGATCACCGCGCCCGTCGGCTGTCTGGTGGGCGGCGTTATTATGAACCTCACCACGGATTACCATATGCCCATGACCGTGATGCTGCTGAGTCTGCTGCCGGTCATTCTGGTCGCGGCCGCTTTGGCCGCCGGGCTGTGGTTCAAACCCATCGCACTGATGAACGGCTTTGCCAAATTCGGCGCGTTCGTGACCGGGCTGATCGCTATTTTCGTCGCGCTCGCCGTTTTGCAGGAAAAGACCGGCATCCACCTGCCACTGTTCCGCCTGATGGTGGAGGAGGGCGCAAACGGGATTTCCCCGCTTGCGAACAGCATTACCATTTTGGGCGACATCGCCTTTATCCTGCTCGGCGCGTTCCCCATGGTGGAATGGATCAAGCGCCATTTTGGCGGCAAGCTGGCAAAGCTGGGCGGCAAGATCGGCATCAACAAGGAAGCCTCGGCGGGCATTGTGGCCACACTGGCCAATAACATCCCCGCTTTTCAAATGGTAAAGGACATGGACCCCAAAGGCAAGCTGTTAAACATTGCGTTCGCCTCCTGCGCGGCGTTTATGTTCGGCGATCATCTGGGCTTTGTGGCGGGCGTGAACGAAACCATGATCGTGCCCATGATCTTCGCCAAGCTGGCCTGCGGCATCAGCGCGCTGGTCTTGGCAAACCTGCTGGCGCCGCAGCTGCTGGCCAAGGCGGAAAAAGCGGGCGAGCAGGCCGCGCGGGAAGAAACAGCGGAGGCAAGCGAGGGCTAACGGCAAGACCCATTTTTCCACCGTCGTATGAGAGGCAAAGGAGCGAGCAACGAAATGAAACCCATTCTCGTGATCGGGCATAAAAATCCGGATACGGACTCCATCTGTTCCGCCATCTGCTATGCCCATTTAAAGCGCATGCTCACCGGCAAGGACTATATCCCCTGCCGCGCCGGGCAGGTCAACGCGGAAACCAAATATGTGCTCGACTGCTTTGACATCGAGCCGCCGCGCTATTTAAGTTCACTCAATCCACGCCTGAGCGACGTGCAGTACCGCGACGTCGCCGGTATCGGCGCGCAGATGTCGCTGCGGCGCGCGTGGGAATACATGAGCGAAAAGGATATTCAAACCATATCCGTGGTGGATGAAAACAACTATATCCAAGGCATTCTCACCTTCAGCGATATCGCCCGCTTCTATATGGAGGACCAAGGCGCGGACGCGCTGGCGGAGGCCAAAACGAGCTACCGCAACCTAGTGGATGTTTTGAACGGCGAGCTGGTGATCGGCGACCCGGAGCAGCAGCTTGAGCGGGGCAAGGTCGTGGTCGCCGCCGCCAACCCGGATGTGATGGAGGAATATCTCCACGAACACGATATCGTCATTCTGGGCAACCGCTATGAATCCCAGCTTTGCGCGATCGAAATGAAGGCCGGCTGTATCATCATCGGCCTTGGCTCCAAGGTGTCCCGTACGATCAAAAAGCTGGCAGCCGAGGCCCATTGCGCGATCATCGCCACGCCGATGGACACCTATAGCTGCTCTAAGGTGATTAATCAGGCGGTCCCCGTGCAGCACGTCATGCGGCGGAGCGGCCTGATCACCTTCCGGCCCAGCGAGCTGGTCGAGGATGTGAAAAAGACCGTATCCAAAAAGCGCATCCGCTACTATCCCATTCTGGCCGACGACGGCAAGTACATCGGTATGGTCTCGCAGCGCAACCTGCTGGATATTGAAAAGCAGGAAGTTATTCTGGTAGACCATAACGAACGCGACCAGTCCGTGGACGGCATTGGGTCGGCGCGGATCACCGAAATCATCGACCACCACCGCATCGACGCGATCGAGACCAGCAATCCGATCTATTTCCGCAATCAGCCGCTGGGCTGCACGGCGACGATCATCGCGCAGCTTTATCAGGAAAATCGCGTGGAGATCACCCCAGCCATCGCGGGCCTCCTTTGCTCCGCGATCCTGTCGGATACGCTGATGTTCCGCTCCCCCACCTGCACGCCGGTGGATCGCCGGACCGCGGAAACGCTGGCCGAAATTGCGGGGATTGATATCAAGAGCCACGCGGTCGCCATGTTCCGCGCCGGTTCGCAGCTCATCGATCGCTCCATGGACGAGATTTTCCATATGGACTACAAGTATTATCAGGTGCGCGGCAAGCGCGTGGCGATCTCGCAGGTGACGAGCGTCAATCAAGAGGAGCTGGAGGAGATTCAGCCCCAGCTGTTGGAATACATGCAAAACTGCCTGCCCACCTCCGGGCTTGCCATGCTGTTTGTCATGCTGACCAATATTATCGAAGAGACCACCGAGTTGCTTTTTGCCGGGCAGGACGCCGCCGAGATCGTCCGCGCGGCGTTCCAGCAGGACTGCGATACGAATTCCTGCCTGCTTACCGGCGTCGTGAGCCGAAAAAAACAGCTGGTGCCGCCCCTTTTGACCGCGCTCGAAGACGAGGACTGAGCCGAAACCTTTTTAACAAAAATATGCACCAAGGGCCTGCCGCAAAACAAGAATAACCATGTGTCATTCTTTCATTTTGCAGCGGGCCCTTAAAATTTTCAGGCGTCCATGCGAACCGCATGGACGCCTGAAGATAAAGAAGAAAGAAAAATGAGAGGGTCTTAAAAAAAGTCGTCAGCGCGGCAGGATGATCTGGCCGAGCGGCATTTTAGGGCCTGCGTTCGCGCCGAGCAGCAGCTCTTCGAGCATTCGCTTGGTGTGCTTGCCGTCTTGGATCGCGCGCTCCGGGAAGCCGAGCGGGTTGAAGGTTGCGATAGTGTCCTCCGCCTCGCCGAAGCCCAGCTCGCGCAGGGTTTCAAAGCAGGCGTTAAAGTCCACGTCGCCGCTGCCGATTTCGCCGATGTGCGCATGGCAGCGCACGGTGCCGTCGGCGTACAGCTCGGACGGGTTGATGTTATAGCGGAACAGCTTGGTGTAGTTCCATGTATCCGCCACGATGATGTGCTTTAAGTGGCGCTGCGTATATTTCAGCATGGACGCGATATCGCCCTTGCCGCCGTCGTAATGGAAGGTGTGCGGAATAGAATACAGATAACCGAGCGCCGGGCTGTCATAAGAACGGATGATGTCGTAAGCGTCGTTATTGCGCTCGTAAAAATCGTTGGGATGAGCCTGTACGTCAAGACGCATGCCCTTGCTCTCGAGCAGCGGCACCAACACGTCGAGCGAGCGCATCAGCTTGGCTTCGCAAAGCTCGGAACGGCTGCGGTCGCCGCCCAGCTCGGTGTTGAACACCTTCACTTCCATCATTTCGGCGATCTCGATCATGCGCTTCCAGCAGTCGATCGCGTATTCGCGCATGAATTCGTCCGGGTGCTCGATGCGGAAGCCGGTTGTCAGTGACGCGATTTCCAGCCCTTCTGCGTCGATCGCCTTTTTGTGCCACATGACCTCTTCGTTGGTCGCCTTGGGGCGCTTCCAGAAGCCCGGAAAATCCGCGTTATAGGGCGAAATGTAGTGGTAGCCCGCTTCCGCCACCAGATGATAGGTCTCTTCATAGGTCATGCCGGTCGACCAGAACGCGCTGGTATCAAATGTAATCTTCATAAGAAAGCTCCTTTCACTTCAGCATGGTTTCATGCAGGAACGCCGCCGATTTACGAATGGCGATCAGGTTGTTGGGCATGAGCGGGTCCTCGACCTCGATGCAGACCGGGCCGTGGTAATCGCCCGCCGCGAGGGTACCGAAGAACTCCTTCCACCAGAGTTGATCGTGGCCGTAGCCGACCGCCACGTAGTTCCACACGCGGTTCGCCGCGGGGCCGTTATACGCGCCCAGCTCGTATACCTCGGTGCCCTTGATGTGGGGATTGAGGCGGGTATCCTTGCCGTGCACGTGATAGATCGCCTTTTCCTCGCACAGCTTGCGGGCGATCATCATCGGGTCGCCGCCCATGAAAAACAGATGGCTCGGATCGAGGTTTAGGCCGATGATCGGGCCGACCGCGTTTCTCAGATGCATCAGCGTGCCCACGCTGAACACCATGTTCATCGGATGGTTTTCCAGCGCGATGGTTTCCACGCCGCTGGCCTTGGCCAGATCAGCCGCCTTGCTCCAGAAATCAATGGTAACGTCCCACTGGTACTTTAAAACGTCCTCCATCTCGGGCGGATAGGTATGGATGACCCAGTTCAGCGCCGTGTCCGTCGGGCTGCCCGCCGGCAGGCCGGACTGCGAAACCACATGCTTGACGCCCAGAAGCTCGGCCAGACGCATGGTGTTCATCACGTCGGGGCCGTGGCTCGCCCAGCGCTCGCCGGGGCCGACCGCGTTGGCCGAGCAGTTCAGCGCCGCGATCTCAAGCCCACGGCTTTCGATGGCGTGCAGAAACTCCCGGCGCGCCTCCGCGCTCTTTAACAGCTTGTCCATATCGAGATGGGGCGCGCAGGAATAGCCGCCCGTGCCAAGTTCCAATACCTCAATGCCCATGCTGACCGCTTCATCCAGCACCTGCTCGAACGACAGGTCGGGCAGGCCGTCCGTAAACAGGCCCAGCTTCATTGGGTTCGGGTTGAACGCGGCAACCGGCATATCAAAATCTTTGGGATCGATGCTCATAGCGATTCTCCTTTTATATGTAGCGTCATGATTGATTCAGCATTAATATTCGACCCAAGCGGAGTCGTGATCGGCGGATTCGACGCACTTTTCGACCCACTTGACGCCCAGCACGCCCGCGTGGATATCGGGATACCAAAAATCGATTTCTTCGCCCTTGTCGCATTTGTCGATCGCCTGCGCAAAGCGGGCGTACAGATTGCTCCAGGATTCAAACAGGCCCTCCGGGTGGCCGCCGCCGATGCGATCGTCCTCGGTCGCCTCGGGATACAGGTAGCCCGCGCCGCGCTGCATCACGCTCTGCGGCTGGCCCTGCACCTCGTAAGCGAGCTGGTTCGGGTGCTCCACGTCCCACGCGATCGAAGCCTTTTCGCCGACGATGCGGAACCGCGCGCCGAACTCGGAACCCGCGTTGACGCAGCTGGACCAGATGTAGCCGACCGCGCCGTTATCGTATTCCATGATGGTCATGGCGTTGTCCTCCAGCGGCTTGCGGCTTTCCACAAAGGCCTGCTTGGAGCACATCAAACGGCGAATCTTCATTTCCGGCATCATGGCTTCGGAAAGATAGATCAGGTGCGTGCCGACGTCGCCCAGCACATAGGCGGGGCCCGCCTTCTTCGGGTCGACGCGCCACGCGGTCGAAGCCGAATTTTTCTCCACCGCCACATTGTGCGCGCCATGCGCAAACTGCATGTTGACGATACGGATTTTGCCCAAATCGCCGCGCTCGATCATCCGGCGCGCCTGCTCGATCATCTGGTGGCCCGCGTAGCCGTAAGAAACGAACATGATCTTGCCCGTTTTTTTGACCAGCTCTTCCAGCTCCCGCGCTTCCTCGGTGGTGAAGCACAGCGGCTTTTCGCAGTATACGTGCAGGCCCGTGTTCAGCGCGGCCCGCGCAATTTCAAAGTGCGTAAAGTTTGGAGTCGCGATCGAAACGGCCTGTATGCCGTCCGGGCGCTTCGCCTCCTCCGCGAACAGGGTCTTGTAATCCGGATAGCAGCGCTCCGGGGCAACGTGCAGCTTTTCGCCAAATGCGCGGCCGCGCTCCGCGTCGATATCGAACGCACCGGCCACGAGCTGGAAATTAAAATCCCTGAGCGCCGAGGAACGGTGGATGTAACCGATCTGGCTGCCCTTGCCGCCGCCCACCATGGCCCAGCGGATCGGCTCATTAACTTTCTTTTCTCCGTAAATCATATAACTCACCTTTCTAAGCAGTTATCATCGCGTAAACGCTTGTTTCCCTTGCTTTCGAGTAAATTATATCTGTTTATCCGCATTTTGTATTACCAATTCCTGCTCTATTGCCCGCCGTCTCGCCCGCCATTTCGCGCTTTTTTCAGGGCCGATTGCAATTTTTTGCTCTTGCCCTTTTATCCCCTCCGCAAAGGACCAACAGGCCGCAAAAAGGACCGCTTCCAATCGGAAGCGGTCCTCAGCTTGTCAAAGAACCCCTTCGCGCCGCAGCGCGCATAAAATAGGATTTTGCCG
>NZ_JANGCE010000051.1 GCF_024462775.1 Butyricicoccus faecihominis
ATGGGGCTTTGTTTCGATCGACAGACTGTCAAAACTTGTTTTTTGACAGTCTGAGATGGCAGCAACCAGTTTTTATTCTGGTTGCTGCCATTATTTTTGTCACGATTTTCTTTCAAGCCCGTTTATCCGCGGCGGTAGTGCTCGATCAGCGCCTGTGTGCCTTCGTCTCCATGGCCCTGCGCTTCAAGCTCCACGCACATTTCGCATACCGTGCGCAGAACGGGCAACGGAACGGTTGTTTGCTCCAGCGCAATATGCATGTCCTTGATAAAATGCTTCAGGAAAAATCCCGGGTCATTGTCGTGCGCCATCATTTTGGGCATCTGGTTGCTCATTTGCCAGCTTCCAGCAGCGCCTTGACTGATACTGTCCAGCATTTTTTGCGTGTTCAGCCCGGTCAGCTCGCCATATCGCAGCGCTTCACATACACCGGAGAGCGCGCCTGCGATCGCGATTTGATTGGCCATTTTGGTGTGCTGCCCGCTGCCCGCCGGTCCCTCTAGGATTATGGTGTTCCCCATGGCCTGCAAAATGGGCAAACACACCTCGAAATCAGCCGCATCACCGCCGACCATAGTGGAAAGCGTACCATTTTTTGCTCCGGCGTCGCCGCCGGAAACCGGCGCGTCCAGCGCATGCAGACCACATGCGGCCGCCTGCTGCGCAATGCGCACGGACAGCCGCGGGTCTGTCGTTGTCATATCGATCAGATAGGTGCCGGCATTCGCCGCCGCTAGGATGCCGTGATCGCCAAAATAAACCTGCTCCACATCCTGCGGATAGCCGACCATGGTGATCACCGCATCGCGTCCGCGCGCGCAAGCAGCCGCAGTATCGCACCATGCGGCTCCGGTCTCTGCAAGGAATGCGGCGAGCTTGTCCTTGCTGCGTGAATAAACCGATACCTCGTAGCCGTTGGCCAGCAGATTGCGTACCATATGCCGCCCCATCACGCCAACGCCGATAAACCCTATCTTTTTCATTATCAATGCTCCTTACTTGCCTTTATCCGTCTTATTCTTCAGGCATTTCCCAACAAAAGCATGCGTAATACGGCGCTGCTTTACGCCTGAGATAATCGGCGTCGTCCTTGCCGCCCCAATCATAAAGGCCGCGTCCCGCCGCGCGCCCGGTCCCGCCTGTTGCAAGGCCTGTTGTAACGATTTGCTGCACCTCCCGCGCGCCGCATAAATCAGGATACACGCACCGGGCAATATCACTCTCCATTTGGAACCCGACATCGTCAAAATACTCCAGCAGTCCGATCGACGCATATCGCATACCGACCGCGTATTTGACCGCCTTGTCCACATCTTCGGCCGATACGACTTCCTGCTCGATCAAGTAAAGCGCCTCGCGGAACAGGGCCTGCGCAAAACGATTGATAATAAAGCCCGGTACGCTTTTTTTGAGCACGACCACTTGACGATCCAGCGCTTCCAAAAATGTTTTCGCGCGCGCCATGATCTCCGGCGTTGTCTTGGGTCCGCCAACCAGTTCCACAAGCGGCAGCATATGCGCCGGCTGAAACGGATGTGTGACCACAAAACGCTCGGGATAGGTCATGTCCGCTGTTAATAGCTCCGTTGAGATCGCCGAAGTGGTGGATGCCATCAGGGTTCCCTGCGCAACGACCGCTTCTAATTGCCGGTATATCTCCTTTTTCACCGCTAGATCCTCGAACGCCGCTTCCAGCACAAAGACACAGTCCGACAGCGACGCCATATCCGTAGAAAAGGCGAAACGTTTCCAGATTGCGGCACAGTTTTTTTCTGTTGCAAGCCCCTGTTGTTTCAGCTCGTCTAAATTGTCCTGTAATATCCGGCGGCAGCGGGCAAGATCGTTTTCATCCAGCCCAATAATCGTCACCCAGCAGCCATGTCCCGCCATGAGGGTCGCCATACCCGCGCCGACACGTCCCGCGCCGACTACGCCAGTTTTGCAATGCATCATTTCTATGATTCTCCTTTCAAGTCTCAAGACCGGTTGACAATCTGCTATACAGCATATTGCTTGCCATATCGGCCTATTTGCCAAAAAAGGAGCGTAACGCACAAAATTCTTGACACGATTGCAACGAATTGCCGAAAATCCGCTCTGTCAAACCCCAAATACCAAATTGATTTTCTATCCGTGCAACAGTTTCGTTGAAACACCTGAAACGGTGCATACGCGCCATGACGCGGTCAGCTTTGTTCCGTCTCCAGCCGTTTGAGCTGACGCCAAAGCGTGACGCGGCTTATGCCCAGCGCTTTGGCCGCCTCTGTTTTATTGCCTTTCGCTGCCTCCAGCGCGTCAAGCAGCCTTTCCAGTTCCAATTCGGTTGCCGGTTTCTCCGGCTCAGCCATCGGCGCAAGGCAGCCGCTTCCTTTAAATAAAAAGTCCTTTAGCATATCGGCTTCCACCACATGTGCTGAGCCGCCCAGCACGCATAACCGCTCACAAAAATTGCGCAGCTCACGGATATTGCCTTGCCAGAGCTGCCGCTCCAATAGCTGCTCGGCTGAAGGAGAAAGCCGGATCGGCTTCCTACTCTGCCCTAAACAGAATTCATCCAGAAACGCCTGCGCCAGCAGCGTGATATCGCCGCCGCGCTCCCGCAGGGGCGGTATCATCAAGTCGAGCACATCCAGACGGTAAAACAGATCTTCCCGAAACAATCCCTTTTGCACCTGCTCGTATAGATTTCGGTTGCTCGCGGCAATGATGCGTACATCGATCGGGATCACTTTATCATGGCCGATGCGCATGATCTCCCTTTCCTGAATCACGCGAAGCAAGCGGCTTTGTAACGCCAGCGGCATTTCTGATATTTCATCTAAAAAAATCGTTCCGTTATGCGCCAGTTCAAACAGACCGGGTTTCCCCTCCTTACTGGCGCCGGTGAACGCGCCGCCGGCATAACCAAACAGCTCGCTTTCCAGCAAATTCTCCGGAATTGCCGCGCAGTTGATAGCGACAAACGGCTGGCCCCGCCGCCCGCTGGCATTGTGAATTGATTGGCTGAACAGTTCTTTGCCCGTGCCGCTCTCTCCAAAGATAACAATGCTGGAATTGGTTTGTGCATAAGCGTTTGCACGCCGGATGCATTCGCGGATCGGCGCGCTCTCTCCAATGATATTGTCAAACGTGTATTTTGCCGTATGCCCTTTGTGATAAATCTTACCGCGCAGCTTCCCCTCCGTCTCCTGAATCTGGTTTGCATTCAAAACGGTCAGCACATAGCCAATCACTTCTTCCCGCAAATATATCGTAATTTTCTTAACGGACAGATGGGTTTGCGCATACTCAACAATCTCGTCAATATAGTCGCCCGATTGTTTGATCAGCTTTGCGATTTGCGGAGATCGCAGCACCTCCCGTATGGGCATGCCCAAGAACCAATTCCCGGGCGCAAGATCCAATATATTTTGCGCAGAATGGTTCATCGATAAAATATTGCCGTTTTGATCGAGCGCGATCAGTCCCTCAAATGCATTGTCCACCATTGCCGATCGCAACAGGCTCTGCTCCTTTGTTTCACGGCTGACTACGCCAAGCTGTTTGGCCGCGGTAATGGCGTTCCATATCGAGCTTCTGCCGGAAGTCAGCAAAATATGTTCTACGCCAAGGTTGTGCGCGTAAGTACAGCCCCGCATGCCGCCCAATATCACCTTTTTTCCATCTGCAACGGCACGCATGACGACACGGTATATTTCTTCGTCCGTATTTTCTTCGAGGTAGTAAGGTGTGACATTGACGCCGATTTTTTGAGCGGTCTGCTCGATCCCCAAAATCATATTTGTCGAGCCGATCATGGCGGCGGGCGTCTGCCCGTAATGCTCCTTTAAATTATAGAGCACATTTAACGTATCTTCACCCGATATGACGAGTTCTACAATCGGCAACGGAAACCCACGGCGCTTAAGGTCAAAAGCAGTCGCGCCGCGCGCGATGATCACATCCGCGTCTAAATCGAGTGACAGCGCCTGCGCCGTCGTCGGTGCAAGAAGTACGCAAAGATCATAAGCGCGTGCGCCGTTCTGTTCGGCTCGGTCGTTTTCCATGCATTCCGCAAAAACCTGCTCCGCTTCCTTCTTCAAATCTTCAAATGGCGCGATCAATACAATGCGGATCATCCAATCCCTCCCCCAGACTGCGTTTCCTGTGCAACAGCGTTTCATATCGCGTTTCGTTTGTTACGTCTTACCGCAACAACCATACCATATGAAAGGTTTGCTTTCAAGGGTTTTATGTATATTTTGCACAATTTTATAGATTTCACTTGAACACAAAAGAATTTTTTGACGCGCCCTGCAACCTTGGCACGGTTCATGCTATTTAACAGGATGAACGCAAAACAGGCGTATATATAAACAAAGGAGGACATGCAAATGAAACAACAAGTCCTGATCCCCTCCGACATCTCAGAAGCAGGTAAGCAATACCTGCGCGACCGGGGATATGAGATCAAAATGGGACATGGGCTAAGTGAGGACTGCATCATCGCGGACGCCCGAGGCTGCGACGCCATCCTAGTACGCAACGAGCCCATCACCAGACGGATACTGGAAAACATACCATCCGTTAAAGTACTGAGCAAGCACGGCGTCGGGCTTGACAAGATCGATCTGCAGGCCGCCGCCGAGCAAAACCTTTGGGTCACAAACGGACCCATGTCCAATGCGGTCGCCGTCGCGGAGCATACGGTCATGCTGTTGCTTGCCTGCGCCAAAAAGCTGGTGCGGTTTGATCTGGCAATTCGCTCGGGAGATTACAATATTCGCAATACGGTAAAGGGGATAGACGTAGAAGGAAAAACGATCGGCATTATCGGGTGCGGCAAGATCGGTTCCATGGTCGCGAAAAAATGTATTTTCGGTTTTGGGATGAGAGCCGTCGGTTACGACCCGTTTCTACCGTCAGAAGCTCGTATGCCGGAGATGGAATATACCGATCGGCTGGAAGAGGTATTCCGTGTCGCGGATTTTGTTTCCTTGCATGTGCCAGCCACCGAGCAAAACACCGGCTTTGTCAATCAAGAGCTGCTTTCGCTGATGAAACCCACCGCCTATTTAATCAACGCCGCGCGCGGATCGATTATCAACGAACCCGATCTGTATGAAGCGTTAAAAAGCGAGAAAATCGCCGGAGCCGGTCTGGACGTCTATGCGCAGGAGCCCCCTTCTCCTGAAAACCCGCTCTTCACACTGCCCAATATCACGGTAACGCCGCACAATGCATCGCTGACCTATGAAACGACCGATCGCATGGGCCTGCATGCGGCGCAGGGCATCGATGAGGTACTCTCCGGTAAAACGCCGACCTGGCCGTGCGTAATCCCCCAAAATCCGAGATAGGCATAACCGCAAAGGAGAACGCGATGTATCAACTAAGAAACAAGAAATATGACCTCGTTTTGAAAAACGGTACCCTGATTGATACGATCGGCGGTTTTGAAACCAAGGCCGATCTTGCTGTAACCGCTGGAAAGATCGCAGCCATCGGCAATATTCCCGTCGAAAACGCACAAATGACCGTGGACGCCGAGGGCTGCTATGTATCCGCCGGTCTCATCGATTATCACTGCCATGTTTTTCACGGCGGCGACTGGGCAAGCTGTCCGGCCGATGTCTATGCGCTTGCGAACGGTGTCACAACCGTAGTCGATGCGGGCTCGACCGGCTGCGGCGGATTCCCCCTCTTTTGGCGCGCAGTCATGGCGCGCAGCTTGGTTCATGTCAAAGCATATTTGTTTATCGGCACCGGCGGACAGGTCGGGCTGGGCTGTGTGGAGGATGAGAACCCGGCGCACATCAACCGCGATGGGATCGCAGAGCTGTGTCGGCGGTATCCGAATGATATCGTCGGCATCAAATTAAAGCTCGACAAGGAGCATTTGTCCGCGTTCGGGATCGAGCCGCTGCGGGAAGCGATTCGCCTAGGCGAGCAAACCGGACTGCGCGTCTCGGCCCATGCTACCGACCCGGTCGTACCGGTAGACGACTTCATCGACTTGCTCCGGCCCGGCGATATTTACTGCCATATGTTCCATGAGACCGGCGAAGGCATTTTGGACAAAGCGGGCGGCGTGCGCGGCAGCATCCGACGCGCGCGCGATCGCGGCGTCCTCTTCGACGCGGCGCATGGGAAAACAAACAATTTCTCGCTATCCTGTGCGCAAAAAGCGATACAGCAAGGCTTTCTGCCAGACATCATCAGTTCCGATTACACGAAGATCTCTTTATCCGCCCGCTATCCGTTCACTATGATGCTGTCAGAGTACTTAAACCTCGGGATGCGCTTTTCCGAGGTGCTGAGATGCTGCACCGAGGTTCCCGCAAAGCTGCTGTTCGGCCGGCAAACCCCGTTTCTCGCGATCGGCGAACCCGCCGATCTTGCGGTTTTAAAGGTTGCCGAGCGCCCCGTGACCTTTTGGGATTTTTACGGAAACACGGTTTGCGGCGACCGGCTTATTGAAAACAAAATGACTATTTGCAATGGCGAAATTCTGTTCGATCAACTAGATGATAAATATCAAAGATTCAATGGATAAGAAAAAAAGGAGAATTGCTATGAAATTCAAAAAGGTCTGTGCGTTATCACTGGCTTGCAGCGTGCTTCTTCTTGCGGCCTGCGGCGTGAAGGCCACCCCGCCTTCCCAAACGGAACCAAAGGAGCAAGCGCCGAACGCTCCATCCGCCGCCGCAAAGGTTTTCAATATCGGTCACTCCAATCCCGCCGACCCTGACGACCAATATCATTATTTCTGCGTACAGCTCAACAAGAACCTACAGGATATTTGTGACGGAGCGATCCAGTTTGAAATTTTTTCGGACAACCAGCTCGGCACCGAAACAGAAATGTTTCAGGGCGTCAGCGACGGCTCGATCGATGCAGTCTGTATTTCCAACAATATCGTGTCCGGCAGCATCCCACAGCTTCAGGTGTTGGATTTACCGTACTTCTTTGACGCAGAGGATGAGTACCAGCATCTGGTGGATGACGAAACATTCTTAAGCACCATCACGCCTATCTTTGAAGACACTTGGAATATGCATCAAATCGCGCCTGTTCTGGACGCGTCATGGCGCACGTTATTCACCAAGGGCAAAGCGGTCGAGTCCTTCGCGGATTTAAAGGATATGAAGGTTCGTGTAACGACCAACCGTGTGCACGAAGCGGCCTATAAAGCGATGGGCGCTATTCCGGCGGTGATTGCGTGGGGTGAATGCTACACCGCGTTCCAGCAGGGCGTTATTCAGGGGTTGGATGTCGGCGTGCCGATCTCCGCTACCATGGGTTTTTACGAGGTTTCCGACTATTGCTCGCGTGTGAATCCGTTCCCAATCATGGCGTGGCCGATGATCAATAAGGACAAGTGGGACGCGCTGACCGAGGAGGAACAGGGCTGGATCACCGAGGCCGCCACCAAGGCCGCGCTTGACCAACGCACGCATCAGCGCAAAATGGAAGAATCCTTTACACAGATGATGGAGGAAAAGGGCATCGCGTTCTTCTCCCCCGACCTTGCCCCCTTTAAGGAGGCAACGGCCAGCGTGCGCGAGCAGTTTAAGCCGGAGATCGGCGAAGCTTTTTATGATGAATGCCTTGCCACCGTTGAAACATATCGTGCCGGCAAATAGTCGGAACGTCATGATCCTGATCCGGCGCAGCTCCAGCGGTGCTGCGCCGGGTATCATCAAAAGGAGTTGAAGTGTATGCAATGGGCCAAGAAATTGGACAGCCGCGTGCAAAAGATCAATGCATTACTCATGCACATAGCCTGCATTTTTCTCGGTATCCTCGTCGTTGCGTGCGTTCTCATGGTCCTGACACGTTTTATCCCGAATTTTACCTTGACGGGTCTGGAGGAGATCGCGCGGTATTCCTTTATTTTTCTCACATTTTTTTCAGCGGGCGCGGGCGCGGGGAGCAACGCGCACCCCGGTTTGACGCTTTTACGCGATGCGCTCCCGCAAAAGGGCCGTTTCGTCCTTGATCTCATCATCTATACATTCATCCTGCTTTTCGGCCTGATCTTTATCTTCTATGGCTTTCAGGCAACGGCGGGCGTATCCAAGCTCATCTCCACCTCCTGGCGTATTCCCATGCCGGTGATCTATTCCTCCGCGGTACTGGGCGGCATTTTTATCACCGGCAACACAATCAACAATATGCTCCAGCTTATCATATGCGGTAACGATAAACGCAGCGCGGAAATCGAAGAGGTTCAAATCGTAGCCGCTCAGAACGCCGAAACGGAAGGGGGAAAATGCATATGACCTCCGCCGCCATTCTATTTGGTCTGCTGTTTCTTCTTCTAGCCTTGTGCGTTCCGATCGGTTACGCCATTGGCCTTTCCTGCTGCGGACTGGCGCTGCTCACCGGTGCCTGCGACTTATCAGCCATACCCGCCAAGATGATAACCGGCAATGACTCATTTATCTTTCTTGCGGTTCCCATGTTCACTTTTGCCGGATATTTAATGGAGGCCGGCAGCATATCGGAACGCCTGATTAATTGGGTCAACAAAGTTTTCGGCCGCGTGCCCGGCAGTATGGGAGCAGTCGCTATCATAACCTGCGCCATCTTTGCTGCGCTGACCGGTTCGGGCGCCGCAACGACCGCCGCTGTCGGCGCGATCATGTATCCCTTAATGCGCAGAGCGGAATATTCCGAGGAAACAGCTTCCGGCATCATCGCATCCGGCGGCGTGCTCGGCCCTGTTATTCCGCCAAGCGTGCCGATGATCATATATGGCTCCGCCATGGGCGTGTCTATTTCCGATATGTTCCTTGGCGGCGTCATTCCGGGGCTATTGATCGCGGCTTCGTTCCTTATCTTCAATACTTGGTATGCCGTCAAGCATAAGCTCCCCCGCAATATGACCAAATACACCGTTGTTGATATTTTGAAGGCCACTTGGCATAGCTTAGGCGTGCTGCTGCTGCCGGTCATTATTCTGGGCGGGATCTATTCCGGCCTGTTCACCCCAACAGAGGCCGCGGCTGTGGCTATTGTATACAGCAGCGCGCTGATGATCGCTTATAAACGGTTTTCTATTCAGCGCTATTTTCAGGCCATGAAGCGTACCGCCGCCACCACAGGCGTGATCCTGCTGATCGTGGCGATCTCCAACGCCTTCGCGTTCCTGCTTACCAAGGAGCGCATCCCCGCCAAGCTGACGGAAACGGTGGTTCCACTGCTCGGCAACGCATACGTTTACCTCGCGGTCGTCATCATCATCTTCCTAATTGCCGGCGCGCTGATGGATACCGCGCCTGCACTGCTGATCCTTGCGCCGATCCTTGTGCCGATTGGCGTTGAGTTTGGGCTGAGCGAACTTCATCTCGGCGTACTCATGTGCATCATTATGATCTGCGGTCTGATTACGCCGCCGTTTGGTTTGAACTTATTCACCATTTCTTCCACCGCGGGCGTTTCCTTTGAACAGGCAACCAGAGGCGCTTTGCCGATGATTATATGCTGTATCATCGTTTGTATCCTTTGCGCTTATATCCCCGAGCTGATCACCTTTCTTCCCGCAGCGGTGGGCGGCTGATAAAAGACAAGACAGCAAAAGACGGCGTGTTTCGTACACAACGACACATTATTGGGATCATTCCTACAATTTGGAGCTGTTCCCACATTGCCCGATCTATTTGCAGGCGAAAGAAGTTGCGTATTCGCTTAACCCCTTGCCCTGCGACTATACGAACTGTCGAGCGATCACTATCCCCTTCTCGAAAATTTTACGGAGGGACTGCCATCGGGCAACCATACCGACCTTCGATTGTGGTACGAAAGCCACGAAAAGGCAAAAAAAGCAGCTGATTTTGTGCTGCCGGGGCACGACGATTGCGTGCTCGAACGAGACGTATACGGAAAACTTGAAAATGGGAGGAAATAACCAATGTACAATTTACAAAAAATTTCTGATAAGCTAAACGCCGGAAAGGTACCGATCGGTTCCCACGTTGGATTTGACAGCCCCTTTTTAACCGAAGCGCTGGCCGGCTGCGGCTTTGATTTTATTTGGATCGACGCGGAGCATTCCGCGATCGACAAGAAGGACATACAAAACCATTTGCTTGCCTGCCGCGCGGCAGGCGTCGCCGGCATCGTTCGTGTACCGTGGAACGATCATGTATTTATCAAAAGCGTGCTGGACATGGGCGCGGACGGCATCATCGTTCCCATGGTCCGGTCGCTTGAAGAGGCTAAACAGGCCGCCGCCGCCACGCATTATCCGCCTTTCGGGGTACGCGGCATGGGCACGCGCCGCGCGGTCAACTATTCCATGTGGGACAAGGCGGAGTACACCGCTAACGAGGATAAGCATGTTTGGACCATCGTGCAGATCGAACATGTAAGTGTTGTGCCGGATCTGGAAGCGATCGCCGCGCTGCCCGGCATATCGGGTTTTGTCATCGGGCCAAACGATTACGCCATGAGCATGAACACGCCGTTAAACCGCTATACGGCGGCTTCGCCCGAAGCGCGGGCGGAATTTGATAAGATCGGTGAAATATTGCGCAAGACCGGCAAGCCCTATGGCGTTTCCGGCGCATACAGCGAAAATTTTGTCAAAGACTGGCTTGACCGCGGAGCTGATTGGCTATGTATGAATTTCGATTTTAACTACATTGTCAATGGCGGGCGCGCGGTTCTTCAGAACACGCATCAAATGCTCGATACCCTTGGCAAGGCCTATTGATCAGGAGGTTGCTCTCTCATGGAAATTTTAACGGCAACGCAGCTGCAAGCGCTGCAAGAATTCGATACGCCGACAGTCTGTAATGCGATCGAAGGCTTTGGCGTCAGAGCCAAAACCGAGGGTTTTACCAATCCGTCACTGCGGCTTCGCGTCGGCATGGAGGATAAGCCGATGGTGGGTTATGCCCGAACAGGCATGATTTCCGCACGCAATCCAGCCGAGCCGAAGCACAATGAAGTGATGAAGGCGTATTACCAACAGTATGAAGGCTTTGCGCTGCCGCAGATCGCGGTCATTCAGGATTTGGATGAGCAGCCGGTCGGCTCCTTTTGGGGCGACGTGCAAGCCACCGTGCATCGGGCGCTTGGGTGCATCGGCGCCCTCACCTCCGGTGGCGTGCGAGATATCAAGGAGGTGGAAAAAGTCGGTTTTTACTTATTTTCCACCGAGGTGCTGATCTCCCACGCGCACGTCCATATGGTCGAGGCGGGCAGCACGGTCGAAATCTGCGGTATGGCGGTGCGCTCTGGCGACTTGATCCATGCGGACTGCCACGGTGCGATCGTTATCCCGCACGAAATCGCACCCGATCTGGCCGCCGCTTGCCGGCAGGCCATCGACGCGGAAAACGCTCTGCTGTCGCCTTGCCGCAAAGCGTTGGCAAGCGGATGCCGAGTGACCGCAGAAGAGCTTATGGGGTGGCGTGCCGAAATGACCTTACGTCGTAACGCCATCGGAAAATTTGGAGAATAAGGAGGCGCTATGTTAAACGAAAGATACATTCAGGAAACCGCCCGGCAAATCCGCCGCGATATCGTGACCATGATCCATACGGCCGGGTCAGGTCATCCGGGCGGCTCGCTTTCCTCCGCAGATCTGCTTGCGACACTGTATTTTACCGATCAGTTTCGATGTGATCCGGCAAATCCGACTTGGCATGATCGGGATCGGTTTATTCTATCCAAGGGACACACCGCGCCGGTTCTTTACAGCGTACTGGCTCGAAGGGGCTTTTTCCCTCCTGATGAGCTTTTGACCCTGCGAAAATTTGGCTCCCGCCTGCAGGGGCACCCCAAAAAAGGGACGATCCCCGGTCTCGACTGCTCCTCCGGCTCGCTTGGTCAGGGATTATCGATAGCAAACGGCATCGCCTTCGCGCTTAAACGCCGCGGATCGGATGCGCGCGTTTGCTGCCTTTTGGGCGACGGCGAGCTACAGGAAGGGCAAGTGTGGGAAGCCGCGATGTTCGCCCCGCAGCATGGGCTTGACAATGTGCTCGCGATCGTGGACTGTAACAACGTGCAGCTTGACGGCAAGGTTAGCGACATCAAGGATGTTTACCCGCTGCGTGAAAAGTGGCAGGCCTTTCACTGGAATACGATAGAAGTGAACGGACACCATATTAGGGAAATCTATGCGGCCTATCAGGCGGCGCGCGTCTGCAAAGGCAAGCCCACCGTGATTTTCGCCCGGTGCACCAAGGGCATGGGGGTTTCTTACATGGAAAACAGCGCGAAATGGCACGGCACGGCGCCGAATGATGAAGAGTATGCGCAGGCAATGGCGGAACTGGGGGTGCAGTCATGAAGGATACGCCGATGCGGGACGGCTATGGCAAGGCGTTGCTGGAGCTTTGCGATGCTCACGACGATATCATGGTGCTGGATGCGGACGTAGCCAAATCCACGCGCACGGAATGGGTGAAAAACCAATTTCCCACACACTTTCTCGATTGCGGAATCTCGGAGCAGGACATGGTTGGCGCGGCGGCTGGTATGGCGCTCGCCGGACTTACTCCCTTTGCCTCCACTTACGGCGTTTTTCTCACCGGACGGGCATGGGATCAGATTCGCAATACGATCTGCTACAATCATTTAAATGTAAAACTTGCGGGCGCGCACGGCGGCATCTCCGTTGGCCCGGACGGCGCAACGCATCAGGCGCTGGAGGATATCGCATTGATGCGGGTGCTGCCCGGCATGACGGTTGTCGTGCCCTGCGACGCGCTGCAAACCTGTAAAGCGACGCATGCTCTATATCATACGCCCGGGCCCTGCTACATCCGCTTTGGCCGCGAGGCGGTTCCCGTGGTAACAGAAGAAGACACCCCCTTTGTTTTGGGTAAGAACCGGCTGGTACGCAGGGGCACGGATGTGGTCTTTCTTGCCAATGGTTTTCTAGTGCACCAAGCCATGCAGGCGGCCGAACGGCTATCGGCCCATGGTGTATCAGCCCGCGTTGTCGACGTGCATACCGTCAAGCCGCTCGACCGCGAGGACGTGCTGCGTCACGCGCTGCAAACCGGCGCAGTCGTCACCTGTGAGGAGCATCAGCTGACCGGCGGGCTCGGCAGCGCGGTGTGCGAAGCGTTATCGGAAGGCCGCTGCGTACCGGTTGAGCGAATCGGTATTCGGGACAGTTTTGGCGAATCCGGCCGGCCCGAAGAGCTCATCGAGAAATATGGCTTGGGCATAGAAGCGCTTTGCCAAGCCGCGCTTCGCGCTGTGCAGCGAAAAAAAGCAAAATAGTTACGGAATGGGAGGACATGCATGGAGCTGAACGCTAAGCAAGACCTATCGCAACGGCAGGTTCTCTCCTACGCGCAAATACAATCTCTTCAGGTTCTCTCTATGAATTGTGACGAACTGGAGCGGTTTGTTCAGCAAGAGATAGAAGACAACCCTCTGCTGGAGCCGCCAGAATACACCGAAACAACATCAATCCTGCCGACAGATTTCCATCCCTACTCCGGCGAAGCGAGCTACCGGGATATTCCTGCGCCCGAACACGCCTCTCTGCGCGAGCATCTGCTCCGTCAACTCAATGAACGCACGATGAACGCACAGGAATGGCGCTGCATGCAGTTTCTTATCGATTCGCTTGATGATCAGGGCTTTCTTGATCTATCTGCGCAGGAAGCGGCGGCGCTTTTGCAGATAACGCCCGCGCTTGCAAAGCAATGCGTCGCCCGTTTACAGTCGCTCGATCCGCCGGGCGTCGGCGCGCGCGATCTGGGAGACTGTCTTTATTTGCAGTTAGTCCGTCTCGGACAGCAAAACGAATCCTACCATACCTTGCTTCACACCTGTCTTGAGGATTTGGCCGCTGGGCGGTTTCACAAAATCACACTTCGCACGGGAATCTCCAAGCTGGTCCAGCACCGCTGCCTACAGGCGATCCGCCAATTAGATCCGCATCCCGCCGCCGCGTTTGACTATATGGAAACCCGGTTCGTCACGCCGGACTTGATCTGCGAATACACAAACGGTCATTGGTCGGTGCAGATCAATGACCGGTGGATGGGAACCGTCGGGATCTCCGCTCTATACGATCGCCTGCTGCGCGCGGACGGCCGTCCCGAAATTCAGGCCTACTATACGGAACGCTTGGCGCGGGCCCAGCTTGTTTTGTCCAGCATTGAAAAACGGCGCGCCACATTGACTGCGCTTGTGCTTCACGTGGTGCGGCATCAAAGCGCATATCTGCTGGCGGATGATCCGCTCCGCCCGCTTTCGTTTCGCGGGCTGGCGGAAGAAATGGATATCAGCGAATCGACGATCAGCCGTGCCGTGCGTGATAAATACATTCAAACGCCGCGCAAAACCATACTGCTGCGTCACTTATTTACGACAGCGCTGCCTGCCGTTAAAGAAACGAGTCAAGCGCAGGCGCTGCAGGTGCTGCAAGACCTGATCGCTTCCGAGGACAAACGCGCTCCTCTCAGTGATCAGGCACTCATGGAGCGCCTGCAACACGAAGGGATAACGCTGGCGCGGCGTACCGTCGCCAAATATCGCGAATCTCTCGGCATTCCGGGCGCCGCCCAACGGAAACGATAAGAAAAGGAGCTTTTACACATGAAATACCCTGTTGATTCCATCCGCCGATTTGGTATCGCCGTATCAATCAAAGCCGGTATGACGCAGCAAAACGCGGAAATATTTATTGATGGTATGATCGCCGCCGATCTGCGAAACATTCGCTCGCACGGCATCACCAAATTTCGCGGCTATCTGTCGCGCGTCGAGCATGGCGTTTCCGATATACAGGCGGAACCTTCGATCGAACGTACCGCGCCTTCCACACTTGCGGTAGATGGCTGCAATGGAATGGGCAGCACGGTGGCATGGAAAACCATGGAGGCCTGCATACAGACCGCACGGGAAACCGGCGTTGCCTTTGCCGCAGTTAAAAACGCCTCGCACCACGGTATTGGCGGCTACTACGTCATGCACGCCGCGGAGCAAGGCATGATCGCGTTTGAGGTCTGCAATTCACCCAAACTGGTTGCACCGTTTGGCGGCGCCAAGCCGTTACTGGGCACCAATCCCATTTCCATTGCCATTCCGGCGGGCCAGCATCCCATGCTGGTCTGCGATATGGCGACCAGCGTTGTCGCCAAGGGAAAAATCGCGCTGGCGATTAAAGAAGGCCGCTCCATCCCTGATCATTGGGCGCTTGATGCAGAGGGGCGTAAGACAACCGATCCGGTCGCCGCAAACGTTGGCACGTTACTGCCCTTCGGCGGCCCGAAGGGGTATGCGCTCGCGTTGATTATCGATGTGCTGTGTCACTGCCTCGCAGGCGCGAACGACAGCCAGCATATCCCTCGCGTATTTGAAAATCTGGCGGAGCCCTCCAACATCGGCTACTGTATGTGCGTGATCGATATCGGTAAATTTCTTCCGCTCCATGCGTTTCAACAAAGCGTAGACGAGCTTTTTGACAGTATCAAGCGCTGTCCCCCAGCCGAAGACTTCAGCGGTGTGCTAATTCCCGGCGAAATCGAATTTGCGGCCGCACAAAAAAATCTTGCCGAAGGGATCGAGCTGTCTGAACCTGTTTTAAAGGAGTTTCGCGAGTTGTCCGAAAAATACGGCGTTGATTTTTACATTCCTCAGAATTGACACGTGCGGAGTTTCCTCCACACAAAAGAGTAGAGCGGGAATTAACCTTTGTTAGTTCCCGCCCTTTTTCTGTTTTTCGGTCGGATAGCATGCGGCTTTATAGATAATTTAAAAAAGTTGCATTGCCTTCTTTTACATGGTAAGCTGTTATTAAAAAGGATACCGGTGCACATATGCGGCTGTGATACGGTCATCCTGCGCATCTGTTATTGAGGGGGAACGCTATATGAAATGTTCAAAATGTCAAGCGGAAATCAAGGATGACGCTGCCTTTTGCCCATTCTGCGGCGCGCGGCAGCAGGCGGCGGAGCCGCCCAAGGAAGAACAGCCCAAGAAGGAGCAGCAATTTTGTCCCGCCTGCGGTTCGCCCATGAAGGCCGGCGCCCGGTTCTGCCCGTCCTGCGGACACGGCATGCAGGGTGTTGCGCACACGCCGTCCGGAACGGAACAGCCCCTGCCGGAAGGCGGCGCACAGGCGCAGCAGCCCAAGGGCAAGGGACATATCGTAGCGCTGGTATTTTTGGCGATCGCTCTGCTGTTGTGTATCGGTATAGGCTTGGCGATCCGCCATGCGCTGGTCGGTACGCCGTCTCCGTTCGCGGATCGCGGTATTCCGCCCGCCGCCAGCGATTTTGTGCCCGACGACATGCCTATAGAAGTTCCCAAGGAGAAAGAAAAAGTATCCGCCGATCTGGTTGCCGACGGTGTGTGCGATCTGATCGGCAAGGTCAGCACCTCGGCTGACGGCTCGCCGTTCTTGAAATGGGATATTCCGATCTCCATCTTGATGAATGACGAAAAGGGCGAACGGGTGCTTTTGGAAGCGGTCTCCTCCGCTTATCTCGCGAACAACGGCGTGGAAGAAGGTATCTGGGCGCAAATCCCGGAGGACGAATACGTGGTCGTCCGTTCCACGCTTTCCTTGAAAGGCAGCAAGCTGTACCTCATGGCGGAGGAAGTGCTCGACCGCGACGGCAATGCTTTGACTTTGGAACCGGACGAGGCGGAGACCTATATCCTGCCTGACTCGGATAAGCGCTTGCTGACAGATGCCGATGTAGCGGATCTGTCTCTTCAGGAGATCAATTACGCAAAAAACGAGATTTTTGCGCGGCATGGCCGCCGTTTCCTGTCAAGCGAGCTGCAAACCTATTTTGACGGAAAGACATGGTACCACGGCACCGTTTCTGCGAGCGACTTCTCTGAAAGCTCGCTTTCAGAGATTGAGCGCAAAAACGCCGATTTTCTCGCGAAGGTAGAGTTCGGCATCGCGCCGAACGGCTACAAACTGGATGCATAGGGATGAAGATACAATATTGCGCGGGACTATTGCTCCTGCTGCTTTTAAGCGCTTGCGGCGTTCCGCGGCAGCAAAGCCTGAAATCCGCCGCATTGGACCCGGATGAACCCGTGCGAGTGATCGACGATTTGGAGCCGCCCGTGGAAACAGATCAGGCGGCTTCCAATGCGGCGGAGCCGCAAGCCGTCGATCAAGAAATTCTGATCGCAATCGATCCGGGGCATCAGGCGTGGGATGTGGACATGAGCGCTATTGAGCCGAACGCGCCCGGCTCGGATGTGAGGAAGGCCAAAGCGACCACGGGCACGTCCGGTTCCTATTCCGGCGTGCCGGAGTATGAACTCAATCTGGCGGTCTCCCTGCTGCTGCGGGACGAGCTGAATACACGTGGCTACGATGTTGTGCTGACGCGCGAGGACAACCAGACCGCCATCAGCAACGCGGAGCGGGCGCAGCTGGCAAATGAAGCCGGTGCGGACATCTACCTGCGCATTCATGCAAACGGCAGCGAGGACTCAGGTGTGCATGGCGCGCTCGCGCTAGTCCCCTCGGCTGAAAACGCTTATGTGGGCGCGCTCGCGGGCGACAGCCAGCGGTTGGGGCAATGCGTTTTATCGGCTTACTGCGCCGCCACCGGGTTTTCAGATCGCGGCATCCAATTTAACGATACCATGACCGGCATGAATTGGAGCAAAATCCCTGTGATCATTCTGGAAATGGGTTTTATGACCAATGAAAGCGACGACCTGCAAATGGCGGATGACGCTTTCCGGCGCATCATGGCGCAGGGCATTGCAGATGGGATCGATCAATACTATGAAGAAAAGTAACGCCAGCATGGCAAAAAAGCTGACCGCCGGGTTCTGTGCCCTGTTGCTGCTAGGCGGCTGCGGCAAAACGCCGGTCCCGCACAAGATGGCTGTCGAACCGCCGGAAGAGGCGCCGGCACAGGCCGCGGAGCCTTCCCGTCCGCCTGCTTCTCCCCCAGCGGATAATCGTTTTGACGCGCTTGCCGAACAGCTCGATGCTCTGCTGCAAGCGTATGCGCAGGACGATGGAAGCTGGTCAATCTATCTTTGGGATACGGAAACAGAGCAGGAGGTGTCTTTGTCTGCTCACCCCATGGAATCGGCCAGCCTCATTAAGCTGTTTGTCGCCTGCGCCGTGCAGGAAAACCGGGCGTTGGTCGACGGTCAGCAAAGCTATACGGGCGAAACGGCAGCGCTGCTGCGCGATATGCTGTCCGTCAGCGATAACGACGCGACAAACGCCCTTGTGCACCGGCTCGGCAGCGGCGACGCGGCCGCCGGTATGGCTTGCGTCAACGCCTTTTGTCAGGCAAACGGCTTCGCCGACACGCACATGGGCCGGCTGATGCTCGATTTTGATGCGAATGATGATAATTTCACCTCCGCAAAAGACTGCTGCGCCATACTCAACCGAATTTTAGATGGCGAGGCGGCTGGAGCGGCGGAACTGCTGGATGCGCTTCGCCGGCAACAGCGTACCGAGAAAATCCCTGCCGGCGTGCCAGAGGACATAAGCACCGCTAACAAGACCGGCGAACTGACGGATGTGGAGAACGACGCGGCGATCGTCTGGACCGAGAACGGCGCTTACATTCTCTGCGTCATGTCCGGCGATCTTTCCGATACAGCGTCGGCGCGTTCCCATATCGTCACGCTTTCCCAAACGGTATATGATTTTATGACCAAAAAATAAGTGCAATACGCGGGCCGCTCAGCGCTTCCGCTTTGCAATAGACTACATTATCTTAGGGGGAATACCATATGAAAACTTGTCCCATATGCGGCGCGCAAGAAGAGGATCAGGCTGCGTTCTGCACCAAATGCGGCGCTGCATTCGCAGCGCAAGAGCAGTCGGGCGGGGGCGCGGCCCCTCCTCATCATACGCCGCCGCAATATGCTGCGCCGCAAGCTGTTTACAACCCGTTTGATCATACGGCGGAGTTTACCGCAAAGGATATTTCCGAAAACAAGGTTGTGGCGATGCTTTGCTACCTCATGGGTACGCTCGGCGTAATCATCGCGCTGCTGGGCAGCCACACCTCTCCCTATGCGGCGTTCCATGTGCGGCAGTCGCTTAAATTTACGGTGCTGGATATTCTGCTGCTCTTGATCGGGCTGATCTTTTTCTGGACCGTCCTTGTGCCCATCGCCTGCGCGATCTGCTATGTGGTGCTGGGCGTAGTGCGAATCATTTGCTTTTTCTCCATCTGCAAGGGCAACGCTAAGGAGCCGCCGATCGTGCGGTCGTTTGGCTTCCTGCGCTGACCGAAACAAAAGCCGGCAAAGAGCCAATCTTTGTCGGCTTTTTGTTTGCCTGTATGGTCAACACGCTTGCGGCAGCCCGCTTTTTATGATACCTTTAAAGTACAGATAATGAGGATAAGGATGGAGCTTAAAATGGGGATCATGAAACGGATAGGCGCATATCTCTTAGCGGCAGGGTTGACCGTCGGAATCATGACGCACGCCACAGCGTACGCATGGGACGATACCCCGCCTGTCATGAGCCCGTGGGCCGCCGCTGGCGTACAGACGGCTTATGATAACGGTGCGGTCGCACCGGATTTTGACCTTGGAAACGACTACACCCAGCCCATCACACGCGCTCAGCTTGCGCGGTTAATGGTCGATCTTATTTCGTTTGAACAGCAGTTCTCCATCCCCGAGCTTGCCGAGCGTTACAGCATCGTCTGGGAGCAGCCGGTTTCATCCGAGCCGGCCGCTGAGGGTGACGGCGCCCTCTCCTCCCCTGCCGCCGAAACGGCGGAGACAGATGTGGAGCAAACCGAAAGCGATGGAGATACGCAGCTTCCTTTCTCCGATCCCTTTGCGGGCGGCTTGCCGCAGGTCTTATCTGGTAGTTTTGGCGATACGCGCAGCATTTATATCGAGCTGGCGGCCCGCATGGGGATTGTAAAAGGTGAAAACGGCCTATTTCGGCCAGACGACTATGTCTCGCGCGCGGAAGCTGCGGCAATGATGCAACGCTGTATGAGCGTGCTCGATATCACCGAAGCGAATCTACAGCCGCAGCAATTTTCTGACAACTACGAATTTCCCCGTTGGGCGGTAGAATCCATCAAATTCATTTCCGGCCGGACCGATACGAACGGGCAGGCGATCATGAGCGGAGCGAACGGTCAGTTTTCCCCGCGGGACACCTATACGATCGAGCAGGCAATCTTATCGATTGCAAGAATGCAGTCCTCCCTGCGCGTTACCGAGGTAGCGGCGGACTGGCGCAGCGCGCCCGGTTATGATTCGGTCACGCTCGCGCTCACCTTTGGCGGCGACTGTACGCTTGGCCGTGGGCATGATTTTTCCTACAGCGGATCGTTCGATGAAATGTATGACCGCCAAGGTCCTTCTTATTTTTTCTCCGGCATCACCGAATTTTTTGACGACGATTTGACGATGGTCAATTTTGAAGGAACCCTTACCGAATCGACCACGCATGCGAATAAGACCTTTGCGTTCAAAGGCCGTCCTGCTTATGCCGAAATACTTCGCGAGGGCAGCGTCGATGTCGTCTCCGTTGCAAACAACCATTCCATGGACTATTTACAACAGGGCTTCGATGATACGATCCGCGCGCTCTCGCCCTATGTGCAGATCTCCGGCTATGAGCGCATGCCTATCGTCACCGTCAAGGGCGTACGCATCGGTTTTGCCTCCAATACCGGGTGGTCGTTCGATGCGGAGCAAAAACGGTTTATCGACAACGCGATCTCCTCTCTGCATGAACGCGGCGCCGATTTGATCGTGTTCAATTACCATTGGGGGATCGAGCGCTCCTACCACAGCGACTCCACGCAGCAGGCCATCGGCCATTACTGTATCGATCAGGGCGCTGATCTGGTCATTGGTCACCATCCGCATGTCGTGCAGGAAGTCGAGACCTATCGGGGCAAGCAGATCGCGTACTCTCTTGGCAATCTTGTTTTCGGCGGCAATCACAACCCGGCGGAAAAAAACTGCCTGATCTACCGCCATAGCTTCACGCTCGACCTAGCGAACCGCGCAGTCACCGCGTCCTCCTACCATGCGATTCCGTATCAGGTATCCTCCGTATCTTGGCGCAATGATTATCATCCGGTTAAACGGTAACGCATTCATCAAACCCGCATCTGCCTTCTATATTGCCGCAGTCTGCGATAAAAAGTCGACTCGCTCATGCTGCACATGGAAAGCACATCGGAAATGCCAATTTGTTTCTTCTCCCAAGCGTATATGATCTTTTGGAAATCCTCTGGCGAGGATTTGGAGGGCCGGCCAAATCTTACGCCTCTGGCTTTTGCCGCCGCGATTCCTTCCGATTGGCGCTTTTTGATGTTTTCCCGCTCATTTTGCGCGGTGAAGGAAAGGATCTGTAAAACCAGATCGGCGATAAACGTTCCCATCAAATCCTTGCCGCGGCTTGTGTCCAGCAGGGGCATATCGATCACGGATATATCTGCGCCGATATCTTTGGTCAAAATGCGCCACTGCTGCTGTATTTCTTCGTAATTCCGGCCCAGACGGTCGATACTCAATATGTAAAGCAGATCACCGGCCTTTATTTTACGCATCAGCTTTTTATATTGCGGACGGTCAAAATCCTTGCCGGACTGTTTATCCATGTAAATACACTGCTTTTCAACACGTTTTTCCCGCATTGCAATCAGCTGCCTGTCCTCGTTTTGATCCATGCTCGATACGCGAATGTAGCCGTAAATATTCTTATACATTTATTTACCCTCTTCTTCCTTTTTCAAGATTATTGGCTATATAAGCACCCATTACCATAATTATTATAAATCGATGCCTTCTCGTCAACTATTCTCTTATATGTGCAGCTACATTTCTTTTATGCGCGGCAGTGATCCGCGCGAAGTATTTCGCATATTTTTATGTTTAAAACCCCGTATTCTTCGCAAAACGCAAAAAACAGGGACGGTTTTCACCATCCCTGCGCTTGTCCACCAAACTATTTGTTTTAAAAAATATTTTTCCCTTTAATAATTGAGCAACAACAAGGCACGGGTTTCTTTGCAAAACCCGTGCCTCAGCGTGTCGACTTTGTCGACACACTGTCTAGGGGGTACCCAGTGCCCCCTAGATACTCGACCAGTTCCG
>NZ_JANGCE010000052.1 GCF_024462775.1 Butyricicoccus faecihominis
CGCGCCCCCCCCCCCCCCGCCCTTTTCTTAAAACTGCAAAAAACGCTGAACATCGCGGTTGCTGCCCAGAAGCAGCAGCGTTTCCTCGCTGGAAAACACGTGGTTCGGGCCGGGCAGCGGCTGAAGCTCCCCGTTTTTCTTGATCGCAAGGATATTGATATGGTAGCGTGAGCGCACGGCCAGCTGCACGATGCTGCGGCCCACCCACGCGCCCGGCACGGGCGTTTCGTAAATGGAGTGGTCGGGCGTGAGCTCGATGTAATCAAAAATATGATCCGAGGAATACTTAACCGCGGTGCGAATCGCCATTTCTTTTTCCGGGTAGACCACCTGATCCGCGCCGTTGCGCAGCAGGAACTTGGCGTGCACGTCGCGGTTGGCGCGGGCCAGCACAAAACGCGCGCCGCAGTCCTTCAGCAGCGCGGTCGTTTCCAGCGACGCCTGAAAATCATCCCCGATCGCGACAACGCAAAAATCGAAATTGCGCACGCCAAGCGAAGCGATGAACTGCTCGTTGGTCGAATTGCCGATCTGGGCGTTTGTCACATAGCCCAGCACGTCGTTGATGCGTTCCTCGCTGCGGTCCACCGCAAGCACCTCGTGCTTATATTCAGTCAGCTTGCGCGCCATATGGCGGCCAAATCGGCCCATGCCGACGATCAAAACAGATTTCATTTCAGTTTCTCCTCTTCTCCGGTTATCCCACCGCGATCTTTTCCTGCGGCAGACGGCTCAGCGCCGGCGGGCGGCGGCTGGCCACGGCGTACAGCATGGTCAGCCCGCCGACGCGGCCGAAATACATCAGCAAGATCAAAATCAACCGCGACGCCGGGCCCAGACCGCCGGTCATGCCAAGCGACAGCCCCACCGTGCCGATGGCGGAGGCGCTTTCAAACAGCGCGGCGGAAAGCGATACGCCCTCGATACAGCTGATGAGCGTGCCGCCTGTTAAGAACAGCAGCACGTAAAGCGTCAAGATCGTGATCGTGTTGCGTATGACCTCGGGCGGCAAGCGGCGGCGAAAGGCCTGCACGCTGTCCCGGTTCTGCACACTGGAACGCACGCACAGGAAAAGCAGCAGCAGCGACGTGGTCTTCACGCCGCCCGCCGTCGAGCCGGACGAGCCGCCCACCAGCATCAGTAAAATGGTAACGAGCACGCTTGGGCTTTCGTAGCGCGTCAGCTCTACGGTGTTAAAGCCCGCCGTGCGCGGCGTGACCGACTGGAACAGCGCGGCCCAGACCCGCTCGCCCCCCGTCATCCCCGCCCACTGGGGCTGGCTGAACTCATAAAAATAAAAATACGCGGCGGGCAGCAAAATAAGCGCGAGCGACACGGTGAGCACCATTTTCGTCTGTAACCGGTAGGCGTGGAACCGAAGGCCGTGCTCCCGGATATCGCCCCAGACGAAAAAGCCGATGCCGCCCACCGTGATCAGCGCCATGATGGGCAGGTTGACCAGCGGATCGCCCGCGAACGCGGTGAGCGAAGAATACGGAGCGGCCCCGCCCATTAGGTCAAAGCCCGCGTTGCAGAACGCGGAAACCGCGTGGAACACGGAAAACCACACGCCCTTGACAAAGCCGAACATCGGAATAAAGCGCAGGGCCATAACCACCGCCCCAAGGCTTTCCAGCAAAAGTGTGGCCCTGAGGATGAAGCCCGTCATGCGCACCACGCCGCCCATCTGCGGCGCGGCCATGGATTCCTGCAAAACGAACCGCTGCTTCAGGCCGATGCGGCGGCCCGTGAACATCGAAATCGCCATGGCCATCGTCACCACGCCCATGCCGCCGATCTGGATCAGCACCAAGATAACGAGCTGGCCGAAGGCCGACCAATAGGTATAGGTATCATGTATTACAAGGCCGGTCACGCAGGTGGCCGAGGTGGCGGTGAACAGCGCATCGCCAAAGCTTGCGCCCGCGCCGTCTCTTGTGGCAAAGGGCAGCGTGAGCAGCGCGGCGCCGCAAAGGATCAGCAGCAGAAATCCCGCGATCACGATCTGCGCCGGCGTGATCCGGTTGTTTTTCCAAGGTGACACAGTCTTAACCCCTCGCATGAAATAAATTGTTTTCATTGTATCCCAACGCTTATAAACGCCCCGTTAAGGAATATGCCGCGGTATAAAGATTGTGTTAAGGCGGCCGCGCCCCGCGCTTTCATCTTAACAAAATCTTAATGCCAGCCCTAAAATCAAAACAGCGCGGCGCGGCGCGATGTGATATACTGTGTTCATACCATACCGTATATCCCAAGGGAGGGAACCGTCTTGGAGGAACAACGCCCAAGCCCGGACGCGCTGCTCAAGCAAATAGAGACCGACCCCGCGCGCCTGCCGGGGCGGCTTAAAATATTTTTCGGCTACGCCGCCGGCGTGGGCAAGACCTACGCCATGCTGGACGCGGCCCACCAAATGAAGCGGGACGGCGCCGACGTGGTGGCGGGCTATATCGAGCCGCACACCCGGCCCGAAACGCTTCACCTGCTGGACGGGCTGGAGCAGCTTCCGCCACGCCTGACCGGCTATCAGGGGATTCAACTGCGCGAATTTGATCTGGACGGCGCGCTCGCCCGTCACCCCCAGCTGATCCTTGTCGATGAGCTGGCGCACACCAACGCGCCCGGCAGCCGCCACCGCAAGCGCTATCAGGATATCGAGGAATTGCTGCGCGCGGGGATCGACGTATACACCACGGTAAACGTGCAGCATTTGGAAAGCCTGAACGATCTGGTGTCCTCCATCACCGGCGTGGTGGTGAGCGAGCGGGTGCCGGACGGCATCTTCGACGCGGCCGCGCAGGTGGAAGTGGTCGATCTGGAACCGGATGAGCTGATGCAGCGCCTGCAGCAGGGCAAGATCTACCGGGAAGAGCAGGCGCAGCAGGCGCTCCATCACTTTTTTACCCGCAAGAATCTGGACGCGCTGCGCGAGCTCGCGCTGCGCCGCACCGCCGACCGGCTGGGCCGCACGGCGGAAAAATCCGGCGAACGCGCCGTTGCCGACGCGGGCGAGCATATCCTCATCTGCCTTTCGAGCGCGCCGTCGAACGCCAAGGTCATTCGCACCGCCGCGCGTATGGCGGAAGCCTTTCACTCCGGCTTTACCGCCCTTTTTGTGCAAACGCCGCGCACGAGCGAGCTGAAGGGCGACAACCTGCGCCGCCTGCGGCAAAACCTGAAACTGGCCGAGGATCTGGGCGCGCGCGTCGCCACCGTATATGGGGACGACATCGCCGCGCAGATCGCGGAATACGCGCGCATATCCGGCGTATCCAAGATCGTTGTGGGCCGCACCAACAATAAGCGGCGCTTTTTCGCGGGCAAAAACCTGATCGACCGGCTGACCGAATACGCCCCCCATATGGAGGTCTACGTGATCCCGGACAGCCAGCCGCGCTTCGCCACCGCCCCGCGGGGCAAAGCGCCCGTTTTCCGCTTTTCCCCCCTTGAACTCGGCAAGTGCTTTGCCGCGATCGCGCTCTCCACGCTGATCGGCGGGGTGTTTTACGCGGCAGGGTTCCGCGAAGCGAACATTATCACGGTATATATCTTGGGCGTGCTGTTTTCCTCGGTCTGGGCGCGCGGCCGCGCCTATGGGGCGATTGCCTCGCTTTTGAGCGTGGTGGTATTCAACTTTTTCTTTACCGAGCCGCGTTTTACCCTGCACGCGTACGACGCAAGCTACCCGATGACCTTTCTTGTCATGCTGATCGCCAGCTTCATCACCTCGACGCTCGCGGGCCGCGTCAAAACACAGGCGGAGCAGGCCGCGCAAAAGGCCTACCGCACCGAGGTGCTGCTGCAAACCAGCCAAAAGCTGCAAAAGGCTGAGGGCGCGGACGCCATCCTGCTGGAGACCGCAAGGCAAATGGTCAAGCTGCTCGGCCGTACCGTGCTGTTCTACCCCGTCGGCGCGGACGACGGTTTGGGGCAGGCGCAGGTTTATTTCCCGGGTGAACCCGAGCCAGCCGAAGCCTACCTGACGGAGGAAGAGCGCGCGGTAGCCGAATGGGTGCGCCGCAACAACAAACACGCCGGGGCGACGACCGGCACCCTGCCCGGCTCCCGCTGCCTGTATCTTGCGGTGCGGGGCACGGCGCGCGTGTTCGCGGTCGCGGGCGTGGCGATGGACCGCCAGCCCGATCTTGATTCCTTCGAGCGCAATCTGCTGATCGCCATGCTGGGCGAATGCGGCCTTGCGCTGGAAAAAGACGCGCTGGGCAAGGAAAAACAGGCCGCGGAAATGCAGATGCAGCAGGAAACCCTGCGCGCCAATTTGCTGCGCGCGATCTCGCACGATCTGCGCACGCCGCTCACCAGCATATCGGGCAGCGCGGGCATTTTGATGGCCAGCGCCGACCGGCTGACCCCGGAAAAGCGAAGGCAGCTCTATACCGATATCTATGACGACGCGATGTGGCTGGTCGATCTGGTGGAAAACCTGCTTTCCGTCACCCGTATCGAAAACGGCACCATGGACATCCACGTCGAGCCCGAGCTCGTGGACGAGGTGTTCCGCGAAGCGCTCGGCCACCTCGACCGGCACGCGGCCGACCATGTGATCACCTGCGCCCTCGCGGACGACCTGCTTTTGGCGCGCATGGACGCGCGGCTGATCGTGCAGGTGGTCATCAATCTGGTCAACAACGCGATCAAATACACGCCGGTCGGGTCGCATATCACGCTGTCCGCCGAAAAGCAGGGCGGCATGGTGTCCGTCCGCGTCGCGGACGACGGGCCCGGCGTGCCGGACGGGGCAAAGCCCCGCCTGTTCGATATGTTCTATACCGCCGCCGGCGGCAAGGGCGACAGCCGGCGCGGGTTAGGGCTGGGCCTTGCGCTCTGCCGCTCGATCGTGCAGGCGCACGGCGGCGAGATCACCGTCACGGACAATACGCCGCGGGGCGCGGCCTTTTCCTTTACACTTGAACAAGCGGAGGTATCATAAACCCTATGAACAAGCCACAAATTCTGGTCGTCGAGGACGACGCCGCGGTCAGCAACCTGATCTGCACCACGCTGGAAACACAGGCCTACCAATACCACCTTGCCGGAACGGGCGCGGCCGCCGTGCTGGCCGCCGCTTCCTGTAGGCCGGATGTGATCATTCTTGATCTGGGTCTGCCCGATATGGACGGGGTGGATATCATTAAAAAGGTGCGCTCTTGGTCCAACGTGCCGATTATCGTGGTCTCCGCCCGCAGCGACGACCGCGACAAGGTCGAGGCGCTGGACGCGGGCGCGGATGATTATTTGGTCAAGCCCTTTTCCGTGGAGGAACTGCTCGCCCGCCTGCGCGTCGCGCTGCGCCGCGTCCGGTTCGACGCCGAACGCACCGGCAGCGAAGCCAGCACCTATGAAAACGCCGAACTGAAAATCGACTACGCCGCGGGCTGCGTCTACGTCAGCGGACAGGAGATTCACTTAACGCCGATCGAATACCGCCTGTTGTGCCTGCTTGCCCGCAACACCGGCAAGGTGCTGACGCACAACTTTATTTTAAAGGAGATATGGGGCAACGTGCTGCCGTCGGATACGCCGTCCCTGCGCGTTTTTATGGCCACCCTGCGCAAAAAGATCGAGCCCGATCCCTCCAGCCCGCGCTATATCCAGACCCATATCGGCGTGGGCTACCGCATGCTGCGCGTGGGTTAACGAAAAAAACGACCGTTTGCGCCGCGATTTAACACTTTTTTCATCTACGTCCATCCATTTGTGCTATACTGAAAATAACGAAACGGAAAGCGAGGCACAAATCATGGCAAACCTCATCATCATCGGCGGCGGCCCGGCGGGCCTGTCCGCTTCTATTTACGCCGCGCGCGCGGGGCTCAAACCCACGGTGCTGTATCAAGGCGGCGGTGCGCTCGAAAAAACAGACAAGATCGAAAACTACTTTGGCTTTGCCCAGCCGGTCACGGGCGCTCACCTGCTGGACGAGGGCCGCGCGCAGGCCGAACGCCTCGGCGTAACGCTCACGGAAACCGAAGTGACCGGCGCGGAGTACGCCGAAAAAGGCTTTGTTGTCAAAACCACCGGCCAACCCTACGAGGCGGACGCGATTATCCTTGCGACCGGCGCGCCGCGCTCCGCGCCCAAGATTCCCGGCATCGCCGAGCTGGAAGGGCGCGGCGTCAGCTATTGCGCCATTTGCGACGCGTTCTTTTACCGCGGCAAATCGGTCGCGGTGCTCGGACAGGGCGAATACGCGGTGGAGGAAGCAAAAACCCTTTTGCCGGTCGTTTCCTCGGTCACGCTTCTAACGAACGGCGCCGAACCGCCCGCCGGATTGCCCGACGGCATTTCGGTCGAAACGCGTCCGGTCGCTCGCGTCGCGGGAGAGGACAAGGTATCAGCCATCGAATTTCAGGACGGCGCGACGCTTGCGGCGGACGGTCTGTTCATCGCCTACGGCACCGCGGGCAGCACGGATTTCGCGCGCAAGCTCGGCGCGATGACCGAAGGGCGCTCGATCACGGTAGACGGTAAGATGATGACCAACGTGCCCGGCCTTTTCGCCGCGGGCGATTGCACAGGCGGGCTGCTGCAAGTGGCGAAGGCCGTGTCGGACGGCGCGATCGCCGCGATGAGCGCGATTAAATATTTGCGTGGATAACGGTTGACAGACCGTGTTTTCTCTGCTATGATAGGCCATATTATCTTTATGGTCAAAGGAGAACAGTTCATGCATTATATTCGCATTCGATAAAACAGGACAAGAAGGACCTATTTTAAGGGTTTCTTTTGTCATGCTTTTCGATGCGAATGTACCGCCGGTATTACCGGCGCGCTTTGCTGTCGATTTTTGCAGGCAGGAGTATCCGTTTGGGTCCTCCTGCCTGTTTTTTGTTCGCAAAGCCGCTTTCTGTCATAAGGAGAAAATACATTGAACTTAAACTGGAAACGAAAATTTCTTACCATCGTCACCGGACAGACCGTATCGCTGGTCGGCTCCTCCGCCGTACAGTTCGCGCTCATCTGGTGGATGGCGAGCGAAACCGGCTCGCCCATTCTGCTCGCCTTTTCGGGCTTGATGGCCTTTTTGCCGCAGGCCTTGCTCGGCCCGTTCGCGGGCGTTTGGATTGACCGGCTGCACCGCAAGACTGTTGTCATCGCCGCCGACCTATTCCAAGGGCTGATCGCCGTGGCCTTTGCCGTATGGTTCCTGTTCGCCACTCCACCGCACTGGACGGCCTGCGTCGTACTCGGCGTGCGCGCGCTGGGCGGCGTGTTTCACACGCCCGCGATCCAAGCGCTCATCCCCCGTCTGGTGCCCACGGACGAACTGGTGCGCGTGGGCGGCTGGCAGCAGTTTTTGCAGTCCGGCGCGTTCATGCTGGGCCCGGTGCTGGGCGCATTGATGTACGGCGCGCTGCCCCTGCCCGTCATTCTGCTGACCGACCTGCTCGGCGCGGTGGCCGCCTGCCTGACGCTGGCCCTTGTCAAGATCGAGGAGCCGCCGCAGGAGCACGGCGAAAAGCGCCATTTCGCGCACGAGCTGCGCGAGGGCTTCCGCACCCTGCTGAGCGATAGAAAGCTTTGCGTGCTGCTGTTCGCGGTCACGCTGTGCATGGTATTTTTCATGCCGCTTTCCTCCTACTATCCGCTGATGACGAGCAACTACTTTCATTTGGAAGCGTTCCACGCAAGCATTGTGGAGTTTACCTTCGCGCTGGGAATGATGGCCACCTCGTTGGCCGTCGGTCTGTTCGGACATATCAAAAACAAGCTTCTGTTCGCGCACCTTGGGCTGTTCGGCATCGCGCTCACCTCGCTTATTTCCGGTCTTGTACCGCCTAACATGACCGGGTTCTGGGTGTTTGCGGTGGTCTGCCTGTTCATGGGCGGCAGCGGCAATTTCTACGGCATCCCCACCATCGCCTACATGCAGGAAAGTATTCCCGGCGAGGCGCAGGGACGCGTGTTCTCGCTGATGGGCAGCATGATGTCGCTCTCCATGCCGGTCGGCCTGCTGGTTTCCGGCCCGATCAGCGAGGCTTACGGCGTTCCGCTGTGGTTCCTGATCTCCGGCGTGGCCATGTTTGTCATCACTTTGGTCAGCCTGCTGATTATCCGAAAATTGCATTAAAAAGCAGCGCTCTGGCTTCTCTGTCAAAGGAGATGCCCGGGCGCTGCTTTTTCTCTCTTGACAAACCCGGCGGAAGCGTCTATTATAATTAGTAAATTAGTAATTTAGTAAATACAAAAGAGAGGAGGCGTACCCACTTGGAAGGCTCGCCCCGCATGATCAATATCATTAAATTTGTCAACGCCCGGCGGCAGGTCATTTTCATCCCGTCGAAAAACCGCGTCAAGCTGCCCGTACTGCAATATCTGGCGGCAAAGACCGAGCCTGAACTCGATTACACCGAACGCGAGGTCACCGCGCTTTTGAGCGGCTGGCTTTCCGGGCCCGACCCGGATGTAGCGCGCCGCCTGCTGATCGACGAAGGTCTGCTTGCCCGCACGATAGACGGCGCGCGGTATTGGCGCCGTCCCTTTGACGAAAACTGGAGCATCCACTGAAAGGAGGTATGTTTATGGAGAAGCAAGACCGCCGCGACGCAATCGCGGCGTACAAGGCGAGAAAGAACGAGGGCGGCGTGTTCTGTATCCGCAATACGGTGACCGGCCGCGCCCTGCTCAACTGGGCGGTCGATCTGAAAGGCAGCGAAAACCGTTTTGCCTTTGCGCAGATGACCGATCTGTGCGCCGACAACGCGCTTCGGGACGATTGGAAGCAATACGGCTGCAAAGCCTTTGCGTTCGAGGTGCTCGAATCGATCAAGCAGAAGGAAACGCAGACCGATAAAGAGTTTCGCGACGATGTACAGACTCTTTACGCCCTGTGGCAGGAAAAACTGGCGGATCAGGAGCTGTATTAGGGCGAATGCCTGTCCCGAACAGCGGTGCTCCCCTGCCTCTGTAAGGTCCACAATAAATAAAGAACATTCCCCACTTAGGAGTACGCTCGTAAAGAAGTTTTTCACTCCGGGGAAACGGCGTGATGTGCTACGGCATATCACGCCGTTTCTCTTTTTGCAATTTCGCAAGAAAGCTCGATTTCGCCTACGAAGTTATAGTGGATATTAACTTGCTGGGTGCGGTGGCCGCTGGATTTGCCGAGGGCGTGAACCACGATTTTTTCCACGAACTCATGGAGAATATCGGGCGTTAAGGTTTCCGGCTCTATGTAGCTGTGGACGATTTTGAGGAAGCTTTTGACGTTCAAGTTCTGCCGTTCGATTCCCTCAACGTTTTTCCGTTGTTCGGCTGTGCTGGCTTCCAGCGTTTTCTGCTCCTGCCACTAGTCGGCGGTCATTTTGACAAAGCGTTCATTGGTTGACAATGGGGACAAAATACGCTGCTGCGTCCCGCTATCACCGTTTTGCGAAGTGTTGTGCCGCACATAAGGCATGGTTCACCCTCGCGTCCGTACACGCGGAGAAAAGCGGTATTTCGATAATCCCGTCCTGTACCCTGCAAGAATTCCTCCGGCGTTACGGCGCTTTTTTCAATAAAGTAGTTTAGAACTTTCGGGATTTCTTCCGCCAGTCGCTTCCATTCGTCGTCTGTCAGGCTGTTGGCCGTACGGCTCGGATGTACCTGTGCTGAAAATAGAATTTCGTCTGAATAGATGTTTCCAATTCCAGCGATACTTTTTTGGTCAAGCAAACATTCTTTAACGGGCCTTTTTCGTCTGTAAAAGCTTGTTTTCAAATATGCGGCGGTAAGACTGCTTTCCAGTGGCTCTACGCCCAAAGAGCCTGCACCGCTGTATGTATCTGCCTCGTCCCTTTCCAGAAGCCAGAAACGACCAAAACGGCGGGGGTCGGAAAAGCGGAGCTCTTTCCCGTTGTCCAACTGAAACATGACATGGGTGTGCTTTTTCATCGGATTGTCGGGCGGTACGAGCAGCAGACATCCGGTCATACGCAGATGGAGCGAAAAAGAGTCGCCGCTCACCAGTAGAACGGTCAAAAATTTCCCCCGCCGTGTCATATTATGAATTTTCTGTCCGGTCAGCTGCCTGCAAAATTTATCCGCGTCCGGGTGGGCTACGACTTCGGGCCGTGTGACCGATACAGTCTGGATCACCGCGCCTTGAATTTGCGGTAAAAGAACACGTCGAATGATTTCAACTTCGGGCAGTTCCGGCATGGCTGTCACCATCCTTTCGCGCAAATTTTTTGATCTGCTCGTGGTAGAAGAAATTGACGATGATGGGAGGTTCCTCAAAGGGGCGCGCCATGCTGTCATCGTTGGTCACATAGTCAAGTCCTATTTCTGCGGCCCAGTCGTTCAGCTCTGTGTCCAGCAGTTCCCAATAGCGGCGGTCTTTTTTGTTGTAGATTTCTTGATACAACGGCAACAGGCCGGCGTATTTCTCTTGAATGTAGTCCATGATAACGGTTTTATATCCGCCCCGCAGATTGAGGTTTTCCAGCCATATTAAATTGCAGTGGGCCTTTGCCCGCTGAATGATGGCTTTCACATCGGTAATGCCGGGAAAGATGGGCGAGATAAAGCAGGTGGTACGGACGCCCGCCCTGTGAAATTCCTCCATCGCCGCCAGCCGCCGCTCAATGGAAACGGCTTGGTCCATATCGGCCCGGAAGTCCTCGTCCAGCGTGTTGATAGACCAGGATACGCGGGCGCTGGAGAAAGACCGAATCAACTTCAGGTCGCGCAGGATCAAATCGGATTTGGTGGCAATGCTGATTTTGCAGCCGCTTCCGCATAGCTGCTCCAATAGCGCCTTTGTGCGGCCGTAGATTTCTTCCAGCGGCTGATAGGGGTCGGTAACGGAGCCGATAAACAATTCCTTACCGGCGTACCGCTCCGGGCGTTTGATTCCCGGCCAATGCTTCACGTCCACAAAGTTCCCCCACTGCTCCCCGTGGCCGGTAAACCGCTTCACAAAAGAGGCATAGCAGTAGTTACAGGCGTGGGCGCAGCCCACATAGGGGTTCACTGAGTATTCGCAGACCGGGAGATTGGATTTTGACAGGACGCTTTTGACTTCGATTTCTCGAATCAGAGGAGAATCCATATTTACCACACTCCCATATGTAGATGTCCGTCCGGGTCGGTGAGGTACTGCTCTAAAACCAGTTCGTCCGCTTTCGGATGACCGATTCCGATGAAGCAGGGCGTCATCCAACCCTTTGGCACATCGAGCTGCCCTAACACAATGTCATGCTCCTTGTTGAGCGGAATACGCAGAGAGTAGCCCAGCCCCTCGTTGATGACGGCCAACATCATATTTTCAGCCACGCACCATGCGGTGGTGAGTGGGTTTAATTTGCTGACCCACTCGCCGTTGAGCTTCGCGCACCGAAAAAGGGGGATGACCACATAGGGGCAATCCACCAACATGGTATATTGCCGGGGCATGGCATAAGAGTACATCTTCTGCGCCAGATTCAGCTTTTTGTTTTCGTAACGGCTCAAGTCAAATTTGTCTGCGATGTACTTGGCATAACCGAAGGCATTTTCTTTTTCTTCTCTCGTATGGAGCACGATAAACTGCCATTTTCGGTAGTGATTCCATGAGGGGGCTTTCATGCCCGCCTCGATGATTCGCTTAATCGCCTCAAACGCAACCGGCTCGTCGGTCCACTCCCGGCTGGTTCTTCTCTTGTCAACGACCTCGTTAAATTCCATTTTTCCTCCGTATTTACCACTGGTTCCAGCGGACTTTGTTTTCTACCGTTGCATTGACCTGTGAGGGCACTTTGGCGTCAGGACTTGCGTATCCAAGAATCACCAATGTGGGAAGATACCAGCCATCCGGGATATGCAGTAGCTCTTTGATTTTCTCCGGCTCTTTCTTGACCGGAATATGGACAACAGATCCCAATTCCTCAGCGGTTGCAGCGAGAAGTATGTTTTCCACCAACGCCCATGTCGCGCCGTAGTCCATCAGACCGTAACCGTTTTTATCTTCGGTCATCGGGTACTTTTGTTTGAAATACGGCAAAATCACACACGCGGATTCTTCAACCATACTGCTCTGGCGGGGATAGGCGATCTTGAACATTTCCTGCTGCGGGGTTTTCGGCTCCTGAATACGGCAGGGGTAGGGGCGAATGAGTTTCGCCAGCTCTTTAATCATGGCTTTATCGGTAAGCGTTACCAGCTCCCATCTTCTCTGATGATTGGAGGAGGGGGCTTTCAGGCCGGCGTCTAAAATCCGCTCCAATACCTCTCTTGGAATTTCGCGCTCCTCAAATTGACGAATACTTCTTCTCCTGTTGACTACCTCATAAAATTCCATTTTTATTCCTCCGTTTCTTGATTGACCAGTTTGGTAAGGTTTTTTGTAAATGTTCTGGACAGGTCAATCAGTTGTTTTTGCTCTTCCTCTGTAAACATAGACATTGCCGTGTCCTCCGCCCATGTGATATGACGGACAACCTTTTCGCAATATACCCGGCCCGCCGCTGTCATTTGAACAATTTTGTTCCGCTTATTTTCCGGTGCTTCGGTAACGGTGACATGGTTTTCTGCCAGAAGATTTTTAATGATTAAGTTCACGGTCTGTTTAGACTGAAATGTTCTCTGGCATATTTCCGACTGCGTCATGCCGCCTTTTTCATAAAAGCTGTCATAAAAGAGAACGTTGACTACCAGCAGTGTTTTCATCAACATCCCATGACGTTTTGCATATTCGTCATATAGCGCAAACTGTTCATCCCTGAATTTGCAGTACAGATATGCGTTTCTCTTATCGTCTCTTGTCATAATCCGCCACCCTCGGTCCATTTATTTACGGTCAATTTATTGACTAAACAAAGTATAACAGACAAAAGAAATAAAAGCAATGGATTTTAGAAATAAGTTTACTAATCCTATATCCTAGTGACAAGTCGCTTAGAGGAGGCAATGCCTGCGAGGAACCGGGCGATTGTAGATAAGGTACATCCCCGCTGTTATAGAGGCAGGCAAGCGCTATCTCTACGCTCATACGGGCCTTCCTTGGATGGGAACGAAAAAAGGCGCTATCCGGCAGGATAGCGCCTTTTCTCTGCGTGTTTGGTTTTGGAAGATGTCCTTTCGCTTAGAGGTGACTGCTGATAAAATTAGTGTTTTCAAAGGGGATAGCTCGCTTCTTTATCAGTACACTCCTTTGGGCAATGTTCTTTTTTATTCTTATAGCAGCGCCAGAATGCTGTCCTTCGGGACCGCGCCGACGCTCTTGTTTGCGATCTGTCCATCCTTTATGACGATCAGCGTCGGGATGCTCATCACGCCGAACTGCTGCGCCAGATCCATTTGCTCGTCAATGTTGATCTTGCCGACCTTGATGTCGCCGCGCTCCTCCGCGATCTCGTCCACAATCGGCGAAACCATGCGGCAGGGGCCGCACCAAGTAGCCCAGAAGTCCAGCAGCACCGGCTTGTCGGACTGCATGACCTCGCTGTCGAAATTATCCTTGGTGATCGTAAGAACTGCCATGATGATTCTCTCCTTTTTTGTCGTTAGTTTGTCCGTTTTCTTACTTTTTACGCATAAATCTCGTAATAAAAGCCGTATTGTTGCAATACGCCCGCAAAGCCCTTGTATCGCTTCATCGGGAAGCCCTTTGGATAGTGCCGGTCCAGCATGTCCCGAATATGGGTGTCGATCGGAAAGGCATCGATATGGTGCAGGGCGAACAGGCAAATGCATTCCGCCACCTTAACGCCTACGCCGGTCAGGCGCATCAGTTCGGCCTTCGCCTCTTCATAAGGCAGCGCGGCAACGCGGTCTAGATCGACCTCGCCGCAGGCGATCTGTCTGGAAGCGGCGGCAATGTATTTTGCACGGTAACCCAGACGGCAGGGCGCAAGCTCCTCCGCCGTGACCGCGGCAAGCGCTTGCGGCGTGGGAAAGGCATTGTATACCTCTTTGCTCTTATTATAGCAGGTTTCGCCAAAAAGCAAAGAGATATTTTCGACACATTTTTTGATGCGGTTTATGTTATTTTGCTGCGAAATGATGAAACAAATGATAGTTTCAAACAGCTCCTGCCGCAAAATACGGATGCCGCCGCCCACCTGTATGGCGTTTTGCAGGTACTTGTCCCGCGGGCTGACCGCGCGTTTGAACGCGCCGTAATCGGTATCCAGATCAAAATAGGGCCGCCATACCGCCTCCCATTCGTCCTCCTCGCAGTCGCAGTACAGGGCGTCGCCCCGCTGCCACAGCTCTATGTACCGCCCGGAGGCGATCAGGGAGAAGCGTCCCTCCCCTATATCGTTCATGCGAAAGCACTGACCCGATCGCGCGATCTGTCCCAGATCCAGATCCGTAACGTTCCGCTCGATCATCGGCTCATCGCCTCATGCTCTTCGGCCAGCTCCTCGTAAAGCTGGTGCAGCAGCCATGCGCAGTTGGTCTCGGTCACGACCGCCTTGTATGGCACGGAAACGCCTGTTTTTTTCATTTCACGCAGCAATATCTCTAGGCGCTTATCGTCAAATCCGTCCAGAACGAGCAGAGGTTCGGCCAGCGCCGGATTTTCGGGTTCCGCGCGCCCCTCAAAGCCCTTGCGGCCCAACAGAAAACCGACCGTTTGCCCGGTCTCCCCCGCTCCGACGTTTTTAATGCGCACGCCTAGACGAACCAGCACGCCCTTGAGCGCTTCCGCCCGCGCCTTGTCACCGGGCTCGTAATATAAAACCGTCTCTCTCATATATGGCGTCACTCCTCTGCCAGTGTGTTGTTTTACATTATACCACCGCGGCAGGTAAACGAGAGGTGTCGGGATTCCGATAGGCGCCGCTGGCGGTATAATTGCTGCTTTACGGCTATTATACCACAGCGGCAAGCATTTTCGAAGTGTTAAAATACACTTATGCGCCGCTGGTGGTATAATTAATTTAATCCGGGTATAATAGCCGTTTTGCGGCTATTATACCACAGCAAGTGTCAAATCAAAAGCTGGAATAATGATGCAAGCCCGATCAGCCGTTTGACAGGCGCATAGCCGTGTATTACAATGATAAAAATGCGACGAATCCGCAAAGGAGAATCAACCTATTATGACCCTTCAAATCATTGACCGGGATTTTTCCGTGTGTAAGCTGGACGATCCCTCGCTCATCGATCTCACCGGCGGCTTTTGCTTTATCGGCAAAACGGACGAGGAGCTTTCTCTGGTATGCGAAACCCAGCGCGTGCCCGCGCGGACGACTGCCTGCGAGCACGGCTGGAAAGCGTTTCGCATCGAGGGCGAGCTGGATTTTTCGCTGATCGGAATTTTGTCAAAGCTCTCCGCCCTGCTGGCCGAAGAGGGCATCGGTATTTTTGCGATCTCTACCTTTAATACCGACTATATCCTGACCAAGGCGGAAAATTTCGACCGCGCAATCGCCGTCTTAAGGCAAAACGGCTATGCGGTCAGCGAAGCGCCGCCCGCTTGCCGTTAAGATCAAACCGTTCTGTTTAGCTTGACGACGGCCACGGTCGCGGCACCGTCGCTGCCGCTCGCATTGCTGTTGTAGGTGAGCGAAAAGCGCGTTTCTTCCGGCACATTGATAATGATCGCATTGGAACCATAGGCGCTGGACACCGGCGAACCGGTTTTGAAGTAGATTCCGTATTCAATGTGCGATCTGCCGCTGTAAAACGGCGTGATCTGCATATACCCTGCTTCCCTTAAAATGATGGATACATGGTACGAAAGCAAATAATAGCCCGGCGCAAGCGTAATTCGTGTGGTATCGGTCAAAACGATCTGCCCGGTGGGATCGGCGGTGACGGTACCCAACGGAATTTGGGTCGCGTCGGCAAACGCTACGCCAAACGTGGCGAAGGATGCGAAAACATCCTCCGGCGCGGCGCCGGTAGCGCCCGTTGCCCCGGTCGGTCCCGCTGGGCCGGTGGCCCCGTCCAAACCGGCCGGACCCGCTTCTCCGGTCGCTCCCGCAGCCCCTTGGGGGCCGGTGGCCCCGGTTGGCCCCGTGGCGCCTGTTGGGCCGGTGGCGCCAGTCATTCCTGTGGCGCCAGTTGGGCCGGCCACGCCCGTAGCGCCTTGGCTTCCGGCCGCGCCGGTGGCCCCGGTCGGACCTGTCGCACCGGTTACGCCCCGGATACCTGAGGCGCCGGTCGCGCCCGTGGGGCCGATCGGTCCGGGAAAGCCCATTGCGCCGGTCGCGCCGCGCGGGCCGGTCGCACCGGTGGCGCCGCGCATACCGTTCATTCCGGCCGGGCCGGTCGGGCCTGTTGCGCCGGTCGCGCCAGCCGGCCCTGTGGGGCCGGTTCTCCCCGTCGCGCCGGTCGGGCCGGTATGGCCGGGCGGACACGGCGGCGGGCAAGGCAGCTCGGCATGCTCACAGCCGCAGTCGCGGCGCAACGCGTCCATCCAGTCGTTCAGCGATCCGCCGCAGTCTTTATCGTTTATGGATTCAAACATTCCATCCATCCTTTCCAAAGCCGATCGGCCGCAATACCGACCGGCTCAATTCATCCTATTCATCCCGCCCTGCCCCTGCGCATCCTTACGGCCGTTAAAAAGCCTTCGACGCAATGCGCCGAAGGCTTTTTTACTGTTCCATACACCCGGTGAGCGTTTACTTGGTCAATATCTCCGCCTTGCAGGTGGATACAAACGTGGGGTCGTTGTTATTCGGGCCGACCAAAACGACGACGCCGTACTCGTTTTTCAGCACCGTGCCTTGACCGACGGTCTGCCCGCCCGCGTTGATGTCAACGCCCGCCGTGCCAACCGGCAGATAAGCGCGCACAGCCGCTTCACAGTCCGCCGCGCAGCCAGTCGGCGTGGGCGTCGGCGCGGGCAGGTAGGTGATCGCGTTGTTGTAGGTGCTGCTGGTCAACCGTACGGACGCGATCCTGCAAATAGAAAGCGCTTCCTGCGGCACGCCCTGCGCGTTGACAAGTTGGAACAGGCCGGCGTTGGGGTTCGTGTTCGGCGCGGGCAGCAGACTGCCCGGGCGGCCGCTGGCATTATTGCCGCTCTCCATCGCAACGACGATATTGGTCGTGGGATACAACTGAATGATCTGGCGCAGCAGGTTTCTCATTTGCGCGACACAGGCGCATGCCGCGGCGTCTCCGGCAGGGCCGGTGGCACCTGTTGCGCCGGTGGCGCCCGTTGCGCCGGTACCGCCGGTACCGCCAGTCGCGCCGGTTGCACCCGTTGCACCCGTTGCGCCTGCCGCTCCGGTCGCTCCGGTCGGGCCGCTTAGGCCTGTCGCACCGGTCGCGCCGGTCGGACCGCTTGGGCCGGTTGCACCGGTTGCGCCGGTCGGACCGCTTGGGCCGGTTGCTCCGGTCGTTCCGGTCGCTCCGGTCGCGCCGGTCGGGCCACTTGGGCCGGTTGCTCCGGTCGCACCGGTTGCTCCGGTCGGACCGCTTGGGCCGGTTGCTCCGGTCGCACCGGTTGCTCCGGTCGGGCCGGTTGGGCCGGTCGGGCCGGTCGGACACGGTCGCGGGCAAGGCGGCGGACAGGGCGGCGGGCACGGCGGCTTGGGACCGTCGCAGCCGCAGCTGCAACCCCTTTTCAGCTCATTCATCAGGCTGTTCAGCGGATCGTCGCAGCCACTATAATCCATAGGGTCATGCATGCCATTCATCCTTTCTCTCAGCGCCGGCACGGCCACAGCCGGCCGGCTATTTTCATCTTATTCCGCGAGACCGCCCGTTGCTCGTGTCAAAGTTAACGGCTGACAGAATCGGAGTTTTTGGTGTGCCACCAAACATCACTGAAACGAAATCGTATTGTGCTTTGTACTGCAAAGAACATAAGCCTACGGGGTCTTGCCCCGTAGGCTTATGCTCAACTGGCGTCACCCAGCCGGATCACCGTCAGCGCTGCTTCTTCAAAGGTAAAGCCCGCCGAATCCGCCACCACCTGTATGGTGGAAGGAACCCCCTCCGCGCGGAAGGGTACATCAAACGACATGGTAGCCGTCTCGCCGGTCGCGGTAAAGGTATGCCGCGCCGTAGCGCCGGCTACCGGCGCACCGTTTTGATACAGCCGCACCACCAGCGTCGACGGGATCGGCGTGCCGGGGTCCACCGATACGGTCGCATGGAAGGTGGCCTGATAAATACCGTCCCGGTTGATCATGACATCGGTCGACCCTGCCGAATGCGTGATCGCCGTGCCGGACACCAGCGGCGTGTCGTTGAAGGTCAGCGCGTTTCCGGCCGCGCTCGGCTGGTTTGTCTGGTCTACGGTCGCAAGCACCTCGGGAGTGCCGCCCCCGCCCGGCTCGCCGCGCGGAATCACGAAATCAAAGATCGCGTCTTCATCCGTGCCGACATTGGTCACCTCGGCGGGTGTGCCGGGGTCGCCTGTTGTCACCGTGCCGATCCGTATTGTTGCCGCCGCGCCGGTCGGGCCGGTCTCGCCGGTTTCACCGGTCGGACCCATGGGACCCTCGGGACCCATTTCGCCCTGCGGTCCGGGTTCTCCGGGTTCCCCGGTCGCACCGGTGGGGCCTATTTCACCAGTTGCCCCGGTTGCGCCGGTCGCACCAGCCTCGCCCGTGGGACCGGTCGGACCTGCGGCGCCTTCCGCGCCGGTCGCGCCTGTTTCACCGGTTGCGCCGGTGGGGCCGGTCGCACCCAGCTCACCGGTTGCGCCGGTCGGACCTGCTGGGCCAACGACGCCGGTTGCGCCGGTTGCGCCGGTTGCGCCGGTCGCCCCGGTGGCACCGGTGGCGCCGGTAGCGCCGGTAACGCCGGTGGCGCCCGCCGCACCTGTCGGGCCGGTCGGGCCGACGGGACCGATGAGACCGGTTGCTCCCGTGGCGCCGGTGGGGCCAGTTGCGCCTTGTTCACCCGCTATGCCCTGAATTCCCTGCGGGCCGCGTTCTCCTTGCACGCCCTGCGGGCCTTGGTCGCCCTGCACGCCCTGCGGACCGGTCGCGCCGGTCGCGCCTACGGCGCCGGTTGCTCCGGTCGCGCCGCGCGGAATATGGAACTCCAATACATGGTCCGGGCCGCCGGTTACATCGACCACATCGGCAGGTTCATCGGGTTCTCCGGTCGTGGTGCCGCGTATCGTGATGGTTTCCGCTATGCCGGTCGCACCGGTAAAGCCTCTTGGCCCAGTCGGTCCAGTGGCGCCGGTCGCACCCGTCGCGCCGGTGGCGCCGGTCGCACCCGTCATGCCGGTCGCGCCTGCTGCACCGGTATCGCCCTTGGGGCCGGTCGGGCCGGTAGGGCCGGTCGCGCCGGTCATACTGGCTGAACCCGGGGCGCCTGTCGCGCCTGTCGCGCCGGTCATGCCCGTGGCTCCGGTCGCGCCTGTCGCGCCGGTGGCGCCTGTCGCGCCCGCTGCACCGGTGTCGCCCTTGGGGCCTTCAGGGCCCATCGGGCCTCTCGGGCCCTGCATGCCGGGGTCGCCCTTCGGACCTTCCGGTCCCATCGGGCCCATTGGGCCGGGCATACCGGCGGGACCCATCGGTCCGCGCTCGCCGCGCCAGCCGCGCGGCCCTGTCGGCCCTGTGGGGCCGGGCGGGCAGGACGGCGGACAGGGTGAAGGATGCTGGCCGCAGCCACAGCCACACTCGCTGCGCACCTCGTCTATCCAACCGTCGCAGTAATTATGATTCATTCGATCGTTCATGCAATTCATCCTTTCCAAACGCCGGCGCGGCTTTCACCACCCGGCTGATTCATACTATTCGGCGCGTATGCCGAATGCCCACTTCCGGTGCGCTGTTTTAGCCAAAAATTATAAAAAGAGGTCTCCGAAGTTTTGCTCCGAAGACCTCTTTGCTTACTATCTACCTACGAGAGGGCCAGACCACCGCTTGCGTAGCCTGTGACAGAGTTGATGAGAGATAGGCCGGACGCGGTCGCTGAGAATACAAGCATCAGCCGCGTTCCCGCGGTCACCGCTATATTCAGACCGGTCGTGATGCCGGATGAGACTGCGCCGACCGAGAGAACGCCGGTCAACGTCGGTGTCAGATTGACCTCCGCGCCGGGAACAGCGGTAAACTGGTTATTCGGTGCGGTCGATCGATAAAGCTGGGCCGTGATCTGAACGGTCGAGCCAACCAGAGACAGCGCAAGCGTCGTGCTGAAATAAGCGCTCAGGCTGGTGATCGTACCCGCTCTCGGCATGGAGAAGGCAAAGTTTGTCAAGGTGCCCGTCGGGCTTGTGATATCGATAATACCGCCCGAAATCGCGACACCCGGCGCAGAACTGCCAAATCCGACAAACGCGGGCGTGCCTACTAGACCTCCGGCAATCGTATTGAGTGATATCGGTATTCCTGAAGCAAAGGGGACAATAGCAGAGCTGCCTGCCGTGCCGGTGGCGCCGGTGGCGCCGGTCGCGCCGGTCGCGCCGGTCGGGCCAGTGGGACCTGTTGCGCCCGCCGTACCTGCCGTGCCGGTCGCGCCGGTCGGGCCGGTGGGACCTGTCGCTCCTGCCGCGCCTGCCGTGCCGGTCGCGCCCGTCGGGCCGGTGGGACCTGTCGCTCCTGCCGCGCCTGCCGTGCCGGTCGCGCCGGTCGGGCCGGTCGGGCCGGTTGCTCCCGCCGCGCCTGCCGTGCCGGTCGCGCCGG
>NZ_JANGCE010000053.1 GCF_024462775.1 Butyricicoccus faecihominis
CGCGGGAGTCCGTTCAGACTCCCGCGCCGGGGCTTTGTTTGCAGCCGGGCTGCGGTTAAAAAGAGTAGGGGGTTTTGAGTACGATCGTTTTCAGCTGGCTCAGTTCTTCCAGCGTATACCGGCCGCCCTCGCGCCCAAGGCCGCTCATTTTATAGCCGCCAAAGGGCTGATCGCTGGTCCGGTACGCGCCCGAACCGCCGATCACACAGGCGCCGGCCTGTATATTTCTGGCCACATACATCATTTGCGACAAATCCTTGCCTAAAACGCCGGAGGACAGGCCGTACATCGTGTGGTTGGCAAGCACGATGGCGTCGTCCACCGTGTCATACGGCAGCACCGACCAGACCGGGCCGAACAGCTCCAGATCCCGCGCCGCGTCCACCTCGGGCGTTATCTCCAATACGGTGGGTTCAAAGTACGCGCCTTGCAGGCGGCGCCCGCCAAAGCGCAGGGTCGCGCCCTGCGAAACGCAGTGCCGCAGGTTTTCTTCCAGTTCCTTCGCGGCGCGCTCCGAGATGAGCGGCCCGCAATCGGTCTGGGGATCGGCCGGTTCGCCGACGCGGACGGCCCGCAGGCGACGGATCAGGCCGTCCAGAAAGGCTTCCTTGCGGTCCCTTGGAATGAGGAAGCGTTTGCCCGCGCAGCACACCTGTCCGGCGTTGCCGATGCGGGAGGCGAACGCCTCCTCCACGGCGGTATTCAGGTCGGCGTCCGGCAGGATGATGAGCGGATCGTTGCCGCCCAGCTCCAAATGCAGCCGGTGCAGATGGGCGGCCGCGTTTTGCGCGATTTCGATGCCCACGCGGGTGCTGCCGGTCAGGTTGATGAGCGCCACGCGCGCGTCGGCGGTCAGCCACGCGCCGATCTTCGCGCCGCTGCCGGTGACGATCTGCGCCGCGTTGCCCGGCACGCCGCTTTCCAGCAGCAGCTCGGTCACGCGGATATCGGTCAGCGGCGTTTCGGAAGCGGGCTTGATAATCACCGCGTTGCCCATGAGCAGCGCGGGCACCACCTTGTGCATGAACGAATCAATGGGGAAGTTGAACGGCAGGATGCACACAACAACGCCAAGCGGTTCGCGCACCGTCATCACCAGCGCGTTTTCCGTCCCGGCCCAGTTGTCCGGCGCGAAGGTCTCGCCGCCCAGTGTGCGCGCAAGCTCCGCGTAGTGTTCGCCAAGCGCGCGGCTGCCCAGAATGCAGCCGCGGGCCGCGGCGGTCGTTTTACCGGTCTCGCGCTGCAAAAGCGCGGTCAGTTCCTCCGCGGCGTCCTCAAATTTTTGCAGAAACGTGCGAATAACGGCAATGCGCCGATGCAGCGGGCAGGCGCGCCATTCCTTCGCGCCCTGCTCGGCGTTTTCCAGCGCCTCTTCGATATCCTGCTTGGTCGCGGCGGGCACGGTGTCGATCAGCCGCGCGGCGGCGGGGTCGTAAACGGATAGGGTGGCCCCGTCCCGCGCGTCCGTGGGACGGCCGCCAACGAGCATTTTCATATGGTTTCACTCCTTTTTATGGGGTCTGCTTTACAGGAGCGCTTCTTTTGGCGACGGATTCCCGCGTGACCAGCCTCGGTTCCAGCAGGATCTTTTCCTTGGCCGGTTCCGCGAGCGGGTGGTCCTTGTTATCCTCATTTTCTTGCAGGCGGCGCATCAGCAGGCCGCACGCGGTCTCCGCGATCTGCTGCAAGGGGGTCTCCACCGTGGTCAGGCGCGGGTAGGAGGCCTCGGTCACCAGCATGTTGTCGTATCCGATGACCGAAACATCCTCCGGCACGCGAAACCCAAGGTCGAGCAGGCCGCGAATCACACCAAAGGCCATTAGGTCGTAGTAGCACGCGATCGCGGTGATATCCGGGCAGCGGTGCATCAGCGTTTGCGCCGCGCCGGTACCGGCTTCGTAATAATGGCCGGTCGCGTTGACGACATAGGCCTCGTTATAGGGAATGCCGTGCTCCCCAAGCGCGTCGATATAGCCCTGCTTCTGCGCGGCGGAATGCGACTGTTGCAGCATGCGGTCGATATAACCGATGTGCCGGTGTCCCATGCGGATGAGGTAGTTGATCGCCATGCGTTCGCCGCGGTAGTTGTCCGCCGCGACAACGTCGGTCTCAAAGTCCTGTAAAACACGGTCCAGCAAAATGATGGGGCAGTGGTGCTGGGCGATCTCCTGAAGCTTGGGGCAGCGGTCCTCCGCCGGGATGGCGAAAACAGCGTCCACCTGCTTCATCAGCATGGTGTCCAGCGCGCGCTTTTCCATTTCCACATCATAGTAGGTGTTGCATACGATCAAATTGAAGCCCTGCTCGAACAGGATGCACTGAATGGCGTCCGCGAGGCGGCCGAACGTTTCGTTGGCAATGGTGGGAATGATCAGCCCGACGGTATAGGATTTCTTGCTGCGCAGGCCCCCGCCCATCTGGTTCGGGTAATAGTGCAGGCGGGCGATGGATTCGCGCACGCGCTGCGCGACGGACAGGCTCACATTCTTGGTGTTGTTGATCACGTGAGACACTGTGGCGGTGGAAACCCCGGCGTCGCTGGCTACATCTTTGATCGTAATTCTCATGAGGCGGCCCAAACCTTCCCTTTTATCATAATCAGCTCGATATGGATATCATCGTCAAAGAGTAAAAGGTCCGCATCCTTACCGGCCGCGATGCTGCCCAGACGGCGTTCCACGCCCAAGGCCTTCGCGGGGGTGAGCGTCATCATGCGCACGGCTTCGGGCAGCGGGACGCCGACGCGCCTGTACATGGTACGGACCAGCCGGTCCGCCGTCGCAATGCTGCCGCCGAAGCTGGCCTTGCCCGGCATGTACGCCACGCCGCCTTCGATGATCACGCGCTGTCCGTTTTTCAGGCTGCCGAGCGTGCTTTCCGTCACATCCGTTCCGGCGGCGCGCATGGAATCGGTCACCAGACAGATACGATCCGGCCCTTTGGTCTTATAAATCAATTTTAGCAAAGATAGGGGCAAATGGCAACCATCTGCAATCACCTCGGCGGTCAAATCGTCGATGAGCAGCCCGCTTTCGGCCACGCCAAGGTACATTTTCGCCTCTTTGCGCGTCAAGCGGGACATGCCGTTCCAAAAGTGCGTGATCATGCCGTAGCCGTTTTCGCTCGCCGCCAGCACCTCTTCGTAGACCGCGTTGGAGTGGCCGACCGAGCCGATGATACCGTGCGCGCGCATCCAGTTGCCCATTTGCAGCGCGCCCGGCAGCTCGGGCGCGACCGACCAAATACGGATCGAGGGGCAGTGCGCGAAGATCCGCTGGTATTCTTCCGGCAAGGGATTCTTGATAAAGCGTTTATCCTGCGCCGCGTTCTGCTCCGGCGAAAAATACGGGCCCTCCAGATGCGCGCCCAAAATTTCGGGCATGCCTTTGCGCAGCGCGGCGGCGCGGTCGATGTTCGATAGGTTTTCAAACAGCTCCTCATCCTGCGAGGACAGCGTGGTGGGCAGCAGCGCCGTGGTGCCGTGCCGCATATGCGTGCGGCACGCCGCCGCGATCGCGTCGACCGAGCCGTCCATAAAATCGTGCCCGCCCGCGCCGTGGGTGTGCAGATCGATAAAGCCGGGCGAAAGATAACGGCCATTCGCGTTTATCACCTGATCGTCCGGCCGGCGGTCATAATCCGGCCCTTCGGTCACAAAGGCGATTTTGCCGTCCTCTACCGCCGCCGTGCCCCGGAACAGCCGCGCGGGGGCGACGATAACGGCGTTTTCCAATACAGTGCGCATGGTAGGGTAGCGCCTCCTTTACCGGTTCAGCAGGGCGGCGGCGGCCGTATCCAAAAACAGCTGCGCGTTTTTGTGCAGGCGCATGGCGGTGGCGGGCACGGCTAGTCCAATCGGCCCTTCCAGACATTTCTGCACAATGGCGCTTTTGGTTTCGCTGGGCGAAATGACGATCAGGACCGGCGCGCGCAGCAGCGTGGGCATGGTCAGCGTGATCGCGCCCTGCGGCACTTCGGCCTCGCAGGAGAACCATTTATCGTGCACCTGCTGCATGCGGCATTCCTCGTCCAGCGATAGGTTGGGCTTGACCAGCTTGGGGTCGAAAAAGTCCGCCAGATAGGGGTCGTTAAACGCCATGTGGCCGTTTTCGCCGATGCCGGCAAAGGTCAGGTCGATCGGGTGCTCGCGCAGCAGCGCGCTGTACCGCTCGCATTCCGCTTCGATATCCTCCGCCAGACCGTTCATATAAAACGTGTTTTTCAGGGGAAGGTACTGAAAAAAGTTGTCGCGCAGATACCCGACAAACGAAGCCTTGTGGTCGGGCGCGATGCCGATGTATTCATCCATATGGAAGGCGTTGACCCGGCTCCAGTCCACGTCCTCGCGGCGCAGGGCGTTCAATACGTCCATTTGCGAGGGGGAGGAAGCAAAGATCAGGTTCGCCTCTTCTTTTTCCGCAAGGATGGCCCGGATCTGCTCGGCGGCAAACTTTGCGCAGGACGCGCCCAATTCGTCCCTTGAGGGATAGCAGTGAACGCGCAGCAGATCAACCCAAAATTCCTCGTGCATATTTGATTCACTCCTTTTATGTTTTCATAAAGACATGTGCAGCATTTCCACAATATCGGCGCGCTCCAGTTTTTTCAGCGTCACGCCCATGCAAAAGGCCATGGCGCTGCAGGTAACGTCCGCGATTTCCTCGATCTGGTCCTCGCGCACGTTTAGCTCGGTCAGGCGCGTCTGCATGCCGCTGTTTTTCAGGAACCGTTCCATCAGCTTGCCGCATTCACTGGCGGCCTGCTCGTCCGGCAGCGCGGGGTCCGCGCCCAGAATACGGGCGACCGTGGCGTAGCGTTCCGGGTCCGCGTCCCAGGTGTAATCCATAAAAGCGACCGCCGCGGTGGCGAGCGCGCGCCCATGGGGGATGTCGGTCACGCCGCTGATGGAGTGGCCCATGGCGTGCAGCCCGCAGGTGGCGGCCAAAACGATCGCCATGCCGCCCAGCGTATTGGCCCAAGCCATTTTACCGCGCGCTTCCAGATCGTCCGGGTGGTCGAGCACGCGCGGCAGGTACTGCGCCGTCAGCCGCATGGCTTCTAAGGAGACCATTTCGGTATACGGCGTCGCCACGGTGGAAAGATAAGCCTCCATGGCGTGGAAAAACACATCCACGCCGGTTTGCGCGGTCACGCCGCGCGGCAGTGAAAGCATCAGCTCGGGGTCGATGATGGAAGCCACGGGCATCATGCAGGGGCAGCCGAGACCGGGCTTTTCATGCGTCTTGGTGTTGGTGATCACGGAAAAATACGTCGCTTCCGAACCGGTGCCCGCCGTGGTCGTCACGCAGATGCAGGGGTTGGTCTCTGTCAGCTGTTCCGCGGCGCGCGCTTGGCCGGGCATGTAGTCCATGACCACGCCGCCGTTGCGGCTGATCATCGAGATCGCTTTGGCGCCGTCCATCGCGCTGCCGCCGCCAAGGCCGATCGTCATGTCGCAGCCCTCGCGCGCAAAGAGCAAAACGCCCTCGTCCACGTTGTGGTCCTTGGGGTTGGGCTCAACGCCGCTGAACACCGTGTAGGCCACGCCCGCGCTTTCGAGCGACGCGGTCGCCTTGTCGAGAATGCCAAAGTTTTTCATATCGTCGCCCGTGGTGACGATCATCGCCTTTTTGCCGTACGCCTTCGCGGTCTCGCCAAGCCGGGCGATGGTTCCCGCGCCGAAGATCAGCTTGGTCGGAAAATAAGTATCAAAGCATTTCATAATCGGGTTCTTTCCTCCTCACCAAAGTGTGTAGCCGCCGTCCACGGTGATCACGCTGCCTTGCATATAGTCCGCCGCCGGGGAACACAGCAAGATCAGCGCGCCCCAAAGCTCGTTTGGTTCGCCCAGACGGTGCATGGGGATCATGTCGAGCACCTTGCCCTCGAACGTGGGGTCGGCCGCGAAAAACCGGCGGTTGGGCTCGGTGCCGTAATAGCCGGGGCAGATCGCGTTGACATTGATGCCGTCGCCCGCCCATTCGACCGCGAGCGTTTTGGTCAGCATGGCGACCGCAGCCTTGGAGACCTCGTAGGAACCGCCGTATACGCCGCGGTTGACGATCAGCGCCGACATGGAAGAAATGTTGACGATCTTGCCCTTTTTCTGCCGCCGCATCACTTCGCCCACCGCGCGGCAAAGCGCGTAGGTGCCGATCACGTTGGGGTACATGACCGCCTCGAATTCCTCCGGCGTGGTCTGCTGCGGGGGCTTGTTATTGCGCATGGCCGCTGCGTTGTTGACCAGAATGTCGATCTTGCCGTAAACGTCCGTACAGGCGGCGGCGATGCGGTCCGGGTCGCCGGGCTTGGCGATATCCGCCGCGCACCAGTGGCACCGCACCCCGTACGCCGCGCGAATCTCGTCTGCCACCCGCTGTAAGCCCTCCGGATGGCGCGCCGCCAGAAAAAGGTCGGCCCCGCTCTGCGCGAGCGCGTGGGCAAAGCCCTCGCCCAGCCCCTTGCTTGCGCCGGTCACAATCGCGGTCTGGCCGGTCAAATCAAAGCATTTCAGCATAATAGCACTCTTTTCCGCCTTCCGTTATGGGAAGGTCTTTACTTGCCCTCAAAAAATTCAAACATCGTGCCGATGCAGGCGCTGTAATCCATTTTGCCCTTGCCGTCGCGGATCGCGGTGCGCAGCATGGCCAATTCGCCGTCCAGCAAAAAGGCAGGCACCTGAAATTCCTCGAACAGGCTGCGGCAATAGGACAGATCCTTGTGCGCCAGTTCAAGGGCGAACGCCATCTCGTACGTCTGGTGGATCATTTTGGGCACGTAGAACTGCATGGTGCCGCAGCCCATGCCGGTGCTGAGCAGCAATTCATAAACCTGATCCATATCGAGCCCCAGCTTTTGCGCGAGCGGAAAAGCCATGGCGTAGATATTGACGTAACTCATGGCCACGAAGTTGAACAGGATCTTGGCCACGTGGCCCGCGCCGCTCTCGCCTAAATTAGGGTACCGGTCGGCAAAGCAGCGCACGATCGGCGCGAGCTTTTCATGCATTGCCGCGTCGCCGCCGAAAAGCGCCATCAGCTTGCCGTTCTGCGCGTCCGCGGGCGCGCCCGAAATCGCCAGATCGACCAGCTGGCCGCCTGCCGCCTTGATGCGCGCGTAAAGCGCGCGCGTCGTCTGCGGGTAGCTGGTCGAGGTATCGACGATGGTCTTGCCCTGAACGCCCGCCGCGATAAATTCCTCTATGATGGGAACGACCTGCTTGGAGGAGGGCAGGGAGAGAAATACAATGTCGCACGCATTCCACACCGCGCCGGTGCTGTCCGCGATCGCCGCCTTGTTTTGATAGGTCTCGTCCGCCAGCGCCTTGGGGTTTAAATCGAATACCGTTACGTCCAGTCCGCCTGCGATCAGCGCCTTGCAGATCGCCCCGCCCATATTGCCAAGCCCGATAAAACCGATTTTCTCCATGATCGAAGCTCCTTTTCCATTTGTTTTGCCGCGCGCGGTTTAAGCTGATCGTCCCACCCTCTCCCGTTCTCGAACGGAGAAATATAAACGTTTAACTATTCTTTTCTTAGTATTGCATGGGGGAAAACAATTTTCAATCAACAACATTCATAAAAAAATGAAAGATTTTCGTTGCTATTCACGATTTTTAAAGAATGTTTATTTTGATATGGACAAGGTAAATACATGGTGTTATAGTCTAATTAAACGTTTAACTAATCGGATATCCGGATCGCCCGACGAGGCGGTCTGCTTACACTGCGCTGGGGCGGGGCGTCCCAGAAGTGCTCTGCTCCTTACCTTTTGCACAGACATTGGGAAAAGAAAAAAGGAGGATTTTACATGAGACTCGCGGCATTGGATTGGGTTATCGTTGCACTGTTTATCCTCGGCATCACCGCCATCGGTCTGATGGCATCGAAAAAAGCGCATGGTAAAAAAGAAGAGCTTCTGGTAGCCGGCAGAAACGTCGGCATGTACGTTATGCTGGCAAGCGTCGTGGCCGGTGAATGGGGCGCCATCACCATGGTCTATCAGGCGGAGGCGGGCTATAACAACGGCCTGTCCGCCATGTTCCTCGGCGTGGTGATCGTGATCGGCTCGGTACTCGCCGGCATGGGCGGTTATTTTGCCGTATGGGTGCGCCGGCTCAAGATCATGACCATTCCGGAGATCATGGAATTCCGCTACGGAAAAGTAGCGCGCGCGATCGCCGGTTTTGCCATGGTCGCGGCGTTCCTCGTCATGCTCGGCACGTTTTTGCAGGGCCTCGGCAACATGTTCGGCGTGTTCCTCGGCACCGATCCCAAGCTGGTCATGACGCTGATGCTGATCTTGGCCTTGGCCTACACCGTTACGGGCGGCATGTGGTCGGTTGTGCTGACCGATCTGGTGCAGTTTTTGATTCTGGGTCTTGTCATTCCGCTTTGCTCCGTTATCGCGATCGTGCACGTGGGCGGCTGGGACGCGCTGTACAACGGCGTGTATGCCGCGCTGGGCGAGCCCGGCGTCAACCCGGTGGCGTGCTACGGCATGCCCACGATCTGGTATCAGATTATTTATTTCTTTATCGCAATGGCGGTCTATCCGACCTCGCTCACGCGCGTGTGCTCCTGCCGCTCGGTGCGCGAGGGCTACAAGGGCTCTACCCTTGGTTACTCGTCGTTTTTGGCCCGCGCGTGCTTCCCGGTCATCATCGGCGCCGCCGGCCTGATCATTGTGCCGAACCTGACAAGCGGCATCACGGCCTATGCGGAAACCATGCTGGCCATCGTGCCGACCGGCTTGCTAGGGCTGATCGTCGCCGGTATGCTGTCGGCCTTTATGTCCACCGCGGATACCTATTATATGACCTGCGCCTCCATGATCCCGCAGGATATCATCGGGCCGCTGCTGCCACAGAATAAAAAGCTTTCGGATAAGCAGACCTCGCTCCTCATCCGCCTCGGTATTTTGCTCACCGCGCTTTGCGCGCTGTATGTCGGCTATTATTACGAGGGCGGCATGATCTACTGGGTGGTCAAGCTGGCGGAGCTGATGTTCGTTTCCGGCGTAGCCGTCGCGTGCTTCTTCGGTATGTACTGGAAAAAGGCGAACCAGTGGGGCGCGTGCGCGTCGCTGGTGTTCGGCCTGCTCTCCGCGGTGATCACCAACTATATCCTCGGTCTGGACGCTTGGGTCATCGGCTTTAGCTCGATGGGCTCGTCCGTTGTCGGTATGGTGGTATTTTCGCTCCTGACGCAGAAGACGGACCCGCCGAAAAAGATTGTTGGCGTTTACCGCGAACGGCGCGGTCTGGCAAACGGTATGGATTAAACCGCTTCGGAAAGGAAGGTTATTATGAACTGGAGTATGTTTCACGCGATCACGCTCGGTATATCCTTCGGTACCTTTGGGTTTTTGTACCTGATGGTTTTGATCAAGGGCATTCCGGAGGCGATCAAAACCATGCGCGCGGAGGACGGATCCTCGGATCGTTGACGACGCGCGAACAGTTTACGGCGGGGGAGTGCTTCATATGTTGATTGTAAAAGAGACAACCACCAGAGAGGACGCCGTCCGGTCGGTCGTGCGGACACACCGGCTGAAACAGACGCCCACGCGGGTCAAGGCGGTATACCGCCCGTTCTGGCTGGGCCGGACGGATTATCAGGCGCGCGAGCGGGACGGCAGCCCGGTGTCGGGCACCATCGTCTTTCTGGCGGACGCGCGTATCCTGCACTGGTCGATCATCGGCGTGTACAAACGCAAGATTGCGGACGCGCTCGATCTGCGGGATCACCAAGTCAACTTTGTGGCCACGGAAACGCAGCCGGAAGAGCCGGCCGAGGTTTTGGAGGCGCTGCTTTCCAGCAGCGAACTCCCCTCGCGTGCAAAGCTGTATTCCTCCCGCCGGTTTCTTGCGCGCACGCTCAAGCTGGGCAAGATCGAGTTTGCGGAAAGCATCGATTATCAGTTGATCCACCGCCCCTATTGGGAGATCGAGTTCCAAAACCGGCGCGGTCAGGAGGACGTCGCCCTCGTGAGCCGCGATGATATTTTGATTCGCAAACGGGTTTAACGGGATTAAGGAGGCTACTTATGCAAATCGCACTGCTGGCAGGTATCGTGGCGACATTGATCGCCATCGTAAAGGTCGGGTTTTTCCCGTCCGGCAATAGCAAGTAAAGGGATACGAAAAGGAGGTCTTACGGATGACAGGGATTTTGATTGGTATCGTGATCGGCCTGCTGATCGAGCTTGGGCTATGGAAATTCTGCGATTGGTTTATCAAGTTCCGCGATCTGGAGGACGCCGACGCATCCAATTAAAGCGCCGCGCGTTGATTAAAAAATAGAAAAAGCGGCTCTGCAGGTTGCTGCAGGGCCGCTTTTCCGTTGTTTTTGCAGAGAAAATCAGAACTGCTGGTCGTTCTTCTTGTTCTGCTGGTTCTGCTGGTTCTTGTTCTGGCTCTGCTGATTGTTCTGATTGTTCTGGCTGTTCTGGCTGTTCTGGCTGTTCTGGTTCTGCTGGTTGTTGTTCTGCTGGTTGTTGTTCTGGTTATTGTTCTGCTTGCTCATGAACGAATCACCTCTTTACTTGATTTTTCGTTCCTAGTATCGTCCAAACTCCGGTGAAATATGCGTGGAATACTTGCGCGGCGGCAAAAAATTTGATAAAATTATAGTGCGCTTTTGTGCGCTTCATCTGTTTTAAATTTTATTGTTAGTATAGAAAGAGGGAAATCCATCATGTCGGGACATTCCAAGTGGCATAATATTGCCAAGCGCAAGGGCGCGAACGACGCGAAAAAGGCAAAGATCTTCACCAAGATCGGCCGGGAGATGGCGATCGCCATCAAGGAGGGCGGTTCGGCAAATCCGGACTTCAACGCCCGCCTGCGCGATTGCGTGGCCAAGGCCAAGGCCAACAATATGCCCAACGACAATATCAAGCGCACGCTGGATAAATATTCCGGCGCGAACGGCCAGATCGAATACGAAGCCAACACCTACGAGGGCTACGGCGTAGGCGGCACGGCCGTGATCGTTGAAACGCTGACCGATAACCGCAACCGCACCGTGGCCGATGTGCGCCATCTGTTTGACAAGTACGGCGCGGGTCTCGGCGCGTCGAACTGCGTGTCTTGGCAGTTTGATAAAAAGGGCGTCATCATCATGGAGCGCGAGGATAAGGACGAGGACACCGTCATGATGCAGGCGCTTGAAGCCGGCGCGGAGGATTTTCAGGCCGACGAGGACACCTTTGAGATATACACCACGCCCGAGGATTTTTCCGCCGTGCGCGAAGCGCTTGAAACGCTGGGCTATTCGTTTGTAGAGGCCGAGATCGAAATGGTGCCGCAGAACTATGTTTCCCTCGAAAGCGAGGAAGACATGGCCAAAATGCGCAAAATGCTCGACGGGCTTGAGGATAACGACGATGTGCAAGCGGTCTGGCACAACTGGGAGAACGAGGATGAGTACGAGGGATGATCCCGCGCCCGTCCGCCTAACGCTTCCTATGAAATCACACAAAAGCAGCTCTTCACACAGGCGTTTCGCCCGTGTGAAGAGCTGCTTTTTTGCATTACGCGCCGTTCAGGCGGGCGCGGAACTCGCGCGGGGATACCCCCACCACCTTGCGGAACAGCTTGCTGAAGTAGTTCGGGTCGGTAAAGCCGACGTCGAACGAGATCTCGGTGGTGCGGCGCGCGGGGTCGCCCAGCAGGCGCTTGGCCTGCTCAATGCGGGTGAATGTGATGAATTCGATCAGCGTCTGCCCGGTCTCCTGCCGGAAAAGCGAGCTGAAATAGGACGGGCTCATGCTGACATGCTGCGCCACATCGGTGAGCGAAAGCCCGGGCACATGGTAATTTTCGCGCACAAATTGCTGCGCCAGCGCGATCACCGCGCCGTTTTTCCGGCCGCGCAGCGCGATACGGGCGGCGAGCGCCGCGCGCAGCAACCGGTCGAGCAGGTCGAAAAAACCGTCCAGATCGTGCCGGTCCATGCAAAGCCCCAGTTCGAGCAGGTAGTTGTCCAGACTGAACGCCGCGTTGTCCACGCCCAGCTCGGTCAGCGTCTCGCGCACCGTGGACAGCATGTCCAGCCCGATATGAATGAACAGCAGCGCGCTGCAGCTTAAATATTTTTCCCGCAGCTGCGCGAGGAACGGCGGGATATCCTGCGCCCCGCCGTAGCAAAGCAGTCCCCGCAGCAGCTCTTCCTCCGTGCCCAGCGTGAGCGTTTGCAGGGTCACGTCGCCGTTCAGGTCGCGTACATCCAAAATGGTGCGTTCCTCCCCCTGCGGGCGGATGGTCAGCGCGAACTGCGCCTCGGCGAAAGATTCGCCCAGCCGCAGCAGCGAGTGCTGCGTGCGGCTGATCGCGATCGCACAGTCCTTCACGCCGTCGCATGCGAGCAGCGCGTCCTGCAAGGCGGCGGCGAGGCGGCGCGCCTGCGCGGGCAGCTCGTCCCCTTCGCCGGCAAGGAAAAAACGGATATCATCCGCGGCCTTGGAAAAAACAAATACGTCCCGCCGCCCGCCGAGCAGCGCTTCCACGGCCTGCATCAGGTCCAGCCCATGAAGCGCCTCCTGCTGGGAGCAACGCGCCGCGCCAAAGCTTACCGCCGCGACAGCCGCGATATAGCCGCTGTGGAACAAATCGAGCCCCCAGCTATCGGCCTGCCGCCGCGCCTCGCCCTCGGATAAAAAGCCGCTTGCCAGATCGCTCAAAAATTTTTGCAGCGCAAAATGGCCGCGCAGGCGCCGCTCAGCCTGTTCGGCCTCAATGCTCTCTTTTTGCGAACGCAGCACACGCAAAAGATCGTCCGCTTTGAACGGCTTAATCAGGTATTCGCTCACGCCAAGGCGAATGGCCTGCTGCGCGTAGGAAAAATCGCTGTAACCGCTTAGAATGACGATGCGGATCGCGGGCCAACGCTCGCGCACCGCCGCGCACAGCTCCAAACCGTCCATGAAGGGCATGCGGATATCGGTCAGCAAAATATCGACCGGGTGGGCTTCCAGCAGGGTGAGCGCGTCCTCGCCGTTGGAGGCTTCGCCGATCAGGCAGAATTCGTCCTGCTGCCAGATGCGGCTGCGCGCCACGTTCGCGCGCACCATGTATTCATCCTCGACGAACGCCACATTATAACGCATCCTCGGTCTCCTTTCGGTCAAAGCAAAGGGGCACGGACAGCGAGACCGTGCAGCCCCGCATCGGTCCTGCGCGGATGCGCAGGCCGTAGGCCGGGCCGAAGAACAGCCGCAGCCTTTGGTTCACGTTTTGCAGGCCATAGCAGGCGTCCGGCGTGATCTGGTCGGAAGCGATGCGCGCGCGCAGGCGGCTTAGCTCGTCCGGAGCCATGCCCGCGCCGTTGTCCCGCACCTCGATATGGAGAAACGCGTCCTCGCGCCGAACCGCAATGAGCAGCTTGCCCTTTTCGCCCGCGGGATAGCGGCGCTCCTTGATGCCGTGGTAGATGGCGTTTTCCGCCAGCGGCTGCAAGATGATCTTGGGAAACATGATGCCCGCGAGGTCGCCCTTTGTCTGGATCTCGTAATCAAACAGGTCGAAGTAACGCATGTGCAGCACTTCCAGATAACTCCGCGCGTGCTCTATTTCCCGTTGCAGCGGCACGATATCCATGCCGCCGCTGAGCGTCAGCTTATAGAAGTTGGATAGCGACATCAAAAGGTCGATGACCTCCTTGCTGTCGCCGTTTTCGGCGGCCCACACGGCGCTGTCCATCGAGTTATACAAAAAATGCGGGTTGATCTGCTCTTGCAGGGCTTTCAGCTCGCTGCGCTGCAAATTTTGCTGTTCCTCCACCACGCGCGCCATCAGCGCCTTGATATTGACCAGCATGCCGTTGAAGCTTTCGCACAAAAACTGGATCTCCCGCCCGCCGCCGACCGGCGCGATCACGTCCAGATCGCCCGCGGCGGCCTTTTGCATGTGGCCGGTCAGCTCGATCAGCGGCCGCGACAGGCCGCGGGAGATGAGGATGTTGATACCGCAGATCAGCGTCACCGCCGCGAACAGCGAAAGCCCGATCGAGAGAATGATCGTGCGGGTCGGGCGCATCAGCTGGTGTTCCGGCGCGGTCGAAACGATGAACCAGTCGATCTGGTCCAGCGCCCGGTAGGCGATCAGGGACTTTTCTCCGTGCAGCTTGGCGCTGAAGGCGCCGCTCTGTCCGTCCGTGGAAACGATGCGCGCGCACTGTTCGGCGGAAAGCAGCGTTTCGGCCTCGGGCGCGTCCGAGAAAACCAGCGTGCCCGATCGGTCTAGGATCAGCACATGGCCGCCCTCTGAAATGCGGGAATCCATCAGCACATCGGTCAGGTAGTTGCGGCGCAGGCTGACACGCATGATCCCGGCCAGCTCGTTCGTGCCGGTTTTGAAAATGCCCGTCGCCAGACAGACCGCCTCGCGTTCCCACGCCTGATCGGAAAGCGGATCGGGCATGCCCCAGATATGGATGGCGCGCGGCGCTTTGGCCAGCTCGGTGAATTGGTCGGATTCCAGAAAAGCCGCGTCGGCGTAGAAAAAGCCGTTTCGTTCGCTGTAAGCGTTGCGGCGCATGCCGATAATGCTCAGATCGACAATGGGGGAATCGCTTTCCTGCACCAGCCGCCAGTTGGCGAACAGGCTTTGCAGCGCCTGCGCGGATCGGTACGCGTTGGTTTGTGCCGACGGCACGAGAAAACGCGACACGCTGTAATTTTTGGAAAGAGAAAACGCGGCGATCGCGTCTGAAAACAAGATGGAGGTATTTTGGTTGATGTAATTCGCGCTCTGCTCGACCGTGTGCTCCATATTTTTCACCGCGTGGCGGGATACCGTGTACACCGACCACCCGCCCACGCATAGGATAATCGCGGCGGACAGCAGGGAAAAGGAATAGACCAGCATGCGCTGGAACGTGGTTTTCTTGGTAAACGATTGCAGCATGATGCGGCTCCTTCCCCGGTCGCGGCGCTTTACACTTCTTTTCTCTTATTATAGAAAACCACGGCTGGAAAAAACAGAGGTGCAGCGCAGAAACGAAAAATAAGACAGGTTAATCAAAAGAATTTATCTATTCGGGGCAAGCATAATCTGGTAGCATAAAAGCACAGGGAGAGAGGCCCAAGGATATGCGGATTGAAGGAGGAAATAAAGATGAAGAATCATTTAAAACGGATCTTTGCCGGATTTTTGGCGGCGGGAATGGCGCTGACTCTGACCGCGTGCGGCGATAAGCCCGCCGCAAAGCAGGACGAGCCGAGCCAGACCGGCCAACCGGCGGACGCGGCGGGCGATGCCGGGGCGGATGGCCGCACCTTCGCGGTGGTGTTCCCGATCGTCCACCCGTTCTTTGAACCCATCGGCGTGGACGCTGAAGAGTACGGCGCGGAAAAAGGCTGGAAGGTCATCACCAAGGCGCCCGATTCCTCGAACGCGCAGCAGCAGATCGAGATCGTGGAAAACCTGATCTCGATGGGGGTGGACGGCATCGCCGTCGGCCCGACCGACCCGGACGCGCTGGCTTCTACCATTGACAAAGCGCTCGAGGCGGGCATCAAGGTCATTTGCTTTGAGACCGATTCGCCGAACAGCAAGCGTCTGGCCTACATCGGCACGGACAACTACAACGCGGGCCGCCACATGGGCGCCGTGATCGAAAAGAACCTCGGCGGCAAGGGCAACATCATGATCCTGACCGGCCTGCCCACGCAGATGAGCCTGAACGAGCGCATTCGCGGCATCAAGGAATACCTTGGCGAAAAGTGCCCGGATATTCAGATCATCGATACGCAGACCAGCGAGGGCGACGCGCAGAAGGCCGTCACCGCGACGGAAAACATGATTCAGGCGCACAGCGACTTTGACGCCATCATCGGCATCGACGCGACGGCGGGCCCGGCGGCGGTATCGGTCTGGAAGGCCATGGGCTGGCAGAACGACCCCGAACACCTGATCATCACGTTTGACGACATGCCCGACAACCTGCAGGGCATGAAGGATGGTTATATCAAGGCCATCGTCGCCCAGCGGCAGACCTCGTGGGGCGTCAGCGTGCTCGATCTGCTGAACGATCTGTGCGACGGCAAGACGGTGGAGGATTACACGGATACCGGCTCGATCGAGATCACCCTTGACAATATCGATACCTATCCGGACGAGCCTTCCTTCGTCGAATCATAAAGCGTGGCCGGCGGGGCGGATGAACGGCGGTTTCATCCGCCCCGCCTTTCTTAAACTTTTTACCCCAAGGAGCGTGATGCAAGATGCGCAGCCCCGATAATCATAAGGCCCGGCTCTCATTCAAGCAGATCGTACAGCGCCGCGAAAGCGCCATGTTTATTTTTCTGGTGCTTATCCTCGTCGGTATGTCGGTCGCACGGCCGGATACGTTTTTTTCCACGCAAAACTTCGTCAATATCTTAAAGCAGATCAGCCTTGTCGCGATCATCGCGGTCGGGCAAACCTTTATCATGATCACCGGGGGTATCGACCTATCGGTCGGTTATTCGCTCGGTCTGGGCGGCATCGTCATGACCAAATTCATGTCCATCGGCATGAATTCATGGGGCGCGATCCTTGTCGGCGTCCTGACCTGCGTGCTGATCGGCCTGCTCAACGGCCTGTTCATCACCCGGCTGAACCTGCCGCCCTTTATCGTGACCATGGGCATGGCGAACATCGCCAGAGGCCTGACGTACATCATCACACAGGGCTTTCCCATCTCAACGAATAACGGGTTTGTGCTCGCCCTTGGCAACAATTCGATCGGCATGATCCCGATCATGGCGATCATCATGCTGGTCATCGTCGCGGCGGCGGTCTATCTGCTGGGCTATACCTCGTTTGGCACGCGCATTCTGAGCATTGGCGGCAACGAGACCGCCACCATGCTGTCCGGCATCAATGTCAAGCGGTATAAGGTGCTGGTGTATTCGCTCGCCGGGCTGCTTTGCGGCATCGCGGGCGTGATCATGGTGGGCCGCTTGAACGCGGGCAACCCAAACGCGGGCAACAGCTTTGATATGGATACCATCGCGGCCACCATCGTCGGCGGCACGGCGCTTTCCGGCGGCGAGGGCACGGTGGTCGGCACGCTGTTCGGCGCGCTGCTGCTCGGCATCATCAAAAACAGCTTGGTGATGCTGGACGTCAACATGTACTGGCAGACGGTCGCGGTCGGCGCGATCATCATTTTGGTGTGCGCGGTGGACTATTTCGCGCAGTCGAAAAAGAAAAAGTGAGCGCGGGGGAGGGATCAGTATGCAGCCGGTGCTCAATATGCGGGGCATCACCAAGCGGTTCCCCGGCGTGCTCGCGCTCGACCATGTGGATTTTGACCTGCGAAAGGGCGAAATACACGCGTTGGTCGGCGAAAACGGCGCGGGCAAATCAACCCTGATGAAGGTGCTGGGCGGCGTTTACCGCCCGGAGGAGGGCGAGATCGAAATCGGCGGGCGGCCGGTTACGATCACCTGCCCGCACGATTCGCTGCAAAACAAGGTTGGCGTGATCTATCAGGAGTTCAATCTGGTCAAAACGCTCGATATCGCCTCAAACATTTTCCTCGGCCGGGAACTGACCACCGTGGGCATGCATCTCAGCCGCGGCGCGATGCAGCGGCAGGCGCGGGAAGTCATGGCGCGCCTTGGGGTGCCGGACTGCAACTGCGCGCAAAAGGTCAAGTACCTGAGCGTCGCCATGCAGCAGCTGGTCGAGATCGGCAAGGCGATCTTCAACGATATCGAGATACTCGTCATGGACGAACCGACCGCCGTGCTCACGAACAAGGAAACCGAAAGCCTGTTTCGCGTCATGCGCGAGCTGACGGCCAAGGGTATTTCGATCATTTACATTTCGCACCGTTTGGAGGAGATCCTCCAGATGTGCGACCGCATTACCGTTTTGCGCGACGGACGATTCATCCAAACGCTGGACAACGGCGCGCGTACTGTGGAAAAGGACCGTATCGTCAGCTTGATGGTGGGCCGCGAACTGAGCGAATACTACCCGCCCAAGCACAACGCGATCGGGTCGGAGACCGCGCTGGAGGTGCGCGGGCTGACCCACCCCACGCTGTTCCGCGATGTGAGCTTCGCGGTGCGCCGGGGCGAAACGCTGGGATTTTCCGGTCTGGTGGGCGCGGGCCGCAGCGAAATCATGAAAGCGATCTTCGGCGCGCTCACGCCGAGCGGAGGCGAGGTGCTGGTGGGCGGCAAGCCCGTGCGGATCCGTTCGCCGCAGCAGGCCCGCGCGGCGGGTATCGCGCTCGTGCCGGAGGATCGCAAAAACGAAGGCGCGGTGCTCGGCCTGTCCATGGCGGATAACATCTGTCTGGCAAGCCACGACCGGCTCACGGTCGCGGGCGCCTTTATCCCCAGCCGCAAGGCCGCGCTGGTCGCACGCAGCATGGAGGATTTACAGATTCGCCCGAACGATGCGCGCCGGAAGATCGGCAATTTCAGCGGCGGCAACCAGCAAAAGGGCATTTTGGCCAAGTGGATGGCGGCCGAGCCCTCCATTATGATCCTTGACGAGCCGACGCGCGGCATCGATGTGGGCGCGAAGGCGGAAATTTATACGCTGATCCACCGGCTGACCGCAAAGGGCGTGGCCGTGATCGTCATTTCGTCCGAGCTGCCCGAGCTGCTCGGTATTTGCGACCGCATTTTGGTCGTGCGCAGCGGCCGCATCAACGGCGAATTCACAAAGGCACAGTTTGATCAGGACGCGATCATGCGCGCGTCCATTGAGTGAGGAGGTTTTATTCATGCGTTATTTTCCGCTTTTTATCGACGGCGCGTGGCGCGGCGGGTCGGAGGGAAAAAGGTTCGCCTCGTATAACAAGGCGACCGGCGCGGCGGTGAACGAATTCGCGGTTTCCACGCAGGCCGACGTGGCCGAGGCGTGCCGCGCCGCCCGGGCGGCGGCCCCCCTGTGGGCCGGGCTGGACGCGGAAACGCGCGCGGGCTATATGCGGAAAGCCGCCGCCGTCATGCGGCGCAGGCAGCGCGAAATGGCGGAGGTCGAAGCGGCCGAGACAGGCAAGCCGGTGTTCGATACGTTTGGATTCGATACCCGCGTCGCCATTTGGGCGTTCGAGTACTTTGCGGGTCTCGCCCTTGAGATCAAGGGCGATGTGATCCCGCTGGGCGATTGCAATTTCCGGGATTTTGATTTTGTCACCTACGAGCCGTACGGCGTGGCCGCGATCATCGCGCCCTATAACTTCCCGATTCACCTGCTCACGCGTTCAATGGCGCCCGCGCTGGCGGCGGGCAATACCTGCGTGATCAAGGGTTCGTCCATTACGCCGACGACCGCGGCCATGGTCGCGGAAGCGTGCGAGGAGGCCGGGTTCCCGCGCGGCGTGGTCAATCTGGTGCAGGGCAGCGGCGCGACGGTCGGCGAATGGCTGGTGCGCGACCCGGAGGTGGACGTGGTCGGTTTTACCGGCTCGGAAGAGGTCGGGCGGCAGCTGATGCACCTGTCCGCCGCATCCAAGGTCATCAAAAAGCTGGTGCTCGAACTGGGCGGCAAGGGCGGTGTGATCATCGAGCCGGACGCCGATCTCGATATTGCGACCACCTGCCAGATCGAGGGCTTCACCTTTAACCAAGGCGAGGTGTGCTGCGCGATGACGCGCGCCATCGTGCACGAGAGCGTGAAGGACGCGTATTTGGAGCTGCTGGCCCAAAAGTGCGATCAGGTCCGCATCGGCGACCCGCTGGACGATGAGACCCGCATGGGCGCGCTCATTAGCATGGAACATTTGAACCGGGTGCACGGCCACGTGCGCCGCGCGGTCGAGCAGGGCGCGGCGCTGTATTATGGCGGCGAACGGTATATGGAGGGCCTGTGCGCGGAGGGGCCGTTCTACCGCCCGACCATCCTGACCGGCGTAATGCCCGATATGGACGCTTGGCGGCAGGAGATATTCGGCCCGGTGCTTTGCGTGGCGACCTATACCGAGCTGGAGGACGCGATCGAGCTGGCCAACGCGACGGACTTCGGCCTTGGCGCGAATATCTTTACCGAAGACCTGAAAAAGGCGTATCAGATCGGGCGGCGGCTCAACGCGGGCTCGGTTTGGGTCAACCTGCCCAACGGCATGCATATGGCCTGTCCGTTCGGCGGCAATAAAAACAGCGGAACGGGCCGCGAATACGGCACCTACGGCCTGCACGAGTACCTGAAGGTTAAAAACAACATGTGGCGTATGCACGATTAAGGTGCGCGTCCACGGCACATTGTGTAGACGCACACAGCTTCTTTCTCCTCTCCTCAAACGGGACGGGGGGGGGGGGGGGGGGGGGGGGGGGGGGGG
>NZ_JANGCE010000054.1 GCF_024462775.1 Butyricicoccus faecihominis
AAATGGGGCTTTGTTTCGATCGAAGGCTGTCGGAAAACTAGTTTTCCGACAGCCTGAAAAGCCGCCCCAAAGGGCGGCTTTTGGGTTTACAGCGGTTTGAGCCATATCTCCATGCTTGTCGTCTGCGGGCCGTGGCAGGCGTAGCGCTCGGCGCAGAACGGCTCGGTTTGCAGCCCATGGCGCGGCAGCCATACCCCGAACATATACTGCTGCGCCTTGTAAAGCGCGTCCATCACCAGCGCTTCAAAGCTTTCCGCTTCAAAGGAGCATACGATGTATTCGCCCTGCGGCAGCAGCCAGCTTGTAAAGCCGGACACAGCCTTTTCGGACAGCGCTTTAGCGCCCGCAAAGTAGGTGAAATACCGCGTATCCCGCGAGGGATAGGAGACCCCAAGCTCCTCGCTGTCCTCGGGTATGCCCAGCGCCGCTTCCTTTTGTTCGTGCAGGCCGCGCCACAGCGCGTCCAGCGGATCAACGCCCGATGCGGTGCCCAAGCCCTCGACGAATCGCACCGGCATTTGCTTTTCCACCCCCACAAAGCAAAGGGGCGCGGCGAGCCGCCGCCGGCCGACCTCGAGCACGATGCCGTCCGTGATGAGCGGCACGCCCTCGTCAATCAAGGTATAATGCAGCGCAAGCTCGGGTTTTGTCATACGGTTTAGCGCCTGTGGATGCGCGCGGTATTCCTCCGGCGTCATAGCAAACGCTCCCTTAAAAGCGCGCGTAAAATGTTCATGCGAGCGAAAGCCCACTTGGAGCGCAATGTCCAGAATGCGCCGGTTTGATTGCGGCAGCATTTCCGCCGCCTTAAACAGACGGCGCAGCTTGACATACTCCGCGACCGGCTTTTTCACCAAACGGCTGAACAGGCGCTGAAAGTAAAACGGCGACAGTGCGGCCAGCTTGGCCAGTTCCTGAATATCAATCTCCTCCTCCAAATGCCCCTCTATATAGTCAAGGGTCAGCTGGATCTGTTCCCATGCGTGCATAATAAAGCACCTCCCTGTATCCATAGGATACCATATGCGGCGGCAGCGCCGCTTGACTGTGCATGCTCTTTTGGAGCAGTCTATCCGCTTCTTTCCAGTGTAATACGGGCCGTTTCTGTACGGCCCTCTTTTAATCCAGCGCAAAAAATGGTATAATAGCCGCAGACGGCCATTATACCGTTATTAAATAAATGATACCACCAGCAGCGCCTCAGTCTATTCTGACGGTTCAAAATGCCTGCCGCTGTGGTATACTAGAACGAATGAAACGGGAGGGCTGATTATGGAACCAAATGAACTGGACAGTGCGCTTTACGCGCTGCTATCAAAGCCCATGCAGATCGAAGACATCCGCCGCGCGCTGCCGAACGCGGAAAAGCAGGCGCTGAGGGACAGCCTTGACCGGCTGATCGCGGCGGGCCGCGTGATGAAAAACAAAAAGAACCGCTTTGCGCAGGTCGGGCACTACGGCTGCGTCGCGGGCACCTTTCTCGCGACCGAGCGCGGTTTTGCCTTTGTGCGGCCCGACGCGGAAGGAAACGCCCCCGAACGGGCGGACGACCTGTTCATCCCGCCGAACGCGGGCGGCGGCGCGTGGCATGGCGACCATGTGCTGGTAAAGGTATATGAGCGGGGCGGCAGCCGGGGCCGGACCGAGGCCGCCGTGCTGCGCGTTTTGCAGCGCGCGGGCGGCGAACTGACCGGCGCGCTCATTCGGCGCGGCAAGGACTATTTCGTACAGCCGAGCAGCAAAAAGTTCCCCGAGATCGCGATCGGCCGCCAGAATCTGGGCGAAGCTTCGGTGGGCGACCGCGTCGCGGTCGAGGTGTCGTATTACGGCAGCGATACCGTGATGCCGCAGGGCAAGATTCGCGCCGATCTGGGCGAGGACGGCACGATGGAAGCCAGCATCGCGGGCATCCTGCGCGAGAACGGCGTACAGGACGTATTCCCCGCGGATGCTTCGGCGGCGGCGGAGCGCGTGCCGCAATCCGTCGATCCCGCGGAGGCGGCCCAACGCCTCGACCTGCGCGACAAGCTGATCTTCACAATCGACGGGGACGACGCCAAGGACTTTGACGACGCCGTATCGCTGGAAACGCTGGAAAACGGCCACCTGCTGCTGGGCGTGCACATCGCGGACGTGAGCCACTATGTCACCCCCGGCTCGCCGCTGGACGCGGAGGCCTTCCGCCGCGGCACCTCGGTTTATTACCCGGGCCATGTGGTGCCCATGCTGCCCTTCGCCCTGTCGCACGGGATTTGCTCGCTAAATCCGGACGAGGATCGGCTGGCCTTTTCCGCAATGATGGAATTCGATAAGGACGGCCGCCGCCATAAGGCTTCCTTTGCCAAGTCCGTCATCCGCTCGGGCGCGCGCATGACCTACCGGAACGTCAACAAGATCCTCGCGGGTGATGAGGACCTGCGCGGGAAATATGCTTTTCTGACCGAAGCGATCGAGGGAATGAACGCGCTCGCGCAGACGCTGAACCGCCGCCGCATCGAGCGCGGCGCGCTTGAGCTCGATATCCCGGAGACCGAGATCGTCGTTGACAGCGAGGGCAAGCCGGTCGATCTGCAATACCGTGAGCGCGGTCAATCCGAACGGCTGATCGAGGAATTCATGCTGCAAGCGAACGAAGCCGTGGCCGAATATATGGTGCGGCGCGAGCGGCCCACCGTTTACCGCGTGCACGAAAACCCGGACCCTGAAAAGCTGCGCGTGTTCGCGACCTTTGCGCGCCCGTTCGGCTACCGGGTCGATCCCTCCAAGCCGCAGGACACCGCCCAGCTGCAAACCGTATTGAACGGCGCCAAGGGCGATCCCAAGCAGCGAATCCTGCCCATGCTGCTGCTGCGCAGTCTGGCACGCGCGCGCTATTCCGAGGAATGCATCGGCCACTACGGCCTGAAAGCCAAGTACTATCTGCACTTTACCTCGCCTATCCGCCGCTATCCCGATCTGATCGCCCACCGCATGCTGCAGAAGAGCCTTTTGGGCGAAGAAGTCACGCCCGCGGATGAAACGATGTGCGAGGACGCGGCTCAGCAATCGACCGCGCGCGAATTCGCGGCCGACACCTGCGAACGCGACATCGACAAGCTGTACACCGCCGCCTATATGAAGCAGTTTATCGGCGACACCTTTGAGGGCGAGGTATCCGGCGTCGCGCCGTTCGGCCTGTTTATCGCGCTGGAAAACGGGTGCGAGGGCCTTGTGCGCGTCGAGCTGCTGGAAGGCGACTATTATGAATACGACGAGCAGCACATGAGCATGCAGGGACGGCATACCGGCAAGCGCTTTACGATCGGCACGCCGCTCACCGTGACGCTGCTCGCCGCGAGCGAGGTCACCGGCCAGATCGACTTCGGCCCGGCGGAGGGCGCGCTGCCCGCTTCCGACAAGGCGCGTCAGCCCGTCGAGCGGCCGCCGTACCGCACGTCCACCGGCAAGGGCCCCGGCAAAAACACCGGCGCGCACCACAGAAAGCGCCGTCCCGCGAAGCGGGGGCGTCGGTGACCCAAACGCCCTACCACATATCCTTGGAGGTCTTTGTCTTATGCCCGGACTGGTTTTAGAGGGCGGCACGTTCCGCCCGGTGTTTTCGTGCGGCGTGATGGACGCGCTGCTCGATCATGATCTGATGTTTGACTATGTGATCGGCGTTTCCGCCGGCATCACTTACGCGTTTTCCTATCTTTCACGCCAGCGCGGACGCAACCTTGAGGTGCTGCGCCGCTATCGGAACGATAAGCGCTATATGGGCCCCCGTAACCTTGTGCACGATCACAGCATCTTCGGCGTTGATTTTGTGTTCAGCACCATCCCGAACGAACTGATCCCCTATGATTGGGACACGTTCCACGCCTATCGGGGGCGGGTCAAGGTGGGGGTGACGAACGCCCGCACCGGCAAGGCCGAATTTCTCAACGGCATGGAGCTTGACAAGCCGAGCACCATGCTGCGCGCGACCTGCGCCATTCCGGGCTATTTCCCGCCCGTTTCCATCGGCGGGGAAATGTATTATGACGGCGGCTTGGCCGATCCGATCCCGATCGTTCAAAGTCTTCACGACGGCAACCGTAAAAATCTGATCGTGCTGACCCAACCGGCAGAATACCGGAAAACGCTGACGCGCGGCAGCGCCCTTGCCTCGCGCGCGCTGCGACGCAAATATCCGCAGCTCGCGGATACCATGGAAAGCCGGCCGAAGCGGTATAACGACACGGTCTGCTTTTGCCATAGGCTCACCGAAAAACGGCCCGGCGATACCGTGCTGCTTCAGCCGTCCGCCAAGCTCGAAAGTTTTGAAAAGGATGTTAATAAGCTTACTTGGGGCTATCAAATGGGGTACGACGCGGCAAGCGCCCGCATGGATGAAATAAAGCGTCTGTTCACAAATAAAGAGGAAATTTAATCCCGGCAAAATAAAAGAAAAGAAGGGGTATAAAGAACATGCATTCCAATCGAATTATTCAGGTGGAGGACCGGGTGCCCGCGAAGCTGCTGATTCCGCTGTCCATCCAGCACATGTTCGCGATGTTCGGCGCGTCGGTTTTGGTGCCGTTTATCTTCGGTATCAACCCGGCGATCGTGCTGTTTATGAACGGCGTGGGCACGCTTTTGTTCATTTTCATCACCAAGGGCAAAGCGCCCGCGTACCTCGGTTCTTCCTTCGCCTTCCTCGCGCCCGGCCTGCTGGTCATTGATAAATGGGGGTATTCCTACGCGCTCGGCGGGTTCGTCGTGGTGGGCGCGGTCGGCTGTCTGCTCGCTTTCATTATTTACAAATGCGGCACCAAGTGGATCGACGTGGTGCTGCCGCCCGCGGCCATGGGCCCGGTCGTCGCGCTGATCGGTTTAGAGCTTGCGGGGAACGCGGCGGAGACCGGCAAGGTCGTCGGCCCCGAAATGACCACGGCGACTGTCATCACCTTCTGCGTGACGCTGGGCGTGGCGGTTTTGGGAAGCGTGCTGTTTCGTAAGTTCCTGTCCGTCATCCCGATCCTGATCGCCATTATCTGCGGTTATGGGGCCGCCCTTCTTACGAAGGTGGTAACGGTGGGACAGATCATGGACGCGTTTCGCCAGCCGCTGTTCCAGCTGCCGAATTTTCAAACGCCGAAGTTTAATCTGGAAGCCATCCTGATCATTCTGCCCGTCATTCTGGTTATCGCCAACGAACATATCGGCCACCAGCTCGTGACCAGCAAGATCGTGGGCCGCGACCTTTTGAAGGACCCCGGCTTGCACCGCTCGCTGTTTGCGGACAACTTTTCCACCATGGTCTCCGGCCTGATCGGCTCGGTGCCGACCACGACCTACGGCGAAAACATCGGCGTGATGGCGATCACCAAGGTGTATTCGGTGCGCGTCATCGGCGGCGCGGCGATTCTGTCGCTTGTGTGCTCGTTCATCGGCCCGTTCGCGGCGCTCATTCAAACCATTCCCGGCCCGGTAATCGGCGGCATCTCGTTCCTGCTGTACGGCATGATCGGCACCTCCGGCCTGCGCATTTTAGTGGACAACCATGTGGATTATGGCCGCAACCGCAACATGATCCTGACCTCGGTCATCTTTGTCACCGGCTTGTCGGGCGTAACCCTACAGCTCGGCAATGTATCCCTTTCCGGTATGACGCTGGCCGCCATCGTCGGCATGCTGCTCAGCCTGCTGCTCTACGCGTTCGATAAGCTCAAGATCTCCAACGATCTCGCGGAAACGCAGGAGTAAAAAAACTGTTGCAAAATAGAAGAGTATCCAAATGTCATTCTGAACGAAGTGAAGAATCTCGCGCGAACGCGCGTTCGCGCGAGATTCTTCGTCGCTTCGCTCCTCAGAATGACAAAATTGGTAACATTCTTCGCTTTGCAACAGTTTTCTATTTATTTGTGGAAACTTATTTTACAGCCCCTTTTATTTGCTGCATTAACAAGTAATATGCGCCCGCCATGCCGGCGTCGTTTCCAAGTTCCGCGAAGGAAAGGGTGGTATGCGCTAAAATGTAGGGGTTGGCATACCGCTGCAAATACTCCATCAGCCGGGGCCGCAAGAACGCGGCCTGCGCCATGACGCCGCCGCCCAGCACGACCATGCCCGGATCGAGCACGCACAGGCAGTTTGCAATGCCCTGCGCCAGCACGGCGCACATGGTATCGATCGCTTGGTTACAGGCCGCGTCGCCCTGCCGCGCGCGCTGAAAGATCTGCCTGCCGTCCAGCGCTTCTCCGGTCGCCTGCGCCACCTGCCGTATCAGCGCGGAGGTAGCCGCCTGATCCTGAAACGGCTTGCCGTTCACCAGCATATAGCCGATTTCGCCCGCAGAATACGCATGGCCGTGCCAAATCTCGCCGTTCAGCACGGCGGCGCCGCCAATGCCGGTGCCGACCGTCAGGCACAGCATACTGCCGCGCCCCCGGCCCGCGCCGTAGGCGTACTCGCCCAGCGCGGCGGCGTTCACATCGTTTTCGACCGCGCAGGGCAGATGAACCGCCCGCTCGACCGCCGCCTTCACATTGCAGCCGGTGTAGCCGGGAATGTTCTCATTGGCGTACACGATCTTGCCAGACGCGGGATCGACCATGCCCGCGGTCGATACCGCGACGCCGCGCAGCTCCTGTCGGCCGCTTAACGCGGCGGTCAGCTCGACGATTTTGCGCTCGATGCCCGGGCCGCGCAAACGCGCCGCTTCGGTGGGTATTTCCCAGCGCTCCGCGAAGCGGATTTCATTGCCCGGGTCATACGCCAGCCCGTATTTGATCGATGTACCGCCGATATCGAAGCATAGGACCATCTCACTCACCCGCGAGCAGCTTTAAAAACGCTTCCGGCGAAGGCGCTGCGCACAGCTTTTCCAGCCGGCCGTCGTCCATCAGCACATCGGCCAGCTCGCCCAATAGGTCGAGGTGGCTGTCGTTATCGGTCGCGGCCAGCGTGATGATCAGGCGCACCGGGTCGTTATCGCCCGCGCCGAACGCAACGCCGGGTTCCAGCGTGGTGAACTGCAACGCCAAGCGGTTAACGCCGCATTCCGGCCTTGCGTGCGCGAGCGCGAGCCCCTTGGACAGCACATAGTACGGCCCGTTTTTATGCACCGATTCCACCATCGCGTCGATATAGCTCTGTTCGATCGCGCCGTTCTCCAGAAGAGGGGCCGCGGCTTTGCGGATCGCGTTCTCCCAGCCCTCGGCCCGGACGCCGATCCGTATGTCCTTTTCCGTGATATTTTCCAGCATTTCCGGTTCCTCCAAGCCTTAAAACTCAGCCATCAGCGCGTTAAAATCCACTTGCGCGAGAGAATCGCACACACGAAGATCGCCTTCAAATTTGCAGTGCTTTGTCACATCGTTCGGCACGACCAACACGCGCATGCCCGCGTTCTGTCCCGCCTTTAACCCATTGAGCGAATCCTCCACGACCAGACATTCCCCCGGCGAAAGCGCCAGCTTGGACGCGGCGGTCAGGAACAGGTCGGGGAAGGGCTTGATCCGGGTCACGTCCTCCGCCGTGACGAACAAATCAAAATCCTCCAGCAGACCGAGACGGCGCAGGTGCGTTTCCGGCTTTTTGCGCCCGGAGGAGGTCGCGAGCGCGACCTTAACCCCGTTGTCCCGCGCCGCGTGGATAAAGTCGGCCACGCCGTCCTTGGCGGGCAGCGCGCCGCTTTCCTCGATAAAGCGCTGCTGGGTATCGCGGACAAAGGCATCGCGGTCCACATGGATGCCCTGCCTGTCGAGCTTTTGGAAAAGCTCCTCCGCGTTGGAGCCGACGCAGGTCAGGAATTCCTCTACCGACATATCGTAGTTTTTATGCTTTTTAAACCATTCGACGTAAATATGGTACCATACGACCTCGGTATCCACGATCAGGCCGTCGAAATCCATTATAATCGCTTTCAGCATACGTACATCCTATTCTCTACAGGTAAGGGGGAAGGCCGGCCATCGTGCGCGGCCTTCCCCTTGCGTTTTTTTATTTGCCCTTTGCAGCCTTGACCTTTGCGATCAGCTCGTCGTATTCCGGCGCGTTCAGGAAATCGGTCACCGCGATGCAGTACGCATCGGGCTGCGCGCCCTTGACGCGGTCAAGCAGCAATTCCTGCGTGACGACGACCTGACAATCCGTCGGCAGGTTTTCCACCGCGATATGGAACACCTCCACATCGCCGAGGCCGGCGGCCTTGAACTTCTTCTGCAAAACGGTGGCGCCCATGGCGGAAGAGCCGATGCCGGCGTCGCACGCATAGGCGACGCGGGTGACGGAAGCAAAATCAAACGCAGCGCCGTCGCCTTCAAACACGGCGGAAATGCGGCTCTTCTTGCCCTTGAGCTCGTTCATGGTCTTAGCGGCTTCCTTGAGGGAGGAATCGTCGCCGCCGCCCGCGCGCTTGACCAGCGGGATCGAAAGCAGAAACGTGACCGCGCAGGCCGCCGCGACGGCCAGACAGATCTTGAAATGATCGCCGGGGGAGGACATGATCATGATCGAGATGATGGAGCCCGGGGACGCCACGCCGACCAGACCGACGCCGAGCAGGTTGAACAGGAAGGTGCCGACCGCGCCGCCGAGGATCAGCGGCAGGATCAGGATCGGGTTCATCAAAACAAACGGGAAATAGATCTCATGGATGCCGCCGAACAAGTGGATGATCGAAGCGCCCCAAGCGGACGATTTCGAGGTGCCCTTGCCGAACAGCATATAGGCGAGCAGCACGCCCATGCCGGGGCCGGGGTTGGATTCGAGCAGGAACAGCACGGATTTGCCCAGCTCGCCGAGCTGCGTCGTGCCCATGGGGGTGAGGATGCCCTGACCGATGGCGTTGTTCAGGAACAGCACCTTGGCGGGCTCGATCAGGATAGCGGTGAGCGGCAGCAGGCCGTTCTTGACCAGAAAATCAACGCCGCCCGCGAACACGGTGGTGAGCGAGGAAATCGCGGGACCCAGTACGACGCAGCCGAACACGCCGAGAATCGCGCCCAAAATGCCGATCGAATAGTTGTTGACGAGCAATTCAAAGCCCATCGGCACCTTGCCGTCGATCAGCTGATCGAATTTTTTGAGCAGCCACGCGGAAAGCGGGCCAAGGATCATGGCGCCGATAAACATCGTCACGCTGGAACCGATGATGACGCCGATTGTCGCGACCGTGCCGATCACGCCGCCGCGATAGTCGTACACCATCTTGCCGCCCGCAAACGCGATCAAGATGGGGAGCAGGTAGTTGAGCATGGGCGTGATAAAGCTGCGCATCATGTCGTTGTTGATGGCGATGCCCACCGCGGTGAGCAGGCCCCAAGCGATGAACGCACCCAAGTTAGGGATTACCATACTGCTGAGCTTACTGCCGAACTTTTGTATTTGTACTCGTACTGACATCTCTTTTACCCTCCTTCAAAACAGCCCTTCTCTATCTTTTGTGCGGGACCGCGCCCCGCGGGATCACAGGGATACTTCGACGCCCTCGGCGATCGACCGCTCGATCGCATCCACCACGCGCAGCGAGCCGAGCGCGTCCTCCGGCGTGATGATGGACTTGGTGCCGTTCACGATGTTGCCGATAAAGGCCATGATCTCCTCGGACAGGTCGCCGGACGGCGCGCCGTTGACGTTGTACCAGTGGCGGGAATCCGGGTAGCAAACGCGCTGGCCGGTGACGAACCGCACGCCGTTATCGCACGCGTCCACATAGACCGTGCCCTTGGTGCCGACCAGCTCGACCTTATCGTCGATGATCGTGGGCGAATTTTCCGGCAGCACCCAGCAGGCTTCCATGCACGCAATCGCGCCGTTTTCATAGGTCACAAGGGCGTAGATCACATCGTCCATGCCGTGCTCCTTGAGCATGACGCTGCGCGCCTTGGCATACACCTTGACCGGCTTGCAGCCCATGAACCAGTTGATGTAATCGATATCGTGGATCATCACGTGCATCGACAGGTCGGACGCGCCGATATAACGGCGGGGCCCGACAATCGGGCTGTTGCGGCGGCAGTATAAATGGATGATATCGCCCAGCTCGCCCGCGTCCAGCGACTGCTTGATGAGGTTGAAGCGCGGATCGAAGCGAAGCAGGAAGCCGACGGTGAACACCTTGTCATAATCCTTGGTGATCTCGTACATGGCCTCGCCGTCCGCGAGCTCCTTGGCAAGAGGCTTTTCCAGCAGGATGTGCTTGCGGTTTTTCACCGCGATCTCAACCGCCTCGCGGTGCATGTTGTCCGGCAAAACGATCGATACGGCCTCGATCGAGGGATCTTCCAGCAGGTCCTTGTATTCCTTGTAGGTTTTGCAGCCGTATTGCTTTTCCGCCTCGGCGCGCCGCTCGTCGCTATACTCACACACCGCGGCAAGCTTTACGCCCGGCAGCTTGTTGTAAATGCCCGCATGTACCTGACCCATCTGGCCAAAACCGATTACGCCGACCTGAATCTCGTTACTCATGATGAAATCTCCTTTTTATGTGTGATCGTATTTTAAAAGCGCTGCGAAAACGCTTTGTCCGACAGGGAACCATGCTATTTTCCACTTTTCTGTTGCAATCCGGCGCGCCGTATACTATCATGATGTGTAGGGACTGATGAACAGGAGGGTGAACATGGCTGATCTCAGTTTTCAAAACCGGTTGCAGGTCTATGGAAACCGGCTATCCAAGAGCGAACAGCGGATCGCCGCCTACATTACCGCCCATCCTGCAGAAGCGGCCGGTATCTCTAGTATGGAACTGGCGCAAGCGACCGGCACCTCGAATTCGACGCTTACCCGGTTTTGCCAGAAGCTTGCTTACCGCAATTATATTGAATTTCAAACGCTTTTATCCGCCGAAGGCGCGCCCATGCAGGCGCCCGAGGAGACCATGCAGCGCATGTGCCACTATTACCAGCGCACGCTGGAAGCCGCGTCCGAACTGGTGACCGCCGCCGACCTCGACCTATTCACCGCGCAAATCCACAGCGCGAAAAAAATCCTGATCTTTGGTCTGGGCAGCTCGGGCCTGACGGCCAACGAATTCAACATGCGGCTGGTGCAAATGGGCTTTACCTCGACCGCGATGACCGACAGCTTCCTGATGATGGTGCAGACCAGCCTGTTCTCGAACCGCGACCTGATCATCGCGGTATCCAACTCCGGCGAAACGCGCGAGGTCGTCAGCGCCTGCGAGATCGCCAAATCGGTGGGCGCGCATGTTTGCGCGCTGACGCAGGCCCGCCGCGCCCCGCTCGCCCGCATCGCGGATACGATCCTGCTGGCCGGCGATATCCGCCAGACCGGGGATGAAAACTTTATCGATTCGCAGCTCCCGCTGCTGTTTTTGATTAACGCCATCACGTACCGGCTGCTTGAGGACCCCAAGTGCCGTGAAAACCGAAAAAAAGCGCTGCAAGCATTATTCAACCGGTAATGCTTGCTTTTTTTCGCTCAGGCCATCGCTTCGACGAACGATCTTGTGATCAGCTGCGGCCGCGTGATCGCTCCGCCCACAACGACGGCGTGCACGCCCAGCTCTAAGCACCGCTTGGCCTTGGCCGGGGTATCGACGTGCCCCTCGGCAATGACCGGCACCCGTACCGCTTGCAAAATCGCTTGCAGGCGGGCAAACTCATTGTCCGCGATATTATGGCCTTCCGATTGCGCGGTATAGCCCATCAGGGTGGTGGAAACGCAGTCGAAACCAAGCGCCTCCGCCTGTACCGCCTCTTCCAGCGTCGCGATATCCGCCATCAGCAGCTTGCCCGGCGCGGCGCGGCGCGCTTCGCTCACAAAATCCTCCAGACGCTGTCCCGCGTGACGCGGTCGGGCCGTCGCGTCCAGCGCGATCATGGCGCAGGGCGTGGCGGCAAGCTCTTCTATTTCGCGCAGGGTGGGCGTAATGTAAATCGGCGTATCCGCATAGTCGCGCTTGACGATGCCGATGATGGGAAGCGCCGTGTTGCGGGCGATCTCCTCGATATCGGCCGCGGTATTCGCCCGGATGCCGACGGCGCCGCCCTCTTCCGCCGCGCGCGCCATGCGTCCCATGATAAACGAGGAGTGCAGCGGCTCCTCCGGCAGCGCCTGACAGGATACGATCAGCCCGCCTTTGACCCGATCCAGCATGTTATGCCTCCTTAATATTTCTGGTACTGTTTTTATCTTTATTATATTTTATGAAAATACTTTCGTCAAGATGGAAACAAGCTGTTCCCTGTACAAATCATCCAGCCGTTTTTGGACATTTTGCACGCGAATTCAGCTAATTGCCTAATTTATGACCCGGAAACCAATACAGGTAGCCCAAAAACCCGTATAAACGCAAAAAACACCCGCTTTCCAAACATGGAAAGCGGGTGTTTGATTATATCACTTAGGCGTTGTCAACAGAAGCCATGTGCTCGATGAGCATCAGCAGCTTGTTGGAATAGCCCCATTCGTTGTCGTACCAGGAAACGACCTTGACGAACGTGTCGGTCAGCGCGATGCCGGCCTTGGCGTCGAAAATGGAGGTGCGCTCGTCGCCCAGGAAGTCGGAGGAAACAACGTCCTCGTCGGTGTAGCCCAGAATGCCCTTCATCTCGCCCTCGGAAGCCTTCTTCATAGCGGCGCAGATCTCGTCGTAGGAAGCGGGCTTGGCCAGATTGCAGGTCAGGTCAACAACGGAAACGTCCAGCGTCGGAACGCGCATGGACATGCCGGTCAGCTTGCCGTTCAGCTTGGGGTAAACCTTGCCGACAGCCTTCGCAGCGCCGGTGGAGGAAGGAATGATGTTGCCGGTAGCCGCACGGCCGCCGCGCCAGTCCTTCTTGGAGGGGCCGTCAACGACCTTCTGGGTGCCGGTAGCGGAGTGCACGGTGGTCATCAGGCCTTCGGTGATGCCGAACGCTTCGTCCAGAACCTTGGCGATCGGAGCGAGGCAGTTGGTGGTGCAGGAAGCGTTGGAAACAAAGGTCATATCCTTGGTGTAGGTATCCTGATTGACGCCCATAACGAACATCGGCGTGTCATCCTTGGACGGAGCGGACATAATAACCTTCTTAGCGCCGCCGTCGATATGCGCCTGCGCCTTTTCCTTGGTCAGGAAAACGCCGGTGGATTCAACAACGTAGTCTGCTTGGGCCTCGCCCCACGGAATATTCTTGGGATCCATCTCGGCGAAGAACAGAACCTTCTTGCCGTCTACGGTGATGGAATTGTCGTCATAAGCGATGGTGCCGTCGTACCGGCCATGCATGGTGTCGTACTTGAGCATGTACGCCATGTAGTCCGGAGTCATGAAGGGGTCGTTAACCGCGACGAACTCGATGTTCGGGTTCTTCAGACCCGCGCGGAAAACCATACGGCCGATACGGCCAAAGCCATTGATACCTACTTTGATAGCCATTTGCAGTGATCCTCCTAAAAAAATACTGATTCTCTGTCGATGTTCTTATTATACACTATCGCCACACTATGCCGCAAGGTGTAATATTTGTGAAAATTTTATCATATCTATGCCGGTTTTTGTTTATTTTTCTTTGCAATACTGTGGTTCGTAGTGGTATAATAAGAGTACGCCACAAAATATAGTATTGCTGCATGGGAACGCCGTTATACACACGAAATTGGCGCTCTCTTATTTTTGGAGGATAAAGATGGCCGAAACTTTCTTTGCCCAGCTCGACAGTGATACGTTGCGCGCGCTGCTCGGACGGACCGCCCTTTCGGATGCGGCTCTCGTCATGGTCGGGCCGACGATGCACATTGAATTTTGCAACCAGGCTGCCGCCCGGCTCACCGGCCTGCACCCGCTTGAACGGGTCGATCAGCTGCTGAGTGAAACCGCCGCCGCCGCGTTGCGGGACTGCATCGAACGAAAAGCCGCGCGAACGGTTTTGGAAGAGCTTGACGGCGCGGAGTACCGCTTGGAACTATTGCCGCACCGCGAGGGCGCGCTTCTGGCATTTTTAAAGGACGACCGCGTCCAGTACGATGGAAGCCTGCGTGTGCTGCACATGCAAACCGCGCAATTCCTTCTTTCCATCCTGCCCGATATCGAGCAGGTGGGCGACCCCGCGCTTGCCCAGCATATGCGGCGGCAGTGCATGCGTATGCTGCGCACCTACAACCACTCCGACACGCTGCACGAACCCTTTTCCACCGAGCAGCTCAACCTGCACTGGGAGGATCTCTCCGTTTTGTGCGGCGAGGCGGTGCGCAACACGCAGGAACACACGAACCGCCGCATCGTGCTTAACGCGCCCGCACAGTGCCGCCTGATCGCCGAACCCGACCTAATTCGCCGCGCGGTGTACAACCTGCTGACCAACGCGGTGCAGGCTTCGCCGGCGGACGGCCTGATCGAAGTGACCGTGCACGACGATCCGGCGCGCCCCTCCGTTACCGTGGCCGACCGCGGCCCCGGGCTGGACGCGGCCCTGTTCGACACTTTGCTGAGCGGCTGGCAGCGCCCCTTTTCCTATGAAGAATATCTTGCCCTCGGCCGGGATAACGTAAAGCTCGGCCTTGGCCTGCCGTATGTGCAGCACGTCGCGCGGCTGCACGGCGGCAGCCTGCTGCTTTCGCCGCGCGACGGCGGCGGCAGCGAGCTGCATTTGGTGCTTTCGCATTTGTCGCCGTCGCTTGCCGATACCGAATTGCACGCCCCGCCGATCGTTCCCAGCTTTCCGCCCGAAGTGCTTGAGCTTTCGGTTTTATAAGAACGAAAAAAGCAAGGATTTACGCGCCTGAGCGCGTGAATCCTTGCTTTTTCTATCGATTATGCATTTTACGGCTGTGTCAGCTCGATCTGCTCGTCAAAAAAGGTAATGGACCGGATCGCTTTGTCGTTTATCACATTTTCAAAGGTCTTGATTGTCAGCAGTTCGCCGGATAAGTAATCCGCGTTGGTCAGGCCGTTAAAAATCTTGGTGGTCTCCGTTGTCCCATCCGCATAGTGGATGGTGATGGGGAAATCATCCAGATATTCATTGGGCGCGACCTCCTGCCAGCGGTGATTTTCCGCGTAGATCTGCCGCAGCGCCGGGCTATCAACCCGCAGCGTGATCGCAATGGGGGATACCGTGACCGAGCGGACCGTCGCCGCCTCGCCCAGCATAGTCATTGCGCGGTTCACCTCGTATTGGGTGGAGCAATCGGTAAAGTCCAGCGGGAACGAAACTTGCCACTCGCCCGCCAGCACGGTTTCAAATTCGCCCGGAAAGGCATCGGCCCCTTGCAGGTCGGAAAGAGTCAGGCGCGCCTTTTGCCCCGCCAAAGAACGGTCTGTCATGATCTCCATGATTAGGCTGATCTGATTGTCCGCGCCGTTCTCGTCCTCCAGTTTGATAAAGCCCGTGCTGCGCATGCCCCGCATGTCCTCGCCCAGATCCAGATCAAAGTCCGCGTACCGGTAGCGCGCTTTATCCAAAACCGTGCCCTCGGGCGCGGTCAGCTCCATGAGGATATACACAAGGTTGCTGTCGCCGACGACCTGCTTTATGGTAACGGCCCCGCTTGCGTTTTGGGCCGTTTGGTCTACAAGATAGGCCCCGCTCTCCAGTTGCTGCTTTTGCTCGTCGCTCGATGGATGGAGAAAGCGGACAAACGCGGCGTCCAGCCCCAACTGTACCGCGGCGAACGCGGTTGTCGTAATCAGGCAGCAGGCGATGGCCGCCGCGAGAACCGCCGTGCGCCAGCGTTTGCGCGGCGGCTTGCGCGGTTCTCCACAGGCTGTGTACTGTTCCATGATGCCGCGCAGCATACGCTGTTTTTGTTCCTCTGTCGGGTCAAGCTTTTTCAACATTCTTTCCATCTGTCAGCCCTCCTAGATCCAGCTTTAATTGGTTGCGGCCCCGTTGCAGCCGGGAACGTACTGTGCTTTCCGTGCTGCCCACCATGGCCGCGATCTCCTTGACGGAATATTGCTCCCAGTAAAAAAGATATAACGCGACGCGGTATTTCCCGGGAAGTGCGAAAAGCCGTTCCAGCATCTCGCCTTCCGCCCCGCCGCCGTCCGGCGCGGCGGGTTCGGGCAGCGTTTCCAGATCGACGCGCTGCCGCCGCCACCAAGATTTCAGCATATCGCGGCAGCAGTTTTTTGCCGTTGTGATCAGCCACGCCCGTTCATGCGCGCGGTCCGCAAAGCTTGTGCCCGAACGCAGCAGTTTTAAAAACACCGCCTGTACGGCGTCCTCCGCATCGGCACGGTTTTTCAGATACACATAGCATAGCCGGTATACCGCGTCGACGTTTCGGCCATATATTTCGGTAAAAGGCTGCGCCTCGCCGGGCGGTGCATGGTTTTCCATCCGTCCCACCTCCTTACCTATCAAACGATCGGAGGGCGCAAAAAGTCCCCGCGTGCTCATAAAAATAAGAGGGACGGCTTTTCCTTTGGCAAGGAAGCCGTCCCTCTGTGTATTGGATTTTACCAGCGGCCCGAAACCATCAGCCCCAAAATGGAGCAGTATTCGCGGCAGCGCAAAACGAGGCGCTGGGCCAGATAGGGCGTTTCGGCGGGGATGGCGTAAGGCTCCAGCCCCGCGTGCACCATCAGGCGGCGGGCGCGGGCGCAGTGAAAATCACTGGACACGACCATGGTCGTGTAAGAATCGCCCAGCTCGTCCAGCATGGCCTTGGCGTTTGCAATGTTTTGAATGGTGTTGCGCGAGGCTTCCTCGATCAGCAAGCGATCCTCCGCAACGCCACTAGCCAGCAGATAGGTCTGCATGGCGCGGGCCTCGGGCAGGGGCTCGTTATCGCCCTGACCGCCGCAGAGCACGGCCTTGGCGGCCGGATACTGCTCTAAATAGTCTTTTGCCCGGTCGAGTCTCGCAACCAGCGCGGCCGAGGGACGACCATCCTCATAAACGCGCGCGCCGAGGACGAACAGGTAATCGGCTTCTATCTCGTCGTTCTCCTGCATGCCCTGCTGAATCACGAACTGAATGCCCGCAAAGGAAAGGACAAACAGGGAAAACAACACGGCCCCGGCGATTGCGATCATACGGTACCCCTTATTTTTCCCACGGCGGTGCATAAAGTACGCCTCGCCCGCGCTGCCCACGGCAAGCGCGCCGAAAAACACCGCGCCAAAGCGGGTGGGCGCCCACGGAATGCAAGCGACCGCACAGACGGCGAAGGCGAGCGAAAGCCACGCCCAGCCGTTTACAAAAATCTTTTTCATTGCAGCTCCTCCAGCTCGGTCGACACCGCTTCCCACTCTTCCATTTTCGCGGTGAGCTGCTCGTCGCACTGCTCTTTCTCCGTCATCAGTTCCAAAAGGCGCTGAGAATCGGACGAAGCCTCCACCATCTGTTGTTCCAGCTCGGCGGATTGCCGCTCAAGCTGCGCGATCTCGCGCTCGATGGAGGAAAGCAGCTTTTGCAAATTCTTGGTGCCGCCCGTTTTGCGGGGCTTTGCGGGCGGCGGGGGCACGTCGTCCAGCGTCGGTGCCGACGGCCGTTTGGCCCGCTGCGCCGGTTCGGCCTGCGGCGGCGGGGCGGCGCCCTTGTCGCGGTAATTCAAAAACGCTTCGTAGCTGCCCAGAAAATCGGTAAAGGCGCCGTTTTCCAGATACAGCACGCGGGTGGCGAACCGTTCGACGAAATACCGGTCGTGCGAGACGAAGAGCAGCGTGCCGTCAAACGCTTCGACCGCCTGCTCAATCCATTCGCGGGAAGCAAGATCGAGGTGGTTGGTCGGTTCGTCCAGAATGAGCAGGTTGAGCGGATCATACATCAGCTCGCACAGGCGCAGGCGGCTTTTTTCGCCGCCGGAGAGCATATCCACCGTTTTATACTGATCCTCGCCGGAGAAATGGAACGCGCCGAGGCGCGACCGCGCGGTCTGCATGGTGACGTTCTTATCGTAGATCAGCGTATCAATCAGGTTGCGGTGCGGGTTTAAAAAGTGCACCTGCTGCGGCAAATAGGCGGGCCGCAGGCCAATGCCCTTGCGCACCGTGCCCGTATCCGCCGTTTCTTCGCCCAGAAGGACGCGCAGCAGGGTCGTTTTGCCCGCGCCGTTCGGCCCCAAAATGGCGACGCGCTCGCGGTTGCGGATGTTGAACGACAGCTCTTTAAAAATCGTGCGTCCCTCGTAGCTTTTGGATAGGTCGCGGATTTTGAGCACTTCCTCGGTCTCGTAATTGGGATCGCCGAAGGAAACGCTCATCTGTTTATCCGTTTTGGGTCGGTCGGTCACCTTCATGCGGGCAATGCGCTTTTCAATGGACGCGGCGCGCTTGGCAAGGTGCTCGGTGCCATGCTCGTGCATTTTGCGGGCCACATCCTCCAGGCGGCGCTTTTCGGCGGCCTCGTTTTCATGGTGGCGGAGCTGTTCCTCGCGGCGGCGCTCGCGCTCGACCGCGTAGAACGAATAGTTGCCCGCGTAAAATTCACAGGTGCAGTCGTGCAGCTCGATGATGCGGTCGCAGCACTGGTCAAGAAAATAGCGGTCGTGCGAAATGGTGAGCACGGTGCCGCGGTAGCTTTCCAGATATTCGCCCAGCCAGTTCACCGCGTCCATGTCGAGGTGGTTGGTCGGTTCGTCGAGCAGCAGGATATCGGTCTTTTCCAAAATGATGCGGGCCAGATTGATGCGCGTCTTTTCGCCGCCCGAAAGCAGGCGGAAGGGCTGGCGGCGCTGCTCGGCGGGAATCTCCAAACCGTTGCAGACGCGGTCTACCTCGTAATCGCGGTTATAGCCGCCGAGCGCGTCCAGCCGGGTCTCTAGCGCGGCGTAGCGCTTGAGCAGCGAAGCGTCCTCCGGCTTGCGGAGCATTTCGTCGGTCGTTTCGTCCATGGCCGCGAGGATTTCATCCGATTCGCGGAACGCCAGACGGAGCACATCCTCCACCAGAGCATTTTCCGGGAAATCCGGCATCTGGTCGATAATGCCCGCCGATTTTCCCGCGCCAAGCGAGACCGAGCCGCCGTCGTACGGGAGGCGGCCGGTCAGAATATTCAGCAGGGTGGTTTTGCCCGTACCGTTCGCGCCGAGGATCGCGACCTTTTCACCGGGCTGGATGTCAAACGTAAGCTCCTTCAGGATCAGGCGGTCGCCGTAGTATTTGGTTAAATTCTGTACGGAAATGTCGGCCATGGGCCGGCCTCCTTTCTTGGGGAATAGAAAATCGCCGCCGGAGCGGCGATTGCTGGTTGCATGACGTTCTTCGCGCCGCAGCGCGCTGTAAAATGTCAAATTGGAGCAAAGCTTCAATTTGACAAAAAACAGGGAGCATGTATCCAATGTCATTTAGTTAAGGGAAACGCATAGGAAAAAACAAGAGAATCACCGAGCTAGTAGGG
>NZ_JANGCE010000055.1 GCF_024462775.1 Butyricicoccus faecihominis
AGCACCACGACCACATTCTTTCCATAACAAAACCGCCTACGAAATCCGCAGACGGTTGAATTATTTATAATTTTTCTTTGTCGCGCCCTTGACAATACGTATTATACGTGTTATACTATAATCATAGTAAAGGAAGTGATGAAATGCCGATGACGCCAAGGGAAATGATAAAGCTACTCGAAGATAACGGCTTTGAATATATCCGCTCGAATGGCTCACATCGTTTCTTCCGAAACCCTATAACCGGCAAATCCACAACCGTTCCTTTCCACAACAAAGCGTTAAAGCCGGGAACCGAAAGGAACATCCTAAAGCAAGCGGGGCTGAAATAAGCCCCGCGCTTCCCGGCTCAATATAGAAGGAGGTGCCATCATGAATAAAATTTATTACCCCGCAGTATTTCACCCCGAAGATGTTGGGTACTCGGTGAGCGTACCCGATATTGACGGATGCTTTTCCGAGGGCGACACGTTGGAAGAGTCCATCGAAATGGTCACCGACGCAATCGGCCTGTGCCTCGAAGGACATCAAGGCGAGTTTCCGAAAGCGTCAAACCCCGCCACCATAAAGCCGAACGTAGGCGACTTCGTAAGCCTTGTACCGTTCGACATGGTGACGTACCGCAAGAAACATGATACCAAGGCCGTCAAGAAAACACTTTCCATTCCCTCGTGGCTTAACGCTATCGCGGAAGAACAGCACATTAATTTTTCCAGCGTCCTGCAATCCGCATTGAAGCAGCAACTCCATATCGATTGAACGCAGGCCGGGGCTTAATGTCCCGGCCTTTTCACATGAAAAAGCAGCCCCGTCTCCGAAGCTGCTTTCCCGGTCATGGTTCTTTCCATCAATCCACGGTACCAGTATAAACCCTTGCATGGGCCGCGTTCTGCCACTTTTCATGGAAGGTCTAAAAATTTTTCAACCGTCCTAATAAATTTCGCGTTCCAGCGCCACGCCGTCCGCTCTGAGATCGGCACGCACAGCGCCGCCCCATACAGCGTGTGCGACCTATCCCAATACACCCGCCGTATCAGCTCCAACCGGTACCGCCCCTGCTTCATGCGCCCGGTCTCCTCAATCGCCGCGGTCACCGCGTCATATCGCCGCTGCTCCTTGTCGGTCAGCCGGTCAACGACCGCACGCTCCACCGGCCGCCCGACGCCGCTTCCGTGCCCACCGGAGGGCCCATAGGCCGCCGTGACGCTCTGATCGCCGACGCTCTCGGCCTTGCGCTTCAACGCTGGGTAAGACCGTATAATGCGCTTTGTGTATTCCCACCAATCCTCACGGGGTCTGCTCACTGTATCAACCTCCTTTCCCATCACCGGGGCGGTTTTTATCGCAATAATCCGTGTCTGCCAAGGCGCAGTCCTCGCAACCCCTGTATAGCCAGCATTCCCGGCAAGTCCTGATCACCGGTATGCAGCGCTCTTCGTACTCGTCTTGCGCGGCCATAGGGCATGTTCCATCCACGCAGGCTACGCCGACATATCTCTTGCAACGCTTATCCATCCCGCCCCTCCTCCCGCCCCACAACCGGGGCGGTTTTGTTTTATTCGCATACTCCGGCCCACTGCTCCGCCATAGCGCGGGCGATACCGGGGAAGGTTTTGCTTCGCGCTTTGCTAGTATGTTGTGCAAATCCATTTTCGCCGCTCCGGCTGCTTGGCATAAAACACCGTTCCGGCGCGACAATATCCGTTGCCAGCAGTGGCGGCAGTCCTCGCAGCCACAACCTTGTTTTTTTGGTAAATGGATGCCCGAACATATACGGCTGGATTTCCTGCGAGCACGGCGGCGTGTCGTATATCCTTGCGTGTATGGGGTTCTCCACCGCAATGCAAGGACAATCTGCCTCCAAAAACCGCATGAAAAACGCTTTTGCGGTCAGCCCCTCTTGATAACGCGCATTATTAAGTTTCCCTCCCTGCCAAAGCCACCGATTTCCCGCGTTGGAAAGGTACGTACACGGCGGAAACGCAATGATCATATCCCAGCGCATTTTCAGAAGTTCCAACGCATCCACCTGCAAATGCCATTCAGAGTGTCCGCCGGAGCAGGGTTCAATGTCGCAGGAATACGCTTCATGACCCAACTTCCGCAGTTCAATCGTTACCGCCTGCGATTCTTCACAGGCTACCAATATCCTCATAGGTCCTCCTCGTCAGGAGGTGGCGCGCCTTTAAAGTACTGCCCCTATGGTTTTTACTGTCCGGTCAGCCGGACGTTAAAGTGTAGTTGTATCTTGGGCGGCGGAAGATGCAGATTTGGTGTCCTGCCCCTCCTCACGCTGCGCCGCCTCAAGTTCAGCGGCGGCAAGTAACAGTAGAGGCTTTACTTGGCAGCCGTTATTGCATCTATCGCAGTTTTCTGCCCACCAAACCAGCCGCTCGGCAGTTGTCATGTCATCGTAATCCTTACCCATCCCCGCCACCTCCCGATAGCGCCGCCTCTGCCTCGGCGCGGTCATCGGCATAATCTCCGCTCTCGCAATACCAGCACTGCTTACAACGGTCACACGGTTCATCGTCATTTTCTGACCAATGATACCCTAGGCACCAGAGGCTTCCCCCATAGTCCTCAAAGCAATCCGGCTTTGGGTCGCCCTCTTTTGCGGGTGGCGGGTCGATATGCACCCGTCCCTCCTCCCGTGCCTTGACCAGCGCGGCCAGCTCCTCGACGGGGCCAAGGGCGTACTCGGCGTAGACTTTTAGTCCTTCACCTTTCGGTGACAGCAGGGTAATGCTCCGACCGCAATCATAAGCGTCAACCTCGTCGATAATTCCGCCCTCGATTTCAATGCAATCGTCGCTGGATCCGTAAATGTATAGTGTTTTCACGTTTTGTAGTCCTCCCATCGGCAGCTTTTAAACACGACGCGGTTGTTCACCCAACGTGCAAACCGTGTTTGCTCTTTTGTTGGTTCTCCGCCGTCATAGTCGCTGTACAGTTGGGCAAATAAAGTCGCGCCCATTTTAATCGCCCCTAACCAGCACCGACCGCTTCGCCGCGGCGATCTCCCGGCGGGTCTTCTCGTCGGGTTTGACTTTCTGTAATTCCACTGCGTAATTGATATTACTGTCCTTCACACTGCGCATGATCTCGCGTTTATTCGCTTTGTCCACCATTTTGCAGTTCCTCCCTTCTCGCCTTGATAGTCTCATCGCGCCGCCAGCGCTCCATGTCCTCCAGCTCCGCCGCGGTCGGCCCGCCCGGATACAGCGGCTTGTCAGGGTCGCGGAGCGTGTGCTCCGGCGCCGGTTTCTTTTGCGTTGCATTCAGGTCGGCCACTGTCCAAACGCCGTCGCGCTCGTAGCCCTGTAGTATCGTGCGCAGGTAGGCCGCTGGTTTTCGCGGCGCCTTATCCGCAGTCTGCCGCCCAGCGTCTAAAAACACCGTGTCCTGCATGCCCATGTCCATCAGCCGGGCGATGTCCAGCCGGAAGTTTCGGTCTATTTCAGTTCCAATCACTCGCTCCAGATCAACAGCCAGCGCGTCCGCGCATTCTCTGCTGTTCTCTGCTCTACTGTACTCTTCTCTGTTCTTCTCTCCTCTTCTCTGCTCTTCTCTGCTCTGTGTACTTTCTGACTGAGAAACCCTCTTTTCCGGCTGAAAAACCCGCTTTTCTCGGTGAGAAATAAAAGATTGCAGTACAAAACTGTTGCCACTTGGGTTCAGCTCCCGCATTTCCTCCTCGGAGAGCAGCCAAATGTCAAAGTCGATCTGCTGGGATTTTCGGCTGAGTGTCGCCGAAAAATATCCCTTCTGCGCTCTTTTCGATGTGATAAATCCGCGCCTGTATAGGTCGCCGCTGAATAGTTCACACGCCGCAAGACTGTCTATCACACTCGCCAATGTTTCGGCGGTCACAACGTACCGCCCTTGTACGATCTCCAAAAGTTGCCAAAGCACATCGTCCCGCGCTTCGCCGCGATAATCTATGTAGTACCCCTTGTCGCTGTACAAGATGTCGAGCAAGTGCTCATACACCACCAGCGCCAGATATCCGTACTCCTGCCGCGGTCGCCGCAGCTTCGGGTCACGAAATAGCCGCACATCCCGTAGCCAAAAATCGAGTCCCACCTTGGGTTGCCTGCCCACCGTATCACCTCCCGCCGGGCAACGGAGGGGCGGATTTTTCCGCCCCAGCGCCCACCGGATCAGGCAAGGATGATAACATCTTGCCGCTGTTCATCGGTCAGCTCCATCGTGAACCAGTCGCGGATGCGCAGGATCGTTTCCCGCTTCCACCCGTCGCCGTCCGCCGCGAACAGGGCCGCATAGATCGCGTCGCCCTCCTTTTTCACGCGGAACACAAACGGACTTGCCGGCTGCTCGATCTCCGGGAAAGTGCGGAACGGCGCGAGCATCACCGGGTTCGGCACATCGACCTTTTTGACCAGCGAAATGCCTGTCCGCGCCGTCACCTTCTGCGTCACGCCGTCATCGGCAAGGGTTGTCCCGTCCTCGGCCGTCACTGTGCCCGCCAGCGCGACCAGCGCGTCGCAGTTTTCCGTCGGCACAAAATGCGTCTGCATGTTGATGATGAACGTCTCCATGTCCATCCAGCGCCCAAATGGAAACGTCGGCACCGCGATCTCCGCTTCCAGCAAACACTCTCTCGCCTTGTCGCTGTTCAGTTCGCGGTGCAGATACACCCGGTCGAAGTCCGCCACATGCACCACAAACCTGCGCTGGATCGCCTCTTCGCTCTCTGCGGCCTCGTCCGCACCCTCGGTGATGTAATCCACCAGTGCGGACAACGTATGTACTTGCAGCGGCGCCGCAACCAACTCCTTCTTGATGCGTTGCAGCGTGCGGTCTGCATATCGCTCGCCGTCGATCTCCGTGATCGTCGGGTCGGCCAAACTCAAAATGCGGTCGATTGCTTCCTTTAACATTTTTATTTCCTCCTTCAATTACGCTTGCTTGACATCCGCAAGGCGGATCATCTTCGGTTCATCCTGTTCGCCGCCCGCGAGGTTGCGCTGTCCGGGTACCTGCGGCGTGTACTCCATCACAACCGGCTCATCCGCCGTTCCGCCGAGCAGCAGCGTGCTGTCCAGCGCCTTGACCGGCACCAGCTTACTTTTTACGCTAACCTTGATCGCCGCGCTGTCCCGGTGTTCGGTCGGCACGATCCCAATCTCCAGCGTCAGCGTGCGCGCCTTCTTCGCGTCAGTGTTCAGGTCAAGGCAGTTTCGCATCACCTTTCCCAGTTCGTAATCCACGCGCTCACCGATCGCGCCGTTCATCATGTCGAGGATGTTGATCTCCTTGACCTCGCCCGTCTTATTCATTGTTTCGCTCATAATAACTCCTTTCACTTCTTACAGATTTCAAACTGTATCCCCGGAAATTCCGAAGTAAACCGCTCCAAAAACTCTTGTTCGTTCGCATGACTGTCCGATAAATGCAGCAGCCAAACCGTCAACACGCCGCTGAGATCCTGTTTGCGCAGCCACCGCATCACGCGTTCTATATCCATGTGCGTGTGCCGGATGCGCTCCCGCACCTTGGGGTTGATGCGCTGGGAAAGACCAAGCTTTTTGTCGTCGTAGTTGCATTCGACCGCTATGTAGGTCAGTCGCCCGGCCACAACGCAGTCAAGGTTCCGCGTGTCCGCCGCGAACAGCAGCCGCTCCCGCGTCCGCACGTCCTCGATCAAATAGCCGACAGGCTGCTTTGCGTCGTGCCAAACCCGGAACGCCATCACGCGAAATCCGCCCACCGTCACCGGCACGCCCGGCTCGACGATCTCGGCCTCCTGCAATTCCAGCGCTCGCGCTGTCCCCTCGGACATATAAACCGGTATCCCCTGCTTGATCAGCAGCCCCGCCGCGTGTGCGTGATCTTGGTGCTCATGCGTCACAAAACAAGCGCCCACCGACGACAGCGTAAACCCGGATAGCTTTTTCAGCTTCGGCAGTGTCAGCCCACATTCCAACAGCAGCGTTGTGTCCCCGTCCGTCACCAGATACGCATTACCCGCCGACGAACTCGCAAGGCTCCGAAACGTCAAATCGGGCAACCTCCGTCCTCATTCGCCGGTGCGGCAGCTGCATCCTCCGGCATGTCCAGATTCTTTTCCGGCGGATCCTGCTGGTATTGCTCGCTCTTTTCGCAAATGTCCCGCACCCAGTCGGGCAAGCCCTCCCACTTCTTACCTTCAAAGCCATCCTCTTCGACCGAGTACCAAACCAGCGGCGTATCGGTCTTTGGCGCCGGGATGCCGTCCGGCAGCGTCATAACTGCTTCGACCTTGTTTTTCTGCGTTTCCGCATCCACTGTCACGCGGATCTGGCAGGCGCGCCCAAGGTAATCCGCCGGATCAATGTCGCTTACCTCTTCAGCAGAATAGCTTTTGTCATCCAGCCCGCCGAAAAAACTCAAGAAGTCGCATCCTTTTTTCCTGCCCGGCGTCAGCCATTTGGAAAGCTGTCTCGGCTTTCCCTCGTCATCCTTGGCGTTCGGGATGTCAAACTGGAAAATCAGCTTGTGGTTGTAGTTTTTGAACTTCTCACTGAAATGCTGGCCTACCTCGTATACGCCAACAATGACCGCCAAATAGGTTTTCGCCGGCAGCGGCGGCGTAGCGGGCTTCATCAAATCCTTTAGTTTCATACCGCGATCCTCAACTCCTCATCTGATACGCACAGCCGGATTACCTGCGACGTGACCGACGGGAAATCGGTAACGCTCTCGGCCCCGTCCACGAACAGCGGCACACGCACGCCGTAGAAGTCGGAAAGCGTCTGCATCACATCCAGCCCAATCTTGACCTTTTCTCCGTCGGACAGCGCCGCATAGGGTCGCCCGTCCCACATCACATCGCAGCAGTCGCGCACGCCGCCGTTGAGCTGCGTGTCAAACAGCCGGAAGCGCGCCATACGGAACATTGCGTTTACCGCATCTGTGATCGAATCCACCTTGCAGCGGCTAAACTCGTCGCACTGGTCGATCATCCGGTCGATCCGCTCGATCTCGGCCGCCAGCTCCCGCTGCTGCCCCTTTAGCTCATCTACGCGCGCCCGCAGTCCGTCGAGCTGTGCTTCCTTCGCCAGCCCCTCGCGGATGCTGTTCAGCACGCCGTCCAGCCGATCAACCTCGGTTTGCAGCGTCGCGCGGCGGTCATCCTTCGCCGTCACGATCTCGTGCAGTTGTTTTTGACCTTCCGTGATCGCATCGTTCAATTCAGCGACCCGTTCCACATAGCCCGGCAGGTCGTCGATCACCGGCGGCTCCGGGGCGCGCATCGTCGCAAGCTGGTTTGTCAACTTGTCGGCCGCCGCTGAAAGTTTTTCCACCTCCGCGCGCTTTGCTGATTCTACTTTTCCCTGCTCGGCAATCGTCTTTTTCAACAACTCACTGTCTGCAAGCAGCGCGTCCTGCCGCGCCTTTTTGTCCGCTTCAAACTTTGTCTTTGCCGCAGCTACCTTGTCCGCGGGCATCGTCAGTCCGCAGGTCGGGCAAACGCCGGCCGCCGGCGCCTTCTCCCGGTCGATCTCCCGCCAGCGCTTCCGGTAATCGTCCAGTCGCAGGCTACCCATTTCGATCTGCGTGTGCGCGTCACTCGCCGCGGCGGAAGCTTCCCGCAGTCTGGCCTTGATCTGTTCCAGCTCGGCCCGTACTGTCGCCCGCGGGTCCTCCACCGGTACCGCCTGACTGCACCGGTGCGCCAGATTGTCCTGTTCCAGCCGGTTTCGCTCATTTGCCAGCGCGTCCAGTTGGTTTTTCGCTTCTGCCTGCGCCGTGTCGTTATCCAGTTTGACGAGATCGCCCGCCCGCGCTTCACGCTCAGTCTGCATTTCGTCCAGTCGCAGCCGCAGCCCGTCGAAATCGATCGCGGCCAACTCTCCCGCCGACCGCTCGCATTCGTCAATCCGCGCCGGCAACTCGTCCAGCGCGCCGTTTACCGTGCGCCGTTGCGCCGTTAGCGCCTTCTTGTAATCGTCTACCGTCAGCTTGCCGACCTCCCCGGCCAGCTCCGCGCATTGCGGTAACGCCGCCAGCAGCGCGGCATCCGAAACCACGTGGCACATATCAAACAGCATCTTGCGCCGTTCCTGCCACTTGATGTCCCGGCAAAAACGGTACACGCTCGTCAGCAGCCGAAAAGCGTCCTCGCCCACCAGCCCGCCGACGATTTGCTTATATTCGGTCTCGGTGCGCGGCACGCCGTCCGTGAAAAAATCGGTCGTATGACCCGTCAAAACCGCATCTGTGCTGCCGCGCTTTTTCGTCCAAACCTCGCTGTACACGCGGCGCAGCGTTGTTTGATCGCCGTCCACCGACAAGACCGCCACGACCTCCGGGGATGCGCCGTGTTTCTCCTCCCCGTTTTCCAGCGGCATCAAGTCGAACGTCGCGTTCCCCTTGCTGTCCTTGCCGAACAGCAGCCAACATAGCGCGTCATAGATCGTGGACTTGCCCGCGCCGTTGCGCCCATAGATCGCGCCATCCCGGCCGCCAAATTCGATATCGGCAAACGCGCAGCCCTTAAAATTTTCAATCTCAAGCTGTAAAAGTTTAATTTCTTTCATTGACTTCCCGCCTCCCAGCGGCTATTATAGAGGTGTGATATTTGTACTTGCCGCCTTCGGAATTGCCGTTCCGGGGCGGCTTTCTTTTGTCTGAAACAGATCGTCCATGCTGATTCCCGTTAAATCCGCAAACCGCCGCGCCGTCCCCAACGGCATATCCGTCCGCCCGTGCAGCCAGTTGCGTACCGTCGTATGGCTTGCCGGTATCATAGCGGCCAGCCGTTTTTCGTTCATCCCGTTATTGACCATCCAGTGCTCCAGCTTTGGGTAAATGATTGCCATCACGCTACCCGCCTCCTCATTTCCACAGCCGCTCGTCGCGCTCGACCTTATATCCGTGTCTGATCGCAGTATCGATCTTGTACGCCAGCACCAGCATCATCACTGCCAGCCCCACCGCGATCCCCGCATAAACTGCCACCGAACCACCCCCTTCACACCATTTTGTCGCTATCATCAATGCGGCCAACGCTATGCTCGCCAGCCGGTAGTAGCGCGTCATACCTCGCCCTCGCAGACCCTGATCGACCAGCCGTAGTCGCTGTGACCCAGAACCTTGCCGTGCCGAATTTCAACCAGCAGTTCCATGATCCCTTCCATATTGAACGTGCGGTTATGCAGTAGCCCCGTGCGCAGCGTTTCCAAGCAGCCGTAGGCTTCCGCAATCGTGCTGCACCTGTACGTCAGCGGGTAGTCTCCGTTGTTTACGGTTATTTCATAGTGTTTCATGGCTTGTCCACTTCCTTTCATGTATTTGTTTACTCGGATATCGCCCGAATGCCATCGACTGTATGCTCATCCGTAAGGTCTAAGTCCGGATGCGTGGCTATGTACTCGATCAGCATGTCGAGGTTGACGAATAGCCGATTCCCCGCTCTGAGCGTTGGAACGGTCCCGGATTTCATCAATCGTTGCAGATGGTATAACTTCAGTGCTGTATTTGGGTCCGCCTGCTGAATCTCCCTTAATGCTTCTTGGGCAGATCGAATACGTGGCAGGTGGATTGATTCAGGCATTCGTTTCACCTCTTCTCATCGTACCGCCCATAACAACAATCCATTATGCTTTAAGCGTAATATCGGGTAAAAAAACAAGATTGTCATAAGCGATTTTGTATGCTTGCTCGATCGTTTTTATTTGCAAAGCATCTGGAAAACTCTTTCCGCGTTCCCAATTACCTATGGTGTCCACGGTAACACCAATAATTTTGGCTGCTTGCTTTTGTGTATACCCTGCATTTGTGCGAGCAGCTTTCAACGTTACTCTCAACTTTATCACCTCCATATCTGTATGTTATCACGCTTTAAGCGTCATGTCAACGCCTTTGTCGTAATTATTTTATTTTTCTATTGCATTATTTACGCATTCGGCGTATAATGCAATCATCACACAGGAGGTGATTTCATGGAGGGACTCGGTAATAAAAAAATCTTTTCAAACAATCTTCGATTCTTAATGGAGCGCTTTGGAAAGGATAGGAACCAAATATGTAACGACTTAAATTTCAAATACACCACTTTTGCTGATTGGTATAACGGTAATAAGTACCCTCGAATTGACAAAATAGAAATGCTTGCTAATTATTTTGGCGTTTTAAAATCAGACTTAATTGAAGACAAAGGTGGACGTCTATCTATTGATTCTCCACAATCTCTCCCTTCAAACGTAGTTCCCGTCGATTTTCCGCATTTAAAACGCATCCCCATTCTCGGCCGCATTCCTGCTGGATATCCAATGCTTGCAGAAGAAAATATTGAAGGTTATACCTACACAGATTTAAATGGCGGAGCTGACTACTTCGCGTTGCGCGTCAAGGGAGACAGTATGGACGCTGCAGGGATCAAGAACGGTTATATCGTCATCGTGCGCAAACAAGAGATTGTTTTAGATGGAGAAATTGCAGTCGTTCTTATTGACATGGAAGACGCTACTTTAAAGCGTTTTTATCGTGATGGCGACATAGTCACATTGATGCCGCAATCCACGAATCCAAAGCACAAGCCACAGATCTACCAGTTATCTGATACGAATATTTCGGTGCTGGGTAAGGTCGTAAAAGTGGAGTTCGTGCCATAACGTGAAAAAATCCCGCTCCGGTGTTGGCGCACCAGAACGGGACGAGGTACAGATTAAACTTGGTCGGTCGAATCTGTACCTCTATCTTACCATACTTAATCATGGAAAGAAAGGGGTTTTCTCAATGGCAACCATTGAAAAGCGCGGTGATAGCTATCGAATTACCGCGTCCTGCGGGTACGATCTGACCGGCGCACAGGTTCGTAAGCGCATGACTTGGACACCAGAGTCGGGTATGACGGAACGTCAGATCGCCAAAGAGCTTCAACGGCAAGCTGTCTTGTTCGAAGAAAAGTGCACTACCGGTCAGGTGCTGGAGGGCAACGTCCGTTTCGCGGATTTCGCAGAGCAGTGGTTTACCGACTATGCCGAGCGTCAACTTCGTCCGACTACAGTCGCGCGCTATCGCACCTTGATGTCGCGTATCAATGCTGCAATAGGCCACATCAGGCTGGACAAGCTCCGACCGAACCATCTCATGTCATTTTATAAAAATCTTCAGCAAAAAGGTGTTCGGAGGGATATTAAGTATAAATGCGCCGGCGACCTCATCGCCATACTACGGAGTAAAAACTATTCTCACAAAGCCTTTGCCGATCTGGCGGGCGTAGGGATTACTGTGATTTATTGCGCGGGCAGAGGTGAGACTATAAGCCTGCGAAGCGCCGAGCGCATCAGCGACGCTCTGAGCGCGCCTTTGGATAAATTATTTGTGCCGGTGTCTAAAGATGTGCTGTCCGACAGCACAGTACAGCATCACCACCGTTTAATTTCTTCCATACTGTCTACCGCCGTTAAATGGCAAGTTATTTACTCCAACCCGTGCGAGCGAGTTGACCCTCCAAAGGCGCGGCGCAAAGAAGCCAGTTATCTTGATGAGACGCAGGCGAACCATATGCTAGAGCTTCTAGAGAAAGAAAGCGTACAGCACAGAACCATTGTAAGGCTTCTTATGTTTACCGGCCTGCGCCGCGGCGAACTCTGCGGCTTAGAATGGAAGGACGTTGATTTCGAGCATTCCCTCTTGCGCATCCGGCGATCGTCGCTCTATCTGTCCGGGAAAGGCGTATTCGCAGACGAAACAAAAAACGAATCATCCGAACGCTGTCTCAAAATATCATCGGCCGCACTTGATTCTTTGCGCGAACAAAGAGCCTGGCAGTTGCAAGAACGTCTTAGGCTTGGCGATCGCTGGAAAAATACCGACCGCATCTTCACCTGCTGGGACGGTCGCCCAATTCGCCCAGACACGATTACGGGGTGGTTTCATAAATTCGCCGTCCGGAACGGCCTGCCTTCGATTCATGTTCACAGCCTGCGCCACACCAACGCAACCTTGCTGATCGCTGCTGGCACGAATCTTCCAACCGTAGCAAAACGTCTCGGCCATGCTGATACAACTACCACCAGCAAAGTTTATGCGCACGCGATAAAATCCGCAGATGAAGCCGCAGCTGATACCCTACAAAACATCCTGCATCCGGTCAAACGGCAAGCTTAAACCTATGCGTCCCTCGTTCAAGGAGGGGCGCTTTTTCTAATGCATAAACCCCAAATAAACCCCAAGAGTAATTTTTAAAAATTTAAGCCCCCGAAAAAGTTGCAAAAAAGCCGCCTATCCTTACGAATAAGCGGCTTTTGTGGTACGCCCGACAGAATTCGAATCTGCGACCTTTGGAGTCGGAGTCCAACGCTCTATCCAGCTGAGCTACGGGCGCGTGTACGAGAAGTATTATAGCAGTTTCCGCGCCGTTTGTAAAGCAATTTCCTTATGCATCCTTTTTCTTTTTCGGCTTCTTCTTATAGCGGTCCTCTTCGCTGAATATACAGCCGCAGTATTTCTGCATATAAAGGCCCAATTCGCGCGCTTTGTCCTGCCCTTCGCGGAAGCGGGGCGAAAAATCGCGGTGCAAGTAGGCCACCCCGTACTTTTCCGCGGCCCGCTCAGCCGCCTGCCGCATCAGCTCGTGGTTCTGATAGGGGCTGACGAACAGCGTGGAGGTAAACTGGTCGAATCCGTTTTCCGCCGCGTAGCGCGCGGTCTCCTCAAAGCGCAGCGTATAACAGAACGCGCAGCGGCGGTCAAAATCCGGATACACGCCCTCGATAAAGCGGCGCAGGCCGTACTCCTCCTGCACGATTAGCGTTAGACCGATGCTTTCCGCATATTCGCGCAGCGTGTTTTTCCGCGTTTTGTATTCGGTAAACGGGTGGATGTTTGGATTATACCAAAACCCGGTGGGCTCTATTCCCTCCTGCCGCAGCGTGTCGATACAGGCGATCGAGCAGGGCGCGCAGCAGATGTGCAGCAGTGTTTTCATCATGAACAGTCTCCTTGGGCATATGTTTCTTTTATTATAGCATGGCCTGCGGCGCTTGCCAAGCGCGCACGTTTATCGTATACTAAGAGAATACTGGACACCGGAACAGAAGGAGGAAGACACCCCATGAAGGATATTGCATACTATAACGGCGAGATCGGACCGATCGACGAGGTGCGCGCCCCCGTGACCGACCGCGGCTTTTATTTTGGCGACGGCGTGTATGAGGCGGCCGCCTGCATGAACCAAAAGCCCTTCGCGCTTTCCGACCACATGGATCGCTTCTATAACAGCCTGCGCCTGCTCGAAATCACCGAGCCCATGCCCCGCGCCGAGCTGGACGCGCTTCTGCGCGACCTGATCAGCCGCGTGGACGCCTCGCCCTGTGTGTGCTATTGGCAGGTAACGCGCGGCGTCTCCCACCGTATGCACGCTTTTCCGAAGGACGCAAAGCCCAGCCTGCTGGTTTTTGTTGAACCGACGAGGCTGGACAGCCAGCAAAACGCGATGAAGCTTCTTTCCCGCGAGGACACGCGCTTTTTGCACTGCAATATCAAAACGCTGAACCTGATCCCGAACGTCGTCGCTTCGCAGCGGGCGCACGAGGCGGGATGCGACGAGGTGGTGTTCCACCGCGCAAACCGCGTGACCGAGGGCGCGCACTCCGGCATCGCCATATTAAAGGACGGCGCGTTCTGCACCCCGCCGGCGGATGAGCTGATCCTGCCCAGCATCACGCGGCTGCATTGTTTGCAGCTTTGCGAGGAACATGGCATTCCGGTTCGCGTCGCGCCGTTTACCATGGAGGAACTGATGGCGGCGGACGAAGTGCTTGTGCTTTCCACCGGCGCGCATTGCATCCCCGTGAGCGAGGTAGACGGCAAACCCGTCGGCGGCAAGGCGCCCGACCTGCTGCAAACGCTGCAAAAGGCCTACCAGCAAAAGTTTGAAGCCGAGACCGCGCAGTAAAAAATGAAAAAGTCCGGCCGCCGCAGATGCGACTCTGCGGCGGCCGGACTTTTTCATCTATCGTTTGTTTTGCGCGTTTTCACAGTGTATCGTATCGCATGGATAGGGGTGCAGCGTGCTGTGATCGAGGAAGCGGCCCAGCTGAAGCAGCCGATACCCCAAAAACGCCAGAGCGAAAACAAACCCCGCGGCAACGATCAGCATGTTCATTTCCTCACCCCCCTTTCTTCTATCTTTACTATACCCCCTTTTGTCTTTGCGGGCGGTTAAGGTTTTTCCGTTCACATTAAGGAAACGTTAAGGGCTCCCGCCCCTCTTTTCTATTTTAATAAAGCTTTAACAGGCGCGCTGTTTTTTTAGCGGCGCGCTTATTTTTTCCATGGTATTATGCCATCGAACCAAAAAGCAGACAAAGGAGGGGTCTCTATGCAAGTCGTCGTCGCCGCGGTAGGCGTTGTGGCAATTTTCGTGCTGGTCTATTTAAGCTATGTGCTGTTAAAAGGAGAGGAATAAGAAGTGAACGCTATTTTACAGATCGCACTGTACACCGTGCTGCTCATCGCGCTGGCCGTGCCGTTCGGCAGATTCATGAGCCGTGCGATGGAAGGGGAAAAGACTTTTTTCAGCCGCGTGCTCGGCCCGTGCGAGCGCGGGATCTACAAGCTGCTGCGCATCGATCCCGGCGAACAAATGAGCTGGAAGAAATACGCGGGCTGCGCCGTTGCCTTTTCCGCGCTGAGCCTATTTGCCCTCTGGGCGGTGTTGATGTTACAGGGCCGCCTGCCGTGGAACCCGCAAGGCATCGAAGGCACGAGCTGGCACCTTGGCTTTAACACAGCCGCCAGCTTTGTGACCAACACCAACTGGCAGTCCTACTCGGGCGAATCGGCGCTGAGCTATTTTTCACAGGCGATCGGCCTAACCGTGCAAAACTTCGTCACCCCGGCGGTCGCGCTGGCCGTACTGTTTGCGCTGATACGCGGCTTTCGGCGCGTACAAAAGCAAGGGCTTGGCTCCTTCTGGGCCGATGTGACCCGCGCGGTCGTGTACGTACTGCTGCCGCTGAATCTGGTGATCGCGCTGGCTCTTGTGTCGCAGGGCGTCATGACCAATCTAAAGGACTATCAGGTTTACGAGCTGGTCGAACCCGCCACCGTGCAACAGGAGGACGGTACGGAAATCACCGTGACGCGCGGCATCATCCCCATGGGCCCGCAGGCGAGCCAAGTCGCCATCAAACAATCCGGCACAAACGGCGGCGGCTATAACGGCGTCAACTCGGCAAGCCCGCTGGAAAACCCAACGCCGCTTTCCAATCTGATCGAAATGCTCTCGCTGCTGCTCATTCCGGCGGCCTGCTGCTTTGCCTTTGGGCGCAGCATACGGGACAAACGGCAGGGCCGGGCGCTGTTTTTCGCCATGCTGCTCTTGCTGGTCGCGGCGCTCAGTGTGGTCGCGGTCATGGAGCAAAACGGCACGCCGCAGCTCGCGCAGGACGGCGCGGTGGCCATGGCCCCGGCCGAAGGTTACCCCGGCGGCAACATGGAGGGCAAGGAGACCCGTTTCGGTATCGCCGCCTCCGCCACTTGGGCGGTATATACCACGGCGGCCTCGAACGGCTCGGTCAACTGTATGCATGACAGCCTAACGCCGCTCGGCGGCATGGCGCCCATGCTGCTGATGCAGCTGGGCGAGGTCGTGTTCGGCGGCATCGGCTGCGGCCTGTACGGCATGATCGGCTTTGCCATGCTCGCCGTGTTCATCGCCGGCCTGATGGTGGGCCGTACGCCGGAATATTTGGGCAAAAAAATAGAGCCGTTTGAAATGCGCATGGCGGTCTTAGTCTGTCTAGCGACGCCGCTGGTCATTTTGATCGGCAGCTGTATCGCCACGCTGCTGCCCGCGACGGCGGACAGCCTGAATAACGGCGGCGCGCACGGCCTGTCCGAGGTGCTGTACGCCTATTCCTCCGCCGGGGGCAACAACGGCTCCGCCTTTGCGGGCTTTCACGCGAACACGCCGTTTTTGAATGTATCGATCGGTCTGGTCATGCTCGCGGCGCGTTTTCTCCCCATGCTCGCCACGCTTGCCATCGCGGGTTCAATGGTGCAAAAGAAGCGGACGGCGGTTTCGGCAGGCACGCTTTCCACCACGAACGCCATGTTCGTCGGCCTGTTGATCTTTATCGTCGTGCTGGTGGGCGCGCTGTCCTTCTTCCCGGCTTTAAGCCTAGGCCCGATCGCTGAATTTACACAAATGCTTGCATAAAAGGGAGTGCTCACCGTATGAAAGAAAAGAAAAAAACAGCGCTTTCCGACCCTCGGCTGGTCGGACGCGCCGTGCGGGATTCGTTTGTAAAGCTGAACCCAAAAACACAGCTGCAAAACCCGGTGATGTTTCTGGTCTATCTTTCGGCCATCCTCACCACGGTTTTATTTCTTCTTACCTTTTTCGGCCTGCAGGACGCAGGCACCGGCTTTATTTTTGGCATTGCCGTCATCCTGTGGCTGACCTGTCTGTTCGCGGGCTTCGCCGAGGCGATCGCGGAGGGCCGCGGCAAAGCGCAGGCCGATACGCTGCGCGCTTCGCGCCGGGGCGTGACGGCGCACCGGCTGACCAATCCTGCAAACCGCGACGCGTTCACCGACGTGGCTTCACAAGCGCTGAAAAAAGGCGACTGCTTCCTCGTGCGCGCCGGTGAACAAATCCCGGCGGACGGCGAGGTGATTGAGGGCGCGGCCTCGGTGGACGAATCGGCCATTACCGGCGAGTCCGCGCCCGTCATCCGCGAAGCGGGCGGCGACCGCTCGGCTGTCACGGGCGGCACGACCGTGCTGTCCGACTGGCTGACCGTCCGCGTGACGCAGGAGGAGGGCGACAGCTTTCTCGACCGGATGATCGCCATGGTCGAAGGCGCCAACCGCCGCAAGACCCCAAACGAGATCGCGCTGCAAATCCTGCTCACCGCGCTGTCCATCATTTTCGTGCTCGTCACGGTCGCGCTGTACGCGTATTCGGACTTTTCGGCAAAGCAGGCGGGGCTTGCGAATCCCTCGTCCGTCACCGCGCTGATCGCGCTGCTCGTCTGTCTGGCGCCGACGACGATCGGCGCGCTGCTCTCGGCCATCGGCATCGCCGGGATGAGCCGCTTAAACCGCGCCAACGTGCTTGCCATGAGCGGCCGCGCGATCGAGGCCGCGGGCGACGTCGACATCCTGCTGCTTGACAAAACCGGCACCATCACGCTGGGCAACCGCAAGGCCGTCGCCTTTCTCCCGGTGGACGGCGCGGACGCCCGCGCGCTGGCCGACGCGGCCCAGCTCTCCTCCCTTGCCGACGAAACGCCGGAGGGCCGCTCGATCGTCGTTTTAGCCAAGGAGCAATTCGGGCTGCGCGGACGGACGGTCGGCGATAAGGGCATGCGCTTCCTCCCCTTTTCGGCCGGTACGCGCATGTCGGGCGTGGATTTTGACGGGTGCGAGATCCGCAAGGGCGCGGCGGAAGCCGTTCGCGCTTGGGCCGAGGCGGGCGGCGGCCTATACAGCGCCGAATGCCGTGGCGTGGTGGAGGATATTGCCCGCGCGGGCGGCACGCCGCTGGTCGTAGCCAAGAATCATCGAATTTTAGGCGTGATTCATTTAAAAGACATCATCAAGGACGGCGTGAAGGAGAAATTTTCCGACCTGCGCCAAATGGGCATTCAAACCATCATGATCACGGGCGACAACCCCATGACGGCGGCGGCCATCGCGGCCGAGGCGGGCGTGGACGATTTTCTGGCCGAAGCCACGCCCGAAGGCAAGCTGCGCATGATACGCGACTATCAGGCCAAGGGCCACCTTGTCGCGATGACCGGCGACGGCACGAACGACGCGCCCGCCCTTGCGCAGGCCGACGTGGCCGTGGCCATGAACACCGGCACGCAGGCCGCCAAGGAAGCCGGTAACATGGTTGATCTGGATTCCTCCCCCACCAAGCTGATCGAAGTGGTGCGCATCGGCAAGCAGCTTTTGATGACGCGCGGCGCGCTCACCACCTTTTCCATCGCCAACGATGTGGCAAAATACTTCGCCATTATCCCGGCGCTGTTCATGGGGCTGTACCCCGGCCTGTCCGCGCTCAATATCATGGGCCTGCACAGCGGCGAAAGCGCGATTCTTTCCGCCATCCTTTACAATGCGCTTATCATTGTGGCGCTCATTCCGCTGGCGCTGCGCGGCGTCAAATACCGCGAGGTGCCCGCGGGCAAGCTGCTTTCGCACAACCTGCTCGTATACGGCCTCGGCGGCATCCTAACGCCGTTTGCCGCCATCAAGCTGATCGACCTGCTGCTTTCGTCGTTCGGCCTTGTTTGAAAGTGAGGGAAGCTTATATGGCTTCGTTCCTGCTGCGTCACCCTGCCCTGCTGCTGCCCGCGCTGCTTTTCTGCGCGCCCGCGGCGGTGCTCGCGGGCGTTACGCTTATCACACTAACGGTCACCGGCCCCCTGTATCTGCTGGGGCTGCTGTAAGGAGAGATTTAGAAGCATATGAATACCAAAACAAAAACCGGCGGCGTGATCGTCCGCGCCATGTGGCTGCTCGTCCTCATGTCGCTCATCACCGGCCTGATCTACACCATGGCGGTCATGGGTTTGGGGCAGCTGTTGTTTCCCAGCCAAGCGAACGGCAGCCTGCTTTCTCAGAACGGCAAGGTCGTCGGCTCCGCGCTGCTCGGCCAACAGTTCACGGAGGACGGCCACCTGTGGGGCCGCGTCATGCAATACGACGTGGGCACGTTTACCGATGCAAACGGCGCGCCCGCCGCGTACGCCTGGCCCTCTAACCTGAGCCCCGCCAGCCCCGCATATGAGACGCTGGTGGCCGAGCGCGTGGAAAAGCTACGCGCGTCCAATCCCGACCGCGCGGGCGAGCCGGTGCCGGTCGACCTTGTAACCTGCTCGGGCTCCGGGCTTGACCCGCATATCTCCCCGGCCGCCGCCGAATATCAGGTGCCGCGCATCGCAAAGGCCACCGGCAAAAGCGAGGACGAGGTGCGCGAGACGATTCGGCAATATACCGAAGGCCGCCTGCTCGGCGTGTTCGGCGAACCGCGCGTCAATGTGCTCAAGGTAAACCTCGCGCTTGACGGTATGCTCTCCTGAGCGACAAAAAGGCGGGGGGGGGGGGGGGGACGCGGGGGAGCCGCCG
>NZ_JANGCE010000056.1 GCF_024462775.1 Butyricicoccus faecihominis
GAAGAATCTCGCGCGAATGCGCGTTCCCAGCGTAAATTCCGCGCGTTCGCGCGAGATTCTTCACTTCGTTCAGAATGACATTTGGGTATTCTTCTGTTTTGCAACAGTTTTTTTACAGCCCCTTTTTTTAGTTAGGAGTTAGGAAGTAGGAGTTAGGAGTTTAAGGTATCGGCCAAAGCCGATAATTAATAACCGCGCGACGCGCGGTACCGCAATTCCTAATTCCTAATTACTAATTCCTAACTAATTAACAGATGCGCGGCAGGCCTTCGCCGCGCAGCGAGGCGACCGCGCGGCGGCCGCCAATAGCGGTATGAAGCGTCACGCCGTTTCCCTCGCGCACGGCGCCGATGACGGCGGCTTGTCCCCCATAGGGCGAGGCCTGCACGATCTCAAGCGCGCGCAGCGCGTCCCCCTCGGGCACCGCGATCAGCAGCTTGCCCTCGTTGCCCATGGTCAGCACATCGAGCCCCAATATGCCGGTCAGCGCCCGCACGCCCGCTGAAACGGGCAGCGCGTCCTCGGTGAGCTCAATCGCGCACCCCGACGCCTCGGCCAGCTCGCAGGCGACCGTCGCCAGACCGCCGCGCGTGACGTCACGCATGGCGTGCACCTCGGCCTCGGCGGCGAACAGCGCCTCCACCATGCCGCCCAGAGGCGCGCAGTCGCTTTGCAGCTCGCTTTCCAGCCCCATCCGCGCGGACAGAATCGTCGCGTGGTGGTCGCCCAGCGTGCCGGATAGAATGAGCGCGTCGCCGGGCCGCAGGTTGGCGGCGGACACCTCGCGCTCCGCCGGACGGGCGCCCAGCCCGGTCGTATTGATATAAAGGCCGCCATTGCCCTCGATCACCTTGGTATCGCCCGCGACGATGTGCACACCGGCTTCCGCCGCCGTTCGCGCCATCGACTCAACAAGCCGCGTCAGCAGTGCGGAATCCAACCCCTCTTCCAAAATAAAGCCCGCGGTCAGGTACAAAGGCCTTGCGCCCATGCACAGCAGATCGTTCACCGTGCCGCACACCGCGAGCCGCCCGATATCGCCGCCCGCAAAGGTCAGGGGCTGCACGACAAAGCTGTCCGTCGTCATCACAAGCTCGCCCGCCGGACAGGGCAGCACGGCGGCGTCCTCCATACGGTTCAGCACTTCGTTTCCAAGTCGTTCCGCAAAAATATCGCCGATCAGCCGGGCGGTATCCGCGCCGCCCGCGCCATGGCGCAATTGAATTTTCATGGTCATTCCTTTCCCGTTATGAGACAAATGCGGCACGCGCCCTCGCCCGACACCATGCACGCGCCCACCGGATGCTCGGGCGTGCAGGCCTTTCCAAAAAGCGGGCAGTCCCGAGGCCCGATCGCGCCGGTCAGCACCTGCCCGCACCGGCAGCCCTCCGGCGCGCGGTCGGCGCTCAGTCCCCGGCTGCCCGCGTCCAGCGCGGCATAGGGGCCGCGCAGATACAGCCCGGAACCGGGCACCTGCCCCAGCCCGCGCCACAGCGCTTCGCCCGCCTCGAATACGCGCGAAACGGCGCTTCGCGCCTTTTCATTGCCCGCGGCGCGCACAAAGGCCGGATATTCGTTCCACACGCCGGCATTGCCCCGCTCCGCCTCGCGCGTCAGGCGGCACAGCGCCGCGAGCAGCAGCTCGGGCGTGAACCCGCCGACAACCATGGGCTTTTTCCACTTTTCCGCGAGCGGGCGAAACGCTTCCGCGCCCGTTACGACCGCGACGTGCCCGGGGCACAAAAACCCATCGATACCGCCCGCCCCGCACAGCGCGTCCATCGCGGCGGGCATGGTCTTGAGCGCGGTCAGCAGGCGCACGTTGGATAGGCCCCGCGACAATATGCCCTCTGCCACCGCCGCCCAGACAGGCGCGGTCGTTTCAAAGCCGACCGCCGCGAGCACGAACTGCGTATCGGGCATGCGCTCCGCAAGGGCGAGCGCCTGCTCGGGCGCGTAGAAAAAGTCAACATCCGCCCCTTCGGCCCGCGCGCCCGCGAGCGAGACCGTGCTTCCCGGCACGGCCAGCATGTCGCCGAATGACAGCACGCGCACGCCCGGCGTGCGGGCGAGCGCGACCAGTTTGTCGATATAGGCCGTCGGCGTGACGCAAACCGGACAGCCCGGCCCGGCGAGCAGTGTGATTTTTTCGCTGAGCAGACCGCGCACGCCGGAGCGGTATAGGGCGGCGGTGTGCGTGCCGCAGACCTCCATCAGCCGCAGCGGGCGGCCATGATACGTCCGCAGGTAATCCGCCAGCAACCGTTTATCCATTCGCGGCCTCTTTCAGTTCGTCAAACAGCTCGGTAAGCGTTCCTGCCTCTTCCTCGCCCATGGTTTGCAGGGCGACCCCCGCGTGGACAAGCACGTAATCACCGACGCGCGCCTCGACCATGGACACGTTGACATCGGCCATGGTACCCGCGAAATCCACCTTGGCGCGGTCGCCGTCGATTGAGACGATCCGTCCGGGAAAAGCTACACACATGTTATTTCCTCGTTTCTCAGTCAGGTTTGGCCGCCCGCGAGCAGTCCGTAATATGCCTGCCCGACGGCAAGGCCCCCGTCGCCGGGCGGCACCTCGCGATTAAACCAAACGGTATGGCCCGCCGCGGCGAGCATTTCCGTGCAGCGCGTGATAAGCAGCCGGTTCGCGAACACGCCGCCCGCGAGCGCGACCTGCTCGATCCCCGTGCGCGCGGCCATGCGCGCCACCATATCGGCGACCGCCAGATGGAAGCCGAGCGCCGCCGCGTCCGCGTCAGGCGCGCAAACCAGTGCGTGGAACAGCGGCGCGGGATCGAACACGCCGTCCGCTTCGGCAAACGCCATGGCCAGCGGACGAACGCCGCGCCGCGCCGCGCGTTCCGCCGCCGCTTCGAGCGCCCGCGCGCAGCGGCCTTGATGCGTGTTTTCCACGCAAAGGCCGAGCACGGCGGCGGCCGCGTCGAACAGCCGCCCCATGCTGGAGCTGCCAATCGTATTGACGCCGCTTTGAAGCGCCGCGCGAACGACCGGAAAACGTGCGTCCGCGCTTTCCAGCCCCGCATGCGCCAGATGGCACAAAGCGGATTTCCAGCCTTGCCGCATCGAGCCGTCGCCGCCGAGCAAGGGCACCTCGGCCAGATTGCCCGCGCGGGTATAGTCCGCGCCCTCGCACCGTAAAAACTCGCCGCCCCAAACCTTGCCGTTATCGCCATAACCCGTGCCGTCAAAGCACACGGCGAGCACCGGGCCCTTCAGCCCGTGCTCCGCCATGACGGACAAGGCGTGCGCGTGGTGGTGCTGTACCGCAAGGCGGGGCTTCTCCATCTCCTCCGCCAGCGCGGTGGTAAAATAGAGGGGGTGCTTATCGTGCACGACAAGACGCGGCTTTGCGCCCGTCAGCGCGGTCAGATCGCGCAGCGATTGCCGAACGGCCCGCTGCGTTTCGCGTTCCGCAAGGTCGCCCGGCACGGCGGCCGGGTAGTACCGCCCGCCGGAGGCAAGGCAAAACGCGGGCTCCATCTCCGCCCCAAGCGCCAGCACCTCGCCCATGGGGGCCTCCTGCGCGAGCGGCTCGGGCAGATAACCGCGCGTGCGGCGCAGCACCTGCGGCGCGCCGCCGACCACACGGGTCACCGCGTCGTCCGCCGGACGCAAAATTTCTCTCTCGTTCCAGAACAAACCCGCGATCTCGGTGTGCGCGGCAAAGTAAGCGCGCATCGCCGTGTCCCCGTATAAGATCGGCTGCCCGGCGTGGTTGCAGCTTGTGACGATGAGCGGCAGCCCCTCGGCCAGCAGCGCATACAGGCCGAAGGCGGGCAGAAAAGCGCCGAGCGGACCGTCCGTCCCCGCCGCGTCCGCGCACACCCGCGCGCGCCAATTTTGTCCCCGGCGCAGCAGCACGATGGGCCGCGCGGGCGAAAGCAAAAGCGCCCGCTCCGTCTCGTCCGTCTCGCACACGGCTTGCAGTTCGTCCATCGATGCAAACAGCACGGCAAACGGTTTTGTGGGCCGCGCTTTCAGTGCGCGCAGCGCGCGCACGGTCTTTTCGCTGTCCGCCCGGCAGACAAGGTTGTAACCCCCCGCCGCCTTGACCGCGATGATCGCCCCGCTTTTTAGCAGCGCGCGGGCGGCGCGCACCGCGTCCTCCCGCGCGGTTCGGTCGCCCGCCCGTGTTTCGCCCAATAGCTGCGGCCCGCAAGACGGGCACGAAAGCGTCTGCCCATGGCAGCGGCGGTTTTCCATATCGGCATATTCGCCCGCGCACATGGAGCACATTGCAAACGCGTCCATCGTGGTGCGCGCGCGGTCGTACGGCAAACGGCGGATGATGGTGTAACGCGGCCCGCACCCCGCGCATGAAATAAACGGATAGCGGTAGCGCGCATCCTTCTCGTTTTGCATTTCCCGCAGGCAATCCGCGCACACCGCCAGATCCGCCGGGAGCACGGGGCGCGACGGCTCGCCCGCGCTCTCCACCGCCCGAAAGAAAGAAAACCGCCGCAGAGCGACCTCCGCGGCGGTGATGCGCTCGATATGAATGGGCGGCGGGCAGGCGGCAAGGCGCCTTAAAAACGATTCGAGCGCCGCCCCTTCCGCGTTGCAGACAATCTCCGCCGCGCCGCCAAGGTTACGCACCTCGCCCTTTAGCCCCAGTTCCCGCGCGATGCGGCATACTGTAGGGCGAAAGCCCACGCCCTGTACCCGGCCCGTGACAATAAGACGGTAGGTCGTCATTTGCCCGACCGGTCCATCAGCCATGCGGCGGCCGCGTCGTATCCCTCGCCCGTGACGCCGCACACCTTGAACACCGGCGCGTTGGGGTTCAAATGGCGCACGCCCTTCATGAAAAATTCCTCATCAAAATTCAGATAGGGCGTCAGATCGATCTTGCTCAAAAGGATCGCATCCGCTTTTTCAAAGGCAAGCGGATACTTATAGGGCTTATCGCTGCCGTCCGCGACGGATACCTGCAACAGCTTGATATCCTCGCCGATGGAGAACTCCGCCGGGCACACGAGGTTTCCCACGTTTTCAACGAACAGGATGCCGGGCTCCGCGAACGTCATGGCGTGCACGGCGTTGTGCAGCAGCGGCGCGTCCAGATGGCAGGCCCCGAAGGTATTGATCTGACTGGCGGTCACGCCCTGCCCGCGCAGGCGCTCGGTATCGATATCGGATTCGATATCGCCCTCCACCACGTAGCATTTGACCGCTAACCGGCGGATCAGGTTTTCCAGCGTGGTCGTCTTGCCCGCGCCGGGCGCGCCCATCAGGTTGACGGTAAAGACGCCCTTATCGGACAAATAACCGTTTACATGCGCGGCAATGTGGTCGTTTTCCGCACGGATGTCCGTCATGACGTCCTTTTTTACCATATGCATCAGTCATCTACCTCCAGCTCGACGCTTTTGACGTAAAATTCTTTGCCGATCCCGGTCGGCGTGCCGTCTCCCCCGCAGGCGGGACAGGCAAAGGAAAAGGGCTTGCGCTCGAAATACGCGCCGCAGGCCCCGCACTTCAGCTTGGGCCGCACGCGCTCGATGTGGAGCGCCGCGCCCGCGCAGGGCGTATCTTCCGAAATGATATCGAAGTACATTTGGATCGATTCCCCGATAAAGCCGGAATCGTCCCCCACGACCAGATCGATCCCGGTCACGCGGCCATGCGCTTTATCGGCCTCAGCCGTCGCGATCTGAACGATCCTCTGAGTGATCGGGTACTCGTGCATGGAAAACCTCCTCGGTTTTAACGGGCGCGGGGGCGGTATACTGCACCTCCATATGCAGGCACTTTTTAGGACAATTATCGACACAGCAGGCACATTGAACGCAGGAGAAGGGGTTGATCGTCCACGTTTTTTGCGCGCGGTCGACGGTGATCGCGTCCGCCGGGCACTTGCGCATGCACATGCCGCAGTAGATGCAATCGTCTATTTCGATCGCGACCTTGCCGCGCGTTTTATCCGGATACTCGCGCGGGGTGACCGGGTACGACGTGGTCGCGGGCTTTTGAAACAGGCTCGCCAATACCGTGCGGGCGAAATGTAAATATGCCATAATCGGTGCCCCCTTAGCGTTCCGTACAGCTGATGCATGGGTCGATCGTCAGGATCAGCATCGGCACGTCGGCAAAGTCGCAGTTTTCCAGCGTTTTAACCAACGCGGGAATATTGATGTTGGTGGGCGTGCGCACGCGCACGCGGTCAAGGAACTTGGAGCCGTTGCCCTTGGCGTAATACAGCGCTTCGCCGCGCGGCTGCTCCAGCCGGGCAAAGAACTCGCCCTGCGGGTTGCCCTTTACCGGCACGGCGATATCGCCCTCCGGCATTTTATCGATCGCCTCGCGGATCATGCGCATGGACGAAAAAATCTCGCGGATACGCACGTCGCAGCGGGCGTAGCAATCGCCCTCCGTGGCGAGACAGGGCTTAAAGGCCAGCTCGTGGTACGCGCCGTCGTGCTCGACCGCGCGCAAATCCATCGCAATGCCGCTGGCGCGGGCCACCGGGCCGACGCAGCACAGCTCCGCCGCGTCCTCGCGGCTGAGTAGCCCCACGCCGCGCAAACGGCCGTTCACGGTCGGGTCCTCCAAAAACACGTCGGTGATGCGGCGCACCTCGGCCTCCATATCGTGCAGGCGCTGCGCGATACCGTTCAGCTCGCTGTTTTCAATATCGCGGCGCACGCCGCCTATTTTGCAGACGGAAAAGATGATGCGGCCGCCGGTCGTCTGTTCAAAAATATCGAGGATCTGCTCGCGCAAGCGCCAAGCGTGCATAAACAGGCTTTCAAAGCCCATGCCGTCCGCCAGCAGGCCCAGCCACAGCAGATGGCTGTGGATACGGGAAAGCTCGTGCCAGATGGTGCGCAGGTATTTGCCGCGGCGCGGCACATCCACGCCCATCATGCCTTCCACGGCCTTGCAGTAGCCCCAGCCGTGCCCAAAGGAGCAGATGCCGCAAATACGCTCGGCCACGTAGACATATTCGGTGAACTCGCGCTTTTCCACCAGCTTTTCCAAACCGCGATGGATGTAGCCGATGGACGGGATGGCGCGAACGACCTTTTCATCCTCCAGCTCCAAATCCAGATGGATCGGTTCGGGCAGCACCGGATGCTGCGGCCCGAACGGAATGACGGTGCGCTTACCCATGCTGCTCGCCCCCTTCCGTTTTCTCCGTGGTATTTGCCGCCTGCGGCGCGGGCGCGGCGGGCTTTGCCGCCGGCTTGGGCGGCGCCTTGTGCTGCGGCGGCAGCGCGCGCCACGGCGTTTTTTTCGCCAGCCGGTAAAAGCTTCCGCCGTAGTCCACTTCATCCGCGATATGGCGGATCTGCACGCCGAACAGGTCGCGCATTTCGTTTTCGTAGATGAAAGCGGGCCAGTACAGGCTGGTGATGCTGATTACGGGCGTGGTTTCGCCCACGGTCAGCCGCAGGTGATACATATTATATGCCCGGTCAAAGGTATAGGTCAGTTCATAGCCCTCGGGCACGCGGGTGCAGCAAATCTGCACCAGACGGCAGCCCTCGTCGTGCAGGCTGTGCACGCGGTCAAGCAAGTCGGCCGCTTTGATTTGAATGATCTGCTGTTTCACGGCGCTTCCTCCTCACCCGGCAAGAGCGGCAGACTGTCGCGATCCTCGAGCTCGTCCTCGCGGCCTTCCTTCAGGGCCCTTCGTTTTTCTTCCAAAATATCCAGCGCGCGCACCACGCCGTCGATAATGGCCTCGGGCCGGGCGGCGCAGCCGGGCACGTACACATCCACGGGCACGGCCTTATCCGCGCCGCCGAGGATGTTATAGCATTCGCGGAAAATGCCGCCCGAGTTGGCGCAAATACCCACCGCGACCACGACCTTGGGCTCCGGCATCTGCGAATAGATTTGACGGATCACGGGCAGGTTCTGCGCGTTGACCGAGCCGGTGAGCAAAAACACATCCGCGTGCTTGGGGTTGCCGGTGTTGACGATGCCGAACCGCTCGATATCGTACAGCGGGGTCAGGCAGGCGAGCACCTCAATGTCGCAGCCGTTACAGCTTGAGCCGTCATAATGGATGATCCACGGCGATTTCTTCATAAAAGACATATTGAACGAGCCCCTCCCCTCTTACCGAATCGTCATCAATACCAGCAGGTTGACAAAGCCGGCCACGAGCGAAACGCCCCAAGTGGCAGCCAGCGCGTGCTGCCATTTGACGCGCGCGCAGCAGTTGTCAATCAAGATTTCCAAAACAAAGACCACGGCGCACATGGCAATGCCCAGAAGGGGCGAAAGCCGCGCCGACCATACAAAGAATAAGTAGACAAAGCCCAGCAAAAAGATATTTTCATACCAGTGCGCGACCTCGACCATGGCGAGCGTTTTGCCGGAAAATTCGGTCACGATGCCCTTGACCAGCTCCTGATGCGCGTGGTGCGACATCGAAAGGTCAAACGGCGATTTGCGGAACTTGATGGTCAGGATGAAGCAAAGGCCGACGAACACGCCCGGCAGGTAGACGATCGCCGCGCGCTCATCGCTGATGATCTCGGACAGGTTGAACGTGCCGAAGGCAAGGTAAAAGCCGATCGCCGTCATCAAAAGCATGGGCTCGTAGGCCATGGTTTGCAGCAGCTCGCGTTCCGCGCCCAGCTGGCTGTACGGCGAGTTGGACGAATACGCGGCCACGATCAGGCACACGCTCGCGAGCGTCAGCGTGAAAACGACGAGCAGAATATCGCCATGGGTAAAGAAGAAAATACCGCTGATGACAACGAACAACAGAAAGCCCGCGACGTAAAAATCCTGCACGCCGTTGACCGAAATGCCCTGCTTGCTGCAAAGCTTGAAAACATCGTAAAAGGGCTGCAAAAGCGGCGGGCCCTTACGGCGCTGCATCCGGGCCGACAGCTTACGGTCAATCCCGGCGAGCAAGCCGCCGATGATGGGCGCGAGCACCAGATAGCCCGCGCCGCCCAGAATGATGGGCAATAGCTCAGACATGCAGCACACCCCCCAACAGCTCCGAGAAGGACAGAATGATGATGACAATGTTGACGATGCTGCCGCCCAGCAGCATCCACCGCTCGCTGAACAGCGTTTCCATATACCAGTTGCGCAGCGAGACCGGCACCGGAATATCCATCGAACCGCGGAAGGTCAGATCATCGCCCATGTTTTCACCCGCAAGGTTGACGTGCACCAGCTTTTTGTTGCTGCGGCCAAAGGCCAGAAGCGGCAAAACGACCAGCAGCACCACCATAAAGGACATGATGAGCATGTTGCCCTGACTGATCACCTCGCCCGGCACGCGGGCAAAATGGATGACCAGATAATCCGCGACTAAATTCTTCGCAATGATCGGGAAGCCGACGCAGACCAGCACGGTGACGGCCGCCAGCCCCTTGAGGACGAACCACTCCTCTTTATGTACGGTTCTTTCGATGCTGCGCTTGCCCGCGACGATGGCCGTCACCTTGCCCAGCCACTTGGTCCAGAAAAAGAAGGTGGCGGAGGAGCCGAACACGAGGATCAGCATCAGCATCGCGTGGCCCGAATCGATAAACGCCTTCATGGCCGCCCATTTGGAAATCAGCATGCCGAAGGGCGCGAGGAACATGCCGCAGATGCCGATGGACATACAGACCGCAAGCTGCGGCATTTCGCCGAACAAGCCGTCGAAATCCTCGATATCGCGGCTGCCGACGTGGTGCTCCGCCGTGCCGACGGAAAGGAACATCAAGCTCTTGGCGACCGCGTGGAAAATGACCAGCATGATCGCCGTCCACGCCGCTTCAAACGTGCCGATGCCCGCGCAGCAGACGATCAGCCCCAGATTGGAGATCGTCGAATACGCCAGCACCTTTTTGCCGTTCGATTGCGAAATCGCGGCAAAGGATGCGAACAGGAAGGTGACGCCGCCCGTCATCATGGCGAGCAGACCGGCGGGGCTGTCGCCCAGCGCGGGCGACAGCTTGATGATGAGGAACACGCCCGCCTTGACCATGGTGGAGGAATGCAAAAGCGCCGAGGTCGGCGTGGGCGCGACCATCGCGCCGAGCAGCCATTTGGAAAACGGCATCTGCGCCGCCTTGGTCAGGCCCGCGAACACCAAAAGCGCGGTCGGCACGACGACGTCGATGCCGCTTTGCGTCAGCCCGACGATCTGTCTCAAGCCGATCAGCTGCTGGGTCAGCCCCAGCCAGACGATGGCCACCGCGAACGCGAGGCCGCCGAGCAGATTGAGCGACAGCGCGCAAAACGAATTTTTCTGCGCTTCTTTCGTGCCGGTATAACCGATCAGCAGGAAGGAGGAAAAGCTCGTGATCTCCCAGCAGAAATACATCATCATCAGGTTGTTGGACAGGACCAGCCCGAACATCGCCGCCAAAAACAGATACAGCACAAAGAAAAACACCGGCCGTTTATCCATCAGCGATTTGTCGTGGTGCTGAAAATCCTTCATGTAGCCGAGCGCGTACACCGTGATCGCGCTGCCGACCAGACCGATGATCAATATCATCAGAATGCCGAGCTTGTCGATCATCAGGTCGAAGCCCGCGTAAACGTGGTGCCCGTGCTTCAGCTCGAACCAAACGATCAGCGCGGTCTGCGCAACGCTTAAAAGCGCCGTGAACCAGCGCCGCGCCCGCAGGCACAGATACACGATCAGCACGCACATCGCGATCTCCGCGATCAGCAGCACGGTAGAAAACACCTCGCTGCCGATGTTGAAGAACGTGGGCATCGTTTTGAAATACATCACGCTGACGACGACCGACAAAATCGCCGTGATAGCGGCCGCTACTTTTACGACCCTGTCGCGCGCGGCGTCGTGCCGGATAAACAGCATGGCGAACGCCGTCAGCAGTGGGAAGCCGACCAAGATCCCCAATATGGCCATAGCTTCCGCCTCCTTTCCAAATTACCCTTACCCTTGATTCGTTGCACTCTATGCAACGTAGATGTTTTTATTATACAACTTCCATTTTGCAATAGCCAGCCATTTATTGCAATCTGACAAAAAAGGAAAAGAACCACTATGCTTTCTTGCGGGCCGCGCGCAAAAGAAGCCTGCCGCTTACAAAAGCGGCAGGCACACGGCTATGTATTCAAATTTTGCAATGGACGCGTCCGCCTTTACCAGACGATCTCCCCGTCCCGGGGCGCGGCGACCGTGTCCCGCTCAACCAGCGTGACGCCGACGCTGGTTTTCGCGATGCAGCGGTCCCCTGTTTCCATCATGTCGATCAGCCGCTTGGCCGCGATCTCGCCCATTTCGCGTTTGAAAATATGGATCGTCGTCAGCGCCGGTTCAATCACCGAGCCGATCAGCGAGTCGTCAAAACCGACCAGCGACACATCCGCCGGCACGCGCAGCCCGCACCGCTGGAACGCGCGCAGCGCGCCCGTCGCCATCACATCGTTATCCGCGAAAAACGCGGTTGGCAGGCTCGGCCGCCCCGCAAGGTAGCGGCACACATCCTCGCACGCGCCGTTTACCACGGGCTCGATGCGGACGACGTCCTCCTCCCGCATTTTCAGCCCCAGCGTATGCATGGCTTGATAAACGCCCGCGCACCGCTCTTTTAAGCTGCCCGTGCGGATGGAGCCCTTTAAATAGCCGATCCGCCGGTGTCCCTTGTCATATAAATGACGCAGCGCGAGACGCGCCCCTTCGATATTCGCCATATCCACGGAGTTAATCGGATAATTGCGGAAGCAGTTGTCCACCGCGACGACCGGGAACTCCAGATCGGCCAGCACGCCGTACCGTTCCGCGTCAAACTCAGTGCCGAGAAAGATCACGCCCACGATATTTTCATATCGCAGGCCGCCCAGCACGGTCTCAAAATCGCTGTCGTCCACATTGACCACGCTCATCGTATATTTGCAGCGGCGCAGCGCGGCGTCCACGCCCTCCATCACCTGTGTGATAAAATCATCGTTGCGCTCGACAAAGTTGCCGGTCGCGCGGTAGCGGATAAACTTCACCGTGCCCTTTGGCTGGCTCCCCGCCCCGTCCGCGTCGCGTATGGTAAAGCCGTTTTCCAGAAGCAGCGCCGTGATCCGTTCGCGCTTTTCCGAGCCAACACCCGCTTTTCCGTTTAGGACGATCGATACGGTCGAAGGGGAAACGCCTGCAAGCCGGGCAATTTCCTTTACTGTCATGGCAACGCATCCTCTCAACTTTCAAACAGTCCGGAAGGCCACTGGCGACGCCTGTAACCGTACCCTGATACCCCGAATTCTGCCTTTACTTAATATAATACGGTAATTTTGGTACCCTGTCAATTAGATGGCAAAACATGGGGTATAAAAAACGGGCGGGTGTTTGATCGGCAAACATCCGCCCTGTTTCCTGTGCGCTTACTTGCTGTTTTTGTTCTTGCGGGTCTCCAGCAATACGGCGAACAGGATCACCGCGCCCTTTACGATATACTGCGCGTACGAATCGACGCCGAGCATGTTCATGCCGTTCATCAAAACGCCGATGATAAGCGCGCCCACCAGCGTGCCGACCATGGTGCCGGAACCGCCCGATAGCGAGGTGCCGCCGACCACGACGGCCGCGATCGCATCCATTTCAAATTTATCGCCCATGGAGGGCTGCGCCGAGTTCAGGCGGCCGATCAAGATCAGGCAGGCCAGCGCGGAAGTGACGCCGCTGATGATATAGGGCATCATCTTATACCGCCGCACATTAACGCCGGAAAGCTTGGTGCATTCCTCGTTGCCGCCGATCGCATAGACATAGCGGCCGAGCGTGGTCTTGTTCAGAAGGAACCAGCCGGCCGCAAAGACGATCACCGTCAGAATGACCGGGTTTGGAATGCCGAGCACGCGGCCCCGGCCGATCCCGCCGATAAAAGCGCCCACCTCCGGAATCGGCGTGCCGTCGCAGAAGATGTATACGATGCCGCGCGCCGCGGTCATGGTGACAAGCGTTTGGATAAAGGGTGGCACATCGAAAAACGCGATCAGCACGCCGTTGAACAGCCCAAGGAGCAGGCCGGTGACCAGCGCGACCACGGCGGCCAGAACGGAAGAACCCGTGCCGTTGAACGTAGCGGCCGCGAAAGCGCCGCACAGCGCCAGGCCGGAACCGACCGAAAGATCGATGCCGCCGGTCAAAATCACAAAGGTAACGCCCACCGCGATGATGCCGTTGGTGGATACCGTACGCAAAATGGTCAGAAAGTTGGAGGCGGAAAAGAACGATTCCGCAAAGACCGAAAGCAGCAGCACCATGATGATCAGGGCGCAGATCACGCCGAACTCGCGTATTTCAAAAAGCCTTTTCAGGGCGCTCTTTTTCTCCGCGCCCGCGGTGTTCTGTTTCATGATACCCCTCCCATTGCATAGCTCATAATGGTCTCCTGCGCGAAATCCTTGCGGTCGAGCGTGCCCGTGATCCGCCCCTCGCATAGGATCACCGCGCGGTCGCTCACCGCCATCACCTCTTCCATTTCGGAGGAGATCATGATGATGGCCTTGCCTTTTTTCGCGATCTCGCCCATGATGGCGTAGATTTCCGACTTGGCGCCCACGTCGATACCGCGCGTCGGTTCGTCCAGAATGATCACGTCCGCGTCCAGATTCAGCCACTTGGCAAGCACGACCTTTTGCTGGTTGCCGCCGGAAAGGAATTTTACTTTTTGATGGATGGAGGGCGTTTTGATCCGCAGATCGTTCACGTATTTGTCCACGATGCCCAGCTCCTTCGCCCCACGGATCACCCCGCCCCGCTGGAGCGGGCGCAGACCCGGCAGCGTGATGTTCTCCTTAACCGACATCAGTGGAACAAACCCCTGCTCCTTGCGGTCCTCGGTTAAAAAGGCGATGCCGTGGCGGATCGCATCCGCCGGTTTTTTAATGCTGACCGGCTTACCGCCGATATAAATCTCCCCCGCGTCGCGCGGGTCGACCCCGAAGATCGCGCGCACGGTCTCGGTACGGCCCGCGCCGACCAGTCCGGTCAGCGCCAGTATTTCGCCCCGGCGAACGGTAAATGAAATATCGTGCAGCATGTCCGTGTTCAGGTTTTTCACCTCGAACAACGTCTCGCCGATCTCCACTTTCGTTTTCGGGAACAGATCGTTCAGCACGCGGCCCGCCATCATCGTGATCATCGTATCGCGGTCGAGCCTCGCCACATCGTCCGTACCGATATAGCAGCCGTCCCTGAGAATGCTCGCGCGGTCGCAGATCGCGGGAATCTCCTCCAAGCGGTGGGATATGTAGATAACCGACCGTCCCTCCGCCTTCAGGCCGCGAATGATGCGGAACAGCTCGTTTATTTCCACAGTGGTCAGCGGGGCCGTCGGCTCGTCCATGATGATGATGTTTGCGCCAAAGGAGAGCGCTTTGCCGATCTCTATCATCTGCCGGCGGGCAACGCTCAGTTTTTTGACCGGCGTGCGGATATCCAGATGCAGACCCAAGCTGTCCATGATTTGTTGCGTATCCAGATAAAGCTTTTTCTTATCGATCACATTGCCGAATCGTTTGGGTTCGCGGCCTAGAAAGATATTTTGCGCGGCGTCCATTTCACCGATCAGGTTGAGCTCCTGATGGATGATGCTGACGCCCAGACGGCGGGCGTCCGTTATGCTTTTCATTTCAGCCTTTTTACCGGCTATGACGATTTCCCCCGCGGTTGGCTGCACAATGCCGCTGAGCACCTTCATCAGCGTCGATTTACCCGCGCCGTTCTCGCCGAGCAGGGCGAGCACCTCGCCGCGCCGCAGGTCGATGCTGACATCGTTCAGCGCGGTAACGCCCGGATAAACCTTGGTGATGTGCTTCATTTCCAGAATAATATCCTGATCCATAGGTCTCCCCTTATCTTTGTGATGCGGTACGGCTCCGGCGAAAGGAGCCGCGTGATGGGAAAGCCGGGCGGGGCTCTCTTTCGCCGAAGCCCCGCCCAAGCTTTCACAGAAGGAAGAAGAGAAAGAAGAATGCTGTTTGATCCGTCCTACTCGTTCGCGTGCTTGGCGATGATTTCGTCCACATTGGAGGAATCGACCAGTTCCACATCGAACACCGTGGCCTTATCCACGCTTTCGCCCTTCGCGGCCTTGATGCAGGTCTCCACCGCGATATAGCCCATGGTATAGGGCGCGTGGTCGATCGTGGCGAGCATGCGGCCGTCCTTGACCGCTTGCAAGCCGTCCGAATTGCCGTCAAAACCGGTCACCAGAATGCCTTCGCGGCCCGCGCCCTCGATCGAGGAGATCGCGCCCAAAGCCAGCTCGTCGTTGCAGCAGATCACCGCGTCGATATTATCGAACTTCTGCAGCATGTCGTCCATGTTTTGCAGGCCTTCCTCGCGCTTGTCGCCGACGTTTTTGGCGAATAGGATATTGACATCGCTGTTGTTATCGAGTACGGTATGGAAGCCCTTGGCGCGCTGTGTCGTCGCTTCCGCGCCGGGCAGGCCCTCAAATATAATGATATTTTTCTTGCCCTGCTTTTTCATCTCGTCTACCAGATACTGGGCAATGCGTTCGCCGCTTTTTTCGTTATCGATGCCCACGTGGGATAGGACGATATCCTCCGCGCCCGTGATGCGGGAATCCTCGGTGAGTATCTTAAAGCCCTGATCGTTCGCATCCTGCACGGTGGGCAGCAGCGCGGTCGAGTCGAGCGCATCGATCAGGATCGCATCCACCTTCTGCTGCATAAAGGATTCCACATCGGTCATCTGCTTTTGCGAATCCAGCTGCGCGTCGGTAATGATGATCTCCGCGCCAAACTCCTCGGCGGCCTTGGCCGCGCCGTTTTTCACCGATACGACGAAGGGGTTGTTGACCGTCTTGAGAGAAAAACCGATTTTTACCTTCCCTTCCGCCGAGGGGGTGTTTTCCGCGGGCGCCGCGCCGGACTGCGCATCCGGATCGGACGACGCGGCGGGCGCGGGTTCGGAGCCGCACGCGGTCAGGGTACCAACCAACATGGCGGCCGTCAGCAGCGATGCAAATAATCTCTTTTTCATTTTTCTGCTCCTCTCAAATCAAAGACTAGAAGATTTTCTGTATGGTCCTTCCCTTTTTCGCAGGCGGAAATCTTCGTTTTCTTTTTACGGATGCAATGCTCAGCTCCTTCCTTCGCCTATTCGGGTGCGTTCCCCCGGCCCGCCTGCTTCGCTGTTTATGCCTACCGATCTACTGTTTCGGTTTTGTTGAGATTATTAAATCACACCCCCGAATTTGTGTCAATCGTTTTCTAAATTATCAAGTAATATTTAGTAGATTTATAGAAATTTGAATCGTGTCATTTAGTGATTATGTATTATTTTTATGTGTGCTCTTTTGCAATAATTGTGAATAAATTATCATTTTATTAGAAATATGGAGTACTGCACGTTTAGTTTTTCCTTTATCGCAACAAACGGCTTGTATGTTTTCTATTTCATCCATTTGTTTTTTGCCGCGATTATTTACTAAATAATTTGCTATTATTTTGTAAATTGTCTTTCTTATGTTGTTTCTTTTATGCTCTTGCTATTTGTCGGATTTTGGAATATAGTAAGGCTATCAGATATCTTGGCCATTTTTGCCCCACCCCGAAAAAGGAGGCGCGCCTATGCTGTCCGCAGAAAAAAAGACCGTGCCCAAAACAGCAGAAAAAAGACCGGCGCCAAACAGCACCGGCATACCCACCGCAATGAAGCGGCGTTTCGAGACTGCGTCCGGCTTTTCGCTGGACGATGTGCGTATCCATTACCATTCCGAAATGCCCGGCCGAATCGGCGCCTTGGCCTATACGCAGGGCACGCAGGTGCATATCGCCCCCGGGCAGGAGCGCCACCTGCCGCACGAACTGGGCCATGTGGTGCAGCAAAAGCAAGGTCTGGTGCGGCCGACCGCGCGCCTTGGCGGTATGCCCGCGAACCTAGACCCTGCGTTGGAACGGTCGGCCAGCGGAATCGGCTCGCTTGCGCCTTCCTCCCCTATGCCGCGCGCCGTTTCCGCGCCCGCTGTGGTGCAGTGCGCGCTTTCCGCGGCGGTATCGCTACGGCATAAGGGGCTAGATCCCAACGCTCCGATCAGTCCAGACGAAATGATTGTGGAGACCATAAAGCTGGACGGCCGCTCACCGACAAATCTATTATCTCCCGATGAAAATGCCACGCAGGGCGACCATACGATCGCGGATGCGCTCATGAAGAAATATCAAAAAGTCATGGTGCGGGAAATGCCGGTGCCGGCGGCAGCGCACTTCTATCAAAACCTTTTAAACGAGGTGAAGCTCGACAACGAGCCCGTTGAAACGGCGGACTACCGGGCGCACGTATCCGTTTCTATTGCGAAGCAAGGTTTAGAGAAGCTTCAAAATTTATCAGGCCCCATGCCGGAGCGCCATATGCGCAAGATGCTTATCTCCGTGATTCGGGATTTTAACGACGCCTATGCCAGCAGCGTCACCGCCACGCAGGGCGTGGGCACCGGAGGACATGGCGAAGCCATGGGTATGGATGAACTGCGAAGGCTCCATTCGCAAAACCAAACCGTCTCCGCCGGACTGTATTCGCTGATCGATATGGAGTCGCTCTATTCCGCTGCTTCTTCTTTGGAATCAGACTTTGCAGCTCCCATAGAAGGTACGGTCAATTCAGTCATAGCACGTTTTGTGTCCATTCTTTCCGAAATGCGCGGCTATAAGGTAGCAGGATGGCAGGAAGCGCGTCAGCAAAACGCCCTGTTTCAAGGTGAGACTGATATGTCCGCACTGCGAATTGCAGAAGCCAATTCATCCGAGTTAACGGTGGATGCTGTGAAGCAGCAGTGGAGCGCCGTATTTATAGAACGTAACGCGCAACAGGTCATAGGGCTGCACAAGTTGTTCCAACTATATCTTGCCAAGTGGGAATTGCTCAAGCAGGCTCCCCCGCCGGATATCCATCTATTTATCCAAACAGCCTGTAATCATCTCATCCAAAAGGCCGACCGTATTATATGCAAAACACCTTCCCTGCTTCAAGACTCCTGTAAGGAGCCTACAGCGAAAGCGCTGCATATCGTCGAATTAATACATACCTTCACGCAGAAGGCTCTCTCATTACAGGGAGAGCAATGTCTGCAAGCGTTCGATGAAATCATGAATCAGCTCGCCGCGGACCTACAAGTGGATGTAACAGAGATTAGTAAGCTGATCACGGAATACAGCGGCCAAACCGCACCCGACCTAATGTCGCAGCATTTTACCCCCAGCGAAAGTCAAATCATGGGCGTCCTCCATACAAACTTTGATCAACCATGCACATATGACGTTCTGATCGAAGCTATTCAGGATACCGCCAAAAAGCCCAGCCACGAAACGGTGGTACGCCTGATCGGCAATATCCGCAAAAAGCTTCCGCCGCAGCATACCATCATTACGCTCCCCCGCATTGGCTATCAGCTTACCAATCATACGGATGAATCGTAAGCTACATACTGCATACTATACAAACCATTTGCCATGGAGCCGTACCGGGTGCCTAGGGATTTAATGGACTGGCCCTCCAGAGGGGCTTCTCGCCGCTTACAGCGGCTCACCTTCTGCCTCCGCTCGGCCGAATCGGCCTGCCGGGCGCGCCCATCTTTGCTGGCGCTTCGCTTTCGGCGGGCTTGGGTCAGTCCGCCCTACTCGACAGGCGGGCGAGCGCTGATGTTGTGGGCGTCGCGCCCCATCCATGTCATTCCAATAAGGCCGGGCAAGGCAAAACGGTATTGCAATCACTGACAATGTAGGGCGCGACGCCCTCGGCGCGCCGAGGCGTCGCGCCCTACTAGCTCGGTGATTCCCCTGTTTTCCTATGCGTTTCCCTTAGACGCGAATCTCCAACTAAAACCGAGGGCTGCGACGAAACGCATAGGAAAACAGGGGAATCACCGCGCTATTAGGGCGCGCCGCG
>NZ_JANGCE010000006.1 GCF_024462775.1 Butyricicoccus faecihominis
GGTTATCTCCCACCGAATTTGTAGGGCGCGACGCCCTCGGCGCGCCGAGAATGCAACTCCATCAAAAGTGGGCGCGCGAAACTTTTTTAGGAGGTTCGCTGGCGCTCACGATGAAATGCGCGGCGGTAGCCGCGACCGGCGGGCCGAGGCGTCCCGCCCTACAACGAAAAGGTTGCTACTGCTGCAAATGGGTTATCTCCCACCGAATTTGTAGGGCGCGACGCCCTCGGCGCGCCGAGAATGCAGCTCCATCAAACGTGGGCGCGCGAAACTTTTTTAGGAGGTTCGCTGGCGCTCACGATTCAAATGCGCGGCGGTAGCCGTGAGCGGCCGCGTGGGGTCACGCGGCCCTACAAGGGCGTAGGGCGGGGTGACCCCACCCCGCCGTCGCGGCTACTGCCGCGTATTTAAATCGCGAGCGTAGCGAGCCATATAAAAGGAGCACCCAGCGGGTGCTCCTTTACACATCTTCATTTTCAAGGCAATATTCGATCATGGATATCACGATATTGTTCCAGCTTGTATTATTGGCAAATGCGATTCGATCGATTTTTTCAACCAGAGATTTTTTGATATATAAAGATTTGTAGGTCGTTTCTTCTTTATTCTGTGCCTGATTATAAGTAAATCTCACCGCTATCACCATATTGATTCTAACAGAAGTCCCCATCATATGGTAAACCAGAAATTTCTGATATAAATTTCTGTGAGATACAAAGAGGCCCGAATGCCGTATAATAAGGCGGGAGGTGATAGCATGATAACCGATGAATGCCTCAACAAATGGTGCGTTTACTATGAGTCTGAAAAATGCAGACTGCCCGGCATCTCCGTTAATGTATTTGGTATGTGTGAGAGCTGCGTCATGCTTGAACCGGATGAGGCCATAGCCGCGCCGCTGCGCCGGGAAACGGTCAGGCACTTCGACGAGATGGACAGCGCGATCGAGGAACGAATAGAAAATGACCGCCCGGTTTAGTAACCGGGCGGTCATTTTTACTGTTTTGGTGTCGAAGCTTGCTTGATTGATAGGGAAATGCGGTGTGTTTTGGGGTCTACGGAGAGAACGGCCACATTGACGATATCGCCTACCGTCAGCACCTCGGAGGGGTGGCGGATGAACTTATTGCAGCACTGCGAGATATGGACCAGTCCGTCCTGATGCACGCCGATGTCGACGAACGCGCCGAAATCGGCTACATTGCGCACCGTGCCGGTCAACTGCATGCCGGGCTTTAGATCGTTCAGATCCAACACGTCCGAACGCAGCAGCGGGGGCGGCAGCTCGTCGCGCGGGTCGCGGCCGGGCTTTTGCAGTTCGGATACGATGTCGTCCAGCGTCGGCACGCCGACGCCGCAGCGCTCCGCCGCGTTTTCGCGGCCCAGCTCGCGCACGCGTGCGGTTAGCTCGCCAAGCTTGCCCGCCGCCGCGTCCTGCACGGTGTAGCCGCACAGCGTGAGCAGCGTTTCGGCCGCCTTGTAGGATTCGGGATGTACCGCCGTCCGGTCGAGCGGGTTGGCGCTTTCAGGCACGCGCAGAAAACCCGCGCACTGCTCGTATGCCTTGGGGCCTAGGCCCTTTACCTTTAATAGCTGTTTGCGGCTCTCAAACCGGCCGTTTTGCTCACGGTAGGCGGCAATATTTTTGGATACCGCGCCCGTGACGCCCGCGACCCGGCTCAGCAGCGCGGGTGAAGCCGTGTTCAGATCCACACCGACCGAGCTGACACAGTCCTCCACCACGCCGTCCAGCGCTTCGCTGAGCCGCGCCTGCGGCATGTCGTGCTGGTATTGGCCTACGCCGATCGCCTTGGGATCGATCTTGACCAGCTCGGCGAGCGGGTCTTGCAGCCGCCGGGCGATCGACACCGCCGAACGAAGCGAAACGTCGAATTCCGGAAATTCCTCCGCGCCCAGTTTGGAAGCGGAATAGACCGAAGCGCCCGCTTCGGATACCACCATATAGGAAAGCGCGCCGCCGTATTCGCGGATGAATTCGGCCACAAAGATCTCGCTTTCCTTGGAAGCCGTGCCGTTGCCGATCGCGATGCAGGAGATATGGTGCAGGTCGCAAAGGCGTTTCAGGGTCTTTTTCGCGTCCTCTATCTTCTTATGCGGCGGCGTGGGGTAGATCACCGCCGTTTCCAGCACCTTCCCGGTCTCATCCACCACGGCCAGCTTGCAGCCGGTGCGGTAGGCCGGGTCAAAGCCGAGCGTCACGCGGTTTTTGATGGGCGGCTGCAACAACAGCGGACGCAGGTTGAGCGCAAAGGTTTGGATCGCCTGCTCGCTTGCCGCGTCGGTCAGCTCGTTTCGCAGCTCCCGCTCAAGCGAGGGGAACAGCAAACGGCTCCAGCTGTCCGCCGTGGTGGCGCGCAGCAGCTCACCGAACGGATTTTTGGGGTGAAGAACGGCGCGGTTCAGGTTTACCAGCGCTTCCGCGTCGTCCACGGTAAGGGTCACCTTCAGCTTGCCTTCCTTTTCGCCGCGGTTGATGGCCAACACACGGTGACTTTGCAATTTGCGCACCGGCTCGGAAAATTCGCGGTACATGGTATAAACCGAATCTTCCTCATCCAGCCCGGCGGTGTGGAGTACGCCGGTGCGGTGGATGAGCCCGCGCAGGCGGCCGCGGAGCGCTGCGTCGTCCGATATGTTTTCCGCTATGATGTCGCACGCGCCCGCGAGCGCCTCTTCGGCGGTCGCGACTTCCTTTTCGGGGCTGATATACGGGGCGGCCAGTTCCTCGGCGGTGGGGATGGGACTGCGCGCGGCAAGCAGCGCTTCGGATAAAGGCTGAAGCCCCTTTTCGCGCGCGATCGACGCGCGCGTGCGGCGCTTGGGGCGGTAGGGGCGGTACAGGTCGTCCAGCGCGGCCAGCGTCTGCGCTTCCATGATCGCGGCCTTCAGTTCGTCCGTCAGCTTGTCCTGCGCTTCGATGGAGGCGAGAATATCGGCGCGCTTTTCCTCTAAGCTGCGCAGATAGGCCAGCCGGTCGGCCAGCGTGCGGATCAGCTGGTCGTCCATCGTGCCGTGCATTTCCTTGCGGTAACGCGCGATAAACGGAACGGTGTTGCCCTCGTCCAGAAGCTGAACGACGTTTTTGACATGCTCTTCCTTTTGGCCCAGCTCACGGGCCAGAATTTGTATCATTGTTTTCATCAAAATTCTCCTTTAATAGCTGTACTTATTTTACCAAAAATAAAAGACATGGTAAACCCATGTCTTTCGGCAATTTCAGATAAAAACAGCCTGCACCAAAAACATATAAAGCGCCGTGCCCACGCCGATGGAAAGCAGGTTGTTGCGCTTCCATGCGTGCAGCAGCGCGACGACGGCAATGCAGAGCAGCTCGGGCGCGCCGTGGGGCGCGGAGACCCAGCTCACATTTTTGACACAGTACACCACCAGCAGCGCGATCACCGCGGGCGGCAGCGCTTCGCCCAAATAGCGGACGATGGGCGGGATGGGCTTTTTCCCGTTGAACAGCAGGAAAGGGGCCACGCGCGTGGCGAAGGTGCACACGGCGGCGACAAGGATCATAGCGAGCGTACGGCCAAAGCTCACTTACGCCACCTCCTTAGACAGCTTGCCGCGCATGGCGACCAGCATCACGCAAATGGCCAGCATGGCGGGCAGGATAAACCGATCCGGCCCAAGCAGCGCGAGCGATACGGCCGCCGCGCCCAGCCCGAGAAAGGCGGGGATATGGCATTTGCTGCTTTTCCATTGCTCGACAAAGATGACGGTGAAAAGCGCGGTCATAGCAAAGTCGATACCGGTCGAATCGAACGGCAAAACGCCGCCGATCACCGCGCCGATGACCGAGCCGATGATCCAGTAGCTTTGATCGAGCAGCGCGATCGCAAACCGCATGGCGCCCGGGTCTACGTCCGCCGGCGTTTTGAGCGAGCAGAGCAGGGAATAGGTCTCGTCGGTCAGCGAAAAGATCATGTACGGTTTTGCCTTGCCCATCTGCTGGAACTGCTCTAAAAAGGATAGGCCGTAAAATATGTGGCGGCAGTTGAGAAGCAGCGTCATCACCGCGACGGTAACGAGAGAAGCGTTGGCGGATAACAGCGAAACGAGCAAATACTGGCCCGAGCCCGCGTAGATCGTCAGGCTGGAAAGGAATGCCCAAGGGGGCGCAAAGCCCGCGTCCCGCAGCATGACGCCGAACGCGAAGCCGATAAACAGATAGCCGCACAGCACCGGAACAGTCACGGCGAAGGCGGGGCGGAATGCCTTTTTCATGGGTTACACTCACCTACGGATTTTGAAAGAATATCAATAGAAAAGCGCTCTGCAAGCAGAGCGCTTAGGATGCTTTTCAACGTTTGCCCTGATAAAATCAGACCGCACGAGTAACCTTGCCGGAGCGGAGGCACCGAGTACATACGTTGACATGGCGGGGAGTACCGTCGATAAGAGCCTTGACACGGCGAACGTTCGGCTTCCACGTCCGATTAGAACGGCGATGAGAGTGAGAAACCTGAATACCGAAGGTAACGCCCTTGCCGCAAATATCGCACTTTGCCATTTTCCTGCACCTCCTTTTTCCACGCATTGAGTAACGCATATTATATTACCACAAACTTCTGCTAAATGCAAGCGCTTTGTGAAAAAAAGATATGCTTTTTCGGTTTTTCTGTGTTTTGCAGGGGAGAGCTGGAAAACCGTTGAAAAGGTGGCGAATCTGGGGTATAATACGGTTATAACAGATAATCCGGGAGCAAATTTTTCACCATGCCGGTAAAGCTGCGGCGTGCAAAGCCGCTCCGCACGCGCGGTGTGTGTCGGAATAGAAGAAGGGAGAAACCACATGCAGTTAAAAGAGTTCGGCGTTAGTCTGGGTGATTTGGTGCAGGAATTCAACTTCGAGGTCGTTCATGGCCCTGAAGGGTTTGAAAAGATAGAGATTACCAAGGACGACGTCAGCCGTCCCGGCTTGCAGCTGGCCGGTTTTTATGATTTCTTCGATCCCAACCGTATCCAGATCATGGGCAAGGTCGAAACCAGCTATATGGAGCAGCTCGATCCAGAGGCGCGCAGCGCCAGCTTTGACCGGCTGTTCGCCACCGGCATTCCCGCGATGATTATTTCCCGCAATATCGACGTTTTTCCCGAGTGCATGGCGGCGGCGGAAAAATATAAGGTGCCGATCCTGCGCACCAACGAATTTACGTCTACCGTGATGAGCGCGATCATCGCCTCTTTAAAGGTAAATTTAGCGCCGCGCATCACGCTGCACGGCGTGCTGATCGAAATTTACGGCGAAGGCGTGCTGCTTTTGGGCGATTCCGGCGTTGGTAAATCCGAGACCGCGATCGAGCTGGTCAAGCGCGGCCACCGCCTGATCGCGGACGACGCGGTCGAGATCAAGCGCGTTTCGGACAAGACCCTTGTCGGCACCGCGCCCGAAGTCATCCGCCACTTTATCGAGCTGCGCGGCATCGGCATCGTCGATGTGCGCCGCATCTTCGGCGTCGGCGCGATCAAAATGACCGAAAAAGTCGAACTCGTCATCAATCTGGAGCCTTGGGAGGACGGCAAGCAGTACGACCGCTTGGGGCTGGACGGACAGACGACCAGCATCCTCGATATCGCCGTACCCAGCCTTACCATTCCGGTCAAGCCCGGGCGCAACCTCGCGGTGATCATCGAGGTCGCAGCCATGAACGACCGCCAGAAGAAGATGGGCTTTAACGCCGCCAAGGAATTGCAGGAGCGCATGCTCCGGCAGTACGGCAACTAAAAAGTACGCAGCGTCGCTGCACGCTGGCGACCGCGGGTCGCCCCTACGGTACGGAGGGTTTGCTTTTCAGCCCCTCGTGTTGCCGCAGGGGCGACCTTTGGCCGCCCGTTTATGGCAACGGGTGCGTTTTGTATGAACAAAGGAGATTATAGTACTATATGAAAATCGTCGCAGACCTGCACACGCACACCAGCGTATCCGATCACGCTTACAGCTCGCTCCGCGAAATGGCGCAAGGCGCGCGAAGGGCCGGACTTGTCGCCATCGGCATCACCAACCACGGCCCCGCCATGGAGGACGGCGCGCACCAGTGGCACTTTGCCAATCTGGACATCATTCCCCGGCAGATGGAGGGCGTAACCGTGATCCGCGGCGTCGAACTGAATATTTGCGCGCCGGACGGCCATGTTGACGAAATGGGCGGCCGGGGCATGCACGCGGTCGAGTTCGCTCTCGCTTCGTTTCATGATGATTGCTACCCGCCCGCTACCCGCGCCAAGCACACGGAAGCGCTCGAAGCCGTGCTGCACAATCCGCAGGTGAACGCGCTTGGCCATCCGGGCAACAACAAATTCCCGTTTGATATGGAATACATTATTTCCCGCTGCAACGAATATGGAAAGATTGTGGAGATCAACAACAATTCGCTGCACATTCGTCCGGGCAGCCGGGAAAACTGCGCCGAGATCGCGCGCCTGTGCAAGAAATACGAGGTGCCGGTCGTGGTCAACAGCGATTCACACATTGAATTTACCGTGGGCCGGGTGGACGGCGCGCTCGCCATGCTGGAGGAGATCGATTTTCCGGAGGAACTGGTGATCAACAGCAGCGTGGAGCGGCTGAACGCTTATTTTACGGGCCGAGGCATCCACCTGTTTTAAAACAGGCCGAAGGAGGAAGAGAGAATGAGAATTGGCATCGATCTGGGCGGCACAAGCGTAAAGGTGGCCCTTTGCGGCGAGGACGGCTCGCTGCTGCGCAAGCAGAACTGCCCGACCCGTACCGGGGACCCGGACGGCCTGCGCGCCGATATGAAGCGGCTGGCGCTCGCCCTGTGCGCCGAGCACGGCATAGGACCCGACCGGGTGACGCAGATCGGTCTGGGCGTGCCGGGTTCGCTGGATAAGGCAAACTGCCGCCTGATCTTCGGCACCAATCTCGGCATGAACGAGGTCGGTTTCGCGCACGCGTTCGAGCCGGAGTTTTCTTGCCCGGTGGGGCTGGATAACGACGCGAACTGTGCGGCGCTTGGCGAAACGATCGCCGGCGCGGCGCAAAACGCGAAGGATGTGGTCATGATTACGCTCGGCACGGGCGTGGGCGGCGGCATCGTGATAGACGGCAAGCTGTATTCCGGCTTCAACGATATCGCGGGCGAAATCGGCCATATGGTGATCCATCAGGGCGGCGAGCCGTGCAACTGCGGCCGTTTGGGGTGCTTGGAGGCATACGCCTCGGCCATGCATTTTGTAAATTTTGCCGAGCGGGCGCTGGAAGCCGGCCGCGAAAGCAGCATGATGCAGTACAAGGGCAAGCTCAACGCCAAAATGATCTGCGACGCGGTGGACGAGGGAGACGAGCTCGCGATCGAGCTATTCGAGGAATACTGCCGCAATTTAGCTTGCGGCCTGTCGAATGTGATTAACATCTTCCAGCCGGAATGCATCGTGATGGGCGGCGGGCTGGCCGGTTACGGCGAAAAGCTGCTCGCGCCGCTGCGCCGCCTGACCGAGCACGACACCTTCCGCTGTGAAGAAAAAAACACCAAGCTCGTGGTCGCGCAGCTCGGCAACGATGCCGGCCTGATCGGCGCGGCCATGCTCTGATATAAGAAATTTAAGTAAAGCAGCTTTCCCGGTAAACGGCTTGCAAGCCGCACCCGGGGAAGCTGCTTTCTTTATGTCCATGGCTTGTGGGCGGATACGGCTTTGGGCGCTGTAATATTACAAATTGGTCGAAGTAACCCGTTTTTTATTGAAAAATATCGAATTAGGTGATATACTTTCCGTACTATCACGGCTTCCTGTGGAAGCTATTCACGCGCAGGACGATGGAGGATCACCATGCATTTCAAACGCTTTGCGGCGCTTTTATGCGCTTTTTTCTTTTTACTGCCCGCTCACTCCTTGGCGGCGAACGCCGCGATAGACCCGGAACTGGGAGCGCCCGTGGTACAGCAAAAAACGCCTGAGAAGACGGCCTCGGTCGCGCCCAAGGTCGTGCCTTCGACGCACAAGGTGAAGGTAAACGGCAAGGCGGTGCAACCGCAGGCATATAATGTGGATGGCTACAACTATTTTAAACTGCGTGATATCGCCTATCTGCTCAGCGGTTCCACCGCCACGTTCGACGTCAAGTGGGATAGCAAGGCGCAGGCGATCAATATGATCAGCAATTCCAAATACACCGCCGTGGGCGGGGAAATGGCGGTATCCGCGTCCGGTAAATTGAGTGTTTCCGCCTCGTCCTCCAAGATATTGCTGGATGGGCAGAAGGTAGCGGTCAGCGGTTACAACATTAATGGCAATAACTACTTTAAAATTGCGGATCTGGCAAGCGAGATCGGTTTTACCGCGTTGTATGAAAGCGCGAGCAAGACCGTGCTGATCCAAACTCCGGAGCCCGAACCCGAGCCCACGCCCGATCCGGAGCCTGATCCCGAACCCACCCCGGAGCCCGAGCCCGAGCCCGAACCCGAGCCCGAGCCGCGTACCTCGCAGCTCGACGGCAAGATCACCGTAATCATCGACGCGGGCCACGGCGGCAGCGACCCCGGCGCGAAAAACGAAGAATTGGGGATGGATGAAAAGCATATCAACCTTTATGTCGCGCAGTACTTACAGGAATACCTCGAAGACGAGGGCGTAACGGTCATTATGGTGCGCGATTCGCTGGAAGAAGGCTCATCGCTGTCGCTGCGCGGCGATTTGATGGAGGAATATGTCGATTCGGTTGATCTTTTCTTCGGGCTGCACCATAACGCGGCCAATACACAGGCGCGCGGCGCGCAGGTGCTCGCGCAGATCGCGGATGAGAACGGCGGGCCGACCAAGCTGCTCGCGGAAGAGCTTGCCTACGAATATGAAAAGCTGGGGCTGACCATTCGCCCGACTTGGTTCCGCGTCGGCTCGAACGGCGATTACTACTACACCAACCGCATCGCGGCAAAACTGCAGATTCCCGCGGTGATCAGTGAGTTCTGCTTCATCGACAACGCGGAGGACGCGAAATTTATCGACAGCGAAGAGGACTGGCAAGCGGAAGCGCGCGCGCAGTGCACGGCGATTATGAGCTATTTCTCGCAGGTTGAGTATTAAGGGGAGGCTTCTTTAAGAAAATGGAAACCAGAATGGAGCGGGCCGAGCGCCTGCATAAGATGGGGTACAACTGTGCGCAGTCCGTTGTTTGCGCCTACTGTGACGCTTTCGATCTGGATGAGGAAACCGCCTTTAAAATGGCGGAGGGCTTTGGCTCCGGCATGGGCCTGTTTGAGGTATGCGGCGCGCTGACCGGCGCATTCATGCTCGCGGGCGTGAAGGGCAGCAAGGGCACCGCGCACCCGGGCGAGACCAAGGGCCGGACCTATCAGGCGACCCGTGCGCTCGGTAAGGCGTTTCAGGAGAAAAACGGCTCCTATCTCTGCCATGAGCTGAAAGGCATGACGGACGGCGTTGTTCGCCGCACCTGCCCCGGCTGTATCGAAGACGCATGCCGTCTGATCGAAGAACAGCTGCTGGAAAATAAGTAAGGAAAGGCCGGTAAAACGCGGATTGCGTTTTACCGGCCTTAGACTATCTAGGAATGCCCTCGCGCCGCAGCGCGCATGAAATAGGCTTTTGCCGCTTGCGGCAAAGGCCATAAAAACTCGCGACATGCGGCTTTGTTTCGATCGACTCTTTCTAAAACTGAAATACAACGCCGCAGACCGCGCCGCAGAGAATGAACAGAATGGGATGCAGGCGGGGAAGTTTACACACGGCCAGCAGCATGAGCGCGAAAAACAAAAGCGAGGGCAGATTGATCACGCTGGGCAGCGAGGACAGTCCCGCAAAACGTTCAATGTGGAACAGCGCGGATAGGAACACGCCCCAGATCGCCCCGAGGATGAGCCCGGCGGACGCGGGCCGCAGGCCGTAGAACACATCCTGCACCAGCGCGCTATCGCGAAAGCGCTGCAGCGCGCGGGATACCAGCATGATGATCACGACCGAGGGCAGCACCAGCGCAAACGTGGCCGTCAGCGCGCCGGGCAGGCCCGCGGCGTGGAAACCCGCGTAGGTGGCGGTGTTGACGCCGATCGGCCCGGGCGTTGATTCCGAAACGGCGATCATATTGAGCAGATCGTCCGGCGTGAACCATGGATAGCGCGCGGCGATCTGCTGCAAAAAGGGCAGCGTTGCCAGACCGCCGCCGACCGCGAATAGGCCGGTCTTGAAAAATTCCCAAAACAGCTGTAAATAGATCATTGGCGCCGCCTCCTGATCAGACCGGCGATCACGCCGATCACCCCGGAAAGCACGATCATCAACACCGGAGACAGCCCCAAAAATGCGACCGCGGCAAAAGTGACCACAAGCAAAATGCCGGTGGTGAGATCGATCACGCCGTTTTTCGCCATCTGGTAGACCGAGCGGAGCACGAGCGCGCATACCGCCAGCCGCACACCCGCAAAGGCATGCTGCACGGCTGCAAGGTGGGAAAATTGCGCGATAAAGGCCGCGATGGCCGTAATGATCACAAGGGATGGAAAAACCATGCCGGCTGTGGCGCAGATCGCGCCCCAAACGCCGCGCTGCTTATAGCCGATAAAGGTAGCGGTATTCACCGCGATCACGCCCGGCGTGCATTGACCGATCGCGTAATAATCCATCAATTCGGTATCGGTCGCCCAAGCGCGCCGCTCAACGACTTCGCGCTGCAGCAGCGGCAGCATGGCGTAGCCGCCGCCAAACGTGCACACGCCGACGCGCGCAAAGGTAAGGAACAGATCGAGATAGGGGTTCAAGAAAAGCTTCGCTCCTTTCGGCGGCTCATTACTTTGTGGGGATGATCTCCAGCCAGTAGCCGTCCGGGTCCGAAATGAAGTAAATGCCCATGGTCGGGTTTTCAAAGCAGATGCAGCCCATCTCGGCATGTTTCTGGTGCGCGGCCTCGTAATCGTCCACGCGGAAAGCAAGGTGGAACTCGTTTTCGCCAAGGTTATAGGGCTCCTTGCGGTCCTTCAGCCAAGTCAGCTCCAACTGATGGGGGGTCAGCCCGCCATCGGACAGAAAGACGATGATAAAGCTGCCGTCCGCCGCCTCTTTACGCCGCGCCTCGGTAAGGCCGAGCGCGTCCTTATAAAAGGCGAGCGATCTGTCCAAGTCCAGTACGTTCAGATTATTGTGGGCAAAACGGAATTGCATGATGGTTTTCCTCCTTATTCATTCGGTTCTCCTGCGGATACTGTATCACGAATTGGGCAAAAAGACAATCCGCGCAGGCGATTTTTGTTTACAATACCCCAAGGCAATGTTATAATTAGCGTGAATATTTGCGTCCGAAAGGAGGACGAAGCGATTGCATAAACGAATTCAACGGTCGCTGCAGCCCGGGCAGACGCTGTTTCTTATCATTTTTCTATTATTTGCGGTGGCCGGTCTGTTATACTCGGTGCCTTACGGCATTGCGGGTATCGTGATCTGCGTGCTGCTGCGTCTGATCTCCATGAAGCAGCGCGCCGAGCAAAAGCGGCGCACACAGGAACTGATGGATAATATCCAGCTGAATACGGATGGCACCATCCACCCGTCCATCATTCGTTCGCCGCTGGCGACGGTCGTCGCGCTGGCGACGACGGGCGAGATCATTTGGTCGAACGACGCGTTTGCCGAGCTTTCCGGACAGCTTGGCGGCGCGGTGCACATGCGCATGAGCGAGCTGGCCCCTACCTTTGAGACCCGCTGGCTGATTGAGGGCAAGAACCAAATGCCCGCCGAGCTGCGCATCGGCAAAAAAAGCTTTGAAGTATACGGCTGTATGGTTTCCGGCGGCGCGGGCCAGTTGATGGTGCTGCACTTTATCGACTGCACCGAGTTCGTGCACCTGCGCGACGAAGCCGAGACCAGCCGCCCCGCGATCGCCGTCATCGCGATCGACAACTACGAAGAACTGATGAAGAACACGACCGATTCTGAAAAATCGGCGATTTTGGCGGGCATCGACAAGCGGCTTTCCAGTTGGACAAAGGACAGCAGCGCGATCCTGCGCAAGTACGATCGGGATAAATATATCTTTATTCTGGAAAACAGCGATCTGGCCAACCTAACGGCCAAAAAGTTCTCTGTTTTGCAGGAGGTGCGCGATATCCAGAACCACGAGGGCGTCGTCGCCACGCTGTCGATCGGTATCGGCAAGGACGGCGAGACTCTGGCGGAAAGCTATCGCTACGCGGGTCTGGCGATCGATATGGCGCTGTCGCGCGGCGGCGATCAGGCGGTCATCAAAAACAGGTATTCCTTTGAGTTTTACGGCGGCCTGAGCGAAGAGATGGAAAAGCGCACCAAGGTCAAAAGCCGTGTGGTCGCGGGCGCGCTGAGCCAGCTCATCCGCGATTCCTCGCAGGTGCTCATCATGGGCCACTGTAATTCGGACATGGACGCCATCGGCGCGGCCTCCGGCATGGTGTGCGCGGCGCGCGAAAAAGGCAAGCCGGTGCATATCGTCGTCGACCGGGAGCATACGGTCGCGTCCGAACTGATCGGCCATCTGGAAAGCCTTCCCGAATATAAGGATGTATTCATCGACGCGGAACGCGCGATGGTGCTTTGCGATTTCAACACGCTTTTGATCGTGGTGGATGTGAACCGCCCCGGCTATGTGGAAAGTCAAGCGCTGTTGCAGTCGATCAACAAGGTCGCGGTGATCGATCACCATCGGCGCGCGGCGGATTATATCGAAAACAGTGTGGTCAATCTGCATGAGCCGTACGCCTCCTCGGCTTCCGAGCTGGTCAGCGAGCTATTGCAGTACTTAGTGCCGACCACCGGCATCCTCGCCGGCGAAGCCGAAGCAATGCTCGCGGGCATTTATCTGGATACCAAGGGCTTTTCCGCGCGCACGGGCGTGCGCACCTTTGAAGCCGCGGCTTATCTGCGCCGCGCCGGGGCGGAGGTGTCCGACGTCAAGCATCTGTTCCAATCCACCTTTGACCAGTATATGGAGCGGCAAAAGCTCATTTCCTCCGCGCAGGACTGCGGGCAGGGCGTTATTCTCGCGGTGAGCGCGGAAGAGATCGACCGCGTCGCGGCCGCGCAGGCGGCGGACGAGCTGCTTTCCATTATCGGCACGCGGGCAAGCGTTGTGGCGTTTCGCAGCGGGCCGGATATGGCGGTTTCCGCCCGTTCGGCGGGGCAGGTCAACGTACAGCTGCTGATGGAGCGGCTCGGCGGCGGCGGCAACCACGCGGCCGCGGGCGCGCAGCTGCGGGGAATGGCCGCGGAGGAAGCAAGCCGCGTGATCACCGAGGCGATCGCCGGCTATCTCAGCGATCAGCAGTCTGAAAAATCAAACGATAACAATTAAGAATAAAAGGAGCAAATACCGATGAAAGTCATTTTAAAAGCGGATGTTAAGGGCAAGGGCAAAGCGGGCGACCTGATCGAGGTCAGCGAGGGCTACGGACGCAACTTCCTGATGCCCCGCGGGCTGGCCGAGCCGGCTACGGCGGATAACCTGAACGTCAAGCGCGCGCAGGACGAAGCGCACGCGCGCCGTGTGGCGCAGGAGCAGCAGGCCGCGCGCGAAGCGGCGGAAAAGCTGAAAATCAGCCCCGTCAAGGTTCCGGCCAAGGGCGGCGCGGGCGGCCGTCTGTTCGGCGCCGTCACAGCCAAGGAGATCGCCGAGGAGCTGAAGAAGCAGTACGGCGTCAATGTGCCCAAGAACAAGATCGTGCTCGAGGAGCCGATCAAGACCTTCGGCGTGCACCGCATCAAGGCAAAGCTCTACGCCGAGATCGCGGGCGAGATCCTCGTGCAGGTTGTTGAGGCGTAATAAATTTGTAATTAGTAATGAGTAATTAGTAATTGCGGGGTGGGCTTCAATGGCACTATTTTGTGAGTTGGCGATAATGGGGTGCGGTTCAATTAATTACTAACTACTAATTCCTAATTACTAACTCAGCATTAAAAAGGGGGGATGCCAACGTGGATGAACTTTTAATGCGGCAGGTGCCGCAGGATCTTTCGGCGGAGCAATCGCTGATCGGTTCGATGCTGGTCGACCCGAGCTGCATCCCTGAGGTGATCGAGCAGGTGCGCGCGGAGGACTTCTACGCGGAGGAAAACCAGCGCATTTTTGAAGTGATCTATTCCATGTTTAACGGCGCGCAGCGGATCGACCCGGTCACGGTGCTGGATATGCTGACGCGCATGGGCTACTATGACGAGGCGGGCGGCAGAGCGTATCTGTTCCAGTTGATGGAGGTCACGCCCAATACGCGCAATGTGGGCGAATACCTGCGCATTGTGCGCGACAAAAGCTTGCTGCGGCAGCTCGCGGACGCGGGCGCCGAGATCCAGCAGAACGCCATGGAGGCGCGGGGAGAAGCCTCTTCAATCGCCGAGCTGGCCGAGCAGCGCATTTACGCGATCCGTCAGGGGCGCGAGATCAAGGGCCTGTCCCGCCTCAGCGAGGTCATTGCCGACCTTTACAACGAGCTGGACGAGCGCGCCAAGTCGGACAGCGATATCCCCGGACTGTCGACCGGCTTCCACGCGCTGGACACCGCGCTGACCGGCCTGAACAAATCCGACCTTATTTTGATCGCGGCGCGTCCCGGCATGGGCAAGACCGCATTTGCGCTGAATATCGCGCTCAACGCGGCCAAGGCGGCGGTCAAGGGCAAGCCGAAGGGCTACAAAAAGGGAACGGGCGTGTGTGTGTTCCAGCTCGAAATGGGCAAGGGGCAGCTCGCCAGCCGTTTTCTCTCCAGCGAAGCGCTGATCGAATCGCAGAAGCTGAAGACCGGCAACCTCACGCCGGATGATTGGGTCAAGATCGCGCGCGCTTCTTCGGTGCTCGCGGGCGTGGACATTTATGTGGATGATAATCCGGCCATCACCGTGCCTGAGATCAAGGCCAAGTGCCGCCGTCTGGGCGACGAACTTGGGCTGATCGTGATCGACTATTTGCAGCTGATGCATTCGGGCGGCCGCCATTCGGATAACCGTGTGCAGGAGGTGGCCGAGATCTCGCGAAGCCTCAAGATCATGGCCAAGGAACTGAACGTGCCGGTCGTCTGTCTGTCGCAGCTCTCGCGTGCGAGCGAGCAGCGCGCGGATAAACGGCCGATGCTATCCGACCTGCGTGAATCCGGCGCAATCGAGCAGGACGCCGATATTGTTATGTTTATTTACCGCGACGATTACTACGACGACGAGAGCGAAATGAAAAACATCGCCGAGATCCTTTTGGCAAAAAACCGGCACGGCGCGACCACCACGATCGAGCTGCAATGGGTGGGCCAGTATACGACCTTCTCCAACCCCGACCGTGTGCACGAGGCGTAGACGATGCTGAAACAAGTAGCGGATACGATCGCGCGGTACGGCATGTTAGAGCCCGGCGGCGAGGTGCTCGTCGCCCTATCCGGCGGAGCGGATTCGGTGGCGCTGCTGCGCGCCTTGCTCGCTCTGGGCTATCGGGCGCGGGCGTTTCACTTGAATCACTGCCTGCGCGGGGACGAAGCCGAGCGGGATGAGGACTTTGTCAGAACCCTGTGCGCTTCCCTCGGCGTGCCGCTTGCGGTCCGCCGCGCGGATATCCGCACAGCCGCCGCGGAGCGGGGCGAAAGCATCGAGACCGCCGCGCGGCACCTGCGCTATCAAATGCTGGCGGAGGACGCGCGGGGCGCGCGTATCGCGACAGCCCACACGGCGGACGATAACGTGGAGACCGTGCTGTTTCATTTAACGCGCGGCACCGGCCCCAAGGGCCTCGGCGGTATTCCGCCCGTGCGCGGCGCGATCGTGCGTCCGCTTCTGGAAACAGGCAGGGCGGAGATCGAAAGCTACCTTGCCTCCCTTGGCCAGCCGTTTGTAACGGACAGCACCAATTTTTCCGTGGATTATACGAGAAACCGTATCCGGCACGAGGTCGTGCCCGTGCTGCGCGATATCAATCCCGCGCTTTGCGCGGCGGTCAGCCGGTTGACCGCGCTCGCGCGGCAGGACGAAATCTATTTGGAAAAGCTCGCGGGAGAAGCGCTGGAAAATGCGCGGCGGCCCGGCGGCTTTTGCGTGAAAACCCTGCTGGAAGCAGACGGCGCGGTGCGTTCGCGCGCGCTGCGCCAGCTGCTTGCGGAAGCGGAGGTGCCTCCGCGGCAGACCGCGCAGCGGCATATCGCGTTACTGGAGGGGCTGCTGCGCGCGGACGATCCATCCGCCGCGCTCGATTTGCCGGGCGGCTATCGGGCGTATCGGATCTATGACACCGTTGCGGTGCAAAAGGCGGAAGAAGCGCCGCGTTTTGACGAAATTCCCCTTTCCGTTCCGTTTCATGGTCCGGTCGGCCCCTCCGGCACGTGGCTCACGCTTGATCGGCAAGAAAAAAATTCGGCTTTTTACAATTCATTCAATACTTTTTGCGTGGATTGTGGTAAAATAAACTTTGAAACCTTGTCCGTTCGCGCGCGTAAAGCGGGCGATCGCTTGCGTCTGACCGACGGAGGCGGCAGCCGGACGCTGAAAAAGCTGATGATCGACCGCCGCATTCCCCGTGAGGAACGCGATCGGCTGGCCGTAGTGGCCGACCGGGACGGCGTCATCGCGGTCGAAGGGCTGGGCATGGACTGTTCCCGCCGCCCATTGGGCGGCGATAGCATAGAAATAAGATTTGAGAGGATCTAACGGCAATGAGGAACGACATCAAAGAGGTGCTGTTCACCGAACAGCAGCTAAAGGACAAAGCGCGGGAGCTCGGCGCACGCATCACGGAGGATTATCGGGATAAAAACCCGCTGATCGTCAGTGTGCTCAAGGGCTCGTACGTGTTCATGGCCGATCTGACGCGGCAGATCGACGTACCCTGCAATGTGGATTTTATGGTGGTATCGAGCTACGGCAAGGGCACCAAGACCACGGGCGAGGTGCAGATCATCAAGGATATCGAACAGCCGATCGACGGGCGCGACCTGCTGATCGTGGAGGATATCCTCGATTCCGGCGTCACGCTGCATTACCTGATGCAGATACTCACGGCGCGCGGCGCAAACTCGATCCGCCTGTGCACGCTTTTAAGCAAACCCTCCCGCCGTAAGGTGGAGGTAAAGGTCGATTACCTCGGCTACGAGATCCCGGATGAATTTGTCGTGGGCTACGGGCTCGACTACGCGGAGAAATACCGCAACCTGCCGTATATCGGCATTCTAAAGCCGGCCGTTTACGGCGCGGAGTAAAATTACCCCAAAGGAAGGTGTGGTACCGAATTGAAAGGCAAAATGAAAGGCTTTGGCCTTTACCTGATCATACTGGTGTTCCTGCTGGCGGGCGTCAGCTATGTGCTCAGCCAGTCGCAGAAGTCTGAGGAGATCCAGTATTCCGACGTTGTCCGCCTGTTTAAAGAGGAGCAAGTCGAAAAGGCCGTTGTAGACGAAAACCAGATCATCACCATGCAGCTCAAGGACGGCTCGATGCGCTCCTTCGACCTTGGCGATTATGTGGGCGTTTTCCACGACGACCTCAAGCCCGAGCTGCTGGAGCAGATGGAAAACGGCACGCTGCAGGACTTCACGTACAAAACGCAAAATATCCCGTGGTGGGCCAGCTTTGTGCCCTACCTGATCCTCATCATCCTGCTCGGCGCGTTCTGGTATTTTATGATGAACAAGCAATCGGGCGGCGGCGGCAATCCGATGCAGTTCGGCAAGGCCCGCGCCAAGCTGGCGCAGGATGATAAGCGCAAGGTCACGTTTGAAGATGTGGCGGGCGCGGACGAAGAGAAGGCCGAGCTGCAGGAGATCGTTGAATTTTTGAAAAATCCGCAAAAGTTTGTGCAGATTGGCGCGCGCATCCCCAAGGGCGTGCTGCTGGTGGGCCCTCCGGGCACCGGTAAAACGCTGATCGCAAGAGCGGTCGCGGGCGAGGCGGGCGTGCCCTTCCTTTCGATCTCGGGTTCGGACTTCGTCGAGCTGTATGTCGGCGTCGGTGCGAGCCGTGTGCGCGACCTGTTTGAGCAGGCCAAGAAAAACGCGCCCTCCATCGTCTTTATCGATGAGATCGACGCGGTCGGCCGTCAGCGCGGCGCAGGCCTCGGCGGCGGACACGATGAACGCGAGCAAACGCTCAACCAGTTGCTCGTCGAGATGGACGGTTTTGGCGCGAACGAAGGCGTCATCGTCATCGCGGCGACGAACCGGAAGGATATTCTGGACGGCGCGCTGCTCCGTCCGGGCCGTTTCGACCGGCAGGTCTACGTCGGCGCGCCTGACGTCAAGGGCCGCGAAGCCATTCTGAAGGTACACGCGCGCAATAAGCAGTTCGATCCGGACGTAAAGTTCGATTCGATCGCCAAGACGACGGCGGGTTTTACCGGCGCCGATCTGGAAAACCTGCTCAACGAGGCGGCGCTGCTTGCCGCGCGGCGCAATAAGAAATTCATTACGCTTGAAGAGATCGAGGAATCGCTCCTCAAGGTCGTTATGGGCGTGGAAAAGAAGACCCATATCATCACCGAGAAGGATAAAAAGCTGACCGCCTACCACGAAGCGGGTCACGCGGTCTGCTTCCACGTGCTGCCCACGCAGGACCCGGTGCACCATGTGACGATTATTCCGCGTTCCTCCGGCGCGGGCGGCTTCACCATGCCGCTGCCCGAGGAGGATCAGGCCTACCGCACCCGCGGCTATATGGAGGAATACATTATCGTATGCCTCGGCGGCCGTGTGGCGGAGCAGCTGGTGATGGATGATATTTCGACCGGTGCGTACGGCGATATCAAGCAGGCCACGCAGATGGCGCGCGCCATGGTCACCAGCTACGGTATGAGCGACCGGATCGGCCCGATCGATTACGCGGCGGACAACGGCGAGATCTTCCTTGGCCGCGACTTTGCGGCGGGCAAGGGCTATTCCGAGGTCAAGGCCGCCGAGATCGATGAGGAGATCCACCGCATCATCGAAGAGGCGCACCGCCGCTGCGAAAAGCTGCTTACCGAGCACCGCGAGGAAATGAAGCGCGTTGCCGAATATCTGATCCGCAATGAAACGATGGATGGCGATGTGTTTAAGAAGGTCTACAACGGAGAGCTCGTACCGGATAAACAGGTCGGCGAAGACCTGCTGGAAGAGCTGAACAATGAAAAGACCGAGACACAGGCAGAGGCTACCGTGATCACGCCCGAAGGCGAGCGGAAATCCAGCCAGCCGTAAAATATAACGTGCGAAACGGGCGCGCGGCAGACCAAAGGGTTTGCCGCGCGCTTTTTCTATTTGGGAAGGGAGAGAAAAGCAGTGCCAAAAGAAGCAACCGGACAGGAGCGTTTTCCATACAGCGCGGAACAGGCACGTGAAAACCTGATACAAAGCATTAGCGTGGCCACGGATCTGCATCTTGACCGCTCGGCGCAGACGGAAAACGGCTATTCTTTAAACGTGCACGCGGATAAAGGGCGGTATTCCAATAAGGGAGAGTCGATCTCCATATGGATCGACCGGCTGGGTGCTGCGGAAACGCTGGTCCGCGTATCCTCGCGGTTGGAAGCCTCGCTGCAGTTAGCTGATTGGGGCAAAAATCAGGCGAATGTGGAGCGGGTGCTCTCCTTTGTCAAAGCGCCCATTTCAGCGGAAATCGAGACCGAGACCCGGAAACACGATAAGCCCCAACGGCCAAAGGAGATTTTACCCTGCCGCTATTGCGGCGGTTATCCTTATCTGCAAAAGTCGTCAAGCGGCATGCTGTTTGTCTATGCGGACCGGATCGAGTACCATGTTGTCAAAAAGCAGTTTGCCATTCCCCTGCAGGATATCATCAGCGCGGAACTGTTCACGACCGAGCAGCTTTCTCAGCGCTTTACCGCCACGCGGCTGTTGGCGCTCGGCTTTCTGGCGTTCGCCGCGCCGAAGAAGGAGCGCAACGAATCGAGCGTTGTCACCGTCACCTATCGACTCGGCGGCATGGAAAACAAGTTGTTTCTCCGCGCGGATGAGAAAAGCCGTACCGGTCCAAGCATTCGTTTGCATGCCGCCATCCTGCGCGCCAAGGTGGAAAGCAATGCGGTGCAGGAATAAAAGCGCATAGTAAAACTCCAATGTAAAAAGTTCTTGACATTTTGCTGAATAGGACATATAATACATATGTCAAAACAATTTAACATTTTGTCAGGAGGATTAGAGAATGAGATATGTGGCTTTTATTGCGATACCCTGCTTATTGCTGGGCTTGTCCTTTGGTTTTGCGTATTGGATCAGGAAGGGAAAGTCCGAACGGGCAAGATCGGTCGCGGAGCGCTTCGGTGTGACCAAAATGGATGAAATGGAACGTGTGATACAGTATAAAGCGGTGGTGATCGCCTATAATGTCATGTTATTTGGTTTGCTTGGCTGTACATTTTACAGTTCCTTTGTCAAACGGGAGGCCTTGCCGCTCTCGAATCTCGTGCTGCTGCTCGGCTTACTGACACAAGGCACCGCGACGCTCGTGCTGCGCTATCGTAATACGAAAGGCGACGAGGAATACCGGCCGTATGCACCTTGGAAAACGCTGCTCTGGATTGTCGGCATTGCCGCGCTGATCGGCATATTGGGTGGCCTGCTGACAATCGCTGGTCTAGCTTTGTAAGCAAAGGGAGGCGGCTGCTTATGCGAAACAATATTAAAGAGCTGCGCAAGGCGAAGGGGCTGCGGCAGGAGGACATGGCAAATCTGCTCGGCGTATCGCGTCAGACCGTTGTGGCCATGGAAAACAACAAATACGATCCCACGCTGGAGCTGGCCATGAAGGTCGCGCGTCTGCTGGAACGGCCGGTGGAAAGCATTTTCTTTTTAGATGCATAACTGCATAACGATGATTGAATAAAAAGCTGGCGACCATTGGTCGCCAGCTTTTTCATGAGTTTTTATCCGATACCGCCGTAAATGAAGCTGCAAATAACCACAGCGGCGGCCAAAAATACATAGACATACTTGGCGAGAAACCCGAAGGAGCGGGAGAGGGGCTTGTCGCGGCCCTGCATCAGCTCTTCCTTTACCTTGGTCACGCCGAGCACCCAGTAGATGATGATCGCGCCGAGCACCGCGCCGATCGGGACGACATAGATCGTGATCGCGTCCATCCACGCGCCCATGTAGGGCTCGTATTCGATGAACAGGCCGACGATAAGGGTGGCCAGCGCCGCGAGCAGTACGGCGGTCTTTCGTTTAAGGCCAAGGCGGGTCTGGGCGGCTTCGGATACCGCTTCCAGCATGTTGGCCAGCGAGGTGATGCCCGCGAACAGCACCGAAATAAAGAAAAGGAAAGCGAATAACCGGCCTGCGGGCATTTGCTGGAATACGCGGGGCAGGGTAATGAACAGCAGCTTGGGACCGGCCTGCGGATCAAGGCCAAAGGCGAAAACCGCCGGAATGACCGCAAAGCCCGCCAGCATGGCGGCGCAGGTATCGAGCACCGCGGTCATGACCGAGGAATGCACGATGTCCTCCTTTTTGGACAGGTACGAACCGTAGATAATCATGCCTGACCCCGTGACCGAAAGTGAGAAGAAGGCCTGTCCCATGGCCATGATCCAGGTTTCCGGGCTCTTCAGATAGCTCCAATCCGGTACGAGCAGGTATTTATAGCCCTCGAACGCGCCGGGCAGAAAAACGACGCGCACCGCGATTACAAGGAACAGAATGAAGAAAGCGGGCATCATCACCTTATTGATCTTCTCAATGCCGCTTGAAATACCAAAAATGAGGATGGCTGCCGTGATGACCACGACGACGATGTGCCATGGCACGCTGGAGAGGTGTGCGCCGCTCATCTGGCCGAAGAAGGTCTCGGGTTCGGTGTTCATCAGCGTGCCGGTCAGCGCGCCCGCCGCCGAGCGGACCACCCAGCCGACGATGATGGCGTAGCCGATCGCGATGCCGAGCGAGCCGAAAAGCGGAATCGCGCCTAGAATAGAGCCGCCCTTTTTGCCGCGCGACTTTACCGCGTAGTCGTACGAGCCGATCGGGCCGGTGCCGGTCAGGCGGCCTAGGGCAAATTCACCCGATAGGCCGACATAGCCGAACAGGGCGACGAATAGAAGATAAGGAATCAGGAAGGCCGCGCCGCCGTATTGTCCGGTGCGGTAAGGAAAAAGCCAAATGTTTCCCATGCCGACCGCCGAGCCGACCGCCGCAAGCACGAAGCCGATCTTGGAGGAAAAAGTGCCGTTACCGTTTTTTTGTTGCATGTTTCTTTACTCTCCGATTTTATTTGTCACAAGCTTTTATATTATACCACAGATATTGTGCAAAAGACCATATACGAATTCCATAGAAATAAAGGTTACGCTTTGGCGGGTGCGTGCGTCCGGCGGACAGGGCGCTTTGTCATATTTGTCAAAAGGAATTGCGGAAAATGAAGAAATTTATCAGATATTCCCTTGCTTTGTGGCACGCGGTATGGTATGCTATTGAAGCGTGAAAAAGACACTTGTCTTTTTAGGGAGGACAACGCATGGTAAAACCGAAGTATTATCTGGTGGAGCGCTCGCTGCTGCCCGAAGTGTTCCAGCGCGTGATCGAAGCGAACGAAGCGTTCGCCTCCGGCAAAGCCGCCACGGCGAGCGAAGCCGCTAAGATCGCGGGTCTGTCGCGCAGCGCGTATTATAAGTATAAGGATGGCGTGCGGCCTTTCTTTGAGGTAACGACCGATCGGATCGTCACCTTTCATTTCATGCTGCACGATCAGCCCGGCGTGCTTTCCAGCATTCTGGGGCTGATGGCGCGTTCCGGCGCCAACCTGCTGACCGTGAACCAGTCCATTCCCATGCGCGGGCAGGCTTCCGTGACGATCGCGGCCCGCACGGGTGAAATGAAATATTCGGTGGAAGAGCTGATGCACCGCGCGGAAGCGCTCGACGGCGTCGGTAAGGTAGAAATCCTGGCCTCTGAGTGAACGATGGGGGAGGCACAACATAGATATTCCGGGAGGAGCATAGAAAGATGATTAAAGCAGCTATTATGGGCCACGGCACGGTCGGCTCGGGCGTATATGAGGTGTTCGAGATGAACGCCGAAAAGATCGCGCGCGTCGTCGGCGAGCCGGTCGAGGTGAAATATGTGCTCGATCTGCGCGATTTTTCCGCGTTGCCCTATGGTCATAAATTCGTGACCGATTTCGCGGTGATCGAAAACGATCCGGAGATCTCGGTCGTGGCCGAGGTCATGGGCGGCGTAGGCGCGGCCTACCAGTTTACCAAGCGCTGCCTCGAAGCGGGCAAAAGCGTGTGCACGTCCAATAAGGAGCTCGTCGCCACACACGGCGAGGAGCTGCTCCGCATTGCGGAGGAGCATGGCGTAAATTACATGTTTGAAGCGTCGGTCGGCGGCGGCATCCCGATCATCCGCCCCATGCTGCAATGTCTGGCCGCGAATGAATTTAACGAGATCTGCGGTATTTTAAACGGTACGACCAACTATATTTTAACGCAGATGATCCACAACGGCGTTCGGTTTGAGGATGCGCTGCGGCAGGCGCAGGAATCCGGCTATGCGGAAAAGGACCCGACCGCCGACATCGAGGGACACGACGCCTGCCGTAAGATCTGCATCCTGTCCGATCTGGCCTTTGGCGATAAGTTTGATCCGGACGCGGTCAGCTGCGAGGGCATCACCAAGATCACGCTCGAGGACGTTGCCAACGCCGACAAGCTCGGCTGCGTTATCAAGCTGCTGGGCCGCGCGGTGCGATGCGAGGACGGCACGGCTTACGCCTACGTCGCGCCGCACCTGATCCATAAGGAAAGCCCGCTGGCCGCTGTGGAGGACGTGTTCAACGCCATCATGGTGGACGGCAACGCTACCGGCGAAGTGATGTTCTACGGCAAGGGCGCGGGCAAGCTCGCGACCGCCTCCGCCGTCGCGGCGGATATGCTGGACTCTATCGAGCACGCGGATCACCGCCGCCGCATCATGTGGGGCGATGGCTCTAAGAATCTGCTCCGCCCGATCGATTCGCTGCAAAGCGCGTGGTATGTCCGCTTCAAGGGCGCTTCCGCCGACGCGGAAGCGGTTTTGCCGGTCGAGAGCGTATCCGAACCGGTGCAGGGCGTGGTCGTCGTGCGCACCCGCAAGCTCTCCACCGCCGATATGGCGAAAAAGGCGAGCGAGCTGGCCCAAAAGGGGCAGGTGCTCGCGGCCATGCGTATGCTGTAACGGGAAAGGGGAAAAGGCATGGTTCGTATCACCGTTCCCGCAACGAGCGCCAATATGGGCTCGGGCTATGATTCCATCGGCATTGCGCTGGAGCTTTACAACATCATCGACATCGAGGAATCCGATCACATCGAGATTTCGGATAAAAACGGCGCGCATGTGCCGAAGGACGCGCGCAACCTGATCTACCAGTGCGCCAAGCGCGTCTATGACGAATGCGGCAAGCCGCTTTCCGGCCTGCGTATTCTGGAGGACTGCGCCATTCCGCAAACACGCGGTCTGGGCTCGTCCTCGGCGTGCACGGTCGCGGGCATCATGGGCGCGAACGCGCTGCTTGGCGATCCGCTCGACCGGCAGGCCGTAATCGATTTGGCCGCGACGATCGAGGGGCACCCGGATAATTCCACCCCCGCCATTTTGGGCGGCTTTTGCGTGGCCCTGCTGGAAAACGGCCATGTGCACCATGTGCGCGTGCCCGTGCACGGCGCGATTGATTTTATCGTATTCATCCCGGATTTTAAGCTTTCCACGGAAAAGGCGCGCGCCGCGCTGCCGAAAACGATCGACCACCGCGACGCGGTGTTTAATTTAGCGCGCGCCGCGCTGCTCGCCGGCTCGCTCACCACCGGCAAACTGGAAAATTTGGACGTCGCCACCGGCGACTGCCTGCACCAGCCCTATCGTTTTCCGCTGATCGAGGGCGGCCTCGATCTCACGCGAGACGCGAAGGAGCTGGGCGCGCTGGGCGCGTACATATCGGGCGCCGGCCCGTCCATCATTGCGATCAACTACAAGGGCGACCGCGATTATATCGCGCGCGCCGAAGCGCTTTGCAAGGAAAAATACCCGCATTGGAAGCCCCAGCTCTTGCGCTGCGACGAAGTCGGCGCGGTCGTGAAGCGGCTTTAAGTGACGGTAACCGTCTCGGGCGGGGCGACCCGCTCACGCGGCCCAAGGCGGCGTGAATAAAAACGCTGGTTTTTATTTGGGATGAGTATAAGGAGGATAAGGTACAAAGTTATGAGTCTGATTGTACAAAAGTTCGGCGGCAGCTCGGTTGCCAACACCGAACGGCTGAAAAACGTCGCGGATATCGTGACCAGCACCGCGCAGGCGGGCAACCAAGTGGTCGTGGTGGTATCCGCGCAGGGCGACACCACGGATGATCTGATCGAGCGCGCGGCCGAGCTGAACGAAAGCCCGTCCAAGCGCGAAATGGACGTTCTGCTCAATACCGGCGAAATGATCTCGATGTCGCTGCTGGCCATGGCGATCCAGAAGCTGGGCCACGCGGTGGTATCGCTGACCGGCTGGCAGATCGGTCTGGAGACCGACAGCAACTATTCCGACGCGCGCATCAAGCGCCTCGCGGGCGACCGGCTCAAGGCCGAGCTGGACAACGGACATATCGTGATCGTCGCGGGCTTCCAAGGCCTGAACAAGATGGGCGATCTGACCACGCTGGGCCGCGGCGGCTCGGATACGACGGCGGTCGCCATCGCGGCAACGCTGGGCGCCGATCTTTGCCAGATTTATACCGATGTGGACGGTGTGTACACCGCCGATCCCCGCGTCGTACCGGGCGCGCGCAAGCTCGACGCGATCACTTATGATGAAATGCTGGAGCTGGCCAGTCTGGGCGCGCAGGTGCTGCATAACCGCAGCGTAGAAATGGCAAAGAAGTATAACGTCGACCTCGAAGTCGTTTCCAGCTTTACCCGTAATCCGGGTACCAAAGTCAAGGAGGGCTCTAACATGGAAAAGTTGAATGTAAGCGGCGTAGCCCGCGATAATAAATGCGCGCGTGTGGCCATTATCAATGTGGACGATACGCCCGGCACCGCGTTTAAGGTGTTTTCTCTCATGGCCAAGCACAAGGTCAACGTCGATATCATTTTGCAGGCGGTGGGCCGCGACAATAAAAAGTCCATCTCCTTCACCATCCCGCAGGACGACGCGGAGCGCGTCGGCAAGATCCTGCGCGATAATGCCGCGATGCTGGGTTATGAGGATGTCTCCATCTCCACGCGCGTGGCCAAGGTGTCCATCGTCGGCGCGGGCATGGCCTCTAATTCCGGCGTTGCCGCCAAGATGTTTGAAGCGCTTGCCATGGCGGGCATCAATATCCGTATGATCTCCACCTCTGAGATCAAGATCTCCGTCCTGATCAATGAAGAGGACAGCGAAAAGGCGGTCAAGGTCATTCATGAGCAGTTCTTTGGTGAATAAAGACATTGATATTTTTATAACGATTTCGTTGACAAGTGCTTTGCGCCACGCTATAATAGAAATGTAACGAAGCGTAAAAAAGGAGGAACCTCATGAAAAAGCTTTGGTGTCTGTTCCGCCGCCGAGGCGCGAATCCGGGAGAAAAAATTTGTGTCGCCCTGCAGGAGACCGAGGGCCGCGTGCGCGCCTGTCCTTACGCCACAGAGGACGAAGCAAAGGCCAAATGTCCCGATTATGCCGAGAATCATCGCCATGAGGGCGAGGACGAAGGGATCGAGTAAGGTTCTACATAGCAGGTGAAAAGTCCCGAAAGAGTGATCTTTCGGGACTTTTTTGTAGGGGGCAACCGCCGGTTGACAAAAAGAAACGGCCGGTTGGTGGCGTTTTGCGCGTATCTAGCGCACACTGAAAGCAGAAAGGCAGGTGAAGGGTGATGACGACAGGAGAGAAGATCGCGGCGCTTCGCCGGGAACAGGGGTTGAGCCAAGAAGCGCTGGCCGACAAGCTGGGGCTTTCCAGACAGGCGGTATCCAAGTGGGAGGCCGATCAGGCCGTGCCGGGCATGGACAATCTGGTCGAGCTGGCAAAGCTGTTTGGCGTGACGGTAGACGCGCTCTTGCGGCCGAACGAGCCATTCCCCGGGAAAGAGCAGCAGGACAGTTCCGAAGAACAGGCGGCTGTCGTTACGCCGGCGGGCTTTTCCGTATCCGATCAGCCTCAGCTGACGAAAAAGACCAAGTGGGTCATTGGGGGCCTCGCGCTGTTGTTTGCCGTGAGCGCGATATGTAGCGTGGTCTCACTGGTCTGGGTCGCGCGGCTGCAAGGGCAGGTGGATAGCCTGCCACTCGGCGGCGGTACGGTCTATGTACCGTCTGAGCCGCAGCCTTCCTTCACAAGCGGGGATATCGCGGGCTTTACGGAGCAGTGCGACTATGACGGCGCCAGCGGCAAGCTGTGCTTTACCTTTCAGATCGTACCGGTGGAGCGCGACGAGGCCGAGACCGCGCAGGTCATGCTCAAGGGCAATGGAACGACCGAGTCGGCCGACGCCGCGTGGGTGGATGGCGCATACAACGCCAGCGTGCGGATCGGTCTGGAAGACAGCTATCAGGCGTTTTTGCTGCTGACTAAGGATGGTAAGACACGTAGCCTGCCGGTCACGGAGTATTTTGACATGCGAAGCCAGTATGCCCTCACCATTGAAGGCATGGAGGCAGAAGGCGGCGATCGGCAGGATGATCGAATCGGGGAGAGCACCTTTATTCTAAAGATAGCCATTCCCGATGGCGGGGGCAACTATCCGGTCAGCGGCACCGCGACCATGACCGCCGGCGAGACCAAGCTCGGTGCAGTGGCGCTGGACAATATGGGCTACCAAAGCGATATGGCTGAGATGACTTCCGCCACGCTGTATTGCCGCGCCACGTTCCCGGCCTACGAGATACCGGCGGGCGCGCGCAGCATACGCTTTGACGTAACCGTAAAGGACGCTTACGGTTTGGATCTGAGCGATAGCTTTGATTGGCAAACGTGGTAATGTACAAATAAAAAACCGCCTATACGGCGGTTTTTTATTTGTGCCGCGCTACCGTGGGGGCGGCGGCGTACACGCGGGCCGCGCCCATGGCGCGCAGCGTATTCGCCGCCGCGGAAAGGGTGGCGCCGGTGGTGATGATATCGTCGATCAAAAGCACATTTTTGCCGGTCAGATCGTGATCCGGCATGGGGAGAAAGGCGTGTTTGATGTTTTGGGTGCGCGCGGCCTTGCCTTGCCGGGCGGATTGCTTGCGCACGAACCGCCGCTTTTTCAGAAGGGGAACGAGCGGCAGGCCAAGCTGCCCGGCAACGTCCGCCGCGATCAGCTCGGACTGGTTGTAGCCGCGCTGATACCAGCGCACCAGACCGATGGGGATAAAGGTGACGAGGTCGGGCTGCCATGCGTCTAAATAGGCGGTGAGCGCAGCCGTGAGCTGTGCGGCAAACCACGGTGCGTAGTGCTGGTAATGGCTGAATTTAAAGCGCTTCATGGCTTCGGCCACGCGGCCGGTGTAGCGCAGGGAGGCTACCGCGCCGTCCGTGTCAGGAATACGCACGCCGCTCGTTTCCCGGTAATCCCGCCGGACGGCGCGGGCGCAGTCCGGGCACAATAAGGCCGCGCCCGTGCCCGCCAGCGGCAGCGCTTCGCCGCATAGAATGCACTTTTTTGGGTAGATCACACCCATATAGCCATATCCTCCCTTCTGTTAGAAAAAATGGGCTGTCCGCGAGGGACAGCCCATTTGATTTATCCGAGCAGTTTCTTTAAACGTGCCGCGGCTTCCAGCGTGCGCTGCTGATCGCCGAAGGCGGTCAGGCGGAAGAAGCCTTCGCCGTTCTTGCCAAAGCCCGCGCCCGGGGTGCCGACAACGTGCGCGTTTTCAAGCAAGTAATCGAAAAACTCCCACGAGCCCATGCCGTTCGGGCACTTGAGCCACAGATATGGGCTGGATTTACCGCCCGTGTACCAGATGCCGAGTTCGTCAAGCGTTTCGGAGAGCACCTTCGCGTTCTGCTTATAGTAGGCAAGCGTTTCGTGGATCTGCTTCTGACCTTCTTCGGTAAAGCAAGCCGCCGCGCCCTTTTGCACGATATAAGGCACACCGTTGAACTTGGTCGTCTGGCGGCGCAGCCACATTTTATTAAGCTGTCCGTCGGCCAGCGCCTTGGGAACGACCGTCCACCCGCAGCGGGTGCCGGTAAAGCCCGCCATCTTGGAGAACGAGCAGAACTCGATCGCGCAGCTTTTCGCACCTTCGATCTCATAGATCGAGCGGGGAAGCGCCTCGTCCTCGATGAAGCACTCATAAGCCGCGTCATACAGAATGACCGCGTTCTGCGCGTTCGCGTAATCGACCCAAGCCTTGAGGCCCTTCCGGTCATAAGCCGCGCCGGTCGGGTTGTTGGGCGAGCACATATAGATGATATCGGCCTTTACCGAAGCGTCCGGCAGCGGCAGAAAGCCGTTTTGCTCGTTTGCATCGGCAAACACGATCTTGCGGCCCGCCATCACGTTGGTGTCGACATAGACCGGGTAAACCGGATCGGGCACCAACACGGTGTTGTCTGTGCCGAAAATATCAAGGATGTTGCCAAGGTCGCTTTTCGCGCCGTCCGAAATGAAAATTTCGTCGGTATCGAGCGAAACGCCGTGCGTCTGATAATAGCCGACCAGCGCGTCGTGCAGGAAGCCGTAGCCCTGCTCGTCTCCATAGCCGTGGAAGGTCTCCTGATGGGCCTGCTCGTCCACCGCCGCGTGCATGGCTTCGATCACGGCGGGCACGAGGGGACGGGTCACATCGCCGATGGAAAGCTTGATGATATCCGCTTCCGGGTGCGCGGCGGCGAATTCGCGCTGCTTGCGGCCCACGGTGGAGAACAGATAGCTCTGTTCCAGATTGTTAAAGTTTTCATTAATCTGCATGTTCGTTGCTCCTTTTTAGAGATGCCGCGACAAACGCCTTGAACAGCGGATGCGCGCGGTTGGGACGGGATTTAAATTCGGGGTGGAACTGCACGCCGATATAGAACGGATGGGACGGGATCTCAACCGTTTCGACCAGTTCGCCCGTGGGCGAGGTGCCGGAAATGATCATGCCGTGGCTTTCGATCTCCTCGCGGAAAACATTGTTGAACTCATAGCGGTGGCGGTGGCGCTCGGAGATCATCTCCTCGCCGTAGGCCGAAGCCATGATCGTGCCCGGGCGCACCTTGCAGGGGTAAGCGCCAAGGCGCATCGTGCCGCCCTTTTTGGAAATGCCCTGCTGGCTTTCCATCAGGTCGATCACCGCGTGGGTGGAATCGGCGTCAAATTCACTGGAATTCGCGTCCGCAAAGCCCAAAACGTTGCGGGCGTAGCTCATCACAGCGATTTGCATGCCAAGGCAGATGCCGAAATAGGGGATGCCCTGCGTGCGGCAATAATTGGCCGCGCAGATCATGCCTTCGATCCCGCGGGGGCCGAAGCCGCCGGGCAGGATAACGCCGTCGATCTCGCCCAGAAGCTTGTCCACGGTCGCGGCCGTCAGTTCCTCGGAATCGACCCATTCGATATCGACGAACACGCCGTTTTCATAGCCGCCGTGCTGAAGCGCCTCGGCAACGGAGAGATAAGCGTCGTGCAGCTTGACATATTTGCCGACCAGCGCGATCTTGACATGCTCCTTGCGGGCCGCGATGCGCTCGAGCATGGCGGTCCATTCCGACATGTCGCCCTTGGGCGCGCCGATGGCGAGTTCGCGGCAGACGATGTCGGAAAGGTGGCTCTCCTCCAGCATCATGGGCGCCTGATACAGCACGGGCAGCGTGCGGTTTTCAATGACGCAGTCCTCCGAAACGGTGCAGAACATGGCGATCTTGCGCTTGATATCATCGTCCATCGGACGGTCGACGCGGGCGACGATGATGTCCGGCGAAATGCCAAGTCCGCGCAGTTCCTTGACCGAGTGCTGGGTGGGCTTGGATTTGGGTTCGTTCGAGCCCGAGATATAGGGCACGAGCGTAACATGGATAAACAGGCAGTTGCGGCGGCCTACCTCGACCGCGACCTGACGAATGGCTTCGAGGAAGGGCTGCGATTCTATATCGCCCGTCGTGCCGCCGATCTCGGTGATGACCACATCGGCCGAAGTCTTTTTACCCACCGAATGGATAAAGGACTTGATCTCGTTGGTGATGTGGGGGATGACCTGCACGGTCTCGCCCAGATATTCGCCGGCGCGCTCCTTGTTCAGCACGTTCCAGTAGACCTTGCCGGTCGTCAGGTTGGAAAACTTGTTCAGATCCTCATCGATAAAGCGCTCGTAGTGGCCAAGGTCCAGATCGGTCTCGGCGCCGTCGTCGGTGACGTAGACCTCGCCGTGCTGGAACGGGCTCATCGTGCCGGGATCGACATTGATGTACGGATCGAGCTTCTGCGCCGCGACCTTAAGGCCGCGGCTTTTCAGCAGCCGCCCTAGGGACGCCGCCGTGATGCCCTTGCCCAGACCGGAAACGACGCCGCCGGTCACGAAGATGTATTTTGTCATAACTCTATTTCCCCCTTAAATACGGTTGTCGCCGCGCCCGTCATGAACACGGTTTCGTCTGTATATCGGATCAAAAGATCGCCGCCGCGCAGGTGCACGGTGATATCGCTGTCCTTTTGCGCATGCCCGCCAAGGCAGGCCGCCACGCCGACCGCGCACGCGCCCGTGCCGCAGGCCCAGGTTTCGCCGCTGCCGCGTTCCCACACGCGCATTTTGAGCGTGCCGTCCTTTAGAACGTTCACGAACTCGGTGTTGACGCGCTCGGGGAACAGCGGATGGTGTTCAAACTTGGGGCCGATGCGGGTCAGATCCAGCGAATCGATGTCCTCCTCGCTGAAGATCACGCAGTGCGGGTTGCCCATGGAAACACAGGTGATATGGTAAACCTTTTCGTCCACGACGAGGGGAGCGTCGATCACGCGGTCGCCGTCGAGCGCGACCGGGATCAGGTCCGGCTGCAGGATCGCGGCGCCCATATCGACTCTTGCCGTTACCGCTTTGCCGTTTTCGGTGGCGAGCCGCAGCGTTTTTACGCCGGAAAGCGTGTCCACCGTAACCGTGGTGCGGCCGTTCACCATGCCGTTATCGTACAGGTACTTGCCGACGCAGCGGATGCCGTTGCCGCACATCTTGCCCTCCGACCCATCGGCGTTGAAGATGCGCATTTGCGCGTCCGCCTTGTCCGATGGGGAAATGAGTATGACGCCGTCGCCGCCAATGCCAAAATGCGGCTCGCTCAGCCGGACGGATAGCGCTTCCGGATCGGGCACCGTCTGGTCAAAGCAGTTGAAATAAATGTAATTGTTGCCGCAGCCGTGCATTTTGGTGAAAGCCAGCTTCACGTGCAATCACTCCTTGAACTAAAAAATGGCGCATGGGCGGGTTCAAACCTGCTCATACACCATTCAGTATATCATAAAATCGTACGAAATTCTCTATCCGGCAGAAAAAAAGACAAAAATTTTTCAGCCGTTCAAGCTTCGCCGTTCAAGATCGCCTCGGCGGCGGCGCGCTTGGTCTGCCGCCGGTCCATGGCGCGGCGTTCGATATAGGCGTGCGCTTCCGGTTCGGTCATGCCGCGGCATTCGATGAGCAGGCACTTGGCGCGGTCCACCAGACGGATATCCTCGATCCGACGCAGCAGCTTGCGGTTTTCGCTTTGCAGGCCGGTCAAGCGGCTGCGCGCGGCGCGCGCCATGCGCAGCGCCTGAAAAAGCATCACGCGGTCGAGCGGCTTGGGCAGCACAAACACGCCGTCCAGTTCCACCTTTTCGCTGACCGCGTCCGATACCTCGGCGGCGGCCAGAAGGAGCACGCCCGCAAGCGTTTCATGCGCCGCGGCCTGCGCCAGTTCGTGGCCGAATTCGTCAGGCAGCGGCGTGTTGACAAAAATAAGGCTGTATTCTGTTTGGGCAAGGCCCCGGCGCGCCTCGACCCCCGAACGGGCAAGGGAAAATTCGGCCCTAACGCCGCCGCCGGTCAATACGGAGCAGAGCGCGCGATAGGCCTTATCGGCTGCGGAAACGATCAGAATGCGTTCCAACGAATGATTTCCCTCCTTCTCCATTGGGTTGGACAAAGGCTTAGTATCGCTCGAAATACAGCTGGCGCTCGGCTGAAAGCCGGTCGTCCGACAAGGCGATGCGGTCGTGCTCGTTTTGTTTGGCGGCGAAAAAGCTTTCCAGCGTGCGCGCGGGCAAAATGCCGCGAATAAAGTCCGATGCCTGTGCCAGCCGCACCGCGTCGCACAGCGAGGCGGGCAGGGCCTGATACCGCGCGACGACCTCGGGCGGGGCGGTAAACAGATCGATATCGCACGCGGGCGCGAGCGGCAGCTTTTCGTCGATACCGTCCAGCCCGGCGTGTATAATCAGCGCAAGCACGATATATGGATTGATGCAGCCGTCCATCGCGCGCATCTTCAGCCGGTTTGGCATGCCGTCCGCCATGAGGGGAATGGTAATGAGCGGCGAACGGTTTTGGTGCGACCAAGTGATGTATTTGGGCGCTTCAAATTCGCCAAGGCGGGAATAGGAGTTGGTGAGCGGGCTGCCGAAAATCGTGATCTCCGCCGCGCGGCGCAGCACGCCGGCGACAAAGCTTTGCCCTTCCTTTGCTTCGGTGAAGCAGGGGTGAAACAGGTTCTTTCCGTTTTTAAAAATGGAAAGGCTCAGGTGCAGGCCGTTGCCCGGGGCGTCGGGCAGGGGCTTGGGCAAAAAGCTGGCGAATAGGCCGCTGCCCATGGCCATGGATTTGACGACTGATTTAAACGTTAAAAAGTTATCGGCGGCCTCCATGACCTCGGCGTAGCGGAAATCGATCTCATGCTGGCCGGGGCCCTGCTCGTGGTGGGAGGATTCCGGCTGGATGCCCATTTCCTCCAGCGTCAGGCAGATCTGGCGGCGCACGTTTTCGCCGCGGTCGAGCGGCGCGATATCGAAGTATTCGCCGTGGTCGTGCGGGGTCAGCGTGGGGTGGCCGTTTTCATCCAGCTCGAACAGGTAGAATTCGCTCGCCGTGCCCATGGTGAGCGAGTAGCCCGCGCGCTGGGCGCGGCGGCAGGCGCTCCGCAGAATTTGGCGGCCGTCGCCCTCAAAGGGCGCGCCGCTGGGATATTTGATATCGCAGTAAAACCGCACCACGCGCCCTTGGCTGGGCCGCCACGGCAGCACGGCGAGCGTGGCCGGGTCGGGGAAGAGCAGCAGGTCGGAATCGGCCACGTTGAGAAAGCCCTTGAGCGCCGCGGCGTTGAAATGGATGCCGCTTTCAAACGCGCGCGGCAGCTCCGCCGGCATGATGGCAATATTTTTCTGGTTGCCGAAGATATCGCAGAAAGCAAGGCGAATGAACTTCACATCGTTTTCCTCAATGAACGAAATCACTTCGCTTTTGGTCTGATCCATGGTTCCGAACCTCCTGTTTTAGCGCTAATTATAGGTGTAAAGCTGGTGGTAGCCCGCGTCCGGGTTGGCCGTCAGCACATAATACGTCTGGGCTTTGAGCGCCGCCGCGTCGCCGCCGAAAAAGCGGCAGTAATCGTCGATATGGGGGGCGATCTCGGCGCGGTCGGCTTCGCTTGCCTCGCGTACGAGCACTTGACGGGGCAAATCCTCTGGCACTTTATCACAGTGTAGCACAATTTTGCCCCCGTGCATACCCGTGCCGCAGAAATTGCTGACAGGATACGCGCCGCCGGCGCCTTGGCCAAGCACTAAGATCAGGCCGCCGGCCAGATACTCGCCAAGGAACGAACCGGCCCGCCCGCCGATGACGACCGCCGGGCACTGCTCCTGATAGGCCTTCATATGGATGCCCGCGCGGTAGCCGCAGTTTCCCTTGATAAAAATGCGCCCGCCGCGCATGCCGTAGCCGCAGGTATCCCCGCAAGAGCCGTGAATGATGATATCGCCCGCGTTCATCGTGTCGCCGACGGCTTCCTGCGCGTTGCCGAACACCTCTATCGTGGAGCCGTTCAGGTACTGGCCAAGTCCGTTACCCGGCGTGCCGCGCACCGTGAGCCTTTTACCGGCGGAGCCGCAGCCGATATAACGCTGGCCCACCACCCGGTCGATCGTCAACTCGCTGTCCGGCTGCGCGCGGATCATTTCACCCAGCTCTTTATAATAGGTAAGGTTTGCAGTGATGGTCACTTTTATCAACACCCTTTCGTTTAATTAGGAGTTAGGAATTAGGAAGTAGGAGTTAGGAGTTAGTAATTAGTAATTAGTAATGATAGCGTCGGCAGGAGGCGTTAGAAAGGTGGAAGTTTGGGAAGCCAACCGCTTCGGTAATTAGGATTATCGGCAAAGCCGATAATCCAACTCCTAACTCCTAACTCCTCATTCCTACCTCACTCCTACCTCCTACCTCATTCTTTCGTTATTCTCCCGCGTGCTTGATGCCGAGGATTTTAAGCTCGCGGTCGGTGAGGCCTAGGCCGCGAAGCATCAGCCGGTTGCCGCGCAGGGCTTCGATCGAATTGATGCCCATGCCGCCCATCATTTCCTTTAGCTCATGATCCCAAGCGGTGACGAGATTCACAAGGCGCTCGCAGCCGATGTCCGGGTTCAAGCGGCGCACCAGCTCGGGCCGCTGCGTGGCGATGCCCCAGTTGCACTTGCCGGTCTGGCACGAACGGCACAGGTGGCAGCCAAGAGCGATCAGCGCGCTGGTCGCGATGTAGCAGGCGTCCGCGCCGAGCGCGATAGCCTTGACCAGATCGGCCGCGTTGCGGATCGAACCGCCCACGACGACGGATACCTGATCGCGGATACCCTCGTCCCGCAGCCGCTGGTCAACCGCCGCGAGCGCCAGCTCGATCGGGATGCCCACGTTGTCGCGGATGCGGGTGGGCGCCGCGCCCGTGCCGCCTCGGTAGCCGTCGATACAGATCACGTCCGCGCCCGAGCGGGCCACGCCCGACGCGATCGCCGCGACATTGTGCACGGCGGCGATCTTGACCAGCACGGGCTTTTTGTATGCGGTCGCTTCTTTCAGCGAAAAGACAAGCTGGCGCAGATCCTCAATGGAATAGATATCGTGGTGCGGGGCGGGCGAGATCGCGTCCGTTCCTTCCGGGATCATGCGGGTTTTGGAGATATCCGGGCCTACCTTCAGGCCGGGCAGGTGGCCGCCGATGCCCGGCTTCGCGCCCTGACCCATCTTGATCTCGATCGCGGCGCCCGCCTCCAGATAATCTTTATGTACGCCGAAGCGGCCGGAGGCGACCTGTACGATGGTATGGGGGCCGTATTCATAGAAATCCTCGTGCAGGCCGCCCTCGCCGGTGTTGTAATAGGTGCCGAGCGCCTTGGCGGCCCGGGCGAGCGAGGCGTGCGCGTTATAGGAGATCGAGCCGTAGCTCATCGCGGAAAACAGGATGGGCATGTTCAGCTTAAGCTGCGGGGAGAGGTTGGGACGGATGCGCCCCTCCTCGTCGCGTTCGATCCGACCCGGCTTTTTGCCGAGAAAGGTTCTGGTCTCCATCGGCTCGCGCAGCGGGTCGATCGAAGGATTGGTGACCTGCGACGCGTTGATCAAGATCTTATCCCAGTAAATGGGGCCCCGCTCCGGGTTGCCCATGGAGGAGAGCAGCACGCCGCCCGTGCCCGCCTGCCGGTATACCTCGGAAATGGCCTTGCCGGTCCAGTTGGCGTTTTCCTTAAAGGTATGGTCGGTCTTGACGATCTTGAGCGCGCGCGTCGGGCACAGCGCGACGCAGCGGTGGCAGCAAACGCACTTGGATTCGTCCGCCGTCATGTAGCCGAAGCTGGGGTCAAAGCGGTGTACCTCGTTCGCGCACTGCCGCTCGCAGACGCGGCACGAGATGCAGCGGTCCTTGTTGCGCACGACCTCGTATTCCGGATATAAAAAATCGATAGCCATTACTGATTCCCTCCAAAGTTCAGGGTGACGATGACCGCCTCGCCGCCGCGCGGCGCACGGATCGAATCGAGTTCGGGCGAGATGCGGCGAATCGCGCACTCCTCGGATGCGATAAACACCGTTTCGTCTTTTTCGCCCACGACCATGCTGCGCAGCTTGAGCCGGTCGTTCAGCGCCATCAAGCCGCCCGTAAAGCCAACCAAAATGGAAAACGGGCCGGTCACCATCAGGGAAGCGAAGGCGTTGCGCAGATAGGTCAGGCGTTCGCGCTCAGCGGGCTCTTGCTTTTCAATGGTGGACCAGAAGGGCGCGGCGAGCACGCGGCTGACCTCTTCCAGCGTCAGCCCAACCCGGCGGCTGAGGTAGTCGACGATATAGGTGATCACCTCGGTGTCGGTCAGCAGGTCGCAGGAGTAGCCGAACATTTCAATAAACCGGCGGTTTGCATCGTAGGAAGAGATTTCGCCGTTGTGCACCACCGCCCAGTCCAGCAGGGCAAAGGGGTGCGCGCCGCCCCACCAGCCGGGGGTGTTGGTCGGGTAGCGGCCGTGGCACGTCCACGAGTAGGCTTCGTAGTTTTCCAGCATGTAATATTCGCCCACATCCTCCGGAAAGCCGGACGCTTTGAACACGCCCATATTTTTGCCGGAGGAAAAGATGTACGCGCCCGCAAGCGTATGGTTGACGCGGATGACGAAGCGGGCGACATACTCGCGCTCGTCGAGCTGGCTGGCGGCCAGCCGGGTGGGCAGTGGGGCGACAAAGTACCGCCAAATCATCGGCTCGTCCTTGATGCGGGGGTGGCGGCGGGTCGGGATCTTGGAAAGGTTGACGATATCGAAATGGCGTTCCAGCTCGCGTTCGCATTCTTCCTTGGCGGCCTGCGTATCATAGAATACATGGAGCGCATAGTAGTCGGCGTATTCGGGGTAGATGCCGTAGCCGGCAAAGCCGCCGCCCAGTCCGTTGGAGCGGTCGTGCATCATGCGGATGGATTCTATGATACGCGCGCCGTTTTCGCGCGCGCCGTCCTTATGGAAAATGCCGGAGATCGCGCAGCCGGCCGGAATGCGTACCTGACCTTCTTTTTGCAGCATGGGTGGTTCCTCCTTATCAAAACAAAAAAGCGCCCGCCGCCCGAAAAGAACCAAACGTGCAGTTTGGCCCCTTCCGGGCAGCGGACGCCTTTGTCCGTGTTTTTAATCATAATGCATGGAAAGGGCGTTCGTCAAGCGGAAAAAGGGCCCTTTTCGCAAAGTTTTCACAAATTGCATAAAAACCGGGCGCTTCACCATGCCGGATTTACTCTCTTATCATAAAAAACGCCCGAAAACGAAAAAAATACGGGTTTTCCCTTGACAAAGGCGGCAGGCGAATCTATAATTTAGCGTGTAAACAGCAAAGGCGCTGTGGGAACACGACCCGCAGCGCATTTTTTTATTTTCCCGCATTCTTTTGGGGATCCGGGTAAATCATGACAGGTAAAGTTACTACAGTAAGGAGCGAACCATTCATGAGCACAGCAAGCAATGTACCGGAGCTGTTCGGCAGCATGGTCTTTAACGAGACCGTGATGAAGGAGCGCCTGCCCAAGGACACCTTCAAGAAGCTCAAGCAGACCATTCGGGAAGGCAAGGCGCTTGACCCCGCCGTTGCCGCGGTCGTCGCCACGGCGATGAAGGACTGGGCGATCAGCAAGGGCGCGACCCACTACACCCACTGGTTCCAGCCGATGACCGGCATCACCGCCGAGAAGCACGATTCCTTCATCTCCCCGACGGACGACGGCGGCGTGATGATGGAGTTTTCCGGCAAGGAGCTTGTGCGCGGCGAACCGGACGCATCGTCTTTCCCCTCCGGCGGCCTGCGCGCCACGTTCGAGGCGCGCGGCTACACCGCGTGGGACCCGACGAGCTACGCCTTTGTCAAGGACGGCTCACTATACATCCCGACCGCGTTCTGCTCGTACACCGGCGAAATTCTGGATAAGAAAACGCCGCTCCTACGCTCGATGGACGCGATCAGCCTGCAAGCCAGCCGCGTGCTGAAGCTGTTCGGCAAGGACGTCAAGCGCGTGACCACCACGGTCGGCCCCGAGCAGGAGTACTTCCTGATTGAAAAGAAGGATTACGCAAAGCGCAAGGATCTGATTTTTACCGGCCGCACGCTGTTCGGCGCCAAGCCGCCCAAGGGGCAGGAGATGGAGGACCATTATTTCGGTTCCATCCGTCCCCGCGTGGCCGCGTTCATGCAGGAGCTGGACGAGGAGCTTTGGAAGCTCGGCATCTTCGCCAAGACCAAGCACAACGAGGTGGCGCCGTCCCAGCACGAAATGGCCCCGGTGTTCACCACCACCAATATTGCGACCGACCATAACCAGCTGACGATGGAGGTCATGAAGCGCGTCGCGCAGAAGCACGGCTTCATCTGCCTGATGCACGAAAAGCCGTTTGACGGCGTCAACGGTTCGGGCAAGCACAACAACTGGTCGCTTTCGACGGACGAGGGCGAAAATCTGCTCGAGCCCGGCAAGACCCCGCACGAAAACGCGCAGTTCCTGCTGTTCCTAACCGCCGTGATCAAGGCTGTGGATGAGTTTCAGGATCTGCTGCGTATCTCGGTGGCGAACGCGGGCAACGATCACCGTCTGGGCGCGGATGAAGCGCCTCCGGCCATCGTTTCCATGTTCATCGGCGACGAATTGCAGGGTATTCTGGACGCGATCGTCTCCGGCGCCGATTACACCGATGTGGAAAAGACCAAGATGGACCTCGGCGTCGCCGTGCTGCCCGATATCCCGAAGGACACGACCGACCGCAACCGTACCTCGCCCTTTGCCTTTACCGGCAACAAATTCGAGTTCCGCATGCTGGGTTCGTCCTTTAATATCGCGTGCGCCAATATCATGATCAACACCGCCGTGGCGGAGGAGCTGCGCGTATTCTGCGACGAGCTGGAAAAGGCCGAGGACTTCGACAGCGCGCTGTCCGCGCTGATCCGCCGCGAAATCAAAAAGCACGAACGCATCATCTTCAACGGCAACGGCTATGACGAAGCTTGGGTGGTCGAAGCGGAAAAGCGCGGCCTGTCCAATTTCCGTTCGACGGACGAAGCGCTGCCGCACTACACGGATGAGAAAAACCTGAAGCTGTTCGCGCAGCACAACGTTTATACCCGCGCGGAGATGGAAAGCCGCGAGGAGACCCTGCTTGAGGAGTACGCCAAGACGCTGCACATCGAAGCGCTCACCATGATCGAAATGATCCGGCAGGAGATCGTGCCCGCGTGCCTTGCATACGAGCAGAGCGTGGCCAAGACCGCGCGCCTCAAGCAGGATATCGGCGTAACGGGCGGTATGGAAGCCAAATTGGTTGCCGAGCTTTCGTCCCTGATCGAAACGCTTTCCAGCCATTGCGACGCGCTGGACGAGGCGGTGGCCTCGGCGCCCAAGGGCTCGGCGGAGCAGAGCGCCCATTACTACCACGACGCCGTCATTCCCGCGATGGAAGCCGCGCGTAAACCGGCGGACGCGCTGGAATGTCTGGTCGCTAAGAAGGGCTGGCCGTTCCCGACCTATTCCGACATTCTCTTCTACGTTTGATCGCACAGCGGAAAAACTGAATGACCCGTACACAAAGGCGTGTATTTTCCCCGTAAAAGGCGGGGAGAATACACGCCTTTTTAAATTTTAAGGGGGTACATGACAAAATGGACATCACTATGTTGGCAGGCGCGCTTGACACCGGTTGGATTCTGCTCGGCGCGGCGCTCGTTTTCTTTATGCAGGCGGGCTTTGCAATGGTAGAAACGGGCTTTACCCGCGCCAAGAACGCGGGCAATATCATCATGAAGAACCTGATGGATTTTTCCCTCGGCACGCCGATCTTTTGGCTGCTTGGCTTTGGCATTATGTTCGGTTCGGCAAGCGGCGTTTTCGGCGGCTTTGATTTTCTGGCCGACGGCGTTGTGGGCGAGGGACACAGCTGGTCCACGCTGATCTTTCAGACCGTGTTCTGCGCGACCGCCGCGACCATCGTGTCGGGCGCGATGGCGGAACGCACCAAGTTTTCCGCTTACTGCATTTACTCCATGGTCATTTCGGCTCTGATCTATCCGATCTCGGGCCACTGGATCTGGGGCGGCGGCTGGCTGGCCGAACTGGGCTTCCATGATTTCGCGGGTTCCGCCGCGGTGCATATGGTGGGCGGCGTCGCGGCGTTTGTCGGCGCGCTGATTCTCGGCCCCCGTATCGGCAAGTACGCGAAGAGCGGCAAGGCGCGCGCGATTCCCGGCCACTCGCTCACACTGGGCGCGCTCGGCGTATTTATCCTATGGTTCTGCTGGTTCGGGTTTAACGGCTGTTCCACGGTGGCCCTTTCGGGCGGCGCGGCCGAGACCGCGGCCCGTGTGTTCGTCACCACCAACCTTGCCGCCGCGGTTTCTACGGTAACGGTAATGTGCATCACGTGGCTGCGCTATAAGAAGCCCGATGTCTCCATGACGCTGAACGGCTCGCTGGCTGGCTTGGTCGCGATCACCGCGGGCTGCGACGCCGTAACGCCGGTGGGCGCGGCGGTCATCGGCATCGTGGCAGGTTTTGTCGTGGTGTTCGGCATTGAATTGATCGACCAGAAGGTCAAGGTAGACGACCCGGTCGGCGCGGTCGGCGTGCACGGCCTATGCGGCGCGACCGGCACGCTGCTGACCGGCCTGCTGGCCTACTACCTGACGGACGACGCGGGCGCGCCGCTCGGCCTATTCTACGGCGGCGGCTTCCGCTTCTTCGGCGTTCAGGTGCTCGGCGTCGTCGCGGTCATCGCGTGGGTTGCCGTCACGATGACCATCGTGTTCCAGCTCATCAAGCACACCATCGGTCTGCGCGTTTCCACGGCGGAGGAGGTCATGGGTCTTGACCAGCCCGAGCACGGCCTCGTTTCCGCCTACGCGGATTTTATGCCGGTCGTTCCGCAGGTGCTGGGCACCAAGGCGGGCGAAATGCAGGCCGTGCAGGCCGCGGGCGCGCCGGTGGCGGTCGAGCACGCGGTGCCCGTTACCAGAGTGACGGACGAAGCGGGCGCGCACAAGCTGTCCAAGGTCGTCATCGTTACCAAGCAGTCCAAGTTTGAAGCGCTCAGGGACGCGCTGAGCCAGATCGGCGTATCCGGCATGACCGTGGCGAACGTCATCGGCTGCGGCGTGCAGAAGGGCGCGACCGAGTATTACCGCGGCGCCGAGGTGGATGTGAACCTGCTGCCCAAGATCAAGATGGAGGTCGTCGTGTCCGCCGTGCCGGTCGAGACCGTTGTGGAAACGGCCAAGGCGGTCCTGTATACCGGACACATCGGCGACGGTAAGATCTTTGTTTACAACGTGGAAAACGTCATCAAGGTGCGCACCGGCGCGGAGGGCTTCGACGCGCTGCAGGACGATGAATAATATCGCCGCCTCCTAACCACCTTCTTATCCTTATCTTTATTATCCCTCGCAAAAAGCGCCTTCCGGATATTTGATCCGGAGGGCGCTTTTGTGCATTGGGGATTGCGCATCGACCGGCGGTGCATTATAATAAGTGAGGAAAACCATCAGACCGGGAGATACTATATGAAACGACTTGCAGCGGCCGTTTTGCCGCTTTTACTGCTTTGTGGGTGCGCGCCCAAGGAATATTCGACGGACTTTTTCGCGATGGATACCTTCATGTCGGTCACCGTGCTGGGGGAGACGGGGCAAGACGCCGCCCGGCAGTGCGAACGGCGGGTAAACGAGCTGGAAGGCCTGCTGTCCCGCACACGCAGCGGGGAAAACAACGCAAAGGCGAGCGCGGTCTATTTGATCAACCACGCCCCGTCAGGCACCGGCATGGTTGATGAGGGCGGCTATATTCAAACGGCCAAGGCGCTTTCGGAACAAACAAACGGTCTGTTCGATCCCACGACCGCCCGGTTGACCGATCTATGGGGCATCGGCACGGACGAACCCCGCGTGCCCGCGCAAAGCGAGATAGACGAGGCGCTTTTGACCGTTGGCGCGGCCAACATTGTAGTCGATCAAAACAGCGGCTTTGTTTCGCTGGCGGGCGGCGCGCAGCTCGACCTTGGCGGTATCGCCAAGGGCATCGCGGCGGATGAATGCGCCGCCATTTTGCGGGAAGCGGATGCGTCCGGTCTGCTGATGCTGGGCGGCAATATCTACGCGGTCGGATCGAATAACGGCAAGCCGTGGCGGATCGGCATAGCCGACCCGGATAACAACGTGGAATATATCGCGACCGTGGCGGTGGAGGACCGATCAGTCGTTACCTCGGGCGATTATGAACGTTATTTCGAGCAGGACGGCAAGCGGTATCACCACATCTTCGACCCGCGCACCGGATACCCGGCGGAAAGCGGACTGCGCGGCGTGACCGTGATCGATGAAAATTCGACCCGGGCGGATGCGTTCACGACCGCCCTGTTCGTGATGGGGCTGGAGGACGGCATGGCTTTTTGTGAGGCGAACGGCGTCGCGGCGGTGTTCATCACATCGGACAAGCGGGTCTACACCACGCCCGCGGTGGCAAAGGCGTGCACCTTTACCTTTGACGGAGAAGACAAGGGCTATACCTATGCGCAGTAAAATGAGGTGGGGCGACTTTGTCATCATCGCCGCCGTGCTGCTTGCTGCGGCGGCGCTCGCGGTTTTTCTGGCCATGCAGGCGGCGGGCGACCGGCTCTACGCCGAAATTTGGAAAGACGGCGAACTGACGCAGCGCGTCGCGCTCACGCCGGATACCCGAGAGACCATCGATCTGGACGGGCACAATACCATTGTACTCGACGGACTGACCGCGCGCATGGCCGGGGCGGACTGCCGCGATCAGGTGTGCGTGCGCACCGGCACGCTTTCCCGCGCGGGGCAGGCCGCGGTGTGCCTGCCCAACCGCGTTGTCCTAAAGCTGGTGGGCGAAAAAAACGAAGTGGACGCGATCGTATCATAAGGGGGCGCGCATGAAGATAAAAAAACTGACGCTGTGCGGCCTGCTCACCGCGCTCGCGATCGTGCTTTCCCTTGCGGAACGCCTGTTCCCGCTGGATGCGGTCATTCCGGTGCCCGGGGTCAAGCTGGGTCTTGCCAATGTGGTCACGCTTTTCGCGCTGACACGGCTGCGTCCGCGCGAAGCGTTCGCCATTTTGGTTTGCCGGGTTGGGTTATCCTCGCTGCTCATGGGCAGCGTGACCGGCTTTTTGTTTTCCCTGTCTGGCGGTCTGCTGTCTCTCCTTGTCATGTGGGCGCTGCTTCAAGCGGAGGGGCGGTTCTGCTCGCTGCTCGGGGTCAGCGTGGCGGGCGCGGCGGCGCACAACGTGGGCCAAATGATCGCGGCGGTATTCTGGATGGGCACAAACGCCGTGATCGCCTACCTGCCGTTCCTGCTCGTGATGGCGGTGCCGCTCGGACTGGTCACCGGGCTTACCTGCGCGGCGGCGCTGACGCATTTAAAAAAAATCAAATTTTTCGTATAATGTTTCGCTTCCCTCGCCATACTATCGGCAAACACGCAAGGAGGGAACTGCAATGAAAACGCTGATTGCTATGCTCGCGGTGTTTACCCTGCTGCTGACCGGCTGCGGAAACACGGCGAACGATCAGAAAAACGAAGCCAACGATGCAAACAATAACGGAACAACCAACGGTACGACTGAGGGGAACACGGACAACAACCCTGTGGACGAAGGCATGAACGACGCGGGCAACGCGGCTGAAAATGCCGGCAACGACATTAAGGATGGTCTGGACGAGGCCGGCGACGCGCTGACCGGAACCAACGATCCGAACAACGACACGAACAGTGTGAACAACGCGACGGACGACAACGCCGCCGATAAGACCGTACCGGTAGAATAAAACGCAAAAAAACTGCTGCAAAGTTTGCAGCAGTTTTTTGTGTTTATACCTGTGTGGTAAAGATCTGATAGCCCTCGCGGGTGAGATTGTCGATCAGGCGCTTGCCGTGCTCCACGCCGCCGACCTCGCACACGACCTGAATGATGGCCTCGCCGATGTCCAGATCGGCCTGCACGCGGTCATGCTGGAACAGGATGATGTTGGCGTTTTGGTCGGCCACCAGATGGGCAAAGCGCTCCAAAGCGCCGGGCGCGTCCGGCATGATGGTGGAGAACTTGAGATGGCGGCAACGGGTAACAAGGCCCTTTTCCACGATCTTGTGGATAAAGGACACATCGATATTGCCGCCCGAAAGCACGCATACGACCTTTTTGCCCTTGATATCGACCTTGCCGTTCAGCACGGCGGCGAGCGACGCTGCGCCAGAGGTTTCCACCACCTGCTTGGTGCGCTCAAGCAGCAGCAGCACGGTGGAGGATATCTCCGCGTCCGACACGGTGACGATGCGGTCCACATATTTTTTTACATATTCAAAGGTGGTCTCGCCCGGCGTTTTGACCGCGATGCCGTCCGCGATGGTGCGCACGGAATCCGACGGGGTCAGATCGCCCGTGCGGAAGGAATTTGCCATGGCGGGCGCGCCCTCGGCCTGCACGCCGATGATTTGGATGCGGGGGTTGATCTGCTTGGCGCAGGTGGCGATGCCGGAAATCAGGCCGCCGCCGCCGACCGGTACGAAAATCATATCGACAAACGGCAGATCACGCAGAATTTCAAGCGCAATGGTGCCCTGACCAGCCATCACGTCCTCGTCGTCAAAGGGATGGATGAACTCCGCGCCGGTCTCTTCGCAGATTTCGCAGGCGCGCGCATAAGCTTCGTCGTAAATATTGCCCGCCAGAACGACTTCAGCGCCGTAGCCTTCGGTTGCCGAGACCTTGGCGATCGGCGTGGAGCGGGGCATGACGATGGTCGACTTGACGCCGACGGACGAGGCCGCGAAAGCCACCCCCTGCGCATGGTTGCCCGCCGAGGAGGCGACGACCGCGTTCAGCCCGCCCTCGCGGTAGCGCTTCATGATTTTATTGTACGCGCCGCGCACCTTGAAGGAACCGGTCTTCTGCTGGTTTTCGTATTTCAGGTACACCTCGGCCCCGGTCATACCGGAAAAAGTGGAGGAGGTGGACAGGGGAACGTCGTGGATCACATTTTTCAGACGGTCCGCGGCGGCTTCAAAATCCTTGAGTTCAAGCATGATATTCTTTCTCCATTTAGCAAGATAAACATTATTTTAGCACAGTTTACCGTCAAATGCAAGGGCGTGACCGTGATCGCGGCGCGAAAAACGCGTTTTATTTTAATAGGAAGAAAGGACGCATTTTGGGGGGCTGCGAAAACGCGCGATAAAGTTTGCCAACTCTCTCTTTGGTATTGCTATTCGGGAAGGACTTTGTTATACTATTAACATAGACAGAAGCGCGCCCGCGTGGCGATGGAGGATATACGGAATGGACGAACAGGCAAAGGGCTTTCGCAGCGCTGCGTTCGGCGGTTTTCGCCGCGAGGATGTGCTGCACTACATAGAAGAGATGGACCGGCAATACCACGAGCAGACGGACAGCTTGCAGCGCGCGCTGACCGAATCGCAAACAGCGCTTGCCGAACTGCGCGAGCAGAACGATCAGCTGATCGCGAAAAACGCGGAGCTGTTGGAGCGCCTTGGCGAAATGACGCTCGACACCGACAAGATTCGCCTGAAGCTCGACGAGATCGAAAGCGGTTTCACCCTGCAAACGGCGGAAATCGAAGCGCAGAGCGCCCGCGCCGCCTCCCTTGCGGAGGATAACGACCGCCTGACCGAGGAAAACGCCCGGCTTTCGGAAAAGTGCGGGGAATACGCGGCCTCCAAGGACAAAATCGCCGAAATGGAGCTGTCCGCTTACCGGCGCGCCAAGCAGATTGAAGAGGACGCAAAAAACGAGCTGGCCAAGCTGCGCCGCCAATCGATGGAAATGATCGAAACGGTCAAGCGCCAGCTCGACACGGCGAAGGAAAACTATAAGGTTGTGCTTTCGCGCAGTCAGGCGGAATCCGCCGAGATGGTGCGCAAGGCGGGCGAGGTGCTCGGCGAGATCGACCGCATCAGCGGTACGCTGAGCAAATCCGTTCTGCCGGCGGAGCCGAAAAACCGTATTGTTCGCGATATGCTCAGCGGCATCAAGCCCAAAACGGAGGGATAACCATGGCGCATTACGATTTACATACCGACCAGCTAAAAGATATGGCTCCCCGTCTGCGGGCGGGCGACACGGTCAGCCTGACGGGCATCGTGTACACCGCGCGCGACGCCGCGCATAAAAAGATCGTCGCCGCGATGGACGCGGGCGAAAAGCTGCCCTTTGATCTAAACGGCGCGGCCATATACTACGCCGGTCCCACACCGGCAAAACCCGGTCAGGTGATCGGCTCGATCGGGCCGACGACCTCGGGCCGCATGGACCCGTTCGCGCCGCGCCTTCTGGACGCGGGGCTTGCCTGCATGATCGGCAAGGGCGTGAGAAGCAAGGCCGTGGAAGAAGCCATGGCGCGATGCGGCGCGGTGTATATGGTCGCGATCGGCGGCGCGGGCGCCGCTAAGGCGGCCAGCATCAAAAACGTGGAAGTGATCGCCTATGACGAGCTGGGCTGCGAGTCGGTCAAACGGCTCACGGTGGAAAATTTCAGCGCCATCGTTTCGCAGGACTGCATGGGCGGCAACCTATACCGCGAAGGCATGGAGAAATACAAAAGATAAGGCCCAAGGATATAAGGATATAAGGATATCGGGACTGGAGGAACACTACTGTGCGTAATTTTGAAACCGATGTACAATTTTTGAAATACCGCGTGCTCAAAGAGGTCGCCGGCCGTGCGTACGACGGCAACCTGATGGAGAGCTACTACGAGATTCCCAAGATCATTTCGCCCGGCCCCAAGGCGACCATGCGCTGCTGTATCTACAAGGAGCGCGCGATCGCGCAGGAGCGCGTGCGTTTGGCGATGGGCGGCGACCGCCGCAACCCGAACGTGGTCGAGGTCATCCCGATCGCGTGCGACGAATGCCCGGTCGAGCGCTATCAGGTCAGCGAATCGTGCCGCGGCTGTATTTCGCAGCGCTGCATTAAAAACTGTCCCAAGCATGCCATTACCAAATCCAAAAGCGGCAAGGCCATTATCGATCCTGATATGTGCATTGAATGCGGCAGATGCGCCAAGGTCTGTCCCTATGGCGCGATCACCGAGCATGTGCGCCCGTGCGAACGCTCGTGCAAGGTCGGCGCGATCCGCATGAACGAGGAGAAAAAAGCCGAGATTAATATCGATAAGTGTATCGCGTGCGGCGCGTGCGTCTATCAGTGCCCGTTTGGCGCGATTATGGATAAATCCTTTATGGTCGATGCGATCAACATCATCCGCAACGCGCGCGACGGTGAAAACTATCGCACGGTCGCGATCGTCGCGCCCGCGCTGGCCGCGCAGTTTGAGGATTGCAGTCTCGGTCAGGTGGTAACCGGGATTCAGGCGCTTGGCATCGACTATGTCGTGGAAGCCGCCATGGGTGCCGACATGGTTGCCGATAAGGAGACCGACGAGCTGGCTGAAAAGGGCTTTTTAACTTCGAGCTGCTGCCCTGCGTTTGTTTCTTACATACAAAAGCAGGTGCCCGAGATGAGCGACAAGATCTCGCATAACCTATCGCCCATGGCCGAGATCGGCCGCTATGTGAAGATCAACGGCGAAATGCCGGTCAAGACCATCTTTATCGGCCCGTGCACGGCCAAAAAGGCCGAACGCCAGAAGCCGACGGTCGACCTGTGGATCGACTGCGTGCTCACCTTTGAGGAACTGCAAGCCATGCTGGACGCGCGCGAGATCGAACTGAACCAGCTCGATGAAACCCCGCTGGCGGACGCTTCCCCTTGGGGCCGCATCTTTGGCCGCTCGGGCGGCCTGACCGAGGCCGTGCTGCAAGCGGTCAAGGAAAAGAAGCTGGATTTCGATGTTAAGGCCGAGGTGTGCAACGGTATCGAGGAATGCAAGCTGGCGCTATTAAAGGCCAAGGCCGGCAAGCTGGATAAGAACTTTATCGAGGGCATGGCCTGCGTCGGCGGCTGCGTCGGCGGCGCGTGCAGCCTAAACCACGAACCGAAAAGCCGCGTGAAGGTGGACCAGTACGGCAAAAAAGCCGAAAAACAGGAAATTAAAACCGCGATCGAAGAATACAAGGTACAAGTTTAAAAAGCAGATCAAAATGCCCCTTTCGGATTTTCCGAAAGGGGCATTTTGCATGCGGAAAACGGACCGGTTACAGATTGCGTACGATGTTGCATAGGCAAGCCGCCAAAACGAGCAGTTGTACGGCGTTGAACGCACGCTCCACAGTCTTTTCGGAAAGCTGTTTATTCAGCCGCGCGCCCAGCCATCCGCCCGCGACCGCGCCCGCAACCATAACGGGCAGCATGCTCAGATCGAAGGGAGCAAAGCCAGTTGTCAACAAAACGGTGGCGAGCTTGGAAATTTGCGCAAACAGGATCGTGATGATCGAGCATACGGTAGCCGTTTTGGTGCTGAGGGAAAAAAGAAAAATGAGCAGCGCCACGTTGATCGGTCCGCCGCCTATGCCGAGAAAAGAGGAGAAAAAACCAAGCAGCACCCCGACGAGCGAGGAGGGCAGAAGTCCGCTTACCTGTAAGGTGGGCAGATTGTTTTTGTGCAGCATATAGAGAAAAACCACGCCGATCAAAATACTCAGGCAAATGTTTTGCGTGACCACGACCGCGTGGTTGTCCCCCAGCAGGGTGATCAGCGCTTTGAGGATGCGCTCGCCCACCGTGCCGCCGATCACCGAACCGATTGCTAGCGGCAACGCGATAGCGCCCGGCACCGGCGTTTTCTGGCGTAGCTGCTTGGCGATGGATACGATCGACATCGCAAACACGGTGATGGAGGATAACACACCGATCGTCGCCGCGTTATAGCCGCCAAGCAGATCGAGCGCGGGCTTGATGATCACGCCGCCACCCATGCCGGTCAGCGCGCCGACCGTGGTCGCGCAAATCGCGATGAGAAAATACACCGTCACTATATCCGTCCTCTTTCCCAGAACCCGCCGAACAGGCAAGGATTTTTACTCATTATATCGGGAATAAACGACGGAGAATGTTGTTGATTTGTGATTTATTATCAATATTTTGTTTTTTTAACGCAGTTATTTATTCAAGTTGCATTCGTGATGATAGGATGGTAGAATGAAAAAAATGAAGCGCGAGAATTGACGAATTATGGGAGCGTAGCAGATATGGGATTGGCGGCCGAGCGTGACAACAGAAAACCGCCCAAAATGAAGATACTGATATTTCGACGTGTCTTTGTGTACAATATTCTGATTTTGCTGGGCGCGTTGTGTCTGGTGCTGGTCTTGACCTTCCGCTTCGTGTTGGAGGAACGCGGCAACGCGCGGGTCGATCTGTTGCAGCAGATCAGCGAGATCAATATCAGTAACCGCCGCACCATGATCCGTGTCATGAGCCATATCTATGAGGAAATCGAGCCTTATTTTGTATTCCGGTCAGCACCGGCGGATCTGCCCGAGAACGAGGTGAACGATCTGCTTGGCGAAATACAGAAGCAGGCCGCCACCTTTGGCTGCGATTACACGATCGACGTGGTGCTCAACGATAAACGGGTGTACTCCTCGTACGCGCATTCCGACGCATGGCTGAAAAGCATGATGCAATCCTACTGGTATATCAAGCATTTCAGCGGAGAAAGCGTGACCTCTTGGAACCTGCGCGTGCAGGATGCGAAGAATCTGGACAGCTACAGCCTGTGCTACGCGCACACGCTGTATGATGGGCAGGGCGCGCCGATCGGCGTAATCCTGCTGGGCTCGTCGCCGTCGTCGCTGTTCCGCACCTATCAAAAGCTGCTGGATGGCGGCAGCACGATTTACATACTGGATGAAAACGGGATCGTCATCAGCCATTCCAACTCAAGTATGATCGGCGTGTGGCTGTACACGGTGGAAGCGTTCACAAGGCAATATAAGCTTGGCTCGTATACGCTGACCAAAAAAGCCGGGCGGGCGCTGATGGTGTCGAGCTACCGCGACCCGGACAGCGGTTGGATCTTTGTGGAAGAACAGCCGGTCGGCGAGTTTTTTCTTTCATACAGCCGGATCATTCTGATCACGCTGCTTGTCGTTATGGCGGCCTTTCTACTTTCCATTCTGCAAAGCTATTGGTCAATCCGGCGGATTTCGCGCCCGCTGATCGAATGCGCAAGGCATATGGCGCTGATCCGAGGCGACCAGTTCGCCTTGATGCCGGTGCAGCGCCAATACCGCGAGGTCGAGGTGCTGAGCACGGGCTATAACGCGATGCTGACACGCATCCGCAACCTAATCGGCAGCATCAAGGCGGAGGAGGATGAAAAGCGCCGCATTGAATTTGCCTTTTTGCAGGCGCAGATCAACCCGCATTTTTTGCGCAATACGCTGATGAACGTGAAGGGATTGATCGTTACGGGGCAAAGAGCGCGGGCGCTGGAAATGCTCTCCGCGTTTATGGATATGCTGAATATTCCCATCAAGGCCGATCTGCATGGACACAGCCTGCATGATGAGATCGAATATGTGCGCCGCTATCTCACGCTGATGGAATGCCGCTATGGGCGGGAATTCCACTGTTCGGCCTATATTGAAGAAGGTCTGGAACAGTTCATGATTCCGCCGCTGATCCTGCAGCCGCTGATCGAGAACGCCATCTTTCACGGGCTGGCCGTGCTGGATGAGACGGAGGGGGCGATCGTGCTTACCGCCTGCCGCTCTGGGGGCAACATCGTGCTTTCCGTGGAGGATAACGGCGGCGGCATGCCGCCCGGCCAGCTCCGGCATATTTGGGAACCGGAGGAAGGCCGCCGGCGGTCGATCAACAGCATCGGCCTGAAAAACGTGCTCAGCCGGGTCAAATATGTGTTTGGCGAACGTTCGCATATCGATATCGAAAGCGAGGAGGGTAAAGGCACGACCGTTCGCATCGTGATCGTGCGGGAGGAGGATAAACCGTGAAAATTCTGATCGTCGACGATGAATTGCCGATCAAAGACTATATTGCGTACTGCATCCGCGAATCAGGCGCGGCGTGCGAAGCGGTGGTCAGCGCGTCGTCCGGGGCAGCCGCGCTGCGGCTGCTGGAGCAGCAGGCGGCCGATCTGGTGCTCACCGATATCACCATGCCGCGCATGGACGGGCTGGAGCTTTTGGCACAGATCCGCGCGCGTTGGCCACAGACCGATGTGGTCATGCTGACCTGCCACGATGATTTTGCGTTTGCCCGCAGCGCCATGCAGCAGGGCGCCGCCGATTATATTTTAAAAAGCGAGATAGAACCCGATACCATGCGCGCCCTGCTGGAACGGGTCGCGGAAAAGCGGCTGCGCGAACATCCGGAACAGATCGTGACGCGGCGGCTGTCGTTCGGGCGGTATCTGGATCAGGCGCTGAGCGATCCGGCCGTCGATCTGCTGGATCGTGAAACCGTGCGCGCCTATCTGCTCAGCTATAAACTGGGCGATTATTTTGTTTGCCTGTTCCGTTACAATAAATCCATGCTGGACGGTCTGGCCAAAATGCGTTTTCCGTGGATTCGCTGGCAATGGACGCTGCCGCTCGAGGACGGCGATATCTTTGTGCTGGCCGATCTGGCGCGGGGCATGAGCGGCAGCGAACAACAGCGGCGGCTCGCTGAATTTTGCGCGGCGCTGCGCGCCTGCGCAGAGGAGCCGGTGGGGGCCAGCGGCATCTATCATGACGAGACCGGACTCAAACGCGCCTTGCTCGATGCAAGGCGCAACCTATCGCGTGATTTTTACCGAGGGACCGTGGAACCGCCCCAAAATCCCATTGATAATGAAACGGCGCTCAAGCAAATGTTCGTATTCCGCAACAATGCGATCAACGCGTTGGCCGGGCGGGATTGGACAAGCTTTCGCGAACAGACGGAAGGTTTATTCGCTTTTGCGTGCGAGCGGCAGGTGCCCGCCGAACGGCTGAAACGGGTGCTGTGCTTTATCGCGGAAATGGCGGCGGAGAGCGCGCAGGCGACGACCGTGCTGCTGGCTAAAATCGTCGGCGCGGCGCATCTGGAGGAATTACAGCAGATGTTCGGCGAGTTCGCGGAAAAGCTGGAGCAAAACGACAGGCGGTATTCGGAAAACATCGAATCGGCCCTAAGCTATATCCGGCAGCACTTTCGATACAATATCACGCTGCAAGACGCGGCCAAGGCGGCTTTTCTCAATACGGAGTATTTCAGCCGCCGTTTTAAAAAAGAGGTGGGCGTAAACTTTTCCGAATACCTGCTCACGCTGCGCATGCAAGAGGCGCAGCGGCTTTTGCGGACGACAAAGCTGCGCGTCAGCGAAATCGCCGAACAGGTCGGCATTCCCAACGTCAGCTATTTTACATCGGTATATAAAAAGCAGTTTGGCGGCACACCGGCGGAAAGTCGCAAGCACTGAGCAAAAGCATGGCCGTATTGTGTGCAATATGACCATGCTTTTGCTTTCTTTATTGGAGAAGTTGACGGAGAGGCATGATCGGAAGTCAACAGGTTGAAAAAACAGGTCAAGATTTTCTGGGGCGGACCGTTCAGAAATCCGGCATAATGACAGCATCGGGAACCCCCTTGCGGCGAACGGACCCGCCGGGGACTAAGAAGAAGTATCAAGAGAAAGAAAGGCAGTGACACGATGAAAAAGAATATGGGAAAGCGGCTGCTCAGCGTCATGATGGCTTCCGCGATGATGATGGGCGTTTTATCCGGCTGTGGGGACAGCGCTGATGCGCCTTCCGGGGATACCGCGGGCGCGGGCGGCGCCAGCAGTAAGCCGCTGGTGGTGGGCGTTCAGTCCTCCATCATTTCGTTGCCTACCGTTTACGCCAAAGAAAAAGGATATTTTGACGATTTGGGGCTCGATGTGGAGCTGGTGATCTTCCCGAACGGCTCTCCGGAAAATGAAGGGCTCGCGGCGGAGCAGCTCGATATCGCGTCCAACGGGCTGGCTTCGGTGTTCTCCATGGCCTCCGGTCTGTGCGCATGGGTCGGTGAGACCGATACGATCGGCGACAGCACGTGGCTGTTCGCGCGGCCGGACAACGCGGTGTTTGCGCATCAGGGCGAAATCGCCGAGCACCCCGATATGTACGGCAGCGCCGATACCTTGAAGGGCCAGCAGATCTTAGGGCCGACCAGCACCATCCAGCAGCACATGGCGGCGGCTTACATGAATCAGTTCGGCCTGACCGCGGGCAAGGATTATGAATTCCTGAACATGGACAACTCGGCCGCCGCGCAGGCTTTTCTTGCGGGCGAGGGCGATATGATCGGCGTTTCAGATTTTTCCTTTGTCGAGCAGATGGAAAAGGCGGGCATGAAAAAGGTAGCCAGCTATCAGGATGCGACCGGCGGCGAATTCCTCAACGGTATTCTGGCGCGGTACGACGTGCTGGAGGAGCGCCGCGCGGATGTCGTGCTGTTCCTAAAGGGCATGTACAAGGCGGCGGAAGAGCTGCAGAGCAATCCGGATGTGCGCAAGGAATTTGCTTACAATTTCTATAACGACAACGGCAAGACAACCTCGGAAGAGGCGCTGGATCAGGAGATCGCTTCCCGCACCTATGTTACGCCCAGCTACATGCAGGCGGATGATTACGTGCTGGGATACGGCATGGTAGGCACCGGCGAGTTCTTTGCTTCCATCGGTACGATCGAGGAATCGCAGGTGGACAATGTCAAAAACGCGATCGACGGCAGCCTGATCAAGGACGCGTTGGATATCGAGGTAAAAACCGCAGGTTAAATAGAATCCATTTGCCCCGGGCTTACGGCAAAAAAGGGGGCCCATGAAAATGGGCCCCTTTTATCATTCTGTCATACCGGCAGGCAAAGCTTGAAACGGAGGAAAAGTATGAAAACCGGAAAGTGGAAAAACAATCGGTATCTGCTGCTCAGCATTCTTTCCATTGCGGCGGGTATCTTTGCGTGGTGGCTGGTCACGGCCGGATTGGGACTGGTCAGATCGAACATCCTGCCTTCGCCGGACACCATCGTCCGCACCTTTATCAAAAAACTGTACGATCCCAACCCGGAGGGCGGCACCCTGTTCGTGCACCTGCTGTCCAGCCTGAAGGTAGCGCTGTCGGGCTATGGGCTGGGCGTGATCCTCGGCATTCCGCTGGGCATTATCATGGCGTGGTATCCCCGCATTGAAATGACGGTGCGGCCGGTGTTCGATCTGGTCCGGACGGTGCCGGGCGTCGCTTGGATCCCTGTCATGGTATCGCTCGCCGGCATCGGCCTGCTGAGCAAGGCGCTGGTTATTTTTATCTCCGCCATGGTCGCCACGGTCATCAACAGCTATTCCGGCATCAAGCAGACCAAGGAGGTGCACCTGTGGGTCGGCCAGACCTTCGGCGCGTCCAACTGGGAGCTGCTGACACAGATCGCCATCCCCTCGGCGCTGCCCATGATCATGACCGGCTGCAAGATCGCCCTTGGCTCGGCTTGGACGACGCTGGTCGCGGCGGAGCTGCTCGCTTCGACCAAGGGCATCGGTTATATGATTCAGCAGGCGCGCGGCATTTACCGGCTGGATATCGTGATCGTCGGCATGATTGTGATCGGCCTGACCGGCGCGGCGCTGACCGGCGTGATCACGTTGATCGAAAAGCGCGTGCTGAAGGGAGGAAAATACTGATATGACGGCATTCTGGAATAAAAACGGCCGCAAGGTAGCCTATGGCGCGGGCGGCCTGCTGCTGTTCGGCCTGATTTGGTTCTTGGCGACGAACGGCACCGAGCTGGGCAAGATCCTGCCCGACCCGGTGACGGTGCTGCAAAAGTTTTTCGCCTCCTTTGTCGAGCCGATCGGTACCAAGACCATGGTCTTTCATATTCTGACCAGCCTTCGCCGCATGCTGCTGCCGTATCTGGTGGCCTGCGCGGCGGGGATACTGCTGGGCGTTATTATGGGCTGGTACAAGCCGCTCGAAGCGATCGTAAAGCCCTATATCGAGCTGATACGGCCCATCCCGCCGATCGCGTGGATCCCGCTGTCGATCGCGTGGTTCGGCTTTGCGGAGATGAGCAAGTATTTTCTGATCTTTCTGGCCTGCTTTCCGACCATTACCATTAATACTTATTCGGGCGTGCGCTCGGTCGATGAAACCATCGTGCGCGCGGCCAAGATGCTGGGCGCAAAGGACCGGCAGCTGTTCACTACGATCGTCATGCCCTCCACCGTGCCGTATATTTTCGCCGGTCTTCAGGTGGCCATCGGCAGCAGCTGGGCCACCATCGTCGCGGCTGAAATGATCCGCTCCTCGGAAGGCGTGGGCTGGCTCATCATCAGCGGACAGGAGACCAGCAACATGCCGCAGGTGCTGGTCGGCATCGTGGCCATCGCGCTGACCGGTCTGGTGCTGGTATCGATCATGCGGCAGCTGGAAGCCCGGCTTTGCGCCTGGAATGAGAGGGGACAGTAAATGGAACAGAACATTTTGATCCACTGCGACCATGTGAGCAAGCAGTTTGACACGCCGGAAGGCGTATTCAAGGTCATCGAAGATCTGGATATTCAGGTGCGTGAAAACGAATTTCTCGTGCTGTTCGGACCCGGACAGTGCGGCAAGTCGACCATTCTGAACACCATCGCCGGTTTTGAACAGGTGACGGAGGGGCAGATTACGGTAAACGGCGAAAAGGTGACAAAGCCCGGCCCGGAACGCGGCATGGTATTTCAAACAACGGCGCTGTTTCCATGGCTCAAGGTCATGGGCAATGTGGAATACGGCCCGCGTATGCGCGGCGTGCGCAAGGAGGAGCGCCGCCGCCGCGCGCAGCACTATATCGATCTGGTCGGCTTGCAGGGCTTTGAAAACGCTTATCCGATCAAGCTGTCCGGCGGCATGAAGCAGCGCGTCGGCATCGCGCGCGCTTATTGCAACGAGCCGCTTGTGATGCTGATGGACGAGCCCTTCGGCCATCTGGACGCGCAGACGCGCTACCTGATGCAAGAGGAGCTGACCCGCATTTGGCAGCAGGAAAAGCGCACGGTCATCTTTGTGACGAACAATATTGAAGAGGCAGTTTATCTGGCCGACCGTATTCTGGTGCTGCGCAACTGCCCGACCGGCGTGAAGGCGGCGTATGAGATCGACCTGCCGCGTCCGCGCAGCTATACCGACCCGGCGTTTTTGCGCCTGCGGCGTGAGATTAACGACGTGGTCGACCATACGCTGTAAGAAGGAGGGGACGAAATGCAAGAGAAAAAAGAAGCAAAGGTCAAGGTGATCGGCCTGACCAAGAAATTCGGCGACCTCCTTGTGCTGGACAACCTGAATTTTGAGGTGCGGGAGGGCGAGTTTCTGTGTATCGTCGGCCCGACGGGCTGCGGCAAGACCACCTTTTTGAACACCCTGACCAAGCTGTATGTGCCGACCGCCGGTGAGATTCTGGTGAACGGCATTCCGGTCGATCCCAAAACGCAGAATATTTCGTACATATTCCAAGAGTATTCGGCCTATCCTTGGCTGACGGTCAAGGAGAACGTCATGTGGGGGCTGAAAATCAAGAAGGTGCCCGCAAAGGAAGCCGAGGAGAGCGCGATGGAGATGCTCGACATCGTCGGCCTGACCAAATTTCAGGACTACTATCCGGGTCAAATCTCGGTCTCCATGCTGCAACGCGTGGTGATCGCGCGCGCCTTTGCCACGCGCCCTGAGCTGCTCCTGATGGACGAGCCGTACGGCCAGCTGGATATCGACCTGCGGTTCCGTTTGGAGGACGAGCTTTTAAAACTGTGGGAGCGCACGGGGACGACGGTTTTGTTTATCACGCATAATATTGAGGAAGCCGTTTACCTTGGCCAGAATATCATGGTGCTGACCAATAAGCCGACCTCGATCAAGACCGTGATACAAAATCCGCTGCCTCTGCCGCGCGACGTGATGGCGCAGGACTTTGTCGAGCTGCGCGAACATGTGACCGATCTGATCAAATGGTGGTAACAAAGGAGGAAGCCGCGTGAAAACGATCTTTATTCTCTGCGATACGCTCAACCGCCGCATGCTTTCGGCCTACGGCGGGGACGATCCGGCCATGACGCCCAATATCGACCGGCTGGCCCGCCGGTCGGTCGTGTTTGACAGCCACTGGTGCGGCTCCGCGCCTTGCATGCCCGCCCGCCGCGACATCATGACAGGGCGGCTGAATTTTCTGGAAAAGCCTTGGGGCGCAATGGAGCCGTTCGATCAGTCGCTGCAAAGCGTGCTGAGCGCGGAAAAGAACATACACACCCAAATGTTTTCCGACCATGCGCATTACGTCATTCCCGGCGGCGAGAACTATACCAAGGGCTTTACCGCGTGGGAGGTCAACCGCGGGCAGGAGGGCGACCCTGTTTGGACGCGCCCGTGTGAAAGCGGCATCCGGCCGGATACGCCGCCCGCGGGTTTCAAGGGCACGTGGTCGGAGGCGGAGCGCGAAAACCGCTCCCGCTTCCGCACCGAGTATGATTATCCGAGTGTTAAAACCATGTGGCACGCCGCCGAATGGCTGGAGGACAACCATGGGGCGGATAACTTTTTCCTATGGGTAGAAGCGTTCGACCCGCACGAGCCATACGATTGCCCGAAATATTATCTGGATCTGTACGAGAAGGAGGGGGACTATGATGGGCCGGACTACACGCACCCCTCCTATGCGCCCAATGAGTTCACGCCGGAGGAGACCGCGCATTTGCGCCGCCGCTGCAAGGCGCTGACCACGATGACCGACCGGCACCTCGGTGAGATACTCGACGTGCTCGACCGGCACGATCTGTGGAAGGACACCATGGTCGTGCTGACAACCGATCACGGCTATCATTTGGGCGAGCACGGCTTCATGGCCAAAAACTATATGGCGCCCTATAACGAGGTGTTTCACATCCCGCTGCTGATCGCGGCGCCGGGCGTGTCGCCCGGCCGGTGCGGCGCGGTGACGCAAAATATCGACGTGATGCCCACGGTGATGGAGTACTTCGGCATTTCAGGGCAGACGCTGCAATACCCGCTGCATGGCCGCAGCTTGCTGCCGCTGCTGCGTCGACAGGCCGAAGCCGTGCGGGACGGCGCGCTGTACGGCTATTTCGGCAAGCAGGTCGCGTGGACGGACGGAAAATATACCTATTTCCGCGCCGCAAAGGATAAGCAAAATCAGCCCCTATACGTATACACCGCCATGCCGACCGTGCTGCGGCAGACCTACGGCGCGAACGACGCGGTTCAGGTTGCGGATTACGGCAGGATCGAAATGGGGCGTTTCTTATCATGGACGGATTACCCGGTCTACCGTTTCCCGGCGGATATCATCCATTGGGGCAACGCTTCGCAGGAATTTGTCGGCCGCTCGCCGTATAATGAGCAAACGCTATTGTTCGATATCGAAGCGGATTATGCGCAGGAACGTCCCGTCAAGGACGCGTCGCTGGAGGCTGAAATGGCGCAAAAGCTGCGCGCCTGTCTGGCCGCGCACGACGCGCCGCCCGAACAATATGAACGGCTGGGGCTGTAACGATGCCGAAAAACATTTTGCTGCTGATGACCGACCAGCAGCGCGCGGACTACGTCGGTTATGCGCCGGGCGGCAAAGCAGTCATGCCGAACCTCGACCGGATTGCGCGCGAGGGCGGCTGGTTCTCCGGCTGCCAGACGGTAAACCCGATCTGCACGCCCGCGCGCACTTCGCTGATTACCGGGCGGTACAGCCGTCAGATCGGCACGCTGACCATGTCGGGCGATCTGTTCCCCCAGATCCCCACGGTGATGCAGGCGCTGCAAAAGGCGGGCTATGTGACGTATGGGATCGGAAAATTCCACTATACGCAAACGCACCCGTGGAACACGCCGCGCGGCATGGGCATGCCGCTTTATGCGATGCGGGAACAGATGAAGGCGTACGGGTATGACTTTGTATGGGAAACGGGCGGCAAGCAGCAGCTGGATAAATGCTATGACCACTATGCCAAATACTTGGATGATAAGGGCTTATTGGACGCGGTGCGCGATTTTATGACCGCGTGCGGCGGCGCCAACGGCGATACCGCCGACCACAATTACGACAAGGCGCTGCCTTGGGCGTTTGAGGAAGCGGATTATGTGGACGTGGTGACCGGCCGCGTCGCGGCCGAGCGGCTGCGCGAGCACGACCCAGCCAAACCGTTTTTTATGAAGGCGTCCTTTTGCGGGCCGCATAAGCCCTACGAAGCGCCGCAGCGGTACCTCGACCTATTTCCCATACAGCGGGAGGACGATTTTCTTCTGCCCGATGGGCAGTCGCTGACCGGCGCGCAGAAGGAAGCGCTGTGGAGACAGCGCCGCGCGGCGCGGGCGATGCTCCGGCTGATCGACGATCAGATCGGTATGCTGCTGGCCATATTGGAGGAGCGGGATATGCTGGAGGATACGCTCCTCCTGTTTACCTCGGACCACGGCGATATGCTGGGCGACCACTTCATGCTGCAAAAGGGCGTGCCGTGGAGGCAAGCGCTGAACGTCCCGCTGGCGATCCGCTTGCCGGGCGCAGCGCCTATGGGCGAGAACACAGCGCCGGTGGAGCTGAGCGATCTCGCGGCGACGATGCTCGACTACGCGGGCCTTGCGCCCACACAGGCGCTCAGCCGAAGCTGGCCCGCCTATAACGATATCATCCCGAGCCGCTCGCTGCTGCCGGTTTTGCGCGGTGAAACAAACGCGGTGCGCGCGTTCGCTTTTTCCGAATGTGATTTTACCGAGGAACGCGCGCCCGGCGTGACGGCTGAAGCGGTGATGCGCAGCCGAGGCGGGCGCGGCCGCTCAAACGCGTGGCAGTGTATTACCACCCATGGAAGCAAATATATCAAGTATCTGGGTTACCGGCTGGGCGAAGCGCCTGCCGAAGAGTTTTACGATCTGCTGCTCGACCCGGACGAAACGATAAACCGTATCGCGGACCCCGCGTATCGCGCGCCGGTCGACGAGGCGCGGCAGCGCCTGCAATACATGGTCGACCACTATCCGCCCGCGCAAAAAACGTGGGCCGAAGGTTTCTTACCCTGTTAAGCTTACCTCTTCTTCTTCTTTTTCTTTCTATTCGGGCAAAGCCCCGGCGGACCAAACGGTCCGCCGGGGCTTTGCGGGTTTTCGCACGCTTAACGCGGGGCGTTCGCGGCGCGCTGGGCAAGCACGCGGCGGGCCGCGTCCATAAATTCGGTTTCACGGGCGGAGAAAAAGGCGCGTATGGCGTCGCAGTAAAAATTTAGCGGCGCGCCGCCATCGGCCGGCGCGACACGGTCCCGGCGGCAGCCGTTGCGGCAAAGCGCGCCCCAGCGGCATGCACGGCACTGTTCTGGAATGGGGTGGGACGCGTTAAGAAAACGCCGGGCCGTTTCACAGGCGGCGAGCTCGGCCAGCGGACGCTCGCCCAGCGTGCCCAGCCGCCACTCGTCATATACATAGAAATCGCACGGATAAACGCCGCCGTCGCCCTCCACCACGAATTGGATGCTGCACTTGCCGCACATGGTGCATACCTCGGGCGCTTCGCCCAGCGCGAGCAGCAGCCAGTTATCCAAATGGCGGATGCTGACATAGTCGCCGCGCAGCAGATCGGCGTACCACAGATCAAAAATACGGATCAGGAAATGACCGTACTCCTTGACGGATAGATGGTAGGGTTCGCTGCCGCGCTCCCGCTCGAGCGGCTCCAAGCAGGGAATAAACTGTAAGTACCGAAAGCCTTGCTTGCGATAAAAACGGTAGATTTTTTCGATCGCCCGCGCGTTGCCGCCGGTGACGACGCAAAGCACATTATAATCCACCCCGTGCTGCTTGAGCAGCCGGGCGGCGCGCATGACGCGGCTCCATGTGCCCTTGCCCTCCGCGTCGATACGGTTGCGGTCGTGGATTTCCGCCGGGCCGTCCAGCGAAAGGCCGACAAGAAAATGCTCGTCATGCAGGAATTTCACCCATTCCTCGTCGATCGCCAATCCGTTAGTCTGCAAAGCGTTGGAAACGGCAAGCCCTGGCCTTGCATACTTTTTTTGAAGCTTGACCGCCTTTTGATAAAATGGCAGACCGGCAAGCGTGGGTTCGCCGCCTTGAAACGCAAAGGAACACAAGCCGTCGGCATATGCCATACCGCTTTGGATCAGGTGCTCGAGCGCTTCGTCCGACAGCATGCCTTCAAACGCGGTGTCTCTCGCGCTGGCGATCGCGTGATAAAAGCAGTACTTGCACCGCATGTTGCACGCGGAGGAGCTGGGCTTGGCCAGCAAATTGACCGGAGGCATAGAAGCACCCGCCTTTCCAATATCCTATTATGATCATTATAAACGAAAACGCGCCTTGCCACAAGCGCGGGGTTTGTCAGCCAGTCATAAAACCGCGCGGCCATGGCATATCCTTTGGCAGAGGATGTATTTCCAAGGGGGTATTGTTTTGGAACTCGGTTATCGGCGCGTAATCACGCAAGCGATATGCGCGGTGCTTATTCTGTGCGGGCTGATCGGCGCGGGCAGACTGTGGGATGGCCGCGCGCAAATGGCGTTTGGAGAAGCGGATGGGGTGCGCCTGCCGATCCTGATGTATCACAGTATATTAAAGGACGGCGCGCGGCAGGGCAAATATGTGCTGCATCCGGATGCGCTGGCGTCCGATCTGGACTATTTGAAAAAAGAGGGCTATGAGACCATCACTGTGAACGATCTGCTCGCCTATGTGGGGGAGGGAACGCCGCTGCCCGACAAGCCGGTCATGATCACCTTTGACGATGGGTATTATAACAACTATGTCTATGCCTATCCGCTGTTGCAGGAGCGCGGCATGCGCGCGGTGGTTTCGATCATCGGCAGCCAGACCGCGCTGTATACGGAGAACGGACAGGAAAACGCCTATTGGTCCCATCTGAAGCTGACGCACCTCGGTGAGATGGACGATGTGTTTGAGGTGCAGAACCACTCTTGGAATTTGCACGAATACGGCGAGCGGCGCGGCTGTTTGCGCCGCCGCGGCGAGGATCAGGTGGGTTACGCCAGCTTTCTGCGGCAGGATACCGAGGCGACCCAGCAACTGCTGATCGAGGCCGGACTGCCCGAACCGACCTGCTATACCTATCCCTTTGGCGCGTGTTCGGACGAGAGCGAGAAGGTCCTAAAGGATATGGGCTTTCAGTGCACGCTGGGCTGCGAGGAACGGGTGAACACCGTGACGCGGGACCCGGATTGCCTTTACGAAATGGGCCGCTTCAACCGCCCGGCCGGCGTGAGCACGGATACCTTTATGGAAAAGCTGAAAAAGGAGTGAGCGGAATGGAGTGTATGCGGTTTTCCGAGCTGCACTGCCGCGAAGTGATTAACTTGTGCGACGGCGCGCGGCTGGGCGAGGTTTGCGACCTGATCTTTGACCCCGCGTGCGGCAGCATCACCGCGATCGTCGTGCCCGGACGCGGCGGGCTGCTCAGCATGTTCAGCAGGGAAGACTGCGTGATCCCCTGGAACTGCATCGAAACCATGGGCGAGGATTATATCCTTGTCCGCTGGCGCGAAGGCCCGCCGCCGCGGCCGAGACATTAAAACCGATGGATAGCGCAGGGCGCGAAGCCGCGATAAGCGGTCTTCGCGCCCTTTTTATACCTGTAAAAAACTGCACAAAAACAGTGAAAAAGGGGGAGCATACCGTAATAATAGACAAGTTTCGGCACCTGAAACACAGCAATCCTACAAAAAGCGGGAAAAAGAAAAATAACTGTTGCCAAACAGAAATATCGGTGATATATTACAAATATAGAACAGATATAAATATAACGCAACACACAAATAAAGGAGGAATTGCATTGATGAGACCGGCACTGAATGGCGCGACAGCGATGAAATACCCGCTGGAAACCGAGATACCCGCGGCTGCCGCCGCCGGCTTTGAGGGGCTCGAGCTGTGGTGGGACAAGGTAGTGTCCTTTATGGAAGCGCACACGGCAAAGGAACTGAAAACGCTTTTGGAGGAAAACCGGATCAAAGCGATCGGCATTTGCCCGTTTGCGTTTTCTCCGTTCCGGGAGACCGCGCAGTGCCGGGCCGATATCGCGCGCGGCCTAGAGATCGCTTCCGTGATCGGCTGCGATATGCTGACCATTTGTCCCTACGGCAGGCCGATCGAGATGAGCAAGGAAAAGGCGCGGCAGGCCTACGCCGAGGAGCTGCGCGTGCTGACCGCGATGGCGGCGGAGCACGGCGTGCGTCTGGCGATCGAACCGATCAGCGGCCACACGCTGATTCCCGGCCCGCTGGAAACGCTCGACCTGATCGGGCGGGCGGGCAATCCCGATAACCTTGGCACGCTGGTCGATACCTTTCACTATTCGCGCACGGGCGTGGATGTGGAAACGGTGCGCGAGATCCCGCTGGACAAGCTGTTCATCGTCCATGTGAACGACAGCGAGGCGGGCGAGGGCGAAAGTCTGGCCGATCCGGACCGCCTATATCCGACCGAAGGCGTACTCGACCTCGCGGGCTATATGGAGAACCTGCGCGCGACCGGCTACGACGGCTACCTGTCGGTCGAGGTGTTCCGCCGCTCTTATTGGGAAGAGCCGATCGAGACCATATGCGACAGAGCGATGAAGAGCTACAAGGCCATTTGCGCGCTGTAAAAAAGGAAAAACCGCCGGGCGAGGCACCGGCGCTATAAAAAAGGAGGAAATGTCATGTTCTTAGGAGGCACTACCTGGGTGTTCAGATGGACGCCGCCATACGAGGGAGCCATCGATCAGATTGCCATGCTCGGCTGGAAGGGCGTGGAGTTGACCGTGTGGAGCGAAGAAGCCATGCAATACTACACCCCGGAAAAGAACAGAGAGCTGCGCCGCCAGATCGCGGACCGCGGCATGGAGCTGACCGGCGTGTTCTTCGGGATGAGCGGTTCGTCCGACGCGGAGGCCGCCAAACGCGACGAGTTTGTGGAATTTTTCAAGCGCGCGACCGATATCGGCAATCAGCTCGGTTCGCCCAAGATGATCATCTGCGCGCCCCCACCGTTTGAATTTGCCTACCCCAAGGAAATGGGCCGCCCGAATATCCAGACCTTCTCGCTTGATATCCCCAAGGGGCTGGACTTTGACCGCAACTATGAAGACTTCATCTGCTCGGTCCGCAAGCTGGCGGATGTGTGCGAGGAACTGGACAACCGTCTGGCCTTCGAGCCGCATCCCCACCGCTACATGAAGAACGCCGATTCCATGCTGCGCATTCTGGAGCATGTCGGCTCCGACCGGGTCGGCATGAACATCGATCCCAGCCACCTGTTCCCGATGGGCGAAATGCCCGATCAGGTCGCGTACCGGTTGGTGGGCCATGTGTTCGGCGTGCATGTTTCGGATAACGACGGCCTGACCAACGGCCATTGGCGGCCGGGCAAGGGCAAGATCGACTGGAACGCGTTCTTCCGCGCGCTGAAGGCCATCGGCTATGACGGCAACATCACCGTGGAGCTGGAGGACGTGCCCGGCGCGGCCGGTCTGCCGTCCAGCCCGTTCGAGCCGGTTGACCCGCTGGCCAAGCCCGCCAACGCCGATCCCGTGCGTATTGCGAAGGAGTACAAGCTGACCGAGCAGTTCTTAAAGCAGATCTGCCGGGAAGAGGGCCTGACGCTCGTATAACTACTGAATAATTTAGGAGGAGATAACATGGTCTATTCGGCTGCCGTATGGGCGTTTGACTGGGCGCCCCCTTATGAAAACGCGATCGCATCGATCGCAAAAACCGGATGCAAGGGCGTGGAACTGCGCATTCGCACCCGCGAAGAGCTTGCACAGTATTATACCGACGAACGCGTGAGCGCGCTGAAAGCGCAGCTTGCACAAACCGGACTGGCGCTGACCGCGCTGAACGTAACGCCGCAGGGCGCTTCCAGCGTGGATAAGAGCGAGCGGGAACAGGCTGTCCGCGATTTTCGCCGGGCGGCGGACATTGCCGAAGCGCTCGGCGCCAAGCTCATCACGGTCGCGGCGTCCTATCCGTTCGATGTGGAGATCATCGACGAGCACTACAAGCCCAGCATGCAGGTCTGGGAGGTAAAGCTGCCGGACAATCCCGATTTTGCACAAAACTACGAGGATTATCTCGATACGCTGCATCAGTTCGCCGCCGTCTGCCGCGAAAAGGGCATGAAGCTGGCGATCGAGAACCAGCCCACCTCTTGGGCGCGCAATACGGACGCCGTGCTGCGCCTGCTTGAAAAGCTGGGCGAGGACAATGTGGGCGTGACCTATGATGTGGCCAATCTGACGATGGTGGGCGAGCTGGCTGAAATTTTTGCTTACCGCGTCAACAAACATATTTTCAATGTGCAGCTGGCCGATAACCACGGCCTGAGCAACGTGCACTGGCGGCCGGGCAAGGGCAAGAACGATTTCAACGCTCTCATGCGCGCGCTGGCCGACGTGGGCTACGACGGCCCCTATTGTCTGGAACTGGGCGACGCCAAGGGCGCGGCCCGCAATCCGGCGGCTTGGTATGAGCCGTTCGGCGATCACGACACGCTGGTACATGAGCATGAGCTCGCGATCGCGGAGATGGAGCGCGTGTGTCGGGAGGAAGGTGTATGAATTACACCATCCGTCCGCTGAACACGGGACACCAGTATCTGGATAAGGGCGACTACGCCACCTTCCGGAACGGCCACGGGACCATTCTCGATTTGCCGGTGTTCGCATTCCTGATCGAAGGCGGCGGAAAAAAATATCTGGTCGATACCGGCATGGCGGACACCGAGCGTTCGGTGAAATACCATCATGACGGCTTGCAGGAGGAGGGACGGGCGATCGACGCGCTGCTCGCGGCGGAAGGCATCGCGCCCCGCGACATCGACGCGATCCTGTTCACGCATCTGCACTGGGACCATTGCTCCAATCTGGAGAAGTTCCCGGACGCCGCGCTGTACGCCAGCCGGATCGAATATGAGTTTGCGAACGACCCGCTGCCCTTCTACTGGGCTTCCTACGAATACCCGGCGGCGACCGGGCTGACGCCGCCCTTCGCGGGCCGGACGTTCACGCTGCTGGACGGCGAGACCGAGGTGTTCGAGGGCATCCGCATGATCCCCACGCCGGGGCATTCCCCGGGACACATGGCGGTATCCGTGCAGACGGAAAACGGCGTTTACTATCTGGTGGGCGACCTGATGTTCCTCCGGGACAATATGCGTCCGGAGCCGCAAAAGGGCTGGCCGATCACGCCGCCCGGCCGTTTTTGCAACATGATCGATTTGTGGCACAGCATCGAACTGGTGATGGAGCGCGCGGAGGATACCGACCATGTGCTGATGACGCACGATACCTATCATCTTGGCGTTGCGCAATACCCCTAAACTTACCTGTTTTTCATTCTCTTTCTCATTCTTCTCTGCCCATTTGGGGCAAACTCTCCCACACCGGCGCTTTGGCCGGGGCGGCGCAAACCGCCCCGGCCGGAGTGGGCCGCGAAACTTAGAAAACAATGGCTTTCAGCCAATCAAATATCGATTCACCCACGGGATAAATGGAGGAGTGCATTATGAAGGGCCTAGTCATCAACGCGGATCGTTCGATCGAATGGATCGATGTTTCCGAGCCCCAGCTCAAGCCCGGCCACGTAATCTTGGATGTCGCCGGCTGCGGCATCTGCGGATCGGACATGCACGTGGTGCGCGGCGCGGAAAGCACTTGGCGCTTTCCGATCTTGTTCGGCCATGAGTTTGCCGGTACGATCGCCGAAATGGCGGACGACGTGACCGGCTTTCAGGTGGGCGACGCGGTCACGGTGGAGACCATGACCTATTGCGGCAAGTGCGATATGTGCGAGCAGGGCCGCTTTAATCTCTGTCCGAACGCCGAGCTGTACGGCGCGGAGCTGCCGGGCGGCTTTGCCGCAAGGGTTTCGGTGGACGCGCGTTACCTGATCCGCGTGCCTAAGGGCGTTTCCGCGCTGGAGGCCGCGATCTCCGAGCCGCTCGCGACCGTGATTCACGGCTTTAACCGCCTGCGGCAGAAAACGTTCCAAAACGTGGTGATCTTCGGCGCAGGCGCGATCGGCCTGCTGGCCGCGTCCATTGCGATTTCCCGCTCCAAGAACGTCGCCGTGGTGGATGTGGTGCCCGGCCGCCTGCAAACGGCAAAGGAGATCGGCGCGACGATCACGGTCGATTCCCGCACGGCGGACGTCGAGGCGGCGGTGATGGAAATGACCGGCGGCAAAAAGGTCGATCTTTGCGTCGACTGCGCGGGCATTTCGGCGGTGCGCGAACAGGCGTTCCGCGTGATCAGCCCGGGCGCCGAGCTGCTGTTTATCGCCATGGGTCATGATTTTACCGAAGTGAATTTCCGCCAGCTGGTGAGCCGCGAGCTGACCGCGTACGGCTGTCAGTGCCATTACATGTCCGACTTTGAGCAGGCGCTGGAAGCGCTGCGGGACGGCGTGGTGCGGTTTGACAAGCTGGTGACGACATATCCGCTTTCGGAGGGCCGCGCGGTGTTCGAGGCTGTGCGCGGCGGCGAGGACAAGGGCATCAAGGTGGTGCTGGTACCCGAGAAAGGGGTGTAGGGATGTGAACAAGGTTGCTGTGCTGGCAACGCTCGATACCAAATACGAGGAGGCCGCGTATCTGCGCGATCTGATCGAGCAGAACGAGTGCGAGACCGTGCTGATCGATTGCAGCCTGCGGCCCTCCGGCGGTATCATGGCCAATATCCGGGCGGAAGAGCTGCTGGAGGAAGCCGGCTTCAGCGCGGCGGCGTTCGCCCGCCTCGGCAAGGATGAGGCGATCGCTGAAATGCAGCAGGCGCTGCGCGGCAAGCTGCTCAGCATGCATGAAAACGGCGGGCTGGACGGCGTGATCTCGGTCGGCGGCGTGCAGGGCACGGTCATCGCGACCGCGGCCATGCAGGCGCTGCCGGTGGGCGTGCCAAAGTACATGGTATCCACCGTGGCGAACGGCAACGCGGTATTCGGGCCCTTTGTCGGCGTGTCGGATATGGCGATCATGCATTCCGTGGTGGATATCGCGGGGCTGAACTTCGTTTTGCGCAAGGTGCTGCATGAGGCGGCGGGCGCGATCTGCGGCATGGTCAAGCTGCGCTCCAACGAAAAAAGCTCGGGCAACGTGGTGGGCATCACCATGGCCGGGGTGACGACGGCGTGCGCGACGCAGCTCAAGCAGGCGCTTGAGCGCCGGGGCTACGAGGTGCTGGTATTCCACTGCAACGGCGTGGGCGCGCATGTGATGGAAAATTTGGTCGCGGCGGGCGATATTTCGTATGTGATCGATCTATCCCCGCACGATATCATGGACGGCCTTTGCGAGGGGCTGATGCCGCATTACGAGGATCGGCTGCGCCCCGTGGTGCGGGCGGGCATTCCGCTTCTGTTCATTCCGGGCAGCATGGATTTTATCCTGTTCAACGGGGTGGACAAGGTGCCGGCGGACAAGCGGGACCGGGCGTACTTTAAGCACAATTCGATCCACACGCATGTGCGCGCCAGCGGCGAGGAGCTGCGGGCGGCCGGGCGGTTCGTCGGCGAGCGCCTTGCGGACGCGGGCGAACAGGTGCGCGTGCTGATCCCGGCGCGCGGCTTCAGTCAGCAAAACTGCGAGGGCTGCGCGCTGTACGATCCCGAGGCGGACGCGGGCTTTTTAGCGGGCCTAAAGGACAGCGGCGGCGATCTCGCGGTGGAAACCGTGCAGGCGCATATCAACGACGAAGCGTTTGCCGCGCGCTGCATGGAAGCGTTTGAGGAGTTGGCCGCGCGGCGCGAGACCCCGGCCGCACTGGGAAGCGCATAAAAAGGGAGGCGATGCGCGTTGAAAGAACAGACGAATACGAGGGAACCGATCCTGATGCTCCGTGGCATACGGAAATCCTTTGCGAACGTCGAGGTGCTGCACGGCGTCGATTTTGACCTGCTTCCCGGCGAGGTGCACGCGCTGATGGGCGAAAACGGCGCGGGCAAGTCGACGCTGGCAAAGATCATATCCGGCGTATACACCAAGGACGCGGGCGAGTACACGATCGAGGGCGAGGTGGTCGACTTTAAGACCACCAGAGAAGCGATCGATCACAACATTTCCATCATGCATCAGGAGTTCAACCTGATCCCGGCGTTCAATGTAGCGGATAACATTTTTCTAAGCAACGAGCATATGAAAGGCCCGTTCGTCGATGAGAACGAGCTGATGGAGCGCGCGAAGGAGCTGGCCGAACAGGTCAAGCTGACCGTGCCCCTGACCCGACTGGTGCGCAACCTGACCGTCGCGCAGCAGCAGCTGGTGGAAATATCCAAGTGCCTGTCCGTGAGCAGCAAGGTGGTCATCATGGACGAGCCCACCGCGCCGCTTTCCATAGACGAAACGGAAAAGCTTTTCTCCCTGATCACCGAGCTGAAAAGCAAAGGGATCGCGATCATCTACATCTCCCACCGCATGGATGAAATCTTCCGCATTTCCGACCGCGTCACCGTCATGCGCGACGGCGAGCGGGTCGGCACCTATCTGACGCGCGAATTGACGCGCGACAGCCTGATCCAGCACATGGTGGGCCGCGATCTGTCCGGCATGTACACCCATACGCCGATGACCGTGTCGGACGAGGTCATGCTCCGCGTGACCGGGCTAAACTGCAAGGCCAAGCGGCTGCGCGATATTTCCTTTGAACTGCACCGGGGCGAGGTGCTCGGTTTTTCCGGCCTTGTCGGCGCGGGCCGCACCGAGCTGATGGAATGCGTGTTCGGCCTGCAACGGTTTGAAAGCGGCGAGATCGAGCTCAAGGGCCGGCAGATCAAACGGCCGAAGATCAGCCAGATGATGAAGCTGGGCATGGGCTATGTGCCGGAGGACCGCAAGAAAAACGGCATCATCACCAAAATGAACGTGCGCGAAAACCTGACCCTCGCATGCCTGAAAAAATGCGTGCGCGCGGGGCTTTTGTCGAAAAAACGCGAACTTGACATCACGCAGGACGTGGTGAAAAAGCTGAACGTGCGCTGCGCGCGGTATACGCAAAAGCTGGTCAACCTTTCCGGCGGCAACCAGCAGAAAATCTCAGTGGGCAAGTGGCTGTCCTCCGATATGGACATCCTCATTCTGGACGAGCCGACGCGCGGCGTCGACGTGGGCGCCAAGGCGGAGATCTACAAGATCATGAGCGATATCTGCAACAGCGGTATCTCGATCATCATGATATCGAGCGAAATGCCCGAGATCATCGGCATGTGCAACCGCGTGCTGGTCATGTGCGAGGGCCGCATCACGGGCGAACTGCAAAAGGATGAATTAAACGAATTTGAAATTATGAAGCTGGCCGTCACCCGCGAGACCGTGTCGCAGGAACCGACGGCGCAGCAGGCGTAAAAGGGGAGGGCTCCATGAAACAGAAAATTGCTAAATTTAAAGTGAGGGATATCGGGGCCTTGCTGAGCATCGGACCGATCCTCAGCCTGATTGTGCTCTGCCTCATCGTGGGCTCGCTTTCCGATAAATTCTTCACCGTTTTGAACCTGATCAACGTGGTCAAGCAAATTTCCTGCTATGCCGTGCTCGGTATCGGCATGACGTTTGTCATCGTCGGCGGCGGCATCGACCTGTCGGTCGGCTCGCAGGTCGGCCTGTGGGCGGTCGTTTCCTCGCTGATCGCGGTGAACACCGGTTCGGTGGCGCTGGCGGTCGCGGTCATTCTGGTGCTTGGCGCGCTCGTCGGTTTGACGCAGGGCTGGGTCATCGCAACGCTCAGCCTGCCGCCCTTTATCGTCACCATGGCGGCGCAGATGGTGCTGCGCGGCTTTGTCACCGCGCTGACCAACGGCCAGCCGGTCACCGGATTGCCCGATGGGCTGCGTTGGTTCGGCATCGGCCATGCGTTCGGCATTTCCGCGCCGATCTTCATCTGTATCGTCCTGTTTTTGATCGGCCATATCATCCTGACCAAGACCCGTACCGGCCGTTATATCTTTGCCTTGGGCTCCAACCCGCAGGCGACCAAGGTCACGGGCATCAATACCGTCAAGTATCAGGTGATCACCTACGTGGTCGCGGGCGTTTGCGCGGCGATTGCCAGCCTGATCCTGACCGGCCGTCTGGGCTCCGCTTTAAGCAACGGCGGCATCAATTACGAGGGCGACGCGATCGCGGCCACCGTGGTCGGCGGCACCAGCATGTCGGGCGGCGAGGGCAACCTGCTCGGTACCTTTATCGGCGCGGCGATCATGGGCGTGATCCGCAACGGCCTGAACCTGCTTCAGGTGCAGGCGGCGTGGCAGGATGTGGCCGTGGGCGCGGTCATCCTGTTCTCCGTGATACTCGATCAGCTGCGCGTGCGGCGCAAAGAGTGATAAACATACCATGACAGACTGATGGGGAAGGGGGAAAGATGCAAGAGCCAGCGCGGGAAAAGAAAACAAAGCAGAATTAAAAGGAGGAGAATTATGAAACGCAATAGGATTCTGGCGATACTGATGGCGATGAGCATGCTGCTTTTGGCTGCGTGCGGAGGTGGCAAAACGGGCGACGCGCCCGACGCCGCGGACCCGCAGAGCGAGGCGGGCGCGTCCGCCGAGGGAAGCGGCGATTACACAATCGCTTACATCACCCAGACGGTGACCAACCAGTATTGGGATACCGTGGTAAAGGGCTTTGAAGCGCAGTGCAAGGAACTGGGCGTCAAGTATATCACCTACGACTCCAACGCGGACGCGGGCACCCAGCTGACGCAGATCGAGGACTGCATCAGCATGGGCGTGGACGCGATCCTTCTTTCGCCGATCGACGACGAATCCGCCTCCGCCATGATCGATATGGTCAAGGAAGCCGGTATTCCGATCTTTATCGTCGATATCGGCGCCAAGGACGAGGTCGACTGCGTGATCATTTCGGATAACTACGGCGCAGGCAAAATGCTGGGCGAGTACGCCTATGAAAAACGCGGCGACGATCTGAAGACCGTGGTCATCTCCACCCCGCCCGGCGTGCTGCTGACCGAGCAGCGCAGAACCGGCTATACGGATTTCTTCGACGAGAAAAAGCTGCCTTACGACATGCTGACGCTTAAGCTCAACTATGACCGCGCGGACGTGCTCAAGATGGCGGAGGACTCCATCACCACGTTCAAGGACATGAACACCGTGTTCGCGCCGAACGACGACGCGGCGATGGGCGTGATCGAGGCGCTCAAGGCGGCGGGCCTGACCGATGTGGACGTGTACGGCTTCGACGCGACCGACGAAGGCCTTGCGGCGATCGAGGCGGGCACGTTGACCGCGACGATCGCGCAGCAGCCCTATCTGTTCGGCGTGGAAGCGGTCAACGAGGCCCTCAAATGCATCAAGGGAGAGGACTTTAAAAAGAACGTCGACATGCCCTGTCTGGTGATCAATAAGGATAATTTGGAAGAGTACAGAGCCTCGCTCAAGTAAGCGAAAACACGCACTGGATCAAGAGCGGACGGCGGCATGGAACGACCGTGCCGCCGCCCTAAAATAAACTACTAAAAATATCCTAATAACATAGCAACTGTGATATAATACTCCTATATCATGCACATTTCAGCGCGATGCGCGTGAGGCATCGGGATAGGAGAAAGCATTATGCGAAAAGAAACTTTAGCCGAAAAGGCTTATCGAAGCATTAAGGATTGGATTTTATCGGGAGAAGTCGCGTTCGGCGCGTCGATCGATCAGCAGGGGCTGGCCGAGCGGTTTGGGTTTTCCAGCATCACGCCCATCCGTGAAGCGCTCATTTTGCTGCAAAAGGACAATTTGGTCGATATCATCCCGCGGAAAGGCGTGTTTGTATCGCGCATGTCGCTTGAAGCGGTGCTCGAAAACTTTCAGCTGCGCGAGATCTTGGAACCGACCGTTTTGTCAGCGACGGCCGCCAGCGTTCCTGCCGAGGTGCGGGAAAAGTATCGCGCGCTCTATCTGGATTGGACGCAAAACCCAGCCGGCTTTTCCATGCACGAATACCTAAAGGCGGACTGTGCGTTCCATCTGGCGCTTTTGGAGCCGCTGCGCAACAAGAGCCTAAACAAAATTCTGGAAACCATTTACGAGGAAAACACCAGATACCGCCTGCTCAGCCTGAAAGAGCGCAACTTTGGCGGCTCGATGCAGGAGCACCTGCAAATTTTGGATGCGCTGGACGCGGGCGACACGGCGGGCGCGGTGGCGTGCCTGCGGGTGCACCTGCAAAACTCGAAAACCGCCCTGTTCCACGCGAACATGGCGATGCCCTATTAAAATCCGTTTGCTTAAGAAATAACACGCCGCAAAACCGGCGTTTTTGAACCGAGCGGCGCCATAAGGGAGACAGCGTTTTTTTCCTTCCTAACCCCTCCCCTTGTAGGGGGAGGATAAGCGCGCGGAAAGGAAGTGTGCCATGGGGCGGTATGAATCGATTTGGAGCGACCTGACGATCGCGGCGCACCGCGCCTACACGCGCTGGTTACAGGCGGGCAGCGGCGGCAACCTGAGCGCGCGCCTGCCGGATGGGCGGGGGATGATCGTAAAATCCTCCGGCGGTTCGTTTGGCGATTGCGGCACGTGCGGCGAGGGGTGGACGGCAATCAGCTTTGACGGCCGGCCGCTGTCCAGCGGCGCGGCGAAGCCGACGCGCGAATGGCGGCTGCACGCCGCCCTGCTGGAAGCGCTGCCGGACGTGGGCGCGGTCGTGCATTGCCACAGCCCGTGGGCGGTCGCGTGGAGCGCGGGACATGCCGAAATACCGGCCGCGACTTGGCAGAGCGGCTTAAAGCTGGGCGGCGCGGTGCCGGTGCTCGATTGCAAGGCGGCCGTGGTGCCGCCCGAAGAGCTGGGCCGGGTGCGCGGATTGTTTTTGGATATCCCCGGTCTGTCCGCGTTTATTCTGCGCGGGCACGGACTGGTCGCGGTGGGCAAGACCGCGGTGGAAGCCGAGCACACGGCCGAGCTGGTCGAGGAGACCGCCAAGGTCTGTGTGCTGCAAGCGCTGCTGCGGGCCGCGGAACAGAAAAAGGAGGAGGACTATGCGCTTTGATCATTTGCCCTTTGGACGGAGCGAGTCGCTTGGCGAGCCTTCGGTGATCGCCACCTATGCGGCCGATCAGCTCGACTGGGCTTCGGCGCTCGAACGGGCGGGGCGGTTCGCGGTCGGGCAGACCGTGGGTACCTGGATCAGCGTGCCCGGCGTTTCGGACGATATGGTGACGCATTATCAAGGCCGCGTGCTCGGCGTGTACGATGCCGGCCCGGCTGAGGCGCCGTCGTTCTTGCTGCGTATCGCGTTCCCGGCGGCCAATTTCGGCGGCAGCCTGACCATGCTGCTCACCGCGCTGCTGGGCAACGATGTATCAACGGCGCTGCGCGACAGACTGATCGATCTTGAACTCGCCTGCGGCGCGGACAAGCTGTTTGAAGGCCCCCGGCAGGGGATGGACGAGCTGCGCCGTCTTACCGGCGTGACGGGCCGGCCGCTGGTGCTGAACATGATCAAGCCGTGCGCGGGCTTTTCCCCAAAAGAGGGCGCGGGGCTGTTCTATCAGGCGGCCATGGGCGGCATCGATCTGATCAAGGACGACGAACTGCTGGCTTCGCCGGATTACAACGATGTGCGGGCGCGGTTCGCCGCTTACCATGGAGCGGCGCGGGCGGTGTACGAAAAAACCGGCCGCGAGACGCTGTACTTACCCAATATTTCGGGCGCGCCCACACAGATGCTGGACAACGCCGCGGCGCTTGTCGAAGCGGGGGCGAAGGCATGCCTTGTCAATTTCGTATTCGGCGGGCTGGACGCGCTGGGCGAGCTGGCGCGACGCTTTGGGGATAAGCTGTTCATCATGGCGCACTACGCGGGCGTGGGCGCGTTTTGTTCGCGCGCCTGCGGCGTGTCGAACGCGGTATTTCTGGGGCTGCTGCCCCGGCTGGCCGGGGCGCACGCGGTCATGACCATGACCCCGCCGCCGGGCGACGCTTACGCCCGCTATGATTTTCGCAAGACCGTGCAGGCGCAGCGTCTGCCGCTGGGCGGCCTGCGCCCGGTGGTGACGGCGGTGGGCGGCGGCGTGACGCCGTGCAGTCAGGCCGCCTACCAGCGCGAGCTGGGGCCGGACTGCATCATCGGCATTGGCGGCGCGGTGCAGGGGCATCCCATGGGCACTACCGAGGGGGCGCGCGCCGCGATGGCAGCCGTACAGGCGACGGCGGACGGCGTGCCGCTCGCCGAGGCGGCTCAACGCTGCGAAGCCCTTGGCCGCGCGATGGACCTATGGGGCGCGCCGGAGGGGCGGGCATGAAGGCCGGCGTACTGCTTTCCGGCGTTTCGCGCGACCCGGCGTGCGCGCTGCGGCAGATCCGGAAGGATGGCTTTGCCTATGCGGAGATCCAATACGCGTGGGGCGCGGAGGACGGCGACCGGACGGACGAGCAGGAGCGAACGCTAAAGCGCTTGTTTGCCGAAAACGGCGTGACCTGCACGGCGATTCTGCGCAATTTGTTCAGCGGCCTGCGCTTGAGCCAGACCGGGCCGGACAGTCCTGCGTTTCTAAACGAGCTTTCGCATCTGCGCGGTGCGATCCGTTTGGCGCGTTATCACGGCTGCGGGCTGGTGCGCATCAATTCGTTTGACAAGCAAAACGTGCTGTTCGGTTATGGCGGCGCGGAAAATCATCTGGCGGACGGGGGCGCGTGGCGCGCGTACCTGCGCCTGATGGAGCCGGTGTGCCGGATCGCCGAGGACGAGGGTATCGACCTGATGGTGGAAACCGGGACAAACGGCGTGCTGCATACGGCGGCGCTGGCGCGGCGCGCGGCGGACGAGCTGAAAAGCCGCCGCTTCCGCATTCTGTGGGACCCGGCCAACTGCCTGTACAGCGGGGAAGAACCGCTTCGCGCCTATGCGTGCATCCGCGAAAGCGTGGCGGAGATTCACATCAAGGATTTGCGCTGCCGCCGCGCGTTGGCCGAAGTGACGTATTGTCCGTTGGGGCGCGGTCTGATGGCGCCGTGGCTGGACGAGCTGGCCGCGGCTTTGCGGCAGGACCGGTTCGGGGGCGCGGTGATTTTGGAAAATCAGGTCACGCCGCCCGGCAAGACCGAGCTGGACGGATACCATAGCAGCGCGGCCCTGTTCCGCGAGCTGTTTGGAGAGCCGGAAGGAGGGAAAACCATATGACGAATCCGGTCGTAAATATAGCGGTTGTCAATTTTAAAACAGTCTGGGGCGATAAAAACGCGAATTTGGAGCGAATCTGCGCCTATGCCGAGCAAGCGGCTTTGTGCGGGGCCGACATCATCGTGCTGCCCGAATTGGCCCTGACCGGTTACGATGACGAAGCGGACAAGCCGCTGCATCAAAAAATGCAGACCCTGCTCGCCGAGACGATTCCGGGCCCGGCGACCGATCGGGTAAGCGAGATCGCAAAGCGTACGGGCGCCTACATCCTGTTCGGCATGCCCGAGGTGGATCGGGACGATCCGTCCGTCACGCGCAATTCCGCCGCGATCTGCCTGCCGGACGGCGGCGTGCGCTCCTTCCGCAAGGTCCATATGCCGGCGGGCGAGGCGAGCTGGGCGCGACGGGGGGACGAACCGCTGTTCCTCGACACGCCGTTCGGCGTGATCGGCGTCGGCATTTGCTACGACAGCTACAAATTCCCCGAGCTGGTGCGCATGACCAAGGCGCGCGGCGGCCAGCTTTTCATCAACGTCACCGCGCTGCCTTTTGAGGATATCCTGCCGAATGTGAACCGGGAGGATCTGGAGAGCATGGCGCTGGCGGACAGCATTTATCTGGCGAGCGCCAATCTGGTCGGCCTAGACCTTTACAAGCACTTTATGGGCGGCAGCAGCGTGCTGGGGCCGGGCGAAACGGTGGGTGAAACAGCGTATTACGCGGGCTATCCCTTTGGCGATCCCGCGGGCCAGCAGCCCGGCGTGTTCCTCGCGGCGATCGACCTTTCGCTGGCGGAAAGCGAATGCTGCCATACGCGCCGCCTATTCACGGCGGGACCGGAAGGACAAGCGCCGGGCTGGCGGCCCGCGATCTATCGGGAAATGTGCGATACGGTGCTCAACGATCCGGATTGGCAAAGGAGGGTGCGAGCGCATTGAAGCAGATCATTACGCTGGCGGCGGTGGGCCTGCCCGCCTGCCATGAAAATACAGCCGGACGCATGGCGGGCTTTGTGCGCGCGGCGGCCCGGCAGGGCGCGGAGCTTGCGCTTTTCCCCGTCGTTTCGCTGGATGAAAAAGACGTGCGGGCGGTTGCGCGCGCGGCGGCGGAGCATGGCGTTTACGCGGCCTTTGGGCTGGAAACGGGCGGCGCGGTCTGTTCGCCGTCGGGCGATATTTGGCGCGGCACCGGCCTCTGGCAAAGTCCGTGGGGACCGGCGGCGCTGCTGACCGGCGCGGAGCCGGACGAAGCGCAGGCGCTTAACGCGCTGCGGCAGGGGGCGCGGCTGCTGCTTTGCCCCCTGCGCGGCGGCGCGTCCCGCCGCGCCGATACCAGACTGACGGTCTGCGCGGCGCGCGCCGTGGTCGCTGCGGCGGGCAGCGCGGGCGGCGTGCTCGGCCCGGTGGGCGCGGGCGAAGGGCCCGTATGGTATGTGGGCGGCTTGTGCGGCGCGCCCGGGTTACAGCTTTATACCGCCGATCTTTCCATATCGGAAGGGGGCGCGACGTGATGCAGGCTTGTGTCAAGGTATCGGTCGTGAATTTTCGGGCGGATACGGGCGGCGGTCTGGCGCGGCTGCTCGAATATACGCGCGCGGCGGCGCGGCAAGGCAGCCGCATCATCCTGTTTCCGGCGCTGGCGCTGGCCGGGGCGGGCGCGTTGGATGCGTCCATGGAAAGCGGGGCCGAGCCCGTGCCCGGCCCTGCGAGCGAAGCCATGGCCGCGCTGACGCGCGAGCTTCAGGTCTACGCGGCGTTCGGCATGCCGGTGCGCGAGGGGGATGCGGTGTACAGCAGCGTGGTCCTTTGTGGGCCGGAAGGGCTGCTGGGCCGCTATGATGCGCTGCACCTGTCGCCCGTCGAGGCGCGTTGGGCCAGACCGGGGCGCTCGCTTCCGCCCTGCTTTGAAACGCCGTATGGCCGCGTGGGCCTGCTCAGCGGCGAGGATTGCCTCTATTATTTTGAAGGCCTGCGCTATTTAAAGGCAAGGGGCGCGCAGCTGATTTTGAGCGCGTCGGCAGTCAACGAACCCGCCATGTGCGCGGCGTACCAGAAGATATTGACGCGTCGCGTCGGCCTGAACACCATTCCTATCGCGGTGGCGAACCTTGTGGGCGCGGGCTTTGTGGGCGGCAGCCATATTTTATCGCCCGCCGAGCCCATCGAACAGGCGCAGGTCGCCGCGGGCTGTCCGCTGGACGGCGCGCGCGCCGGTGCGCCCGGCCTGTTTTCCGCTGTGCTGGATATGACCGCGGGGCGCACCATGCCCCATTACCCGTATTTTGAATTTAACCAAAGGGTCGGCTCGCCCGACTGGCGGCCCGACCTGTACCGTGAAATGTATGAAGAAACGCTGCGCGCGCCGCTTTGGCGGTAGGCCGCGCAGACCGGATGTGGAAAGGAAGCGCAAAAATGAGCAAAATCGCACTGGTGGGCGCGGGCGGCAAGGTGGGCCGCCGTCTGGTGGCCAAACTGAAGGACGACCCCGCGTATGAGATGACCTATGTGGAAAAAAACGCCGCCGTTCTCGCGCCGTTCGGCGTGCAGCCGCAGCCTCTGGAGGACGCCGTGCGCGAAGCCGACTATGTCATCCTCGCGGTGCCCGACCGCGTGCTGCAATTCGTATCAAAGGATGCGGTCGCCAACATGAAGCCGGGCGCGGTCCTGATTACGCTCGACCCGGCGGCCACTTATTCGGGCGCGATCCCCGAGGTGGAGCACCTGAAATACTTAGTCATCCACCCCAACCACCCCTCTGTTTTTACATCGAGCGACGATCCGGCGGTGCAGAAGGACTACTGGGGCGGTGTTGCGCCGATGGACATCGTTTGCTCGCTGGTGCGCGGCGACGAAGCGGACAAGCCCGGACTTGAAGCGCTGGCGCGCATCATGTTCGAGCCGGTTTTAAAGGTGTTTTGGATCACGCCCGAGCAGATGTGCATGCTGGAGCCCGGCGTGGTCGAGCTGGTCACCGCGCCGCTGTTTGAAGCCATGCGCGAGGCCATGGAGGTTATTATCGACATGGGCGTGCCGCGCGAGGTCGCGCATTCCTTTGTCACCGGCCATCTGCGCCCGCAGCTGCACACCTCCTTCGGCGACGCCGATCCGGACAATATGTCGGACGGCGCGAAAGCCGCGCTGAAACGCGGCATGGAGCTGATCATGAAGCCGGGTTGGAAGGAAGAAGTGCTGAACATAGCGTTCATCCGCGAATTTACGCGCGAGATCGCGGATTTCCATTCGTAAGACGCAAAGAGGTCGAAAATATGAAAAAAAGCGCGAATCTGGAAATGCTGTTCACCGAAAAAACCTTTTTAGAGCGCTTTCAGTGCGCGAAGGACGCGGGGTTCGACGCGGTGGAGTTTGCCGGGTGGCTGGAAAAGGATATGGACGCGGTGATCAACGCCGCCCGGCAGGCGGACATCCCGATCGCCGCCTTCACCGGGGACGAGCTCTATTCGCCGATCGACGGCGCGCGGCAGCAGGAATATATCGAGCTGGTTTGCCGTTCGGCCGAGATGGCGCGCCGCGCGGGCGCGCGCATGCTGGTCACGCACTCCAACGCACTGGGCGCGAAAAGCGAGGTGCTGTGCCGCCACGACGAATTGACGGCGACCAAAAAGCTGCTGAACATGTACGATACCTATAAAAAGCTAGCGCCGCACATGGAGCGGGCGGGGATCATCCTGTTGGTCGAAGCGATCAGCGGCACCGAGCACCCCGGCGTGTTCATGGAGCATGTCGATCTGGCCGCCGAAATCGTCGAAACGGTGGGCAGCCCGAACGTGCGGCTGCTCTGCGACCTGTATCACATGCAGCAAAACGGCGGCAGATTGGTCGAATCGCTGCGGCGCTACCGGGATATCACGGGGCATATCCATTTTGCCGATGTGCCCGGCCGGCACGAGCCCGGCACCGGCGAAATTAATTTTGCCGCGATCAAGCAATGTTTGACGCAGATGGACTATCAGGGCATGGTGGGCTTCGCGCTGCAGCCGTCCGAGGGGACGGAACGCGCGGTGCGGGCGATCATGCGGTACTGAGTAAACGAAGGGAGGAAAACAGCATGCGCGAGATCGTCATTGGGTGCGACAACGCGGGTTTTGATATGAAAAACATCATCCGGGAGCAGCTGCAAAAGCTGGGCTGCACGGTGGAGGATGTGGGCTGCGATTCGGCGGCGGACGACACGCTCTATCCCCATATCGCGGGCCGGGTGTGCGACAAGGTGATAGCGAGCGGCTTTGCCAAACGCGGCATTTTGATTTGCGGCACGGGCATCGGCATGTGCATGACGGCCAACAAGTTTCGCGGTATTCGCGCGGCGGTCGGGCACGATCTGTATTCCGCGCGGCGGTCGGTCCTCAGCAATAACGGCAACGTGCTGTGTATGGGCGCGCGCGTGATCGGGCCGGAGCTGGCAAAAATGATCGCGTCCGATTGGGTGCAGCTCGAATTTGCGGACGGTCCCTCCACGCCCAAGGTGGAGGCGATCATAGAGACCGAGGCCGCAAACTTTCACTGACCGAAAGGGGCTTAGCGACAGATGAGCAAGCTGTATATCGGCACCAATACGAAAATGTATAAGAATATCGCGCAAACGGCCTCGTTTCTCGAAGCGCTGGGCCGCCAAACGGCGGATCTGAGCCGGGAGAGCATGGAGCTGTTCGTTATCCCATCCTACACCGCGCTTGACCGCGTGAGCGTTACGGCGCGCGCGGCGGGCATTCGTTTGGGCGCGCAGAATATGGGCTGGGAGGATGAAGGACAGTTCACCGGCGAAATTTCGCCCATCATGCTGGCCGAGGTGGGCGTGACCATCGCGGAGATCGGCCATTCCGAGCGGCGGCATGTGCTGGGCGAGACCGATGAAATGGAAAACCGTAAGGTGCACGCCGCCCTGCGTCACGGTATGACGGCGCTGCTCTGCGTCGGCGAGACCAAGGCGCAGCGGGCGCACGGCATTGCCGACGAGGTGCTGCGCACACAGCTCAAGGAAGGGCTTTTCGGGGTGGACGCCGCGCGGGCGGAGCAGCTTTGGATCGCTTACGAGCCGGTCTGGGCCATCGGCGTGGGGGGCGAGCCCGCAAGCGCCGCCTATGCCGAAGCGCGCCACGCCGCGATCCGGCAGGCGCTTTTTGAATTGTTCGGCGCGGCGGGCGCGAAAATCCCGGTGCTGTACGGCGGCAGCGTCAATCCGGAAAACGCTGCGGCGCTGGCGGCGCAGCCCGATATCGGCGGACTATTCATCGGCCGCAGCGCGTGGGACGCGGAGCGGTTTGCCGCGATCATACGGCAGGTACTGCCCATTTTCGCGGACAAAGCGGAAGGGAGGCGCCGGTCATGAAGCGTTCCGCGATCAACCGGATTCTGCAAAATGCCGCGGAGTTTGTCAAAGAACAGGGCTTTTATCTGCCGCCATGGGCGTTTTGGCCGCCCGCGCAGTGGGCGCGGGCGGGACATGACTGCGATGAGATACGAGACAACATGCTGGGCTGGGATATTACCGATTACGGACACGGCGCGTTCGAGCGCGTCGGTCTGGCGCTGTTTACGATCCGCAACGGCAGCATGACCGACAAGAAGTACCCAAAGCCCTACGCGGAAAAGCTGCTGATCTCACAGGAGGGACAGCTTTCCCCGAACCACTTCCATTGGAGCAAGATGGAGGATATCATCAACCGGGGCGGCGGCAACTTGATGGTGCAGGTTTGGAACGCGACGGCAGAGGAGGAACTTGCGGATACGCCCGTTACCGTGCGGCTGGATGGCATGGAACGCACGGTGCCCGCGGCCTCCGTTTTACGGCTGACGTCTGGCATGAGCATCACGCTGCCGCAGCGGCAGTACCACGCTTTCTGGGCCGAACCGGGATACGGGCCGGTGCTCATTGGCGAGGTATCCATGGTGAATGACGATCATTTGGACAACCGTTTTTATGAGCCGCAGGGCCGCTTTCCACAGATCGAGGAGGATGAGCCGCCGCTGTATCTGCTCTGCAACGAGTATCCGCCCGCCGAAGAATAATAAAGAAGTACGCTTTCATACCAACGGAAGCGTACTTCTCAGACTGCCAAAAAACAATTTTTGACAGTCTGTCGATCGAAACAAAGCCCCATTTCGATCGAGAATTCCGGCTTCTGCGCGCGCCTTACAGGCACACTTGAAGTCGGTTTGTATAGCCCGTAGGCCTCTATCCACTGACCGCCGCCGTGCGGCGATTAAATGAGAGCAAACCGAGATACGTGCTCCCGGTTTTTATGAATTTTGCCACTTGCGGCAAAATTCGATTTTATGCGCGCTGCGGCGCGAGGGGTTCTTTGACACGCTGAAAAGACGCGCTGCGTGTTGCAGCGCGTCTTTTTGCTTGCGGCGTTTCCCGTTTTTGCAGATATGAAAATAGTTTTAAAAATGTTTTTTAAGAGATCGGATCAAAATCAGGCGAGCCCCCCCCCTGGCTTTTTAGGCGCGTTTTTGATATAATATAAAAAGACAAGATTGGAACGGAGAAATTAGGAATGCCTACTTATGTTGATCTATTTGCAGGGGCCGGAGGATTTAGCGAAGGTTTTTTGCAAGCCGAAGAGAACCAAAAGTATTTTGACTTTCTTTTGGCCAGTGATATCAATGCAACCTGCGAAGTGACGCATAGGATGCGATACAACCATCAACTGGGTCTAAAGACAGAGTTTTTAACAAAGGATATCACCTCGCCCGATTTTATAGAAGAACTATGTGGAAAAATCTATCATAGCTTCGGGAAGATTGATGTGGACGTACTGACGGGGGGGCCCCCGTGCCAGTCCTTCAGCCTAGCCGGGGAACGGAGGAAGAACGATAAAAAGGACGACCTCTTCTCGTATTATTTAAAAGTGATCGCCGCGCTCCATCCCAAGTATTTTGTGATGGAGAACGTTTCCGGCATCCTCACAAAAGACAAGGGCAAGGTAAGGGAGCGTATTTTAAGAGAGATCAGAAATATTATGGACTATCGGGCGCTGGCGTTGCTGATCGAAGCGTGCCAAGCGTTACCCGCCAAAAAATCATCCGGCATGGGGGCGCGGCAAACCGAATTTGATTACGCGGTGCGCGTTTTACAAATCTGCTTCCAGCATGAAGCCGATATGCAGGTAAGGCGCGAAGATTATATTGCGGCGATGGAAAAGCTGCATGCGCTGGAGCTTTCGGCCAGCCAACGCGATTTCATGCAAAAAGCGTTATTGGAAAATAAGAACGACGTACCCAATCGCATGCTGCAAACGTTTTGCGCCGCCCTATCCGATATGTTTGTCGAAGCGTTCAGAAATAATAAGGAAACGCCGGAAGACGATAGAAACGTGATACGGCAAGCGCTGAATTTGATTGCAAGAGAGGATAACATCACCCATATCCGCGAAAAAGTGAAGTTTGAGATCAACACCAGCCATTTGAACCGCAGCACGTACAAAGAACGCTTTGACCGCATCACCGATCACCTGAGCCTGCCGGAAATCGTTAAGATCGCAATCCAGCAATGCGATCTGATCGTGGCCTCATCCCATAGCGATAAGGCGGTCGCCGCGACCCGAAACATCAAATTGGCGCTGGAGATCATGTGCGAAGGCGCGTTTGCGACGCTGAACCGGGTGCTGACGATCGTCTCTACCTGCTGCGACCAAGCGACATGCGCCGAAATAAAAAAACTCGCGGATCGGGTCGCGCTCTATCGAATCGATAAAGAGATCGTCCTCAACGCCTCCGATTTTGGCGTTCCGCAAAACCGCATCCGCGTGGTGTTTATTGGATGCCGCAACGATCAGGAGCTGATCACCCATATCCCGGGCGCTGTGCCGGACGGACAAAAGGTCACCGTAGCGGAAGCGATCGGCGATTTAAACTATATTGGCATCGGCGATCATCAGCTCACGTATTCCAAAGAATTTTGGGAAAAATTTACGCATAGCCCGGAAGGCTCGGTTCGCCGCGCGGTGGACGGCACGCCGCAAGCGCTGGCCGGCGCAAAACCATGCCTTACGTATGCGGAATGGAGCAAGCGCGGAAGGCTCGATGCCAGAAGATTTCCCGCGCTGAAGGATCATCCCCCCGCCTATACGGCGGCGAACGCCGCGGAAGAAATGCCGAAATGCAAAAAGCAATATGCGGAGCTGCATAACCATGAAACCTCCAAGCACAATGATGAGGTGCAAAACCGGTATGCCTTGATCCGGCAATACGGCGATTACGCCGTCGCGAAAAGCAAGGAACCGCAAAATCCGTTGTTGCAGACGAACAAAAGAAATTACACATGCCTGCGCGCCGACCGGCCGAGCACCACCATTGTCACGCTGGGGGATGATTTTACGCACTATGGCGCGAACCGTTCGCTGACCGTGCGGGAGATGGCGCGGCTGCAATCCTTTGACGATAGTTTTGTGTTCCAAGGCAAACGAACGACCGGCGGCGACCGCCGTAAACTGGAAACGCCGCAGTATACGCAGGTAGGCAACGCGGTGCCGCCGCTTATGGCGCGCGCGATTGCCTCTGAAATTTTGAAAAAAATAAAATAACCGGGCAAACTCCCTAGACGAAGATGCTGATAGCTTTCATGAGGAGGCGCGCAAAATGATTTTTACCCCTTATCCAGATGAGATGGAGAAAATCAACCTGATCCAGCGATACAACAGCGGAGACTACGCGCTGCTTCGCCTGACGTTCACCATGATCGACAAAAACAATCTGGATGCAAACGGATTTTTTCGGGATATCCTGCTGCAAGCGGGCATTGTCGACTATGAAGCGCTCGATCACGGCGGCAAAAACGGGAAATCGGTCATGGCCGATTTCATTTTGCCGGGTAGGGTGGATGGCGTTAAAATGAATTTTTACCGCGTTGCAAACGCGCGCGGCGACCGGCGCTTTTCCATCGAGTCGATCCGGCAAAAGGCCAAAGATCAATGGATCAATGAAGGCGATCTGCTGTACTTAGCGTGTACAAAAGGGGGAGAGGGCCAGCCCAAAGTCATGATCATCAATCTGACGCATCATTTCCCCGCGGCGTCAGATCTGGAAGCGCGGCTGGGCGTGGATGATGTTTATCAGTATTTGGAGGAACTGCGGCCCAAGCTGGTAAGCATTGTGCGTTCCGGCTACCACGACAACGCAAAGGGCGCGGGGAAGATATCGCCCAAGGATGTGGGCGATACGCTGGAAGCGCTGCTTGGGATTGAAACCAATAACCGTTGCGACGCCGATTATAAAGGCCGGATCGAGATCAAAGCCAAGGCGGGAAAAACGCTGGATACCTTATTTACGCTCCGGCCGTGCTTTGAAGGCACGCCGATCGCGGCGTACGAGCCGAACGACCGCCAGCGCGTATCGGCCTTTGCCCGGTATTACGGATACGAATCCAGCAAGCATCCCGGCGCGAAAAGCCTTTATATCACAATAGGCTCCGAGGCGGCCCCACAGAACACACAGGGCTTTTACTTAGAGGTAAACGAAGAGGACCGGCGCGTGGAACTGCGCAGAACGCGTGCGGCGGCGAAGAAGAGTGAACTCACGGCATTCTGGACGTTTTCGGCACTCAAAGAGGAACTATACCGCAAACATCCCGCCACGCTTTGGGTCGCGGGCAAGGCCCGTATGCACGAAGGAATCGCGCAATTCCAATACGAAAAAATACTGTTTTCCAGATCGCCGCAGTTTACCACATTCCTCACATTGATCAAAGAGGGCGTCGTGACCTACGATTGGCGCGGCTATACTTCCGCGGATGGGGAGTATCAAGGCAAAAACCATGGCAACGCATGGCGGATCAAGGCAAAACGCAAGGATGATTTATTCGGCACATTGGAAACTTTGGCAATATAGGAACAGGGGGACGTTGCGGCGTCCCCCTTGATCTTCATCCATTTCCCTTATGCGGTTGCGGTCGGCGGTTGCCGATCTTTTGTTATTGCATTGCATATGTGTATGAATCGTGATACAATTCATATAAATAAGAATAGGAGGTAAGTGACCATGCCAAAATCAGAAACATTGCATATTCGTATCGATCCAGAGATTAAAACCAGCGTAGATGCAACTTTAAAGCCCTTAGGCTTATCTACCACAGAGGCTATCAATATTTTCCTCCATCAGGTTGTATTAAACGGCGGCCTTCCTTTTGCCATAAGAATGCCAGAACCTAATATGGAAACGATCGCCGCTATGAAGGAGGCACAAGACATTTCCTCTGGCCGCATCAAAACAAATGCTTACCACAGTGTGAAACAACTGATGGAGGATTTGTGTAGCGATGCTGACGATTGAGAAAACCACGCGCTTTAAAAAAGATTTTAAAATGATAGTAAAACGTGGTTATGATCCTAAGCTATTTGAGTATGTTGTAACAGAATTAGCCAATCAGCATCCTCTGGGTGCGAAATACAACGACCATGCGTTGTCGGGAAATTGGAAGGGATTCCGAGAATGTCATATGCAACCGGATTGGTTATTGATTTATTTAGTGGAGAATGAACGTTTAACTTTAACGCTTGTTCGCACAGGAACGCATGCAGATTTATTTCATGCTTGATCGTAAAAAGGGAAGCACTGCGGAAATTCGCAGTGCTCCCCTCAGACTGTCAAAAAACTATTTTGACAGTCTGTCGATCGAAACAAAGCCCCATTTCGATCGAGAATTCCGGCTTCTGCGCGCGCCTTTTAGGCACACTTGAAGTCGGTTTGTATAAAATCCGAGATACATGCTCCCGGATTTTATGGATTTTGCTCTTGCGGCAAAATCCTATTTTCTGCGCGCTGCGGCGCGTGGAGGTTCTTTGACAAGCTGAGGGAAGCACTGCGGAAATTCGCAGTGCTTCCCTTTATTTGAAATGCGGATCAAGAAAACCACCGGTGCCCAAACCGGCCGAGAAGCGCGTCTGCTTCGAGCGGGCCGGGGGTGCCGGACTTATAGGAAACCACGGGCAAGTGGTCCTCCCGGTACAGGCGGCGCAGGTTTTCAATATAGTTCCATCCCGTCTCGATCTGATCCCACTGGGAAAACCAGAACCGCTCGCCACGGATGCACGCGCCGAGCAGCCGTTCATAGGCTTCGGGCGTGTTGATGCGGTTTTCCAGCACGCAGGATTGGCAAAAATCCATTTTGGCTTGCGTGATCTCGTCCGTGTCGCCGGGCTTTTGAATGTTGAACTGCAAGTACACGCCCTCGGTCGGCTGAATCTTGATGATCAGCACGTTATGCGCCACATCGGGGCGCGGACGGCGGAAAATAACGGCTACCTCCATTTCCCGGCGGCCCAGCTTTTTGCCGGTGCGGATGTAGAAGGGCGCGCCGCGCCAGCGGTCGTTATCGATAAACAGGCGCAGGGCGGCGTAGGTTTCGGTCTGCGAATAGGAACCGACCTGCGCCTCGGTGCGGTAATCATCGTACTGGCCGAGCAGCAGCGTGTCGCGAATCGGCTCCGCGCCCGCCGGGCGCAGCTCGCGCAGCACGCGAAGCTGCTCGGCGTGCATATCCGCGCCGGAAAACTCATAGGGCCGCTCCATCGCAACAATGGAAAGGATTTGGAACAAGTGGTTTTGCACCATATCCTTCAATGCGCCCGCGCCGTCGTAATAGCCGCCGCGCGTTTCCACGCCGACGTCCTCCATGGCCGAAATCTGCACGCATTCGATAAAGCGGGAATCCCATAGGTTGGTAAACAGGGGGTTGGAAAAGCGGATGGTCTCGATATTGCGTACCATTTCCTTTCCCAGATAATGATCAATGCGGTAGATACGCTCGCTGGTAAAAATGGCTTCGAGCCGCTTGTTAAGCGCGCCCGCGGCCGCCAAGTTTTCGCCAAACGGCTTTTCAATGATGACCTTGCCCTGCGGCGCGCCCTGCACATGGCTTAAGCCCTCGGCAATGATGCCGAAGAAGCGCGGCGCGACCGCGAAATAGAAAATATGCTCGCTGATATTCTGCGCGCGGTAATACTCGTCCAGCGCCGGGTAATTCGCGCTGTCGGAAAAATCCATCCGGTAATAATCCACCCGCGCCGCAAAGCGGTCGAACGCCGCGTCCTCATAGGGCAGGCGGGCAAATTTGCGCACCCAGTCGCGCGCGAGTTCGCGGTACTGCTCGCTTGTATATTCCCGGCGGCCAATGATGATCACGCGGTATTCGGCGGATTCCGCGCCGAGCACGCTGCCGTTATACAGCGCGGGCAGCAGCTTGCGGAAGGTCAGGTCGCCGGTGCCGCCAAAGATGGTCAGCGCCTTCATATGGTTTTCCCCCATTCGTGGTGGAATGTGCCCTCGCGGTCGGTGCGCAGGTAGGTGTGCGCGCCGAAGCAATCGCGCTGGGCTTGAATCAGGTTCGCGCCCACATGCGCTGCGCGGAACGCGTCCAGATAGGACACGGCGCTCGTCATGGCAGGCAGAGGCAGGCCGCTTAAAATACCGGTCGCCGCGATTTCGCGCAGGCTATTCTGGTTCTTCTGGATACGCGCGCGGAAAAATTCATCCAGCATCAGGTTTTGGAGAGCGGGGTCGCGCTCATAGGCGGCGGTGATATCGTTTAGAAAGTCGGCCTGAATGATGCAGCCCGCGCGGAAAATACGCGCGATCGCGCCCAGATCGAGCGACCAGCCGTAAACGGCCGAAGCGTCGCGCATCAGGTCAAAGCCCTGCGCATAGGCCGCGATCTTGGCGGCGTACAGTCCCTCGCGCACCTGCTCGGCAAAGGCCGCGCGGTCGCCCGCTGTTTTGGGGGCGGGGCCGGTAAGCAGTTCAGCCGCCTTGGCGCGCCGCGCAAGCTGGTTGGAAAGCACGCGCGCGCCCGCCGCCGCCGTGATCATGGAAATATCGACGCCTTGCTTCAGCGATTCGATGCTGGCCCAGCGGCCCGTGCCCTTTTGCGCCGCGCTGTCCACGATATGGTCAAGCAGTTCGCCGGTCGCAAGATCGTCCTTTTCGCGAAAAATGCCCGCCGTGATGCCGATCAGATAGCTTTTCAGCTCGCCCTCGTTCCACTTTGCAAACAGGTCGGCAAGCGCGGCGTTGGAAAAACCGCCCACGTGCTTTAAAAGCAGGTAGCTTTCCGCGATCAGCTGCATATCCGCGTATTCAATGCCGTTGTGCACCATTTTTACATAGTGGCCCGCACCGTCCGGCCCGATATAGGTGCAGCAGGGCGCGCCGCCCGCCTGCGCGGCAATGGCTTCAAAAATGGGGCGCACGGTCTCGTAGGCCGCCGCGTCGCCGCCCGGCATGATGGAGGGGCCGTTGCGCGCGCCCTCCTCGCCGCCGGAAATGCCCACGCCGAAATAAACGATGCCCTGCGCCTCCAGCCCGTCGCGGCGGCGGCGCGTGTCCTCGAAGAAGGAATTGCCGCCGTCCAAGATCATATCGCCGGGCTCAAGCAGCGGGACGAGCTGGTCGATCACAGCGTCCACCGCCGCGCCAGCTTGAATCATCAGCATGACCTTGCGCGGTCGCCGCAAGGCTTGCACGAGTTCTTGCAGCTCGTAAAACGGCGCGAGATTTTTGTGCGGATGCTCACGCATGACCGCGTCGGTCACCGCGCGGCTGCGGTTGTAACCCGCGACACGGAAGCCGTGATCCGCCATATTGAGCGCCAGACTGCGGCCCATTACCGAAAGGCCGACCATGCCGATATCAAATAATTCCATATGAGTACCTCCTATACTGGTTCGGTGATTGATGCGTCAAACAAAATACTTACTGCTTCGGGCGCGGGCACGCGGCAAAGCTCTTTCCCGATCAGGCCGGAACCCGTATCCACGGCAAAGCTGACAAGCTCGCCCGAAAACCGGTTGGCCGCGAGCAGCAAGCGTCCGTCCGGCGAAAGCGCGATATCGCGCGGGTGGTCGCCGCCGCTGCCGGTCAGCTGAAGCAGCGCGAGCCGTTCGCCCTCCACCGCGAGCACCGCGAGCTGGTTTGCGCCCCGCACGGAAACGTAAAGAAACCGTTCGTCCGCCGAAAGGCGGATGGCCGCCGCCGTGCTGCCCGGAAACGCGCCGGGCGGCAGCAAAACCACCTGATCCGCATAAGAAAAGCCGTTTTGCGCACGGTAACTATATACCGCGCATTCCTTTTCCTCCACCACAAACAGCCGTTCATGCGCCCGGTCAAACACGCCGTGCCGCGGCCCTGTGCCGGGCGCAAAGGCGATTTCGCCCGCCTGCGCAAAATCCGCGCTTTTATCGATCAGGCAAATGCGGTCCTGCTCCATGCAGGGCACCAGCAGGGTATCGCCGTGTACCAGCACCTGATGGCAGCCCGCGCCCGCGCCAAAGGAAAGCCGGGTATGCAGAGAAAGCGCATTTTCGGCGCGGCGGTAAACCGAGACCGTGCCCGCGTGAAAATTAGCGGTATGGATATAATCGCCGTCAAAAACGACGTGGCAGCCGCCGCTTTCCTCAGTCAGCAGCGTTTGGGCGCGCGGCGCTCCGGCCGCAAGGTCGATCAGCGCCAGCCCCGCGCCTTTTTCGCCGCGCACGGGCGCGGCCAGTGTTCTATCCCGCAGCGCCAAATATTTCGCGTCCGGCGCGTCGCAGAATAGCGCGGGCACGGAAAGCGCGCCGGAATCTGTTTCCACCGTAAAGTGGAACACGCCCGCGCTTTTCGGCGAGCGGTAGGTGCCTAAATAACCGGTCAGGCGAGCCATAACGGTATCCCTTCTCTCCTTTGGTTTAGCTTTTCGCGCAGCGGCCGTTTTATCCAGCGACGGCGAACAAACAAAAGCATCTTCTATCTGTAATTATAGTAGTTACAGATAGAAGATGCAAGGATTTTAATTGAGAAAGATTACTAAATAAAACATACGATTTTTGTGGGGATTTACAGAAGGGGCAATAGCGCGGTTATTTGCTGGAAGCATTGCCTTGTCTGGCAAGCGAATCGCGCTTGTTCCATTGCAGCACGCTTTTGGTTAGATCGTCATACCGGGCGGCGACGACGCTTTTAAAAAAGTTCATAATGGATTCTCCTTATCAAAGTTATGAGGGCAGGGGGCAGTCTATGCAAAGAAAGCGGCGTTTGTTCCATCCGTTTTTTCTTGGCCGTTTTGGCCTTTTCTGCTATACTATAGAAAACCGGACCAAGGGGGGTATCGCCGTGCCGCAGCGGCAGCCGTCAGCGTCCGACCCGCCGGGACGGACGGAGATCCGCGTTTTTATAAGATTTTGAGAATCGCGCGCAAAAAGCCCCCGGAAACAGAATCCATCCTGTTTCCGGGGGCTTTTTTCCGGTTTGTATCCGCGCGCTTACAGGTCCTTTTTCCAAAGGCCGTGCAGGTTGCAGAATTCGTATACCGCGATCGGCTTTTCACTGTGCAGGCAGAAGGTCGCCACGGGCTCGCCGTCATGCGGCAGCTTGCGGCGGTAAACGCCCTTGTCGGTCTCCAAAATGATCCAAGAGATGTGGTGCTCGTCGCCCATCGGGTGCGTCACCTCGCCGACCGAGGCGGTGACCTTGTCGTTCGCCACCGTTACCACCGGCACGTGCTTTTCTTGCGCCGCGTCGGTAGAACCGGCCTTCATCAGGTCCATCTTTTTGCCGCAGCACATCAGCGGCACGCCGTGGTCCTCCACCATTTCAACGATGTTTCCGCAGATCGCGCAGCGGAACAGCTTTAATTCGGTTGCCATAAATGTTCACTCCTCTCGGCGTTTAGTATCCCCGTTTCCCGTCCAAAATATCATCGTGGTAGATCCAATCGCGCACGGGGATTTCATCGTATGTATCGGCGGAGCGCCGGACGACGACCGTCTCGATGCCCGCGTTGATGATCATGCGTTTGCACATGGTGCAGGAATTGGCGTCCGGCATGATCTCGCCCGTTTTCATATCCCGCCCCACAAGGTAAAGCGTCGCGCCCAGCATGCGTTCGCGCGCGGCGGATATGATCGCGTTGGCCTCCGCGTGGACCGAGCGGCAAAATTCGTACCGCTCGCCGCGTGGGATATTCAGCTTTTCGCGGATGCAGGAGCCAAGGTCGATACAGTTTTCGCGGCCGCGCGGCGCGCCCGTGTAGCCGGTGGAGACGATCACATCATTTTTGACAATGACCGCGCCGAAGTTGCGCCTGAGGCAGGTGCCGCGTTCCAGCGCGACCTGCGCCATGTCCAGATAGTAGTTTGCCTTGTCCCGTCGCTTCATTGTTGCCGCCTCCTGAAATTTTCAAATTGGTTTGATTAGGAAAAAAGCTTGCCGTGCTCCAGCCGCAGGCGGCGTTCCGCCCGCTGCGCCGCCGCGCGGTCGTGCGTGATCAGAATCACTGTGTTGCCCCTTTGGTGCAGCGAACCAAGCAGATCGAGCACATCGGCGGCCGCGTCCGGGTCAAGCCCGGCGGTGGGCTCGTCCGCCAGAAGCACGCTCGGTTCCGCAATGATCGCCCGCGCCACCGCGACGCGCTGCTGCTGCCCGCCGGAAAGCTGGCCCGGCCGGTGCGCCGCGCGGCCCGAAAGACCGACGGAGGCAAGCGCCTGCTCGGCCCGGCGCAGCCGTTCGCCCTTGGGCACGCCCGCGAAAACGAGCGGGAGCGCCACGTTTTCCAACGCGCTCATGCCCTCCGCCAGCTGGAACCGCTGGAACACAAAGCCGATCTTTTGTCCGCGCCGCCGCGCCAGCTCCTTGGGATGCAGGTGCGACACGTCCTCGCCGTCCAGCAGGTACTGCCCGTCCGAAAGGGTGTCCAGCAGGCCGAGCACATGCATCATCGTGGATTTACCGGAGCCGGAAGCGCCGATGATTGAAATGTATTCGCCGTTCTGGGCGGAAAAATCGATCCCGTCCAGTGCCTGCACGCCGCTCTTATCATATATTTTACTCGCATGAATGAGCTTTATCAAGGTTTATCCCCTCCCTAATTGCAGTTTGCAAAAAAGGAGGGGATTTATACACAGTTCTCTTATAAAAGAGGCAGGTTTTTCTTCCACACGCCCTTGCGGTAAAAATAAACCGAAAGCCCCGTGCCGAGGAACCAGCCGAGCGGCCAAGACAGCCAAATGCCGAATTCGCGCCAGAACTGGAACAGCACGATCGAAAGCACGACGCGGATGATCAGATCGGAAAAGGTGGTGATCATAAACGGCCGCATCGCGCCCGCGCCGCGCAGCACGCTGTCGCACACGAATTTTATGCACACGATTACGTAAAACGGCACGACGACGAACAGATACTGCCGCCCCACCGCGATCACGCCCGAGGTGGAACCGGCGGGCACGAAGACGCCGACCAGCTTATCCGCGAACAGCAGGTAAACGGCGGTAAAAACAACGGCCAGACCGATCGAGTACTTGGCGCCCGCCCGCAGGCCGGGGCCGATGCGGTCCAGCTTGCGCGCGCCGATGTTCTGCGCCACAAAGCTCGACAGGCCGCTTGCAAACGACATGCAGCACATCAGCGCGAACGAGCCGATCTTGATCGCCGCTGAATAGCCGCCCATAACGGCCGCGCCGCAGCCGTTCACCAAATACTGAATGATTACGTTGCCGACCGAGACAAAGCTTTGCTGCGCGATCGAGGGCACCGCGTAGTTGACCAGCCGCCGCAGCATTTCCGTGGAAAACAGCAGAAAGTGTCCGCCGGTCTCAAATTTATGCGTGCGGCGCAGCAGTAGCAGCAGCGCGAGCACGCCCGCCGCGCCCTGCGCGATAAACGTCGCCCAAGCGACGCCCGCCACGCCCCAGCGGAAGCCCGCCACGAACAAAAGATCGAGCGCGACGTTCGCGATCGAGGAAAGAACGAGCAGAATCAGCGGCGTTCGGCTGTCGCCCATGGCGTTGAAAATACCGGTGCACACATTATATATGAACAAAAACAGCAGGCCGAACACATAGACCCGTAAGTACAGCGCGCCGTCCGCGAACACATCCGTCGGGGTCTGCAAGGCGGCCATGATGCCGCCGGTGGCGAACACGCCGATCACCGTCAGGATAAGCGCGATGGCCACGGTCGTGAGCAGGGCCGTGGATACCGCGCTTTTCATGCGCAGGTATTTTTTCGCGCCGAACAGCTGCGAAACCAGCACGCTCGCGCCGATATTCACGCCCGTCGCCACCGCGACGAAAAGCTGGGTGATCGGAAAGCTCGCGCCGACCGCGGCAAGCGCCAGCTCGCCAGCGAACCGGCCCGCGATAATGGAATCGGCCATTTGGTAAAGCTGCTGAAAGGCGACGCTCGCCAGCAGCGGCAGGGAGAACCAGAACAGTTTTTTCGAGGGCGACCCCTCGGTCAAGTCGGTAATCAAAGAAATTCCTCCAAGTGTAGTTTGTATTGCGATTTGCAGGACAAAAGAGCCCAAAACATCCGGGCACGCATAAGCGTGCCCGGATGTGAGCGTGTCAAAGAGTGCCCCGCGCCGCAGCGCGCAATAAAATTGAAAATTGAAGCTTTGCTTCAATTTGACCAAAAACCGGCGGCGAAGTGTGCCCAAAGGGCGCGCGCCAAAGCCGGAATTCTCGATCGAAATGGGGCTTTGTTTCGATCGACAGACTGTCAAAAGCTTATGAGGAGGCCTTTTTGTTCTTTGCCGTCAGGAACAGCGCCAAGACGACCAGCAGCGCCGCGCCAATGGCAAGGGCGATATAGCCGCTGCCGGTCAGGCCGCCGACCAAATAGCCGACAAAGCAGATCACCGCGATCATCAGCGCGTAGGGCATTTGCGTCGAAACGTGGTCGATATGGTTGCATTGCGCGCCCGCGGAGGCAAGGATGGTCGTATCCGAGATCGGCGAAACATGGTCGCCGCAGACCGCTCCCGCGAGGCAGGCCGCGACCGTCATCACCAGCATGTTGCTGGGCGAATCGCCGAACACCGCCACCGCGATCGGGATTAGGATACCGAACGTGCCCCAGCTGGTGCCGGTGGCAAACGCCAAACCGAGCGCGACCAGGAAGAAAATGGCGGGCATCAGCATATGAACGACCGAATCGCCGCCCACCACGCTCTGTACGTAGCCGCCGATGTTCAGGTAATCGCCCGAGCACACGCCGGACAGCGTCCAAGCGAGCGTAAGGATCATGATCGCGGGCACCATGGCCTTGAAGCCCTCGGTAAAGCTTTCGCAGAACTGGCCAAAGGTAAGAATTTTGCGCGGGAGATACAGCAGGAAGGTGAAAATAAGCGTGGTAAACGAACCGAGCACCAAAGAAGTCGAGGAATCGCAGTTGGCGAACGCGTCGACAATGCCCACGCCGTCCATGATGCCGCCGGTGTAAAGCATGCCGCCGATGCACAGAACGATCAGCACCGCGATCGGCAGAATCAGGTCGAGCACCTTGCCCGCGCCGCCGACAACGTGGGTCTGCTCCATATGGGAGAGGTCGTCGCCGTTATGGGCGCTTTCGTATTTTTTCATCGGGCCGAAATCGAAATCCGCCGCCATCAGGAAGATGAGGAAGGCGAGCGTCAGCAGGGCGTACAGGTTGAACGGGATGGTGCGCAGGAAAAGCGAAAACCCGTCCATCGAGCTGCCTTCGGGCAGGGAAGAGCCCACGGCCGCCGCCCAGCTTGAGATCGGCGCGATGATGCACACCGGCGCGGCGGTCGCATCGATGATATAGGCGAGCTTGGCGCGCGAAATACGGTACTTGTCCGTAACCGGGCGCATAACGGTGCCGACCGTCAGGCAGTTGAAATAGTCGTCCACAAAGATGAACATGCCGAGGAACGAGGTCGCGAACGACGCGCCGCGGCGGCTTTTGATCTTGCGCACGGCCCACTCGCCGTAAGCGCGCGACGCGCCCGATTTGGTAACGAGCGATACCAAAATGCCGAGCAGCACCAAAAAGATGCAGATGTTGATGTTGCCGCCCAGCTTGTCCCCCATGACGGTGAACGTGGTCTCGAGCGCGTGCAGCGGATGGAAGCCGCTGAAAAGCAGCGCGCCGGTCAAAATGCCGATCAAAAGCGAGGAATAGACCTCCTTGGTGATCAGCGCCAGCGCGATCGCGATGATCGGCGGCAGCAGGGTCCAGACAGTTGCAGTCAGATCCATATCGAAATTTCCCCCTTTATTTTGGGCCGCGGCGCGGTTAATCCCCCCGGCGCCGCAGCCTATTACTTTATTTTACCCTGCTTTTCTCTATCTGACAAGGTAAAATTTCACGGGTTTCGCCTAAATAGGCCGCTTTTTGCAAGGCGTTTTTGGTACCTTTTCCATTCGCGAACGACTTCGCCCGAAAGCGCGAGCACGCCGAGCACGTTGGGCAGGGCCATCAGGCCGTTGAAGGTGTCCGAAACCGCCCAAGCGAGCGAAAGCTCCATTGTGCATCCTACCACCGTCATACAGACGAACACAAACTTATAAACAGGCGCGATCCGCTCGCCGAACAGGTATTCCGCGCCGCGCTGTCCATAATACGACCAGCCGAGCAGGGTGGAAAAGGCGAACAGCGCGAGCGAGACCGATACGAACGCGCCGCCGAGCGAACCAAACACGGTGGAAAACGCCGTGGCGGTCAATCTGGCGCCGGTGGCGAGCGAGGACATGAGCGGCGTGCCCGCCGCAAGGCCGTAACGAATTGGGTCGTACGCGCCGCTCGACAAAATGACCAGCGCCGTGACCGTGCACATGACGATGGTATCGAAAAACACCTCGAAAACAGCCCACATGCCCTGCTCGCAGGGCTCGCCCGCCCGCGCCGCCGTGTGTACCATGACCGAGGAGCCCAGCCCGGCTTCGTTGGAGAACACCCCGCGCGAGACCCCGCATTGCAGCGCGCGCATCATGCCGTACCCGGCGGCGCCCGAAACGCCCGCCCGCAGGTCGAAGGCGTCGTGGATGATCTGTCCCAGCGCCGCGGGCACGGCGGCGTGGTGAATGACCAGCACCGCCGCCGCGCCGCCCATGTAAAACAGCGCCATGAGCGGCACCAGCCGTTCGGTGACCGAGGAAATGCGGCTAAGCCCGCCCAGCATCACGAGCGCGATCATCGCCGCGGTCGCCAGCCCGGTGGCGAGCGGAGGCACGCCGAAGGTGCCGGAAAGCCCTTCCGCGATTGAGTTGCACTGGCTCATGTTGCCGATGCCAAAGGAAGCCAGCACGCAGAACAGCGCGAACGCGCCGGCCAAAAACGGGCTGCCCAGCCCGTTTTTCAGGTACAGCATGGGTCCGCCGCGCGGCGCGCCGTCAGGGCCCGTTTCGCGGTAGAGCATGCCGAGCGTGTTTTCGGCAAAGGCGGTCATCATGCCGAAAAACGCGGAGACCCACATCCAAAAGATCGCGCCCGGCCCGCCGAGGGTGAGCGCGGTCGCAACACCCGCGATATTGCCCGTGCCGACCGTCGCGGCAAGCGCCGTGCACATCGAGCCAAAGGGCGAAATGCCGCCCTCGCCGCCCTTTCTCGCCGCGCCGCCGCCAAAGCAGGAAAATATTGTTTTGCGCAGGCACAGCCAGATATGGCGCACCTGAAAAAAGCCGGTGCGCACTGTGAAATACACCCCCGCGCCGACGAGCAGCGCCAGCATGACCGGCCCCCAAACAAACGAGCGGATCAAATCGTTGATCGCCGTGAGCTGTTCCATTGGCATCCACATCCCTTCCGTTCGGGATACTATATGCCTTGACTTTTTGGTTCTTTCCGATTAAAATAAATTAGCTTGCAGCAAAGCGGTGCAAGCCGCCAATTAGATAAAGGACAGTTCGCAACCATCCTGTCCCTAAACAAAACTATGGAATAAAGCGGTGCCGTTTGTTTGCGGCACGGCGGTTTGATGGTGCGCCCGTTTTTGGGCACGCCTTATTTTTTTGCCAAAAAAGGAGCATTCTAATTTTATGGACGAGCTGACCCGATACTCGGTCGTCACCGATAAAAATCCGCGCGAGATCGCCCTGCTGCGCGGGCGCGGCTGCGCGTGGCGCAAATGCGCGTTTTGCGATTACCATCTGGACTGTTCGCCGGATGAAAGCGAGAACTTTGCGCTCAATCGCGCGGTGCTGCGGCAGGTCACCGGCCGTTTTGCCCGGCTGGAGACGATCAACTCCGGCTCGTTCGCCGAGCTGGATGGAAATACCGTGCATTTGATCGAGCAGGTGTGCCGGGAAAAGGGGATAGGCGATCTGCACATCGAAAGCCACTGGCTGTACCGCGACACGCTGCCCGCGCTGCGCGAACGGTTCGCGGCGCAGGGAATCACACTGCACGTGAAGATCGGCGTGGAAACCTTTGACTACGATCACCGCGAGCGGGTGCTGCGTAAGGGCGTCTCCGAAGCAGACCCCGCGCGGATCGCCGCCCTGTTCGACGATTGCTGCCTGCTGTTCGGCCTTGCGGGCCAAACGGCGGAAAGCATGCGCCGCGATGTGGAGACCGGCCTTGCGCACTTTGACCGCGTTTGCATCAATTTAATGACGCCCAACACCACGGCGGTCTCGCCGGATGGGGCCGCCCGCGCAGCGTTTCTGCGCGAGGTCTATCCGCGGTATCAGGCCGAACCGCGCGTGGATATTTTGCTGCACAACACGGATTTTGGCGTGGGAGGGGTGTAAAAATGCCGGTCAATGAACTTTTACTTGCGGCGGCGGTGGTCGTCATTTTCGGCTCGGTGCTGCTGTGGTACCGCCTGTTCGGCGATACGGGGCTGATGGCCTTTACCGTGTTCGCCACCATCACGGCCAATATCGAGGTGCTCATTTTGGTCGACGCGTACGGCATGGAGATGACGCTCGGCAACATCCTGTTTGCCAGCACCTTTCTTGTAACCGACATATTAAGCGAGGTTTCGGGCAAAAAGGCCGCGGAGCGCGCCGTGCGGCTGGGCATTTTGACAAGCGCCTTGTTTATCGTGGTTTCGCAATCGTGGCTGCTGTACCGGCCCGCGCCGAGCGATTGGGTATCGCCCGCCATGCGCGAGGTTTTTTCCAACACGCCGCGTATGATGATCGCCTCGCTCGCGGTGTACGCGATCGCGCAGGTGTTCGATGTTTGGCTGTATCATAAATGGTGGGCGCTGACCGAGCGCCTGTCGGGCGACCGGCGGCGTTTTTTGTGGCTGCGCAACAACGGCTCTACCCTGATCAGCCAGCTGCTCAACGCCATTTTGTTCACGCTTTTCGCGTTTTACGGCACGTACGACGGTAAAACGTTGGTCTCCGTCGTTTTGTCCAGCTATGTCATCTTTATCGTCACCTCGCTGCTCGATACGCCGGTCGTCTATCTAGCGCGGCGCATCGCGGAAAAGCGCGCGGATGGACAAAATACGGTTTGACACCCGCCCCTCGCCGCCTGTATACTAAGGGTAATGAATGAAAGCAGAGGAATATATGTATGGCAAACGATAGCCGGTTCGCCGTTTTGATCGATGCGGACAACATTTCCGCCAAATATATCAAGGTAATTTTAGACGAAATATCCAAAGACGGCGTGGCCACCTACAAGCGCATCTACGGCGATTGGACCAACCCGGCTCTGATCTCGTGGAAATCCACGCTGCTGGACAACTCTATCCTGCCGTACCAGCAGTATAGCTACACAACCGGCAAAAACTCGACCGACTCGGCCATGATCATCGACGCGATGGATATCCTCTATTCGGGGCAGGTGGAGGGCTTTTGTCTGGTTTCCTCGGATTCGGATTTTACCCGTCTGGCCGCGCGTCTGCGCGAATCCGGCATGACGGTCGTGGGTATGGGCGAGCGGAAAACGCCAAAATCCTTTATCGCTTCCTGCAACCGTTTTAAATTCCTCGACATTTTGGCCGATGTGGAGGAAAACGAGGAGCGACACGCCGAGGACGAGCCCAAGCCCGCCAAAGCGGAAAGCCGCCGCTCCGGCCGCGCCAAGGCGCAGAAGGAAGCCGAGCCCGCCGAGCCGCCCCGCGCGGAGCCTACGCAGTCGCAGACCAGCCTGCGCACCATCAAGCGCGCGCTGCGCTCGATCGTCGCCGAGAACTCGGACGAGGACGATTGGATGTTCATCGGCAAAATGGGCAACCTGCTGATTAAGCGCTACCCGGATTTCGACGTGCGCAATTACGGCTATTCCAAGCTGACGCCGTTTGCCGAATCGCTGGGCCTGTTTGATTTCAAAACCGAGGGCGAGGGCGGCAAGCGCAACACCTATGTCCGCCTGCGATAAAAGTTTGTCTTCGCGCAAACGATTGGCAAAACTAACGATAATCTAACGCTGCATTTGGTATCCTTTCCTCAGTACTTCGCGATCACCGGCCACGGGGCCGGCGCGGAACAGGAAAGGATATTCATTTATGATCAAAAAATTTACAGCGAAGCTGACCGCGCTCATGCTTGCGGTCACATTGGCGCTCAGCGGCTGCGCCGCCCCGCGCGCCGGGCAGGAGCCGGCGGCGGAAGCCTCCGCGACGCTTGGACAGCTCGCGGATTATTTTATAAAAGCGGCGGATGATTACAAGGGAAACGCTGACCGCGCCGCGGTGCTGGAAGGTTTTTCGGAAAATGACCGCGCCACGCGCCTGCAAATGCTGGTGCTTGCCGGCCGCGCCTTTGGAAAGTTGTCCGCGCCAACGGGCCACGCGAAAGACCTAACGCCGCCGAAAGCCGATCTGACCCACGCGCCCGACTGGGCGCGGGAGCAGCTGCAAAACCTATCCCACGGCGGCGTGCTGGCGCCGTCCGATCTCGAAGCGCGTGCAACCGAAAAGACGGTCACCCTGCGGGACGCGGAGATCCTCGCGGCGCGGTTTTTCGCCCGCTATGGCAGCAACCTGAAGGATAATTTTTACACTGCTGTGAACAAAGCCGCGCTTGAGACCCTCAAGGTGCCCGCGGGTTCGACCATGACGGGCGGCTCGGCCACGGTGGCGGCGAACACCGACCGTCAGCTGCACGATCTGATGAAGGAGATTGTAAACAGTGAGCAACGCTATGCCAAGGGCAGCCCGGAGCAAAAGATCCGCGACCTTTACCGCAATGTGATGAATATAGAAGCGCGCGACAGCGCGGGTATCGCGCCGCTTCGCAAATATCTGGACGCGGTCGACGCGGCCGGCGACTTTACCGAGCTGTACGCCGTGATCGCGCAGGCGGTCAACGAACTGGGCAACGCGGCAAACGGGCTGTTTCCCATGGTGGCCGTTACCGATACCAAGGACAGCACCCGCCGGGTAATGCAGCTTTTCACCATAACGCCGATGATGCAGCAGAGCGATTACGACGATCCCGATAACGAGATGCGAACGGAATACCGTGAAACAACGATTAACCAGCTTATGGCGGTGGGCGAAAGCCGAGCGGACGCGGAGCGCCACACGGATGAACTGCTCAAGATCGAGCGGGCGCTGGCCGGTCAGGCGATGAGCGCCGAGGAACTGGGCGATCCGGAACGCAGCGGCGCGCGCTATACGCCGCGGTCGCTCGACGAACTGATGCCGCGGGCGAAGCCGTCTCAGCTGTTTAACGCGATCGGCCTGCCCATGGACACGCCGATGCAGGTGTTTGATAAGAAGCAATTCGCGGCCTACGCCGGGTGGTTTACCGAGGAAAATCTCGATATTTTCAAATCCACACAGAAAATCGCGCTGCTTGTGGGCTATAGCCCCTATTTGAGCGTATCGCTCGGGCAGGCCTATGGCTATCAGAGCGGCACGGCGGAGGAACAGGCCAATGAAGCGGTGCAGAGTATGCTTTCGGACGAGCTGGGGCAAGTATATGTCAACCGGTATTTCCCCGGCGATTCCAAGGCCGCGGTCGAAAAGATGGTGCATCAGATGATCGAGGCCTTCAAGACCCGCATCGGCCGCATCGATTGGATGCAGGAAAGCACGAAAAAAGAGGCGGTCAAAAAGCTGGATTCGCTGACGGTGCTGATCGGCTATCCCGATACGTGGGATATGAACCCCGCGGAGATCGCAAGCGCCGCCGAGGGCGGCAGCTACTTTGCAAACGCCGCCGCCTCGGAGGGCGAAAAATGGAAAAAAACCGTGCGGTCGATGAATGAACCGGTCGATCCGCGCCGATTCGCGCTGGCGGCGTTTACGGTCAACGCGGCAGCCAGCCGGAACACCAACACGCTGATTTTTCCCGCCGGTATTTTACAGGCGCCTTTTTACGATAGGAACGCCCCTTTTGAAGAAAACCTAGGCGCGATCGGCAGCACCATTGCCCACGAGATCACCCATATGTTCGACGACGGCGGCGCCAAGTACGACGCGGCGGGCAATATGCGGGATTGGTGGGGCAAGGAGGATTACGCGCACTTTCAGGCGCTTTGCGAAAAGGCACAGGCGTTTTACGAAGGCCGCGAAGCCGCCCCGGGCATACCGGCGAATGGGAAAGAGACCTTGAGCGAGAATATTTCCGATATCGGCGGTATCGCCTGCGGCTTGGAAGTGCTGTCGACCATGGAAAACCCGGATTACGACGCATTTTTCCGTAGCTTTGCCCGGCAGTGGCTGCGCGTTTCCGGGTACGAGGAGAAAAAGGAACAGGCGGAAATTGACCAGCATGCCCCCAATAATCTGCGCACCAATCGGGTGCTCGCAAATTTTCAGGAATTTTTTGATACCTACGGCATCGGCCCCGGCGACGGCATGTATGTAGCGCCGGAGGACCGCATGCAGATCTGGTAACAGAACGGGAGGACCGCGCGACATGAAATTGCTGCTGGTGGAGGATGAAGCGTTACTGTCCAAATCCGTGGCCAAGGGGCTGGGGCTGCTGGGTTACGCAGTCGACTGCGCCTACGACGGCGAGCAGGCGCTTTACCTGTATGGGCTGAACGAATATGACCTGATGATTCTGGATTTGAACCTGCCCGGACTGGACGGCATGGAGGTGCTGCGGCAAATACGGGAGAAGGATGCGGATTTTCGCATTCTGATCCTGTCCGCGCGCAATTCCCTAGAGGATAAGATCAGCGGTCTGGATAGCGGCAGCAACGATTATTTGACCAAGCCCTTCGAGTTCGCGGAGCTGGAGGCCCGCATCCGCAGCCTGCTTCGGCGCAGCTTTACGACAAAGGATGTAACGCTTCGCTGCGGCCTTCTGCGGCTCGACACCGCCGCGCGGCAGGTGTGGTACGGACAGCGGCAGGTCGAACTGACCCGCAAGGAGTATACGCTTTTGGAATATTTGATGACGCACTCCGGGGAGACCGTCGCGGCGGAAACGCTGATCGAGCACGCGTGGGACAGTGAGACCGACCTGTTCTCCAACTCCTTTCGGTTCCACATCCACTCGCTGCGAAAAAAGATGGAAACGGCCGGCGCGGGAGACTATATTGTGACAAAAAGGGGACAGGGCTATCGCCTGCAAGCCCCGGAGGAGGGCGCGCCGTGAAAAAATACACCTTACGGCTGCGGCTGACGGCGATCGTCGGCGTGATTCTGCTGGCGGCCTGTGCGCTGCTCACCACAAATTCTCTCTTTGCCGCGCACACCTATTACGGGGATTACGCGGCGCTTTTAGACAGCGGGCTTGCCGATATCGACCCCGCGCTATCGGGAGAGGTCGAGATCGATCCCGTGATCAAAGAGCCGGAAAACTATTTTCACGCCGCTTCGCAGAAATTTTCCGCGCAATCGCTTGCGGCCATGGCGCTGATCGTGGCGCTGGCGCTCGCCGGCACCTATTGGGCCACGGGGCGGGTGCTGCGGCCGCTGAAAAAGCTGACGCAGTCGGTGCGCGCGGTGGATGACCGGCATCTGGACCGGCGCGTAGCCGTAGAGCAGGCGCGGGGCGAAGTGCTGGCGCTGACGGAATCCTTCAATCATATGCTGGACCGGCTGGAGGACGCGTTTCTGATCCAGAAAAGCTTTGCATCCAATGCGGCGCACGAGCTGAAAACCCCGCTGGCGGTCATGAAATCCTCTTTGCAGGTGCTGGAAATGGACCCGCATCCGGAAACGGCGGATTACCGGGAATTTATGCAGGATACCGCGCAGAGCTTGGATCGTATTATAAAGACCGTGGACGGGCTGCTGGCGCTGGCGGATATCGGCGCCGTGCCCGCGGAGGAGACCGTTCCGCTGCGCCCGCTTTTGGAACAGGCGCTGCGCGAGCTTGCCGCGCGGGCAGCGGAACACGGCGTGCGGCTATCGCTCGATAACGAGCAACAGGCGGCGGTGACCGGAAACGCCAGCCTGCTTTACCGCGCGTTTTTCAATCTGATCGAAAACGCCATCAAATACAACCGGCCGGGCGGCAGCGTCACGCTGTCGTCGGAACCGGCGGGGGATACGGTGCGCGTCCGTGTCGCGGACACCGGAATCGGCATGACGCCGGAGGAGCTGCGCCATATCTTCGAGCCGTTTTACCGCGCCGATCAGTCGCGCTCACAGCGCATTCCCGGTTCGGGTCTGGGGCTGCCGGTCGTGCAAATGATTTTGCAGCGCCACGGCGGCGGCATCGCGGCAACGAGCGAGCCCGGTTCCGGCTCCGCGTTTGTGGCGACGCTGCGCATGGCGCAGGGCGCGCAAACCGAATAAAGCGCATAAAAAAGATCCGCACGGCGAAACGCCTGCGGATCTTTTGTTGTATCCTTATGAAATGGGAACGGGTAATTACTCCGCCGTGTAGGGCAGCAGAGCGATATGACGGGCGCGCTTAATCGCGTCGGTCAGCTGGCGCTGATGACGTGCGCAGGCGCCGGTCATGCGGCGGGGCAGAATCTTGCCGCGCTCGGACATATATTTGCGAAGCTTGGCCACATCCTTGTAATCGACGCAGTCGATCTTATCGACACAGAAATTGCAAACCTTTCTGCGGCGACGGCCGCCGCGCTGCGGACGGTCGGAACGGGGCGTATATTCTCTCTTGTTTTCTTCCATTGTCACTTTACCTCCTTAGCTCAGAATGGGACATCGCCGTCATCATCGGCAAGCTCCTGAAAATCCGAATCGCCCGAGGGCAGATCGAATGCGGGAGCCACCTGCGATGCGGCGGGTTCGGGCCGCATTTGCGAACCGTCGCCGTAGCCGCCGGCATAACCACCGTTTGTTTCGCGGGACTTTTTGGTCTCGCCGAAGGAAACTTCATCGCAGTTTACTTCGATTGCGGTGCGGTTGTTGCCGTTCTGGTCCTGCCATTGGCGGGACTGTACGCGGCCGACTACGATCGCCATAACGCCCTTCGCGAACCACTGCGCGACGAATTCCGCCTGACGGCCCCATGCGACACAGTCGATGAAGTCGGTCTGGCGTTCGCCGTTCGGGCCCTTGCGGTCGCGGTCGATCGCAAGGCGGAAGGAGCATACGGCCATGTTGCTCTGCGTGTGACGCAGCTCGGGATCCCGGGTCAAACGACCCATTAAAATCGCCTTATTGAGCATGCTGCACCCGCCTTAGTCGTCCAGACAGACGATCAGCGAACGCATCAGGCCATCCGTGATCTTGTAAATACGGTCCAGCTCAGCCGGGAAGGCCGGGGCGGACTCGAAACGGATCAGGGTGTAGTAGCCTTCGGTCTGGTCGTTGATCGGGTAGGCCAGCTTGCGCTTGCCCCAATCCTCAACCTCAACGTTCGTGCCGTTCGTCTCGACGAGAGCCTTGAACTTGTCCGCGACAGCCTGAGCGGCCGCCTCCTCCAGCGTGGGAGTGACAATGAAGATTGTCTCGTACTTGCCAGTAATCTTTGCCATGCTTTTAGCACCTCCTTTTGGACTATAGGCCCATATCCACTGATATGAGCAAGGATACCTTTCTATTATAACGGAATGCGAGGAAAAGTCAAGAAAAAACTAAAAAAAGATTGACGAGAAGGAAAAACCATGGTACAATATCAAGGCTGACAAAATGATAGCGGTTGAAATAGTCAAGCACAAAAATGCTTGCGCAGGTCATCGGCTATTTATAAAAGGCATTCTTTTCAAACCGCCAAATCCGTGGTATACTAACAAACAGAACGAGGCGGAGATGGCCTGATTCTCATAAATGCTTGTGTGGCTCAGTTGGTAGAGCAGCGCATTCGTAATGCGCAGGTCATCGGTTCGAGTCCGATCACAAGCTCCAAGAAAACCCGCTATTTCGTATGAAATGGCGGGTTTTTCGTACTTTTCGTACTAATATGGAAAACAGCAAAATACTTTTGTCCGTTATTTGTCCGTTACGGATAAAAAGACGAGCGCGGGATCATCTGACTCCGCGCTCATTATTTTATGCTTTTTTTCTGACAGGATGCAGCAAATCATCAAGGGTATCGGCTGCGGCTGCATCGGCAGATTGGATAGCATGTGCGTATATTTTGGCTGTTGTACTGAAGTTTGCATGACCCAGCCGGGAGGATACGGTTTGCAAATTCGTGTTGGCAGCGATCAGCAGCGATGCGTTGGTGTGGCGCAGGCTGTGCAGGTGGATCGGCGGCAGCGAGCTATCCTTTATGAAGTCATGAAACCAGCCAGAAAGCGTATCTGGATGCATGGGTTTTCCGTTCCATGTAGTAAATAGCCGGTCATAGTCTTGCCACTGGTCTCCAAGCTGCAGGCGCTGCTCCAACTGCCACGTTCGATAGGCCTTCAAGAGTGTAAGGGCGGAGGCCGGCGCCCTGATTGCACGGCTGGAACTGTAATTCTTTGTTTCGTCGGTAAACACGCCCTCGCCGGGAAGGTACTGTGAGGTGCGGCGGACTTGAATGACGCCCGTTTCAAAATTGATATCCTTCCACTCCAGACCACAGAGCTCGCCGCGCCGCATGCCCGTGTACAATAGGAGCTCGACCGCAACACGATATTGCAGCGGGGCGGACTGCAGTAGATCGAGAAGCTGCAAGGCGTCCGATTCCTGTAAATATTCTGCATCCTTATGCTGCGATCGCGGCAGTTCGACACGCTCGCAGGGATTTGAGAAAATGACTTGCTGCTTGACCGCCGTATTTAAAATAGTGGATATCACAGCATGATATTTCCTTACGGTTTCGGGTGCGAGCGGTTCGGGCGATTCCGTGAGGGCAAACAGTTTATTAATAGGTCTGCCCAGCGCATCAGATATTTTTTGCGCCGTCTTGCTGGCTACGGGTTTCCCATGAACTGCCGAACGCACCGTGCATTGTGCAAGCCCTGTCTGGTTGACAAGCTCGTACTGCTTTAAGCCGACTTGTTTCAGGATGGCGGACAGGTCAACGCAAGCCTTACAGTGCGCATTCTGTCGGATCCCTTCCTCCATCAGGTTTGCATAGAATTTTGACAGATGATGCGGCTGTAGCTTATCCAGCCGTATATGTCCAATCGCAGCATTGATTCGCGTCAAATACGATTTATAACTGTGTAGGGTGCGCGGGCGTAAAGTAATCTCGCCACGCTCCTTGATCCACATCTCCGCGTAGTCAGCGAAGCGGACCGATCCGTCCAGCACCTGACCGGTGCGGCAGCGTTCCTCGAATAAAAAGGCTTGTCGGGCAGCTTCCTTGTCGGCCTGTCGCTCCGTCATATTTGCGGGCGGCCGCCAAGTGCAGTTGCGTTCGATTTGCTGGCCGGCTATATCATAGCCGCAGTAGCAACGCAACAGGTAGCTGGTGCCCTTCTTGCCTTTTCGCTTTGTTACGGTTGCCATAGCAATTCCTCCCTTTATTTTTGCTTTTGGGTATGGTACAATAAAGGGGCAGAATGCCTGTTCAAAGTTTCTGCCCCCTGTCCCGCTTACCGGTTGCAGCCGGTGGGCGGGATTTTTTATTTGTTTAAAAGCGCTGCAAGCTTTTGAAGCTCAGGCAGGTAGGACTTCTGAATTTTACCTGCAATTACCGCGGCGGTATGGTCGTCATAGATATGCGAGGTCGTATTGCGGGCGTTGAGCATGTCCAGCCAAATGCTGTCGCTGCTGATCAGGCTCGTAGCATAGGCTTCGCGCAATACCTGTTTGGGAAATTGCAGCGTGTTTTGTACGCCTGCGTCGATCATATACTCCTTAAGGGCTTTCCACGCCAATTCAAAGGTAAATTCAAACCGCTGGATCATCCCGTCCCGAACAGTATCGTTCGGGATGTTCTTATAGTCCGTAACGGCTTCCGCCAGACGCTGTACCGCGTCGAGGTAGTTGTCGCGCTTAGATTTATTGGGCTTCATAGAGGGTCACTCCATCTCGTTTGATTTCGTCCAGCAGGGCGGGGCTGGTGTGGGGGCTGATAAACACGACGTCAAATTTGAGCAGCGTGGGTAGTTCGTCAATACCGTCCAGAAAGGCTGCTTCTTTGCTTTCAGGCAAGCCATAGACGGCAAGGTCGATGTCGCTGCGCTCATGGTTGTCGCCCCGCGCGCGGGAGCCGAATAGGACGATACGCTCTGCGCCGCGTGAGCTGCCGAGGGCGGCTATGAGATTGTTGAGGTTAGGTTGCATGGGCATCGTCCTTTCCTTTACAGCCTGTCAAGCGTAATTGTCGTAGAGGATACTCGGGATGCTGCGTCATTTGCTATTTTCGTTATCACCAAGTAAAGCGTCTCTCGATTCTATTTCTTCAGAAAGCCAGTTTAAATAGCTGTAGTCAGAACCTACGTAGGCGTCAACAGTAGTTGAAAATAAGTCATCCAACTGATATTTGCAAAGGTCAATATATGATTTTCCGGTCACAACATACCAATCTGGTAGGTTTTTTAATCCTGACTTACTAGCAAATATAGTGTCCAGTTTGCTGTTGCTTATAGCGTCGGATAAGGTATCTGCAAAACGAAAATAGGCATTCTCAATGGGTGTATCGCCGTTGTTTAAAATATCGAAATAGTATTGCGACTTTGCATGTGATAGAAGACTAATGCCACTAATTATACTTGCAATACTCCCATCAGACAAAAAGGCATCAAATACTTCGGCTAAATCAGGAACTTCTGTAATTTTTCTTATTTCTTCAATGGCTTGATCGCTTAACTTTAATGCGGAAGATATACTAACGTTTTTAACCGTTCTCACGTTTGATAAACCCAAAAGGTAGTCCGATGTAACATGGAAGTACCTAGCGAGTTTAATTAACAAAACTGCATCAGGCTCACGACCGCCACGCTCGTAATTTCCTAATGCAGATTGGGATATATCTAGTTCTTTTGCAAGCTGCGCCTGCGAAAGCTGTGCTTCCTCCCGAAGCATCTTTATTCGAGCACCGACCATAGATCTAACCTCCGATTACTGCTGTTCGTGCTTATCATACCACAAATAAGCACGAATGAAAAGAAAAACTTGACGAAGCACAAACGTGATGGTAATATAGTAATTAAGCACGAACGGAAGCGGATAGCTGCTGCCGGTTTTTAAGTTTTGTGCCCTCTTAACAATATAGCCAACGAAATCGGACTTAAAACGCTTAAAATCGCATAAAAATCACATATTTTACAATGAAATAACCGGGGTATTTTGTTTGAGTCTAAGCTTTGACGGTGGTATTATAGGGTAAAGAAAACAGAGTTAACGTTTAATGATTGAAGGGAGCAAATTATGACAGGCAATCAGACAAAGAGAGAAGGACAGGCGGGACTGCCTGTACATAAAGCGTTCGACAAGCACGAATATGAGCGAAAGATTACGGATGTCGTTTCCAGTATTCGTAACGAACGGTCGTTGAAAATGGCATACCAATATGTTTTGAATCTAACAAAGTAAGAAGGGCAGCGGGAAACCGCTGCTTTTTTTTTATTTGCTATTTTGTTCGCTTAATGTCTTGATTAACTGCTGTATAATGGCTTTTCCATTTTCATCTAATTTCCAGTAGCTCCTAAGAGCTTTTTTGGTCAGATCGTCATTGGAGCAAGATATTTCTCCACAAAGAGCAGCAAACTCTTCGTCTGGGGTAAGCTCGACGAACATTTCTCCTTCACCAGTGCGTAGCCATATCTCGTTTACATTAAATATCTCACAAATGACAATAAGCATTTGGTCGGTTAGCTGATTTTCATTGTGTTCCAATTTAGATATAGCGGTATTTGTAACACCAAGTCTTTTCCCAAATTGTGCCTGATTCAATTTTAAGGCTTGTCTTATCTCACGTATTCGTTCACCCATTAAAACTCGGCTCCTTTCATCTGTGATGATTTCATTTTAACGCCTAGATTCCCTTTAGTCAAGTTTTTTCTTAAAAAGGCTTGACTAAATTGACTTAAGGGATTATGATGTTGATACAATCAATGATTGGAGGTGAAAAAGTGGAAAGAATCAAATATCCGATCAAGGACAAAGAAGCTAAACTGCGACACCTAGAGAATATAGCTAGTTGCCTTGAACGATTACCCGCGGATAAGTTGCTGTACTTGGCCGGATACGTTGACTGCCTAAACAGTGTGCAAGAAGCGGACAAGGAAGAAAAGGAGGGCAAAAGCCATGAACACAATCAAAGTAAACAACTATGATCTTCCCGTTCGGGAATTTCAGGGCCAGCGCGTGACGACGTTCCGCGACATTGATGCGGTACATAATCGGCCGGAGGGAACGGCACGAAAGCGGTTCAACGACAACCAGAAGCATTTTTTGGAGGGTACGGATTACTTCGTCCGAAATCCGGACGAAGCAGCTCGGGAGTACGGAATCATCGCTCCCAATGGGATAAAGCTCATCACCGAATCCGGCTATCTGATGCTGGTCAAGTCGTTCACCGACGACCTCGCATGGATGGTACAGCGCCAGCTTGTCAACGGATATTTCCGGGCTAGGGTGGACGAAGAGCGCAAGCGCGTATACCCGGTCAAGGCGTCCTCGCTGGGCGAAGCGGTCAACTGGGCCAAGCTGCAGCACACTGTCCAGAAGGAGCAGGGAAGCGCGGCATGGAAGCGCGCGGCGGCCTTTGAACGGACGGCACAACAGTTTGGTATCGACATCATTCCTGACTTTGTGGAGCCGCCCAAGTGGGAGGATCAGCAGCTTGCACTGACCGCCGCGCCGACCATGCTGATCGGGCACGTGGACACGATTGCAATGGGACAGCAGCAGGTCAGCCAAGGCAAACAGGAATGACTGAACATGAAAAAGCCCTATCAGAGCAGCAACTCCGACAGGGCAAAGAACAAAATATCCACTTACCTAATAGCCGTGTTGGAGGCGGCTGTCAAGATGAACAATTTAGTACCTATTGAACGTGAAGGCCAGCGTGTACTTCTGACTAACCAACTCGCGGAGAGCTATGAGACCGAAACCCAAGTCATTACTAACAATTTTAATCGCAACAGGGAGCGTTACAAAGTAGGCAAGCACTTTTATGCGCTTGAGGGCGAAGATAAGCGTGACTTTATCAACCTAACTCAAATTGATTTAGGTTCGGCCAAGAACAGCAAGACGCTCTACCTTTGGACGCAGCGCGGCGCACTACTACATGCGAAGTCACTCAACACCGATCGTGCATGGGAAGTATATGATGAGCTGGTAGAGACCTATTTTAAGGCGCAGGACATGAAGGCAAATCTCAATAACCTTTCCCCGCAACTCCAGCTCTTAATCGGCATGGAGATCGAGCAGAAGCGGCAGGCCGCGGAGTTAGTCGCGGTAAACGACCGACTGGACAATATCAGCGATATCGTTTCACTGGATGCGAACGCATGGCGCGACCGTACCAAAAAGATAATTGTGCAGATCGCCGACGCTTGGGGCGGCGCCGCTTACATCCAAGAGGTACATAACGAATTATATCGTTTATTGGAGCAGACCGCGCGGGTTGATCTCAAGCGCCGCATGGAGAACCGCCAGCGCAGGATGGCCGAGGAAGGTGTGTGCAAATCACGACGAGACAAGCTGAACCGGCTGGATATTATTGCGGACGACGCGAAACTTGTGCCAATCTACCTTGATCTGGTCAAGCGGCTGGCGATCAAAAACAGAATCGACATTCAAGGGATGTTTGAAGGAATGGAGGAGTGATTATGTTTTACATCAAAGAGCGGACCGAGAACGGCGAAGTCAAATTTGATATCACAGACGAGAATGTTTTTACAACTTGTCCCGGCTGCGGCGGTGAGCATCAAGTCGATTTGGCTGGCGTATTCGACGAGGACGAAAAAATAGATCTTTTTGGAACGGCAGTATACTGCGAAGCGTGCAGCAAGAAGATGGCTGGCATGCCCCACAGGGATAGAGATAATTTTGATGCCAAAATGGATCAGCTGATGGAGCACTTCCTCGACACGACAAACCGCGACGGCCCGAACAGCCCGGAAGCGAAAGCGGCCGGCGAGCGGCTCAAGACAGCGCTGAAAGAAGGAAAGCGATATGGCTGACTCATTCCACCTACCACGCATCCGAACCGCGCAAGCTGCCTTGGCCGAGGTGAAAAAGCTCGATCCGAAAACCGCGTTGAAACTATATCATCTACAACGACTAATGAGATCCGGCGTCGTACCAACGATTAGAGCGGGGAACCGTCTGTTCGTCAACCTCGATATGCTGATCGAGTACATAGCCAGACATCCGGACTTAGACCTGACCGACGACCATACGGTCGAGGGTATACGAGCCGTACCAGAGAGGGCGCACCGATGAAAACGTCACTCTGCTTCCTCGGCCTACTCCTGACCGGCTGCGTGTCGGACGCGGACAAGCTTCCGCTCGGCGCGGTGGCCGTTCTGGTGGCGGCGCTTACGATAGGGATGGTCGTTTTCGCAAGAGAAAAGCCGTCCAAGTGTACCAGCACTCGGACGGCAGACAGAACGACGGATTGAAGGCCCGTTTTTCTGTCTCCATTATAACCGATATTGGAGGTCTTTACAATGGAAAACGTAAATAATTCGCCTACACCGAACCTAGATCGGGTTGTGCGGTACTTGTGCCAATGCAAACACAGAAAAGAAATTCTAGAGGTTCTTACGCGATGCGCAACGATGCGGTTCCCAGCCTGTATGTCGCCCACCGAGAGGATTGAGACGGCGCTGCAAACCCACAACGTGAGCGTAGGTAAGGCGGTGCGTCAATGACCAACGTTGAAAAGCTGGTGCGCTTCTGCAGTGAAAACGACAATGACACAACACAGTTATTTCTCGCGCTGTTGTGCGTGGCTGGTGAAAAGATGCGTGTTGCGGAATCTGCTGATGATTTCCTTGATCGGTTGTCACCTGCGGAAGTGGCTAAGATCAAGAGTCTGGCGGCAGGAGGTGCGCGCCATGTTTGACGAAAAAAAGTTTATCGAGAAGGTACGGGCTGTTGATCTTGGTGCATACTGGCCTAACATTGAACGTCAAAGGGCGCTAATGAATGCCGCTGGTGCTGATACGTATGGCCTGATGCTCGATGCAATGCGTCTTGGCTTCCTCAAAGGCCAGCGTGCTGAGCACAAGAAGCATATCAAGCCGCGGCCCAAAGCCTACAAGAATGATACCGAATGTATGGTGCATCTGCTGCATGCTAGAGTGGATCGGATGAAAGACGATGAAACATTTATTCGTAAACTACACTATTACGCCAAAGCCTTGGAAAACGGGCCGGGATGGTCAGGGGAAGGCAGGAAGGAGGCGGCGCAGAAATGACCTATAACGATTTTATGGACGTTTTGCGTCCACTCATTATCGAAGCGTTTGAGGATGGTCGCCAAGGAAATGCGTATGATGAAGATGCGCTTTCCGAGTGGAACATGGTGTATAGCAAGGAAAAAGGTCGTCCAATGACGGAGCGGGAAAAGCGCTTGTTTGCAGGGGTTGGACGAAAGCTGATGCCCGCCAACAGGGAAGGGCTAAAGTTTGCAAAGGAGAAGGTCACATGACAGACATAAAAAAGAAGATCCATGCATACTTACGGCACGCCGAGGCGATCGGCCGAGCGGGCGGGACTTGCCCATTCGTACCGGGCATCGCACCGACGATGAAGTCGGAGGACAATGCGCTGCTGATCCGCGCGTGGGTGCTGCGGAACTTCCCGCCCGATACAGAAAGTAAGGAGTTTCGGGACGAGCTGGAGGACTTGATCGTACAGCTTGCCCGGCGTTGGCAGTTCGGAGCATTAAGCCGTGTTTGAGGAAATCAAGGAGCGGGTCGACATCGAGCAGGCGGCCCGCTTCTATGGCGTGGAGTTTGCGCGGGGGCACATGGCCCATTGTCCACTGCATGTGGATAATACGCCGTCTATGAGCTTTCGGAACGGCCGGTTTAAGTGCTTTTCCTGCGGTGAGGGCGGCGACGTGATCGATCTTGTGGCGGTGCTGACAGGGCTTTCGATCAAAGACGCGGCGAAGCGCATCAGCGACGACTTCGGCCTTGGGCTAGGGCAGGGGCACCGTCCCACGCGGCGTGAGCAGAGCACAGCCGAGCGGGAGCGAGCAAAAAAGCATGCGTTCTCGCTGTGGTGGCATGGCGCGTATAACATTCTGGCGCGGTACCGGCGGTTTCTGGCGCTATGCAAAGAGGGCTTCCGCCCACGTGCGCCGGGCGAGGAGGTGGTCGGGGATTTCTACATCGCGCTGCGCGAGCTGGATCTCGTGGACTATTTACTCGACCTGCTTTCCTTCGGCACGGATGACGAAAGGGTATTTATTTATCAGCATTACGGAAATGAGGTGAGAGAGCTTGCAAAAAAATTCGGATACCAATCCATTGGACGCGCTGTCGGATGAAGCATGGAAAACGATCATGGAGGACACAGCGCCGCCGGGCTTTACTTTCAACGAACAGGCGCAGACGTTGGACGAGCTGCTCACCGACGATGTGGCGCTGTCCTTGCTGGCGATCGACGACGATGTGCTTCGGCAGAAGTACAAGCTGCGCATGCGTGACATAGCAAAGAAGAACGGCTTTGCCCGCGGCTTCGACGCGCAGATGCGGGCCTATGAGCGACAGGCCGCGGCTGCAGAGAAAGAAGCGCAGCAAGCCGAACGGGCCGAGCGGGAAGCGCAGCGCGATCACACGATCCGGTTGACCGGCGCGCCGCTGGAGGGGCTGACCTGCTACCACTGGACAGTGACGAATCACGGGATTGAGGGCTCGAACGGGCGGATCTGTTCGCATCCGATTTTGATCGCTGAACGGCTGAACAATCTGGACACAGGCACACAAAAGGTAAAACTGTCATGGCCGCGCTTCAAGCGCTGGCGCAGCCTGTCGGTCAAGCGTTCAGTCATTGCCAGTCGTAACACCATTGTTTCACTGGCAGACCATGCGATCGCGGTCAACAGCGATAACGCGCCCGAGCTGGTGCTGTATTTGGCGGACTTTGAAGCGGATAATGAGAACGTCATACCGGTCAAAAACTCGCTGGATCGCGTGGGGTGGGTGAACGGCAACATGTTCATGCCGTATTCACAGGAATGCGTTTACGATGGCGACGAAGAATATCAAGGGGTTTTTACGGCGGTACGGCAGCAAGGGGACTTTGACGCATGGCGGGGTGAGGTATTCCGGGCCAGATCGCACAGTATCCCTTTCCGGGCCATGCTGGCCGCGTCCTTCGCGGCGCCGCTGCTTTGGAAGACCGGCGCGCTATCCTTCTTCGTCAACCTGTGGGGCGGCACGGAGGTCGGCAAAACTGTGGCGGCCATGGCTGCCGTATCGGTGTGGGGGGACCCGGACAAACTGACCGGTTCGTTTCATTCGACCGAGGTATCACTGGAACGTAAGGCCGCGCTGTGCCACTCGATCCCGATGGTGATCGACGAGCGGGAAACAAAGAAGGACGCGGACAAGGGCGGGCTGTCGCAGACCGTATACAGGCTGTGCGAGGGCCGGAGCAAGGGCCGCGGCACACGAGGCGGCGGGGTCGAACGGATGCGCGAGTGGAGAACGACCTTTTTATCCACCGGCGAAGCGCCGCTGTCGAGTGACAACAGCAAGGCCGGCGCGATGAACCGTATTGTGGAGATCGAATGCCGCGCCCCGCTGTTTCAGGACCCCAAGGCAACGGTGGAGTTGGTACGCGAGAACTACGGCTACGCAGGGAAGATTTTCATCGAGTTTCTGTTAAAATTACCCGATTTTGGGGAGGTCAAACGGACGGTAACTGTCTTTCAGAAGTTTTTACGAGAAAATACGGACATTTCCGACAAGCTGATCGCCGCGCTGGCGCATCTCGGCACGGCGGATTATTTGAGCTCGATCGCGGTGTTTGGGCTTGATCCGGACATGGCGCGGGAACAGGCGAAGGACCTCGTCGTGCGGATATCTGAGGGCATGATCACCCGCTCGGAAATGGACGAGGTGAACCGGGCATGGGACTTTGTGACCGGCTGGGTCGCGGGGAACGCGAACCACTTTGAAGAGGATATGCACGCGGACGAGAACGGCGTTTTTACGGGAGGCCGTTCAGTGGCAAACTACGCGGATACATGGGGTAAATTCAATGATGATAGCACCGTGACGGTCATTGCTGATCGACTGCGCAAGGTGCTATTGGATAACGGCTTCAATCCAAAGAAATGTTTGACTGGATTTGCGGATCTGGCACGGCTTGAGTACTCGGGGAAACGTGGGCATGGAGGTACGCTTACGCAAAAAGTGACCATTAACAAGGTACGTGCGCTTTGCTATGTGCTGCGATTAGAGCGCGAAATACCTGAAGTGGCTGGACAATCGAGGCTCGTGGCTGGACAGCAATAATTTTCCAACACGCAATGAAAGTGAGCAAGTAGGGCCTTTATGAACAGATATATATTGTTTATAAAGAGAATTAATTTATAGTGTCCAGCCGTCCAGCCTGTCCAGCCACTTTTTTTAAACCTACACGCGAGGGCGTGCGTATGTATTCGCTTGCATAGACACACACGCGTGCCCGCTCTTATATAGCGTGTGTATTTCGTGAAAAATGGCTGGACGGCTGGACAGGTCTAAAAATCATAACATTAGAAGACCGTATGGACTGGTTATAGCAAGAAAAAAAGATAATCTGAAACAAAAAGGCGGTCAGCCAGAAAAACGCTTGGGCTGACTATGGATGGACGGGCGGGACACCCCGCCGGAAAGGATGATAAGAATGGAGAAAAGACTAATTTGCCCGATGTTTTCGGCAGCGAATCAATCGTGTAATTGCATGGGCCCTTCCTGCGCATGGTTCATCACAGTGGACTGGGACGGGGATATTCAGTGCGGAGATTGCGCTATATGCAGGATCGCAGAAAGTAAGGAGGACGAATAACTTGAGCTGGAGACCGATAGAAACGTACTTAGAATTTGGCTTCCGTACAGGTGGAAAAGATAAGTCCGACAAGCGCCTGTTCGACGAATGGGTGCAGGATAAAGATATCGTCCGGTGGACGTATGGGCCGAATGAACTGGTAGACCTGCCGCGGTATCTGCGGACAGGCCACCGGTACTATGTGCCCGGCGCATTCAGCCGGGGTGCGCGGTATGAGCTGCCGCCGCGCATGGATCATGCGACGATGTTTAAATCCCGATCGGGCAAGTGTTGGCTAACCTATCAGCCCTACTATGACGCAGCGGACACGCGGCTGCTGGTCGATGACTGGGCCGAGCGCCACGGTCTGCGTGCGGTGGTGTACGAGAAAGACGAAAGCTGGTATTATCCGGGCAGCACCTGCCTTGTGGTGATCGATGCGCCGGACGAATTGGGTAGAGGTAACAAGCGATGAAAATTTGCGACGAAGGTGCGGTAACGCTCGCCTGTGCAGTTCTGACGCAGGCAGCAAAAGATATTAAAAGGCAGAGCGTCACCAGAAGCGGAATAGCGGAAAATGAAGTCATGAACGGAGGAATCGATCTATATCTCGACTTAATCGGCATAGATATGGACGCAAACGCATTTATCAAGCGGGCTAAGGAGGAACGACGTGACAACAAAGCAATGGCTCATGCGGGCTAGGCGCATCGATAACAGGGTTAGAGCCTTATCTGCAAGCAAGCATGAAGTTTATGATCGCGCGATAGCAGCAACAGCGCAAATTAAAGACATGCCGGGGAGCAGCGGCGGCGCCGGTGGAAGCAAAAGCGAACAGTATGCTGTATTGAGTGCAGAGGTGGACGAGCAGATCGCGGAGCTGCGTCAAGTGAAAGCTGAAATTCTGCGAGCGATACATAAAATGCAGGATTCAACGCTGGCGACGCTGCTGATCGAGTACTACGTCAACTGCAACACGTGGGAGCAGGTTGCTGTGGATTTGGGCTTTTCGTGGCGGCACATTCAACGCCTGCATGGGCGAGCACTTAAAAAGTTTGAAGATGTCATGGAATGTCATATACCACCTGCGGTATAATAGAGTTATAGAAATATGTTTAAGTGCAATACTTCATGACATATGCTTCTGCCGTTCAAACATGAGTGCATCTGCATAACAGTCGTACCCTCACCACCTTAATTTCCATAAGACCCTTTGTTGGGAGATAAATCTATTTTAAATAGTTGCAGGTAACCGTTTAATACGATATACTAAAAATTGATAATTCCGAATAATGGAGGTAAAACATGGAACCGTTCAAACAGTGGACTTGTGATGTGTGTGGAAAGATTATTGACAACAGCGAGGACGCATATGTCGTATGGGGTACTGACGAATCAGATAAGATTGATAAAATGCGAATTGTACATAAAAATTACCGTCACGAAGATGGTACTTTAACAGGATGTGACTTGGATCAGAAAACATTTAATCGATCGCTACCCATAAGTGCGTTTTTGGGAGGCGCTGGAATTGCACAGCTGTTGTCTCTTATTGATCCTGGAGAGATGCATACTTCGGAGTGCAGGGATAACATCGCCGACATGCGAATGTTTGTAGAGATGTTTAGAAGGTTTCAAATACCGTATTACGAGGAAGCACGCTTGTGTTTGCCAAAAGCATTTGCACAAGGCTTTTTATGCGGTACCAATGAGGTGGCGACATATGTGCCGGATACGCTAAAAGCAGTAATTGAACGGTACAAAGATTAACAGATAATTACATATCACAACAGGCCGTCTGCGGATTTCGTAGGCGGTTTTGTTATGGAAAGAATGTGGTCGTGGTGCTGCAAAAGCTATGTTCCAAGTGCAAGCGAATCATACCGGCGGGCAAGGCGTACTGCGAACAGTGCCAGCGAATTGTAGACGCGGCCAACGAGAAACGCAGGGCAGAGGGACGGCGTAAGGCTAACCGTGCGTATGATAAGCGCAGAGATCCTAAGTATACTGCGTTCTACAACTCGGCGGAGTGGCGGACGTTATCGCATACTAAGATGATACAGGCGGGGTATCAGTGCGAGCGGTGCAAGCGGCAGCATATCATTGCCATTGCGGCAGAGGTGCATCACATACAGCCGATACAGACACCGGAAGGATGGGAGCGGCGCTTCGATATGGACAATCTGATCTGCCTGTGTACCAAGTGCCACAATGAAGCGCACGGACGCTTTCGGGGTAGGGGTACGAAAAAAGTATGAAGCATTTCGGGGACACCGATGCAAGGGGAGGTCTTTTCGGTAAAATCCCCTTAAATGAATT
>NZ_JANGCE010000007.1 GCF_024462775.1 Butyricicoccus faecihominis
CTCCTTTCGGCCTGTACTAAAGACTTACGATTGTTCGGCCCTTCCCGAAAAAAAACCTTCGGTACTATGGCCTCTGCTGACTTCTTACAGTTCGTTGTTACTGCGGATTTCGGATTTTTTTCCTTACTTTCCGTCTGTAAGACCTCCCCGGGTAAGAACAATAACCTTCGTTTCATGCTGCCGCCACATTTACCGTGCAGGATTCGGGTAGCATTGGACTTCGTTTTGTTGAGCAAACTCGTCCGTCCTTGCACGGCCTTATATGTGGTTTCTGTTCGTCGGCCCGAAACTTTGCCCGCCAAGGCTCCTCGCATTGACATCCGGCTTCCTTCAGATTCCACCTCACGATGGACACCCTTGCCTTCGGCTAACGCTTCCTGCTACCGAGCGCGTAGTGGTCTTTCACCACCTAGTTATTGCCCATGCCGGGCGCACTCAAAGGGTGCGCTGCAAAGTGTTTTGCAGCGCACCCTTTATATTGGATCGTCATTTGTCGCTGCGGACAGAATAAAGCATAAGAAAGCGGGAACGGCTCCGTTTCCGGTCGTAAGATAGAGATATGGAAAGGAGGCGGCATCCATGGAGTGGACCGTATGTATCAGCAACGCAATCCGCTATATCGAAGAGCATCTCACCGAGGAACTCACCACGGAAGACATCGCGCGGCAGGCGCTGGTTTCCCCCTACTATTTTCAAAAGGGCTTTGCCATGCTTTGCGGTTTTACGGTAGGCGAGTATATCAAAAAACGAAGGCTCACGCTTGCCGGCAGCAAGCTCGTTTCCACGGACCAGAAAATCATCGACATCGCGCTTCAATGCGGCTACGATTCGCCGGATAGCTTTACCAAATCGTTTACCCGATTCCACGGCGCCACGCCTTCTTCCGTGCGGAAGGGCGAAGCAATGATTAAAGCCTTTGCTCCGCTCAAAATCAACCTTACACTGGAAGGAGGCGATACGATGGATTATAAAATCGTGTCAAAGGCCGCGTTCACCATCATCGGCATATCCAAGGTATTGCGGTATGAGGAAGCGGCGGCGGAGTCGCCGAAGCTGTGGGCGGCGTTTTACGAGTCCGGAAAAGACGTTCATGTACACAGCGTATACGGCGTGTCCATTGACGAACAGATGGATGGCGATCGGTTTGAATATTGGGTCGCGGACAACTACGACCCGGCCCACGACATCGCGCAGGGCTTTTCAACCCGGACGATCCCCGCGCACACGTGGGCTGTCTTTGCTTGTAAAGGCGCGGCTTCCCATGTCATGCCGGAGGTGCACCGGCAGATCTTTGCAGAATGGTTGCCGGGCTGTAGGGACTACGAAATCGCGGCGGGCTACCATGTAGAAATGTACGGCGATCCCGCCGCCTATGCCAATGGGGTACAGGACGACAGCTATTACAGCGAGATCTGGATCCCCGTACGGCAAAAGTAAAACGAGCATCAGAGCCGTTGCGTGAGGCAACGGCTCTGATGCCAGCTTCGGATTTCTGCGTGATGTGTCTTGCGCTATGGCGCGGTCTGTGATATAGTGATAATAGTTCCTGATACTGAAAACACGCTTTGAGGTAAAAGGTACGGCATATTGTTTGGGCGTTTCCATACCCAGCCGTACCGGGCCTTTCGCCTGTACGGCTGTTTTTCTTTTATGAAGCATGGGAGGAATGCGCATGAACCGAATCTATTGGCGCCGCGAGGTATGTCTATGACCGAACTGCACACGCTCGCCGAACAGCTTGCCGCCGAACATGACCTGCCGGATGAAGCGCTTCACGCGCTGATCGCCGGACGGAACGCGGAGATACAGCGCCATCTTGTGCAGCGGGCGGAGGCGCTGCGGCAAAAAATATACGGAAACCGTATTTATATCCGCGGCCTGATCGAATTTACGAATCACTGCAAAAACGATTGCTACTACTGCGGCATCCGTCGGAGCAACGGCAAGGCGCAACGTTACCGCCTGACTCGCGCGGATATTCTCGCCTGCTGTGAAGAGGGATACCGGCTCGGCTTTCGCACCTTTGTGCTGCAGGGCGGCGAAGACCCCTATTTTACGGATGAGCGCCTGACCGATATCGTGCGCGCCATACGCGCGGGTTTTCCGGATTGCGCCATCACCCTTTCCGTGGGCGAACGCAGCGTCCAAAGCTATCGCGCTCTTTTTCAGGCCGGGGCCGACCGCTATTTGCTGCGCCACGAGACCGCGACCAAAGCGCATTATGACCGGCTGCACCCGCCCGCAATGGATTTTGAGCGCCGGATGGACTGTCTGCGGCAGCTGCGGCGAATCGGCTACCAGACCGGCTGCGGCTTCATGGTCGGCTCGCCCGGTCAGACGGACGAGCACCTTGTCCGCGAGCTTCGCTTCTTAAAGGACTTTCAGCCGCATATGGTGGGCATTGGGCCTTTTCTTCCTCACGCGGATACGCCTTTTCGAGATCAGCCGGGCGGCACGGCGGAGCTGACGCTGTATCTGCTCTCCCTTATCCGATTGCTGCTGCCCGAGGTGCTGCTGCCCGCCACGACCGCGCTTGGCACCGCGGCCGGAGACGGCCGGGAGCGCGGCATCCGCGCCGGAGCGAATGTGGTGATGCCCAACCTCTCTCCCCTATCGGTGCGGCAAAAATACATGCTCTATGATAAAAAGATCTGCACGGGCGAGGAATCCGCGCAGTGCGTCGCCTGCCTTGCGAAACGGATGGCTTCGGTAGGCTGCGAGATCGCTGTGTCGCGGGGCGACAGCCTCATCCGGACCCAGCATAACGATTTTTACTGACGGGGAAGCCGATCTGACCCGCAAGAAAGGAAACGAATGATGTACGATCCCAAATCTCTGCAAGCAGAGGAATTTATCAGCCACGACGAGATCCTCGCAACGCTCGACTACGCCGAAGCGCACAAGACCGATCTTCCCCTTGTGGACAGCATTATTGAAAAAGCCGGACAGTGCAAGGGGCTGACCCACCGCGAAGCCTCCGTGCTGCTGGCCTGCGAGGACGGGGAAAGGATCCAGCGGATCTATGCGCTCGCCGAAGCGCTCAAAAAGAAATTTTACGGCAACCGCATCGTTATTTTCGCGCCGCTGTATTTATCCAATTACTGCGTCAACGGCTGCACCTACTGCCCGTATCACCAAAAGAATAAGCATATCGCCCGCAAAAAGCTGACGCAGGAGGAAGTCGCCCGCGAAGTGATCGCCCTGCAAGACATGGGCCACAAGCGCCTTGCGATCGAGGCGGGTGAAGACCCGGTCAACAATCCGCTGGACTACATATTGGAATGCATCGACACCATCTATTCCATCAAGCATAAAAACGGCGCGATCCGCCGCGTCAACGTCAACATCGCGGCTACCACGGTGGAGAACTACCGCAGGCTGAAGGAAGCGGGCATCGGCACGTACATCCTGTTCCAAGAGACCTATCACAAGGCAAGCTACGAAAGCCTGCACCCCACCGGCCCCAAGCATGATTACCGCTACCACACCGAAGCGATGGACCGCGCCATGCAGGGCGGCATCGACGACGTGGGGCTGGGCGTGCTGTTTGGGCTGGAGCTTTATAAGTACGAGTTCGCGGGCCTATTGATGCATGCGGAGCATTTGGAAGCCGTGCACGGCGTTGGCCCGCACACCATCAGCGTGCCGCGCATCAAGCACGCGGACGATATCGACCCCGGCGCGTTCGACAACAGCATCAGCGATGAAACGTTTGCCAAGCTATGCGCCCTCATCCGTCTGGCCGTGCCCTATACCGGTATGATCATTTCCACCAGAGAGAGCCAGCAGGTGCGCGAAAAAGTCATACGGCTTGGCGTGAGTCAGGTGAGCGGCGCGTCCCGCACCTCGGTGGGCGGCTATCAGCAGGAGGAACGGCCGACGGACACCGAACAGTTCGACGTTTCCGACCAGCGCACGCTGGACGAGGTTGTGCGCTGGCTGATGGAGATGGGCTACATCCCCTCCTTCTGTACGGCCTGCTACCGCGAGGGCCGCACCGGCGACCGCTTTATGAGTCTGTGCAAGAGCGGGCAGATTCAAAACTGCTGCCACCCCAACGCCTTGATGACGCTAAAGGAATATTTGATGGATTACGCTTCCGAACCGACGCGGGCGATCGGCGAAGCGCTGATTCAGGCCGAGCTGCAAAATATCCCCCGTGACAACGTGCGCGATATCTGCGCGGATCATCTGGAAAAGATCGCACATGGCATCCGTGATTTCCGGTTTTAAGGGAGGGCCCGCAACATGGGACTGAATGAAACGCCGCTGGCCGAGCGCGTGCACATCGGTTTTTTCGGGCGGCGCAACGCCGGTAAATCCAGCGTGGTCAATGCTGTGACCGGGCAGGAAATGAGCGTGGTCTCCGCGGTCAAGGGCACGACAACCGATCCTGTCTACAAATCCATGGAGCTGCTGCCGCTTGGCCCCGTGGTCATCATCGACACGCCGGGCTTTGACGACGAGGGCGCGCTTGGCGAAAAGCGCGTTAAGCGCACCAAGCAAATTCTAAACAAAGCGGACTGCGCGGTGCTGGTCATTGACAGCGTTGTCGGCAAAACGGCCGCGGACGAGGCGCTGATCGCCCTGTTCCGGCAAAAGCAGCTCCCCTACCTGACCGTGTACAATAAGTGCGACCTTAGCGGTTATACGCCGCAGGAAGAAAACGCGATCGCCGTGAGCGCCGCGAGCGGCCTGCAAATCCACGAGCTGAAGGAACGCATTGCCCGCCTTACGCATACGGAAGGCCCCGAACGGCGGCTGATCGGCGATTTGATCGCGCCGGGCGATACCGTGGTCCTCGTCGTGCCCATCGATTCCGCCGCGCCCAAGGGACGGTTGATCCTGCCACAGCAGCAGGCCATACGCGATATTTTGGAAGCGGGCGCGCACGCGTTCGTCACACGGGATACCGAGCTGTCGGGCGCGCTTAGCGCGCTTCGTCAGACTCCCGCCCTTGTCGTGACCGACAGTCAGGCTTTCGGCCGTGTCAGCAAGGAAACGCCGCCCGAGATACCGCTCACCTCCTTTTCCATCCTGATGGCCCGTTACAAGGGTTTTCTGGAAACAGCGGTGCGCGGCGTGGCCGCGATCGGCCGCCTTGCGGACGGCGACCGCATCCTGATTTCCGAGGGCTGCACCCACCACCGGCAATGCGGCGACATCGGCACGGTCAAGCTGCCGGGCTGGCTGCGGCAGCATACCGGCAAAGAGCTTATGATCGAAACCAGCGCCGGACGCGACTTTCCGGACGACCTTTCCCCCTACCGGCTGATTATCCACTGCGGCGGCTGTATGCTGAATGAACGCGAAATGCGCTACCGGCAGAAGTGCGCGGCGGACGCGGGTATCCCTTTCACCAATTACGGCACCGCCATCGCACACCTGCACGGCGTTTTGCAGCGCAGCCTTTCCGTGTTTCCTCAGTTGGCCGCATTGCTTCAATAACTGTTTTTACAAAAAATGGAGCGCACTGTTTTTTTACGACAGCGCGCTCCGTTTTCTTATTTCTTTTTGTTTTCCTGCGCCTGATCGGCGCGGCGGCGTTCCTTTTTGCTCACGGGCGGAATATTGTCCTTGGTCTCGACAAACTCAAACGTATCGGGATCGATGCGTTTGGGTCCCCGATAAGCGTTCGTATCCGTGGAAAGGCCGCGTTTTTTGAGCAGATTGTTGAAAAACTCGGTCGCCACACTATACAAAACAGCGAAAATCGGTACGCCGACCGCCATGCCGACAAAGCCAAACACGCCGCCGAACACCAAAATGGCGAACATGACCCAGAAGCTGGACAGACCGGTGGAATCGCCCAAAATCTTGGGGCCGAGGATGTTGCCGTCAAACTGCTGCAAGACGATGATGAAAATGCCAAAATAAACCGCCTTGATCGGGCTGATGACCGCGATGAGGATGATGCTCGGGATCGCGCCGATAAACGGCCCAAAGAACGGTATGATATTGGTCACGCCGATGATGACCGAGATCAGCACCGCGTATGGGATCTTCATGAGCGCCACGCCGATAAAGCACAGCACGCCGATGATGAACGAATCGATCAGTTTGCCGGTGATAAAGCCGCCGAACACACGGTGGACATGGCTGACGCGCGACATCACGCGGTTGGCGTGATCCACGCGCATCACGCCGTAGATCACCTTTTTGGCCTGCGCGCAGAAGGTATCCTTGCTATTGAGGATATACAGCGAAATAATAATGCCGATCAGGAAATCGAACAGCAGCGACACGGTGTTTTTTACACCGCTCATCAGTTCGACCAGCCGAGGGGTAATGCCTTGGATCCAACCGATCATCTGATCGGAAAATTCCTCGTAGAGCTGCAAAAAGTTGCGTTCCAGCGCCGGATTATCCTTAAAGAAGCCCGCCACCCAGTTGGATATCTCGGTTAAATAAATATCCATAGAGCCGAGCAGCGTGATGATGCTCGCCACGAGCTGCGGCAGCACCATCCAAAGCAGCACGCCGATGATGGCAAGGCCGATCAGCAGCGTTAAAATGCTGCAAAGACCCTTGGCAAAGCGCGTGCCGTTTTTCATTTTGACGGAAAGCCGGGGCTGTATCCTGCGGTACATGCCGTTAAAAATCGGCAGCAGCAGGTAGGCCATGACGAAGCCGAAAATAAACGGCCCCAATATGCCGACCAGCTTTTTGAACAATGTCCAGATAAACGGAAGCCAGCCGAGCAAGTAAAAAACCAGCACGCTCGCTACGATAACACAAAATGCCGTTAAGCCCCACTGAAAATAGTGGGGCTCGGTACTGTTATCGATTTTGTCAGAAGAGTGGGATGGGTCGCTCACGGGTGCACTCCTTTCAAATTTCGATCGCTTTTATTTATTCTTCGCCATCGAAAAAGATGCGCCAGAACAGGTACAGCCAGCTCGCCACAAAGACGACGAACAGCACGCTGCGGCATTTCTTAAAAAGCTTGGCAAAGCAGGAGCCCAGCCAAAGGCCCAGAGAGAGCAGGCAAACCTTCAGAACGGCAAAATCAAAGATAGAAAAATCGTGCGCCTTATCCATTGCAAAATTGGTCCAGCGGCAGGCGCAGCTTTTCGCGCCGTTCGCGTAATCGAGCATTTGCTCGGCACGGGCACGGATGGCGTCGCGGTCGATGTCTTCAAAGTAGTTTTTCATGTTCGTCCTCTCCTTTTTCAGATAGGTCAGTTGCGGTTTGCGCGCGCTGTTTTGCCGCACGCTTCCTTTGCGATGCTGCACGGCGATTTGCCGGCGGGAGAAATGCGGCCCAGCCGCATACCGATCCGCTCCGCGAGTTCGCACACATCGCCGGAGCCGGTCTTTTGCAGGGCCGCCTGCAGAATAAAGCCCGCGGCCTGCGCGTCCGACCCGGCTTCGTGGTGGTTGAGCGGAATGCCCAGCGCCTCGCTCACCGTGTTGAGCTTGTGGTTGATCAGTTCGGGCCATACGCGCTGCGATACCTTGACGGTGCAGACGTACGCGCAGTCCGGCAAGGGCAAATGATAGTAGTTCAGGCACGCGCACAAAACAGCGGTGTCAAACATGGCGTTGTGGCAAACGAGCACGCCGCCGCATACGTCGTCCCGCAGGGCGCGCCATACCTCGTCGAACGCGGGCGAATTGGCGACCATGCGTTCGCGGATGCCGTGGATGCGGATATTGCCCCAGTGGAACTTGCCCACCTCGGCCGGGGGCCGGATCAGCTGCACCTCGTTGCGAACGAGCGCGTGATCCTCGAACACCGAAATGCCCACCGAACAAGCCGACAGCGGCGAAGCGTTGCCGGTTTCAAAATCCATTGCGACGTATCTCATCGCGCCGCCTCCCGCGGTATGACCGCGGCGCGCTCCTTGGCCGCCAAAAGCAGGCGGTAAAACGGGGCGAGCTTTTGCATGGTGCGCAGCATCGGCTGCACGAACGAGCCGTCTAAAATGGGGGCGAAATCCTCGGTCTCTCGGAAGTCGACGCCGAGGTGCTTGCGGTTCAGCCAAGTTTGATAGGCGGGCTTTGCGTCCGGGAATTTGGGGCGCTTGTACGTCTCGCCGCCGAGAACCACCCCGGGGCAGGCGCGCACCGCCTTATACGCGTCCAGAAACAGTTTATCTTCCCTGCGTATCATGTCGCGTATTTCGGCCATTTCCCCGCGGCCGAACGCGCCCCAGCAGCCATATGCCCAAAATTCCGGGTGCACCTCGACATAGAACGAGGGGACATCCTCGAACTGGCGGCGGGGGCGGCGGAAAAAGAGCCATAGATTGGCGCGGTAGAGCGATTTATCGTGCGTATAGCGGGTATCCCGCCGGACGCGGGAAACCATGCGGGAGGGTACCGTGACGAAGCTTGGATCGATTTCGAGCATGGTCGGCGCCATCTCTTCGATCAAGCGGTGGAACGGCTCGATTGCGAGGCGTCGAATCTCCATCTTATGCGCTTCATAAAATTCCTTGCTGTTATGCAGGCGGTTTAGTTGCAGCAGGTCGATGCCCTCTGCTGAAAAACCTGTGAATGCCATGAAAAAGGGCACCACCTTTCTGAATACCATTGTACCGCTTTTCGCCCGCGCATGCAACAGCATTTTGCATTTTCGCCCGCCATAATACGCAAAATATAGATTAGTTAGGAGTTGAAGGTATCGCGCTCCGCGCGATTCTCATTACTAATTCCTAATTACTAATTACTAACTTATAATTCCTAACTCCTACCTACCCAAAGTATCTTACCAGAAGAATGGCCGCGCCCAGCACGGTGAGGACAACGCCGGTCGCGCGGTTTAAAACGATTGCCGGCGCTTTATTGGCGAAACGCGCGGCCAGCCGCGCCCACAGCAGCGTGGAAAGCACGCAGAACACCAGACTCCAAAGGTCGGGCGCGCCGCCGATCGCAAAATGGCTCGCCGCGCCGGTCAGCGCGGTGAAGGTCATGATAAATACGCTGGTGCCCACCGCGGTTTTCAGCTCGTAGCCTAAAACGCTCGTCAGGATAAGCAGCATCATCATGCCGCCGCCAGCGCCGACAAAGCCGCAGATCAAGCCGATCACAACGCCGCAGACGATCGACTGCGTCAAGCGCTTTTTCGGACTGACCGCGCCCATGCTCTCCTTGGTGGTCATCACAGGCCGAACGATGAATTTGATGCCGAGGAAGAACGTCATCACGACTGAAAAGCTGCCCATCGCATGGCTGGGCACTAAGCTGGACAGATAACTGCCCGCCAGCGTGAACACCAGAACGGACGCCATCATCACAAGGCCGTTTTTCACATCAATATTTTTGTGTCTGTAATAGGTGTACGCGCTCACGGCGCTTGCCAGCACGTCGCTCGCCAGCGCGATGCCGACCGCCGTGTACGGCTCCATCCCTAAAAACGTAATCAGCATGGGGCTGATGACGGCGGCGGCGCTCATGCCCGCAAAGCCGGTGCCAAGCCCCGCGCCGATACCCGCCGCAAAACAGACGATGAATTTGATCAGCATGTTGCTTCCTCCTCCGCGAAATGCTCCCGAATATTGGCGGCAATGCGCCGGGTCGTGCGCTCAAACACGCGGAGATCATCCGCGGGAATGTCCCGCAACAGCACGGCAAAAAATGAATCCTGCGCGCGCCGCCCCGCCTCTACCGCCGGATACGCGTCGGGCAAAAGCGACAGGTGCACCACCTTACGGTTATCCTGCTCCAAATGCGCCGCGAGCCAGCCGCGTTTTGTCAGCGCCTCGAGCGAAACAGAGACCTGCGATTTACTGAGCAGCCGCACGCGCACGATATCCCGCGCCGTGTCATACGCGGGGTTGTTTGCCAGAAACAACAGGATGTCCAGCTCCATCCGCGTGAGGGAATATTGCTGCGTCACCGGGCGCAGCGCTTCACCGTAAAGGCGCTTGACCAGCATGGGATTGGAAATCAGTTCGACCATCGCGGGAAAGCCTCCTTCGCCATATTGTTCTATTTAGAACAATATGATTGTACGCCTTTCCCACCTGCCTGTCAAGGGCGCGGAGCGGCGTTACCGCTCCGCAAGCCCTATTGCCTCGATCGCCACACCGCCGCCGCGCACGATCTCGATGCGCCCCGGAAACTGCTCGCGCAGCAGGCGGATCAATTCATCGTTTCTGGTTTCCGGCGCGGTGCTTTCCAGCAGCACCGCGTCGCGGCAATAATCCGTTATGTTTACCGTAAACACCCCGGCAAAGCGGAACAGGTCGTCGATCTCTTGCCGGGTACAGGCGCGCACCTTGACAAACAGCAATTCCTTCTGGTGGCTTGCCGTTTCGGTTAGATCGATTACCTTGATCACTTCGACGCAGCGGTCGAGCTGCTTAACGACCTGCTCAAAGGTGCGGTCGTCGCTCGTCAGGCCAATGGTCATGCGGGAAACCGTCGGATCCTCGGTCGGGCCGACGGTCAGGCTGTTCAGATTATAGCTTTTCCCCGCGAACAGGCCCGCCACACGGGCCAGCACGCCGATTTCATTTTCCGCGAATACGGAAAGCCACCGTTTCTTTATCATACGTTCTCCCCTTCTTCCCCGTCGATCATTTGGTCCAGCGGCAGACCGGGCGGCACGATGGGCAGCACGTTTTCCTCCGGCCCGATCAGAAATTCGATCACAGTGGGCACGCGGCGCTCCTCCTTTGCCGCGCGCAGCGCGGGCAGGACCTCTTCCGCACGGGCGACGCGGCACGCTTTTGCGCCGCAGCTTTCCGCAAGGCGCACAAAATCCGGCACATAGGGCGGACAGTTTAGGCCGGGCGCGTCGCATTCCGGCGGACAGCTTTTGCGCCGCCGCATGCAGGTGCCGGAATACCGGCGGCCGTAAAACATTTGCTGCCACTGGCGCACGTTGCCGAGAAAGCCGTTGTTTAAAATACAGATCACGACCGGCAGTTCATAAACGACCGCGGTGACAAGCTCCTGCATGTTCATCTGAAAGCCGCCGTCCCCCACGATGGCGACGGATTCCCGTCCGGGCTCTCCCAGCTTCGCGCCGATCGCCGCCGGCAGGCCGTACCCCATCGTGCCCAAGCCGCCGGACAGGAGCAGCCGCCGGTTTTCATTCAGTTCCAGATACTGCGTGGCCCATAGCTGATTTTGTCCCACATCGGCGGCGATGACCGCGTCTGGAAAGACTTCGTTGATACCCTCCATGATGCGCTGCGGGCCAAACGCGCTGTTAGCGGGCGCAATGGGCCGCTGCGCCTTCCACTCGGCCACCTGCGCCGCCCAATCCCCCACGGGGAGCGGCCCGGCCTTTTCAAGCAGCAGGCACAGGGTCTTTTTCGCGTCCCCCACGATCGGGATGTCAACCGCGACATTGCGGGAGATCGACGCGGGATCGATATCGACATGGACAATGACCGCGTCCTTTGCAAACGAGCCGATCTTGCCGGTAATGCGATCGTTGAACCGCACTCCGATGGAAAATAGCAAATCGCACCCGGTGACCGCGCGGTTGGCCGCATGGCTGCCGTGAATGCCAAGGTTGCCCGCGTACAGCGGGTGGCCGGTCGGTATCGCGCCCCGTCCCATAATGGTGGTGACGACCGGCACGCCGGTTTTTTCCGCGAGCGCGGTCAGTTCCCCCTCGGCCCGGGCGATACGCACGCCGCCGCCAATGAGAAAAACCGGCCGTTTCGCCTGCGCAAGACTGCTCAGCGCCTTTTTGACCTGCCCCATATGTACCGGCGGCTCGGCCCGGTACCCGCGCAGCGCGATGCGCGCCGGGTATTCGTCATCCCCCATCGCCTGTTGGATATCCTTGGGCAGATCGACCACCACCACGCCGGGCTTGCCGGTACGGGCAATATAGAACGCCTTCTTGATGATCGCGCCCAGATCCTCGCGCCGCCTGACCGTGACCGCGTACTTGCAGATGCTTCTTGCGATACCGACCATATCGACCTCCTGAAAGGCGTCGTTTCCGATCAGGCCGGTCGGTACCTGACCGGTGAAGCAAACCAGCGGCACGCTGTCGTAATTGGCCGTTGCAATGCCGGTGACCAGATTGGTCGCCCCCGGCCCGCTCGTGACCAGACAAACGCCCGCCCTGCCCGTCGCGCGGGCGTAGCCGTCCGCCGCGTGGATCAGCCCCTGTTCATGCCGCGGCAGAATCAAATTGATATCGCGCGCGCCATACAGCGCGTCAAATAAATCGATCGCCTGCCCGCCGGGATAGGCGAACAGCGTTTCCACCCCTTCCGCCCGCAGCGCTTTGACAAACAGCGCGGCCCCTGTGATCTCCATGGATATTCCTCCTTATGAATGCGTGTGCTTGCTTGCATGCTATCTATTTTTTTACGGCGCCGCCAAATGGCGATGCCGTAAGAAACATTTTTATGGCGTGGGAATACCCTCGACAAAAACTTTTACGCTATTCTCGATGTACTTCCGCTGCTGCACGCCGGTCAGCTTAGCGCCGAAGGAAGCGCTGAGAAAGGTATAGCCGAAGGTGGCGGAAAAAAACGTCAAGGCCAGACTTTCAAAATCCGTTTGGGCAATCTTGCCCTTCCGCGCCATTTGCTCAAAGTAATCGGTCAGCGCGGATAGGAAGGTTTCCGGTATCTTCATGATCAGCGGCGCGGTATCTTCATAAATCTGCGGCGCGCGCAGGCCGATCGACAGGTTGACAAAATCCGGGGTCACACGCTCCATATAGGACGACATGAACATCGCAAGGTCCGCCCGCAGATCCCACCGCACATGCTGAAACACCTCGGGCGTGATGCCCGCGCGCCATTTTTCCTGCTCCATGCCGTGCAGCACGATATCCTTTTTGCTTTGAAATTTGCGGAACAGCGTGCATTCGTTGACCCCTGCCACACGCGCGATATCCTTGGTCGTGGTGGCGGTGTAGCCCTGATCGCGCACCAGCGCCATAGCCGCGTCAATGATCCGCTGGCCGGTCTCCTCCGCTCCCATTTGCTTCACCCCATTATGCAAGCGCTTACTTTCATTTATTGTACCGTTGCCGCGCGGCAATGTCAAGCCGGTTTTGCGCGAAGCACCGTGATCGCCGCGTAATGCCGAATGTCGAAGCGCGGCGGCGCGATGCGCGCCAGCAGCGCGCGGTGCTCCCCGTCAAAGCGCCGCACCTCGTCCTCGCTTAGCGAGGCCTCGATCCCCCGGCAGGCCTTGATGCGGCCGTTCCAGCTTTCCCGCGTGAAAGGAACGGACAGATCGAACAGTTCCTCCCGCTCGACCTCGAAATACTGCCGGTAAACGGCGGGCACCTCGATCGGCCGCCGCGTCTCTCCGCAGCCCGTCCACACCGGGTTGTACTGCAAGATCAGCTTTTCGCTCGCCGCGGCAACGTCGTCCTCCTCCGGCAGCCAAGCCATATACAGAACGGCGAACCGGCCGGGCCGCGCCAGCAGGCGGCTGAGCCTGAGCGCGAGCAGGTCATGATCAAAATAGACAAAGCACTGGCAGGCGGTCACGACATCAAAGGTGCCCTCCGGAAAGCTAAGCCGTTCGGCCGGCATACAGCGAAAATCGATCTCCATGCCGGCGTCTCTCGCGAGCGCCTTCGCCATGCTGATCTGGCTTTCCGAAATATCGGTGCCCGTGAATACCGCGCCGTACGGATACAGGTGGCGCGGCAGCACGCCGGTGCCCGTGCCAAGATCAAGCACGCGCTGCCCCGGCCCGCAAAGACCCAGATCGCGTATCTTTTGATAGAACGCGGCGGGATAAATATCCCGGTACTTGGCATAGTCGGCCGAGGCCCGGCCCCAATCAAAGGCCCGGCCCGCGTCGATATCGTTTCGTTGCATTCGTTTCGCTCCCCTCATTTCTAGAACCATCATACCATGCCGCACGCCGCTTTGCAAGAATATGGACAGGCGCAGGAAAACGGTGTATAATAGCTTTAATTATTTCTTTTTTGATGAAGGAGGCTATCATGATGGACAATCCTGAAAAGCTGCTTAATTTACTCTCCGAGGACGCGCGGCTGACGACCGCTCAGCTGGCCGCCATGACCGGCGCGACAGAGGACGAAGTCGTTTCCGCAGTGCGCGCTTTTGAGAAGAACAATACCATTTTGGGCTATAAAACCATCGTCGACTGGGACAAGACCGCCCGCGAATTCGTCACCGCGCTGATCGAGGTAAAGATCACCCCGCAAAAGGGCATGGGCTTTGACGAAATCGCCCGCCAGATTTACTCCCATCATCAGGTGGAAAGCGTGTATCTGATGAGCGGCGGCTTCGACCTGACCGTCATCATCAACGGCCGCTCGATGCGCGAGGTGGCGCGTTTTGTATCCGAGCAGCTCGCGCCGATGGAAAACGTGCTCTCCACCGGCACGCACTTTATTTTAAAGCGGTATAAGGACCATGGTGTGGAGTTCGATCCCTCCGACAAAGACAAGAGAGAGGTCATGATGTCATGGTAGACTATCAGCAGCTGCTCTCCGACCGGGTCAAGATCGTAAAGCCTTCCGGCATCCGCAAGTTCTTCGATGTGGCCGCCGCCATGCCGCACGCGATCTCCCTCGGCGTCGGAGAGCCGGACTTTGAGACCCCGTGGCAGATCCGCCGCGCGGGCATTCAGTCCCTTGAAAAGGGGCGCACCTTCTATACCTCCAACTGGGGCCTTGCCGAGCTGCGCGATCAAATCGCCGCCCTTGCCCGCCGCAAGTACCAGCTCTGCTATGATTCTGCAAAAGAAGTTCTGGTTACCGTGGGCGGTTCGGAAGCGATCGATAACGCGCTGCGCGCTTTCATTTCGCTCGGCGACGAAGTGCTCATTCCCGAGCCCTCCTTTGTCTGCTATACCCCGCTTACCATTATGGCGGGCGGCGTGCCCGTTCCCCTGCCGACGGTGAAGGAAGATCAGTTCAAATTGACGCCCGAGCGCCTGAAAGCCGCCATTACCCCAAAGACCAAGGTACTCATCCTGCCCTATCCCAACAACCCGACCGGCGCGATCATGACGCGCGACGAGCTCGCCGCCATCGCCAAGGTGCTGGAGGATACCAACATCCTCGTCATTTCGGATGAGATCTATTGCAGCCTAACCTATGGGGCGGAGCCGCACGTCTGCTTTGCCGAGCTGCCGGGCATGAAGGAGCGCACCATCGTGGTGGACGGATTCTCTAAATCCTACGCGATGACCGGCTGGCGCCTTGGCTGGGCCATGGGCCCCAAGGAGCTGATGCAGCCCATTTGCAAAATCCACCAATTCGGCATCATGTCCGCGCCGACGACGGCGCAGTTCGCCGGTATCGAAGCTATTCGCACCGGCGAGGACGATGTGCAGCACATGCGCGAGCAATACGACATCCGCCGCCGCTTCCTGCTGGGCGAATTGCGCGACATGGGTCTTTCCTGTTTCGAGCCGCAGGGCGCGTTTTATATGTTCCCTTCCATCGAATCGACCGGTCTCAGCTCCGAGGAGTTCTGCGAGCGCCTGCTGCACGAGCAGGAGGTCGCCGTCGTCCCCGGCAACGCCTTTGGCGACAGCGGCGAAGGGCACGTGCGCATCTCATACTCCTATTCCATGAACCATCTGCGCGAAGCCTGCTCCCGCATCCGCACCTTCCTCAAAACATTATAAGAAAAACAAAAAAACAGGCGTGCTGCTCGAACTTGCAGCACGCCTGTTTTGTACGCTTATTCCCAATTCAGCTCTGTCTTGCGCGACAGGCCGTAGTATTCCTTGAAATACACATCGTAATAGTCGTTGTGATACGGCATGACCCAGCCGTAAAGCTCCTTGGGCAGCTTGCGCAGGGTAAGGGTCTCGCCCCCGTCGTAAGCCGCGATCCGCGCGCGGTTTTGCGCGTCATACAAAGCGTTTAGGCGAAAGCCGTCGAACGTGTCCTTCAGCATCAGCCAGCCGCAGAATAACAGTGGCACGCAGCACAGCACGGCGGCAAGGCGCCGCGCCGGACAATATTTCCGAAAAAGCCATAGCGCGGCCGCGACGGCGAACACCGCCGCCATCAGCGCATACCCCCAATGCCAGCCGAGCATGCAGCCCGCGACAAGCAGATATGGGTAAGGCGCTTCACGAATCAGACAGGCCGCCATCAGCAAAAACGCGCCCACAAAGCATAGCATGGTGCGCGAGCCGACCGTCGGCGAGACCAGCATCATCACCTGTGAACCAACGCCAAGGATCCAAGCGAACAGCGGCGTCCAATCCTTTTGGCGCGCCGCCGCGATCGAAGCGTACAGCGTTACCAGCAGATAGCCCACAAGCACCGCGAGAAACGCGCGCGCCACTTGGGGCGCGACCTCGCCGTAGGAAAGGACGCTTTTATCCCACTGGGGCAGCTTGAGCCAAACGGCAAAGACCGCCGTACCGGCCAAAGCGGCAACGCCGTGCGTCCATTTCTTCTCCCGCAGCGCACGCGCAAACAGGTATGCGGGCACAGCCAGCATCACGATAAAATGAATGGGATAAAGCGTGTCCCCAAACAAAAAGCTGCGCCGCAGATTCATGACATTGAACCGCACCATGGCCAAGGCGCCGCCCTCTACCGGCGGCGCGGTGATGCTGGCCCGAAAGAAGTTGCCCGGCGCGGCGACAACGGATACCATGCCGGCAAAAGCAAGGCCAAGCGCCCACCAAACCGCCCTCGGCAGCTTTTTCTTTTCAATCATGAGCCGCCGAAGCAGCATCAAAACAGTCAGCCCGACCGCCATCACGCTGATCTGCTCGGTCGTCAGTCCGGTCAAAACGGCGAAAACCACGGTGGCTCTCCACCCTCGTTTTTCCGCCATGCTGTCCCGCAGCAGCACCCAGTATTCCATAAACAGGGCAAGCGGCAGCACATAATTCATCGCGCCGGTGATCCAGTAAACGCCCTGCCGGGTCAAATAGATCGGCAGCAGGAACAACCCGCAAATCCAAAACGCAGCAAGCGCGGGCGTGCGGTGATCCTTCGTGTCGGAAAGGCGCAGGCCGTTCAGCGCGATCGAGCCGAGCAGCAGCGCGATGAATACGCGCGCCAGACCGATCCGCAAATCGCTTCCAAGCAGGACGCCGTCGATCATGTGCACCAGATTGCGGCCGTTGGCGCGCATATAATGCTGGGCGATCTGCCCCAGAAACTCGGCCGGACCAAGATTGCCCCAGCGGCCATAGAAGAAATCATCCCCGGAAGGAGTGACGAAATGCAAAACCGCGAAGCAGCCAAGAAACACGGTCAAAAACGTGCCGATGCGGCAAAGCATACCGCCCCGCCGCTTAAGCTTCTCGCGCATACTCAAAATACGCAGTACTGCGCCATATAAGCGTCCATCAGCGGTACGATCTCCTCATAGCCGCCGCTCGCCAGCAGGTATTCGCGGATGTCCTGCACGGTGATGAGCGCGTGCACGCGGATGCCGAACTCCTCGCCCACCTCCATTACGGCGGTCTTGCCCGGCGTCGTGCCGACTTCGCAGCGGTTGACCGAGATGAACATATCGTTTACCTTCACGTTCGCGCAGCCGGTCAGCACGGGCATGGTCTCGCGAATGGCGGTACCGGCTGTGATCACATCCTCGATAATGATGACGCGATCGCCGTCCACCGGCTTATAGCCGACGATGGAACCGCCCTCACCGTGATCCTTCACTTCCTTGCGGTTGAAGAAAAACGGCTTATCGATGCCGTACAGCCGCGCGAGCGCGCCCGCCGCCGAGGTAGCAAGCGGAATGCCCTTGTACGCCGGGCCGAACATCGCGTCGAAATCCGCGCCCACGGTCTCGCGGATCAGCGCCGCGTAAAACTCGCCGAGCTTCGCGCTCTGCATACCGGTCTTATAGTTGCCGGTATTGACAAAATACGGGGTCTTCCGCCCCGACTTGGTCGTAAAATCGCCAAAGCGCAGCACATCCGCGCCCATCATAAATTCAATAAATTCCTTTTTCGCCGCAGTCAGCATAACTTTACCGTCCTTTATTTTGTTTTGGGTTTATTATACCAGATTGCCCGGCCGGTAACAAGCGTTCAATCGGAAAACATGCGCTGAAGCAGCTTCATGCTGAAACGCATACCGGTTTCAAAAGCGTCGCGCACGATACTGTCATAATAGTAAAAGCTTTCATTCACGTATTGCGCAAACCGCTGTGCCTGTTTACCGTGTAAATGATCCTCCAGCCAGCTTTCCAGCCTCTCCATTTCCCCGCTTTCTCCCTCGCGGCTCATCGTGTCATGATCTTGCAGGTAGTAGCATAGCTGCTTTAATATTTCATCCATTGTTATCACCTCAAGCTTATTATAATATATGACAAAATATATGTTTACAAATAGACCAAAATGGCATAAAAAAACTTGCGGCATGTTTACAATGCTCGCAAACCGCCTATTCCCACTATGAGTCGGAAACGCGTGATATCCCTACCGAGGTTTTGCGCAAGCTGGCGGACTACTACCATACAAGCATCGACTATCTCCTCTGCCGCACCGACAATCCCGCACCACCGCAGAAATAATATGGAATATGCAAAGCGGAAACATCCGCGCCTAAAATCCTATGATTACAGCGAAACCGGTGTATATTTCCTGACGGTCTGCACTAAAAACAAAGTCCATTTGCTGCAAAATTGTAGGGCGCGACGCCCCCGGCGCGCCGTGTCCACCTCTACCGCAGTTGTCCGCTATCGGTCAATATGTTCAACGGTTAATCCTGAATATTGAAACTTGATACCCTTTTATTAAACTATTGAACCATGTCGTCATGCCAAACCATATCCACCTTTTGCTGGAAATCTGTTCATCAGAGAGCGGCGCGCCGGGGTCGTCGCGCCCTACTCAAACGATGTTTGAAAAACCATATTGCGTTCCGCGTTCCACCACGGTCATACCGCGCGTTATTATCACACTCAAAAAGTTTTCCAATGCGGATGATGAGTATTATTAATCTCTCTGCGCAGCAAATCGTGAGCAACGCAAAAACCCGGCGAAAGGACAAGCCTTTCGCCGGGTTTTGTTGTTTATTCCAGCACCGCGCCCTTATCGGCGGAGGTGACGAGCCGAGAGTAACGGTACAGCCAGCCCGACTTGACGTTGGGCTCGCGCGGCGTAAATTTCGCGCGGCGGGCTTCCAGCTCTTCGTCCGATACCTTAATATTGACCTTGCTGTTCGGGATGTCGATGGAAACGATATCCCCTTCGCGGATCAGCGCGATCTCGCCGCCGGCAGCGGCTTCGGGCGATACATGCCCGATCGACGCGCCGCGGGAAGCGCCGGAGAATCGGCCATCCGTAATGAGCGCGCAGTCCTTATCGAGCTGCATGCCCGCGAGGGCCGAGGTGGGGTTGAGCATTTCCCGCATGCCGGGGCCGCCCTTGGGGCCTTCATAGCGGATGATGACGACATCGCCCTTGACGATCTTGCCATTGTAGATCGCCCCGATCGCGTCTTCCTCGCAGTCGAACACGCGAGCCGGACCCTCGTGCACCATCATTTCCGGTGCGACGGCGGAGCGCTTGACCACGCAGCCGTTCTTTGCGATATTGCCCCACAAAACGGCGATGCCGCCGGTTTCTGAATACGGGGTCTCAAGAGGACGAACGACTTCGGGGTTCTTATTGGTAACGCCCGCAAGGTTCTCCCCTACCGTTTTGCCGGTCGCGGTGATCAGAGACAGGTCGAGCAGGTCTCTCTTGGTGAGCTCCTTCATGATAGCCGGCACGCCGCCCGCCATGTACAGCTCCTCGATATGGTGCGGGCCCGCGGGCGCAAGGTGGCAGATGTTCGGCACCTTTGCGGAAAGCTCGTTTAGCATTTGCAGGTTCAGTTCTACGCCCGCCTCATGCGCGAGAGCGAGCAGGTGCAGCACTGAGTTGGTCGAGCAGCCGATCGCCATTTCGCAGGTAAGCGCGTTGCGGAAGGCGGCGGGCGTCAGGATATCGCGGGGCTTGATATCCTTTTGGAGCAGCTCCATGATCTTCATGCCCGCGTGCTTGGCGAGCTGGATACGCGCCGCGTGCACGGCCGGGGTCGTGCCGTTGCCGGGCAGCGCCATACCGATCGCCTCGGACAGGCAGTTCATCGAATTCGCGGTGTACATACCCGAGCACGAACCGCAGCCGGGGCAAGAGCCGCACTCGCACTCCATCAGCTTCGCATCGTCAATCAGACCGGCCTTGTACGCGCCGACCGTTTCAAAGGTCTTGGAAAGCGAGATTTCCTCGCCGTCATAATGGCCCGCCAGCATCGGCCCGCCCGAAATGATGATGGACGGGATGTTGAGCCGCGCCGCGGCCATCAGCATGCCGGGCACGATCTTGTCGCAGTTCGGGATCAAAACGAGCGCGTCGAACTGGTGGGCGTTCGCGAGCGTTTCCACACTGTCCGCGATCAGCTCGCGGCTTGGCAGCGAATACTTCATACCGATGTGGCCCATGGCAATGCCGTCGCACACACCGATGGCCGGAACAAGGATCGGCGTACCGCCCGCCATCGAAACGCCGGTCTTAGCGGCGGCGGCAATCTTGTCGAGGTTGATATGGCCGGGGATAATCTCGGAATAAGCGGAGACCACGCCGATGATCGGGCGGCCCATTTCCTCCTCGGTCAGGCCGCAAGCGCGCAGCAGCGAGCGGTTTGGCATGCGCTCGGCTCCGGCGGTGATATTATCGCTTCTTTTAGGCATAATATTTCCTCCTTTTCGGGTTGCCCGTCTTTCCGCGGCGGGGTGGGTCACCCCGCCCTACGAATGGAAAACGAAGGGCGGACGGCGTCAAACCGTCCGCCCTTCGTTCGGGTTTACTTAAAATTTCAGGCCGCGGTCCTTGCACAGGGTCTCAAGGCTGCGGTCAAGCAGCGCCTCGCCCTCTGTCGAGAAAAAGCAGCCGGGGATGCCGCCCTCGTTGTCGCGATGGTGCGCGACGCAATCGCAGCACTTACCATGGCGCGGGCAATCCGCCGTACAGGGACACGGACGGGTGTTGGAACAGCCGGGCATAGCAGATCCTCCTTCTTAACATGCAGCTTTTGTTAAGTACGTCTAAACGCCGTTCAGAATTACTTCTTGAGCCAGCTCATCAGTCCGCGCAGCTTCTTGCCGGTCTCTTCCAGCTCGGACTCGGACTCTACCTGACGGGTCGCGAGGAACTTGGCGCGGCCGCCGGCGCGGTTCTCCTGAATCCACTCGGAAGCAAAGGTGCCGTCCTGAATCTCGCGCAGGATCTTCTTCATTTCCTTACGGGTCTCCTCGGTGATGATGCGCTTGCCGGTGCGGTAATCGCCGTACTCAGCGGTATCGGAGATCGAGTAACGCATCTTGGCAAAGCCGCCCTCGTTGACCAGATCGATGATCAGCTTCATCTCGTGCACGCACTCGAAGTAAGCGTTTTCCGGCGCGTAGCCAGCCTCAACGAGCGTTTCAAAGCCAGCCTTCATCAGCTCGCAAACGCCGCCGCACAGAACGGCCTGCTCGCCGAACAAGTCGGTCTCGGTCTCAGCGCGGAAGGTGGACTCCAGAATGCCCGCGCGGCCGCCGCCGATACCGCAGGCATAAGCCAGCGCGATATCCATCGCCTTGCCGGAAGCGTTCTGATGCACGCAAACCAGATCGGGCACGCCGTGGCCTTCGACATACTGCGAACGGACGGTGTGGCCGGGGCCCTTCGGCGCGATCATGATAACGTCCACGTCAGCCGGCGGAACGATCTGCTTGAAATGGATGTTGAAGCCGTGCGCAAACGCCAGCACGTTGCCGGGCTTGAGGTTGGGAGCGATCACATCCGCGTAGATATCAGCCTGCTTCTCGTCCGGAACGAGCATCATGATGATATCACCGGCGGCGGCAGCCTCAGCCGGGGACATGACGGTCAGGCCGTAGGACTTGGCCTTTTCCTCGTGCTTCGAGCCCGCGCGCAGACCAACAACAACGTTAACGCCCGAATCCTTCAGGTTCATCGCGTGCGCATGGCCCTGCGAGCCAAAGCCGATGATCGCGACGGTCTTGCCGTCCAGCAGGGACAGGTTGCAGTCCGAATCATAATACATCTTTACCATTTTTGTTTCCTCCTAAGGTTTATATATGAAGTTTATTGGCAAACAAGGTTGACTGAATTAGTAATTAGTAGGTAGTAATTAGGAATTATGGAGCCTACGTCAGCCATCTCGGCTCACACCTGACAGCTACGTTTCAATTATTAATTACTAATTCCTCATTACTAATTATTTCCGTATTGCGGTGACGCCGGAGCGGCACATTTCCATGACCTCGAAATTGGCGACGACCGTGAGGAACGCATCAATGCGGCTGGGCGATTCCGACAGGACGACGACCATGTACTGCCCCGCGGATTCAATGATACGCGCACCGTACACTTCGGCCACCTGACGGATGTTATCCTTCGCGGCGCCGTCCTCGGTCAAGAACTTGACAAAGACAAGCTCGCGGCAGTAGGAATCCGCTTCCTGCAAATGCTCCACCAGCATGACTTCTTCCAGCTTGGATACCTGCTTGATGATCTGCTCCAAGATCGGCTCATCGCCGGTAACGATGATCGACATGCGCGAGATCTTCGGATCGGTCGTGGCCGAAACGGTCAGCGAATCGATGTTATAACCGCGCCGCCCGAACAGGCTCGACACGCGCGCCAGCACGCCTGAGTTGTTGCGAACGGTCACGGAAAGGATGTATTTTTGCATGTGGTTCTCCTTTCCTCAGCCCGAAACGATATCGTCGACCGTGCCGCCCGCCGGGATCATGGGCAGCACGCGCTCATCCGGATCAATCCGAACGTCGATCACGACGGGGCCGGTACGCTTGAGCGCTTCGGTCATTGCGTGGCGCAGCTCCTCCATGGTCTCTACATGGAAGCCGCGCGCGCCGAAGGCTTCGGCCAGCTTAACGTAATCGGTCTTGCGGTGCGGGTCGGTCGCCGCATAATGCTTTTCGTAGAACATGGTCTGCCACTGACGCACCATGCCGAGCACCTCGTTATTGAGCAGCAGCGTGATGATGGGCAGGTTATACGAAACCGAGGTGCAAAGCTCGTTCAGATTCATATGGAACGAGCCGTCGCTCGTGATATGCAGCACGGTCTTATCCGGGCACGCGATCTGCGCGCCCATGGAAGCGCCGTAGCCAAAGCCCATCGTGCCGAGGCCGCCCGAGGTGATGAACTGATGAATCGCGTTGCGGCCGCAATACTGCGCGGCCCAAAGCTGATGCTGGCCCACATCGGTGGCAAAGATCGCGTCCGGCCCGGCCATTTCAGCCGCAAGGCCGATGACCTGATGCGGACAAATGCGATCCACGCCGTCCTTCGGGATATAGTCGAGTTTTTTCCGCCACTCTTCGATCTGCGCGCGCCAAGCATCGTGCTTCGCGGGCTGCACGTAGGGCAGCAGCGAGCGGAGGAAATGCCCCGCGTCGCTGACGACCGCGCAATAGACCCCGATGTTCTTGTTGATTTCCGCCGCGTCGATATCGATATGAATGATCTTGGCGTTTGGCGCAAAACGGTTCGTGTTGGTGGCAACGCGATCGGAAAAACGCGCGCCGATGGAAAGCAGCACATCCGCCTTATCGATCGCCCAAGAGGCCGAAACCTTGCCGTGCATGCCGATCAGGCCCATGCTGAGCGGCTCCGCGTCCGGGATGCAGCCAATCGCCATCATCGTGTGCGTGCACGGGATATCCGCCTTTTGCACCAGCGCAAGCAAATCCTTGCCCGCGTCCGCCGTGGCGACGCCGCCGCCGTAGTAAATGACCGGACGTTCGGCAGAGGCGAGTATTTCGGCTATCTCCCGCAGCTTCGCTTCCGGGATTTCCGGCTCCTCCACCTTTACGGCGGGGGCGGCGGGCACATATTCGCATACGGCGGCCGTTACATCCTTCGGTATATCGACAAGGACCGGGCCGGGCCGGTCGGAATTGGCGATGCGGAACGCTTCGCGCAGCGTATCGGCCAACTCTTCCACATTGCGCACGACGAAGTTGTGCTTGGTGATCGGCATCGTGATGCCGGCTATGTATACTTCCTGAAAGCTGTCCCTGCCGATCAGGCTGGTGCCGACGTTGCCGGTGATCGCGACCATGGGGATGGAATCCATATAAGCCGTGGCAATGCCGGTAACAAGGTTGGTAGCGCCCGGGCCGGAGGTCGCGATGCAAACGCCGGTCTTGCCGGTGGCGCGCGCGTAGCCGTCCGCCGCGTGGGACGCACCCTGTTCATGTGCGGTCAAAATATGTCGAATCCGGTCTGCGTTTAAATAAAGCGCGTCATAGATATTCAGGACGGAGCCGCCGGGATAGCCGAATACCGTATCGATACCCTGCTCTACAAGCACCTCCACCAAAATTTCGGAACCGTTCTTCTTCATACGAAACCGCCTCCTTTCTCATCTTCTCTGGCGTTTTCTTTGCAGAAAACGAAATAAAAAAAGCCCATGCCTCTACATATAAGAGACAAAGACTTTACAAACTCTGCGGTACCACTCTTTTTGCCGCATGCAAAACGCACACGACCACTTAACCTGACCCGATAACGCCGGTCACGCGGTACGGCTTACTGAAAGGGCGCGCCCTTTGTTCATCCGACTGCTCTCGGGGAGACTTTCGCACTTTCCTTCCTCCGCCGTCTTACACCAACCGACGGCTCTCTATAGGATTCCAGACGCTACTTTTCCCGGTCATCGCACTTTGCTCGCTATTCAAATGTACTTTATCATTATAAAGCGTCAAACGCCGGTTGTCAACTATTGTTTTAAATTTTTGCGGTGAAAACCGGGCCGGTGCATGAAGGCAACCATTTTGCGCCATACTAAAGGCGAATTTATCCGAAATGGGGTTATACCATGTCCGTACCGCTGATAAGAACGCTGATCCTATACTGCGCCGTGGTGGCGGCCATGCGCATCATGGGCAAGCGGCAGATCGGCGACCTTGACCCGTCCGAGCTGGTCGTGACCATTTTGATCTCCGAACTCGCCGCCATTCCGATGCAGGATGTCGGCATTCCCCTATTCGCCGGTATCATTCCCATCGTGACACTGGTCGCGATAGAGATACTGGTTAGCTTTTTCGCGCTCAAAAGCCGCGTTTTCCGCCGCCTGCTCAACGGCCAGCCCGCCATTATCATACGGAAGGGCGAATTGGATGTTAAAAAGCTGCGGCAAATGCGCCTTACAACGGATGAGATCATTGAAACGCTGCGCAAGCAGAACGTACACGCGATCAGCGACGTCAAGTACGGCGTGATCGAGCCGGACGGCACGCTGACCGTTATTTTGAAGCAGCCGCAAATGCCGGTGACCGCCGAAATGCTGAACCTGAACCCAAAGGATCAGGGCCTGCCGGTCGTCGTCGTATCGGACGGCAAGCTGGTGCCGCGCTCGCTGCAGCTGCTGCAAAAGGACGCGGGCGAGGTAGAGCGTCAGCTCAAAAACAAAGGGCTTTCCGTACCCGAAGTCTTTTTAATGACGCTGGACGATTGCGGCAACGTGTTCATCCAGCCAAAGGAGGGTGCATAAATGCGCAGGCTTTTTATATCCCTTGCCCTGCTGGCCGTATTGATCGGCGGCTGCATTTGGTCGGATCACACGTTGGAACACACAATCGACGCGATTAAAACCGAGGTGGAAGCCGACCGGCTTGACGAGGCCATGGCGCTGTGGACGAACGCGGAAAGCCTGCTCGGTTCGCTTTTACCGCACGAAGAGATCGACGAGACCGATCGCCTTTTCTCCCGCGTGCAGCGCGCCAAAAGCACCGGCGCGGAGCAGGAGCTTGCCATAGAACGGGCTGAGCTGATCGGCCAGCTCACCCACCTGCCCGAGCTTGACTCCATCAGCATCAAAAATATTTTTTAACTATTCCAAAATAATCCGTTCTTTTTTGGTCAATTTCGCCATAGCATTTTACCATTCTTTCGGGTAGAATTAAATTGTAAATAGGAATTATTCTTATTAATTGAAAGGATGCTGATCACATGGATCGAAAGGCTTACAAAAAGCTCAACTATACGCTCGCCCTTGCCTCTACCGCTGCGGAGGGCAAAAACTTCGGCTGTATCATCAACTCGCTGCATCAGGTCACCTCTTCCACGCCGGCAAAGTTCAGCGTTTCCCTGAATAACGATTCCGCTACCTGCGCGGCGCTGAAAAAAAGCGGCGTGCTTTCCGCGACCGTGCTGCGTGAGGACTGCGCGGACAAGGTTGTAAACGAATTTGGCTACAAATCCGGCCGTGCGATTGACAAATTTGCGTCCTTCCCGTTTGAAACGGACGCGGTAGGCTGCCTCTATATCAAGGAAGGGATGATTGCGCGCCTGTCGTTCAAGGTATTGGAGCCGGTTGCCGTCGGCTCGCACACGCTGTTCATCCTCGAACTGACCGACGCCGAGGTTCTGGCGGACGGCGAAGCGCTCACCGTGCGCGATTTTGAAAACCGCGGCAAGGATGTGCCGCCCACCGCGCCGGTTTTCCACCAGCTGGATGCGGACGCGGGCTGGAAATGCACCGTCTGCGGCTATGTTCGTCTGGCGGAGGATATTCCGGACGACTTCATCTGCCCCATCTGCCGCGCCCCGCGCAGCAAATTCGTCAAGCGCTAAAGCGCTTTCCATACGAAAAAGAGCCTCTCTATATAGGGAGGCTTTTCGTTTGCCAATATTGCCGGATTGTGGTATCATCGAGGTATCAAATTTAAAGAATCGATTCGATCAAAGGAGTATCGCAACATGAAAAAACTGCTTTTTGTAAACGGCTGTATCCGTGGAGAGCAATCCCGCACGCTGCGGCTGGCCCGCCGCGTTGTCAGCCGTATTCCGGACGCTGAGATCGAGGTGCTTTCCCTGCCCGACCTGCATCTGACGCCCTATGACGCCGAAGCGATTGCCCAGCGTGACGCGCTCTCCGCCTCCAAGGCGTACGACGCGCCTTTTTTTGCGCTAGCCAATCAGTTTAAAGAGGCCGACGCCGTCGTGATTGCCTGCCCCTATTGGGATTTGACCGTACCGAGCATGGTGCGCGCTTACTTAGAGCGGCTTTGCGTCGTCGGGCTAACCTTCCATTATAACGAACAGGGCCGTTCGGTTGGCGATTGCAACCCCCAGCGCCTGCTGTATGTCACCACGCGCGGCGGCTATGTGGATGATAACGACCCGGCGCTGACCGACCATGCCAGCGCTTACCTGCGCTCGCTCTGCGCCATGCTCGGCGTCGAACGGTTTGACTGCCTTGCCGCCGAGGGGCTGGACGTGGTCGGCAACAATGTCGCCGCCATTCTCGCCCAGAGCGAGGCCGAAGCCGACCAAGTGGCGGCGCGGTTTTGGGATGAAGCTACCGAGTAAGGACAACCTGCTATCGCCCGCCTCTTGACGAAAAAAACTAACCCTTATATTAATTGCTCCACGGTCTCTTGTTCTTCTTCCTCTTCCGGGCGCATGATGCTGACATTCACCCATTCGCTTTGGTTTTGGGGAAGCATGGCGGCCGCGCGGAACATGCCGGTCTCATCGTACTCCACACGGAACATGCCGCCGTATTTGTGCGCGATTTCTTTCACCTGCCGCAGGCCAAAGCCGTGCAGGATACCGGCTTTGGAGCTTTGAAATCCCTTTTTCGTTTTTACCGGCGCCTGTTCGCTTGGATTTTCCACCATAATGACAAAAAAGTTTTGTATCAGCTTGGTACTAAGACGCAGCCTGCGATTGGCTGCGTCTTGATTTTTTTCACACGCCTCTATCGCGTTATCCAGCAAATTGAATAGAATCGTGCAAACATCGTTTCGCGGGGTATCGCACGGGTCGGGATATTGTATGTTGGCCCACACCTTAATGCCGGCATCCCGCGCGCGGTGCAGCTTGGCGTTCAGCAGCGCGTCTACCGCGCCGTCCTTCGTGGTGATCCACTGACCCGTTTTGCCGGTGGTGCTTGTAATGCCTTGCACATATTGAAACGCCTTTTCTGCTTCGTTTCGTTCGAGCAGACCGGAAAGCGCCTGCATATGGTTGTTCAGGTCGTGCCGCAGACCTTGGATGTCATGGTACAAAGCATCCATAGCTTTTTGCTGTTCAAGCTGCATTTCCGCTTTTACCAGCTTAGCGCTTAGTTGATTCCTGCGAGCGGTTTCCCGGGCAAGGCAGACAAAAAGAATAATAAAAACAGCAAATAGAACCAAAAAGAAAAACGGCAGCGCCATTATTAATTCTTGTGTATTATGTTTTGCGCCGTTTACGACATAGGAACACACTGCGACAAAGCTGCCAAGCAACAAAATGCCTAAGCAAAGAAACACCCATTGAAACAACCGAATGTGATCAATCTTTAAATCTCTCAGCCGATACCGCACAAGACCGCAGATAAGCACGAGGAAAATACAAAGCAGCACGTGTGATTCCACAATACCAAAAATCATTACAAAGGGATCGTTCGGCGTGATCTGTTTGTGAAAAATCAGAGAATATGCCGAAGGCACCGTCATTTCGCAAACATAGACAAGCATGAAAAAAACCGCAGGCAACACAATGGAAATACCCAATTTATGCCTAGAAATATACCAGCAAATAGCCACGTCGCATAAAAAAATGATCACTGATTTCATAAAGAACGGAAGAACAGAAAGACTGAGCGATGCGGATAGTAACGCGTTTAGGATTACATATATAATTAAATTTCGTAGTAAGTTTTGCCGCCTGACCGGATGAAGCGCCACGCAATAAAGCAGCATAGATAAAACCGCATCCAGCAGCGAGGACGTAATCATTAACACCACCTGCATTAAGACCACCGTCCCTCTTCCGTGATCAGCTTGTCCGCAAACGCCTTCTCGATTGCGGTAAAATAGGATTCACTGACGGGAATCTTTGCTTGATTATCTAAAATCAGCTCTTTCGCATTAAGTACCCTTATTCGATCGATATTGACTAGATAGGAACGATGGCATTGTATAAATATTCGCTGCGGTAATTCTTTTGCGAGATCCGATATGTTTTTGCGGCAAGATAAGTCGCCGTCATCACAAACAATTTTGCAGGTATGGTTCCCGGCTTCCGCATACAAAATATCTCCAAAAGGTACAATCCGCCACTCTCTGGACTGCTTAATTTTCAGACTTCCCTGCTCACGTAATTTTACATATGCCATTGCATTTTCCAAGCAAGGGATACAATCCGCTTCCTGTACCGGCTTTAGCAAAAACTGAAAAGCGTGCACCTTGTATCCGTTTACCGCGTAATCTTTAAAGTTGGTGGTAAAAACAATGGGCACATCCTTGGAAACGGTTCGTATAAACTGTGCCGTTTCAATGCCCGATCGGTGCGGCGTTTCCACATCCAGAAAAAACACATCAGTTTGCATGACGCTTTCTCCGCTAATATCAAGCCCTGAGGAAACCGCAAACAAACGAACCGCGATTTTTATCTTTTTCGCCGCACTCTCTATCACCCGCTGCAAATGCTGCTTTTGGGCTTCATTGTCTTCCAAAATCGTAATATTCAGCTTCATATATGCACCCGCCCCCAAATTTCACGTCAAAAAAATGGGTTTTCAAGACAAATCTATTTTCTTTTTCCTTTAATCTGCTAATATGATTATATCATTAGACGGATAACAATATCAAGGAAAGCTGGTGGAAAAATGAAAACAAAGTTTTCATGGTTGAAAGGGTTAATGGCTTCTGCCGCCTGCATTGTCAGCGCGGTAGCGGTACTGGCCAGCCAAACGCCCTGCTTAGGTCAGTACTATCAGCCGGAGGTGCCGAAAACGTTGAAAAAGTAAATGTATAGGAAGAGAGAAGTGAATCCAATGATGATTGAAATACGGTAAAGAAAAACACTTTTGGCACTATGCAAGGTAACATATAAATAAGCATTGTTACTATGGCATAAGCTTATTGAAACGGGAGGAAATATTATGACGAGATATAAAAAACTATTCGCATTGACACTAATACTTGGTTTCACGCTCATTGTCCCGTCATTTGCAGCCACTATCAATGGTGGATATTCCAATGTTACTACTATGATCGGACTAAACGATTATGGATGGACAGCATTTGATATAACAGCAAAGCTAGCAGAAACCTATGAAAAAGAATCAACCCGTGTTAAATATTCCAGTCGATTGGCCGATGTCGAAATTTTATGTTCGAGACCTGATAACGGAGCTACATTAACTGTTCTTCCAATCCCCAGACATTATGACCGCAGCACCAATAAGACAGTAAAATCTTTTAGTATGTACAATGAATCTACATATCTGCCCGGTAATATTTCTCAATGGTATGTCAAGCGTAATTCCGATGTTGTATATTATTCAGCATCTAATAATTATGCCTGTGGTTATGGATTTAGTCTCTATGCAGACGGGTGCATTAATCCATATGCAGACACCATTACTGTCAATCTTAGCGTATAAGAACGGAGGTCTCTTGTATGTTCAAAAAAACAAGATTAGTTGGTATTTCGGCTCTTATGATAGCGTCAATTTTAATTACAGCCACAGCAGCCACTTATACTAACTCTCGCAGCACAGCGGAGCAAATGGAGCAAAGTCGAATTTGGGCACAAATCGATACAGCACCAGCCCCTCAAAATGATGAAATACTGATTGAAGGCAAGAATGTTACTGTGTATAAAGATGAAACAAATCGAATTGCCGAAAGATATGCCGCTGGAGACGTAGATAATGGTGAAGAACTGGCAATAAGCTATATTCTTCGACGTGAAGTTCTTTATAATGCGGGCATTGATAATAATTTTACAGCAACTGACGCTGAGGTGCAGGCAGTGATTCAACAAAATGAAGAAATGGCTAAAAATGCCATTGGCAGAGAGTTTTTTGATGAGTATTTAGAGACTGCAGGCATCACGGAGCATGAGTATTGGATCGGACAATCTGATAAATTCAAAAAAGAAATTGTAATAGAGAAATATCTATCAGATATTAGAGAGCGAAACAATATTTCTCCCGAAGAGTGGAATGCCTTTGAAGATAATTGGGTAAAAAGTCTCATTGAAGCTGAGGAAATTAGCTAAAAGGCAAAGGGGACGAAAGGACGGTCCGAAACCACTGAAAAAGGCGCAATTAAAGACAAGGGGATGGTTCTTTCGTCCTCTTGTCTTCTCTTGCCCTTTACGTGCCTTTTTTCACGTCATTTCAGGAAGACAAGGGGACGGTTCTTTTGTCCTCTTGTCTTCCCTTGCCCTTTACGTGCCTTTTTTCACGTCATTTCAGGTATGTTCCACGACAAAAGCATTTCCAAACCGATCGTTTGGGATTATAATAATAAATATCCTGTCTGACATAGATTACAGGCAAGGCGGTGGCTCTACTGTTCTCCCCAGCATCAATACAACAAGACGAAAGAACCGTCCCCCTGTCTTCTCTCTCGTTGCTGCGCCTCCCTTACAAACGTTTCTCGTTCTGACTTTACTGTTTTCTCTTTCCACGGCATAAGCAATTCTCCTTTTCCCACTTATACCGTTATTTTACTCCCAAACTGTATACCATGTGCTTGGACAAACTGTTTACTATGTGACTGGGCTATACATCTCTGGCACTTCCGGTTCTGTGCCGCAACGTCTTTCTGTTAACGGCTGGATGAATAGCGGCGGGGATTATCCCTATGAGATTTCAACAACCAGTGTGACTCGCGACAGTTCTTACGGTTTTGGTTTTGCCCTACAAGATAGCAAAGATGGTGTTCTACATATTGGCGAAAAATTTGGCGGTGTGGCACAGTATAGCACCTCGTTTGCTAACTTCCATGGACTTGCAACTTCCTATTATGTTCATACGTGGAATTCTGGCAAGGTAAAGTCTGTGACATTTAACGCAAATGTAGGTATTAGCGGTATTGGCGGTGGCATATCTATTACGTACGAAAATGTAGATTATACTTTTTCTCTTGGTTCAGGAGGTCAAGCCTCTTTTTAGCTAAAAAACTTAATACGCTAATGGTGACGGGGAGAATGTGTACTATATCCAAAACTGCCTCCCTAATCTACCAAAGCGAAAAGGACTGGTTGCCATGAAGCTATCCAAACTTTTTCTCATAACGTTTTTGGCCATGCTTTTCTTATTGTCAGTTTGCATTTTAGGCTATGCTATCGCTTCTATCTCCTTTGCAATTTATCCGACTAGCGGTGGATTTGATCCGTATTTTGAAGAGCCAATGGTATGGTGCGTAACCAAAGTGTCTATTGGGCTTTCTATAGTATTCTTTGTTGCAACACTGGTTTCCTTACTTGTTGAATCCAAGAAAAAATAACGATCAAGGCAAGTGGACGGTTCTTTATGTCTTGACACACACCCTCTCCCGCGCTATATTAGCGTTGGAGGGGGTATGTGTTTTATGCCCAAATCGACCAAAGTATTAACGAAAATAAAACATATCTTCAAAATCGAAGGCCAGAGAACGATTTGAAACCAAACCTGTCAAAAGACAAGGGGACGGTTCTTTTGTCCTCTTGTCTTCTCTTGCCCTTTACGTGTTTTTTCACGTCATTTCAGGTATGTTCCACGACAAAAACATTTCCAAACAGATCGTTTGGGATTATAATAATAAATATCCTATCTGACATAGATTACAGGCAAGGCGGTGGCTCCACTGTTCTCCCCGGCATCAATACATCAAGGCGGAAGACCATTCCCCTGTCTTGTGGGAAATCTATAATAAAAGGTCTGAACTGTTATGAAAACGGGGGTTAAAACTTATTGCGGGTTCATATTATGCAGTCTTGTTTTACTTTTACTGACGGCCGCTTTTTATCCGTACGATATTTTTTCCAATCATCAGACGGGTTTTTCCTTTCCGCTTTTTGCAATGATCGCAATTATTATATCCTGCGCTGTTCTGTTCAGCACGAAACTACGTCATTGTTTAAAAGAATGTGGATTGGAATGGAATTTTTTCGGCGGGTTAGCCTTCTTTATTCTTCTAAATTGTCTAGGTGTGGTGGTAAACTACCTTACAAACCGCTATTTTTTTGAATCGGGAGGAACCTTTATAGCTTCTGCGTATAAAAGCACATATACTGTATCTTTTATAATTTTTATCTCTGTTTTAGAGTGGCTTTGCTTCCTTCGTAATCCCTCACATGATAATCATGATCCTCATTGATGCTTTCCAGTAGAAAACACGCTGCTGTCCTTTTTCCTCAACCCAGAGGGGGTAAATATTATTATGGATACTGTCTTTTTTCTTATAATAGTCGGCCTCTTAAGTCAAATCTACGCATGCACTCATTTTTTTGAAGAGTCCAAACTAGAACTATCAGAAAAATTGCGTGTTATGAATTTTTCGCACGATCGATTATTCGCTTATAGCCGTACAATTGTATTTATAATATTGATCATTGATCGATTTTTTGATCGTTCATTTTTTCCCAAAAATCACTCTATCAAAGTTTATCATTGTCCTTTTGATCCTAGTATTTGCTATCATACATATTTTTGTTTACTTATTCAGTATGGCAGCGTATGATTTACTGAAAAAATGAAGAAGAGGATAAGCCACGGGGGCTGTTGCCCCCCTCCCCCGCCTGCGTTGCAATAGCGTTAGATAGGGTACGCAGCGGATAAAGCTTAAAAAAGCGTTTGTCATCCTGAGCTATGCTCAAAATGACAAACATATGGAAATTTCTTAACTGAATGACACTTGAATATCGCATTGCACCTGTTTTTTTAGGAGGCTACCCTCTATGACCGTTTTCTTACGTTGTCTCATCAAGTCGGTTTACGCTCTTGCGATCGCGTGGCAGGTTTACTTCTATCATGTAGCGGTTTTTGCAAAACCAATCACACATACATACTCCGATGTTCTGTTTATTCTGGGAGTGTTATGGGTTTTTTTCAGTATCCTCGCGTTTGTCAGTCGATGGAAATTTCGTATTCTATGCGCCGCCGCTCACGCCTTCGTTCTGATCATCACAGCATTGCAGTTTTTCCCACTTACTTGTTGGCTGACCTACGGTGATATTGATTTTTCTTACTTAAATCGAATTATGCACTGTGGAATGCTCGGGCTTATGTCTCATGTTCTATTCACCCTTTTCAGTATCTTCTTCATTCTAAAGCCTGATTACTACCGGCTTGCAGAAAAATATCCTTATCTAAAACAAAGAATGAAAAAATAAAAATACATAGGAAAGCAAAGCTCCTGTTATTACACTTGACGCACACCCCCTCCGGCGCTACAATAGCGTTAAGAGCAGGTGTGCGTTTTATCCAACGTTTCCAGTTTAAACAAGTAAAAATTAGGACATGGAAGTAAAACCTTTTCGTGTTTAGAATACGGGAGTGACTTGATGAAAAAGCATGCTATGAAAGGATATCTTCTTACTGCACTTGCATTTCTAATCTTATGCTTGGTTTTCAATATTGATATCCTGACAGTCGGAATGAAAAGAGAATTCCAGTATGTATTATTGCATTCTTTTCAAATAATTTACACGTTGATCATAGTTTTGCTCGTTTTCTTGTTATATATCTGTGAGAAGAATATTAGCGAATCTAAACTATGGTTGGTCGATCTGACCATGTTTGTTATTCTCATAATGGTCAGCATAAACGGCAAAGCTTATCTTCAAATGTTCCCGAACATGTATATCGCGTTAACCTATGCAGTACTAGCAATCAAACATTGGGTGACTTCCAAGAAGTGAGCAAAACGACATTAGGATACCGATCGCCTTGTGGCTAGGAGGGCGCAAATGAGAACTTTCTTTAAAATACTCAGTGTAGCCTTTGTTGTGATGATTTGCATTGTACATAGTCACGCTATATCCTCAGAGCAAGCAGAAATCTATTATCAGTATTTGCGTGTACAGGGGTATCCGATTGTTTGCTTAAACGAACAAGGCGAACAAGTACCTATGCTACTTTACAAAGGTACAAACTATATCCCTATTCGTACCACAGGTGAATGGATGGGGAAAACCGTATCTTGGAATGGTAAAACAAATACAATTTCGCTATCAGGTAGCATTGACCCGACTTATCACACGAAGAGTGCCAAAAAATCTTATAACTATGATGAGCATTTTGACAAAATTGATATCACACTTGCTCCGCAAATTGTTGTCTTAGTGGATGGGAAAATACAAAACTTTTATGATGCAAACGGCTCAGTCGTTTATCCGCTTATTAGCCACGGAACCACATACCTGCCGCTTCGCAGTATTGGTAAACTAACGGGTATGGAAATTGCATGGCGACAAACATTTTATTCAACAGGCGGTGCTCAACTGATGTATCTACGCACTCCGCTAACGAGCGATCAAAAAGCCGAGTGTGAATCCTATCTTTCGGGGCTGGAGAAAAGATTGAGCTTCTTTGAATACATTCTTTACCATGATATTCAAGATGTATTGCGCGACTCACCAGAACAGGTAAGTGTAGAATACTGGAAAACTACGTTACCGCGTTTGCGACAGGCATTTAACGCAATTAAAGATTACGCTCCGCCTACTGTGCCTCTGCTGGAGTACGGTTATCAAGAAATGTGTGTAACTTCGCAATTATATGATAGCGAACTTGATCTTGCCACTCAAGCTTTGGAACAAGGTGATCTGAACCAAGTGTCCAATATGTGTTTTGCTAGTGGTGTGAGCCTTGGTGATAATGTTGCCTATATGCAAAACGTCTATTATCAACCGAATACCAAAAATTAATAGCAAGATATAAAAAGACAAGGGGACACGTTAACCGTCCCTCTGCCTTTAAGCAGCAAGCACTTGAAAGAATCCAGAGTGGCTTAGCTCTTGATGATCTTCCTTGGTAATTACTCCGTTAATAGCATTCACAAGGGGCTTAATATGAAAAAAGAAGTGCTCATAGTTCTTTCCCTTTTGTTAATCATTGTTGCAGCATTTGTCTTTCTGTTTAATGGGAACACCCAAAGTGCTCAGCAAAAAAGTATAATGAATCCATTTCAAATTGAAATTAGCGAACCGCACATCATTCAAGAAGCTAAACAGCATTTTAATGACGGTAAGCTAGTTACAGATAGTGGTACTGAACAGCGTTTACAGTTTACAATTTCTATATTAAACACTTCGGAATATGATTTTTCAGAAACTTGGTTTGAAGCTTCCTTGAACGACGAGGTGAAACCTTTTATTGCGAGTCAAGTCATTAGTTATCGAAGCGATAAATTTGACGTAACTTCCGAAGCTAAGGCGGATTTAGTAAACAATAAGAACAATTTAAAGATTACTGGTTTTAATCATAATTGGAGTTTGTTACTTACCACGCCAGATGATTTAGCTGACTATAATGGTATGACCCCTAATGAAATTGTAAATGCCCTCCGATCGATTCATGTACAAATCCATTGGGATAGTGGCACACAAGAACAGGATATTCCGATTTCGGTTCAGTATGAATGAGGTAAGGACAAGGTGATATTAAAGCCAAGGGGACGGCACTTTCGTCCCCTTGGCTTTCCTTGCCCTTTACGTGTTTTTTCACGTCATTTCAGGTATGTTCCACGACAAAAACATTTCCAAACAGATCGTTTGGGATTATAATAATAAATATCCTGTCTGACATAGATTGTAGGCAAGGCGGTGGCTTCACTGTTCTCCCCAGCATCAATGCAACAAAACGGAAGAACCGTCCCTCTGTCTTTGGTGCTATTTCCATCGATACTCAATATGAACGACACATGGTTATTAAGTAATTCCATTTATATTTTCGGAGGTAATTATGAATAAGCAGCTTTCATGGTTAGGGCCATATGCATCATTTATAGTCATCTATATACTTTCTATATTTTTATTGCGCTTGTTCCCTTCACAGGCCGCAATTCTATTTTGTGCGCCGCTTTCCATGTCCATTGCTGGCGCACTTTTTGTAAGAAAAACCCGCTTTCCTTATAGCAAACTGTTTTCCTTTCAACGTATATCCTTTCAAATCCTTTTATACAGTATAGTTTTTGGGATAGGTCTTATTTTAGTTGGACAGTTTAATGTTATATTTGGACAAACTGCCGTTATTGGTTTCGACTCATCTAACATGATTGCTTTTCTATTAATTCTTATAGCAACGCCCATTATTGAAGAATTCTTTTTTAGAGGTATCATATTCCATAGAACGCTCGGTTACTTTACCCCTCTTGTTGCAATGATCCTTACTTCTGTTCTATTTGCTCTACTTCACGGTATGCAAAAATTTCTCTATGCATTTCTAGCCGGTATCGTTTTCTCTTGTCTTGCATACTACACGCAGTCGATGTTATCTGCAATCATTGCACATCTACTTGCCAATGTTGGCCCCCTTTTACTATGTACACTCTTTCCCAGCTTAACAGTAGTTTTTCTCCCAGATACCGGATCAACTTATATCGGCATGAGAATCGTTGCCGCGCTGACTGGCTTACTTATTTGTGTAGTGGGCATACAGCGTCTAAGAAAGCTAATGCGGCCCCAGCCCGATCTTTAACCGATAACTGAAAGCGCGTGTTGAAAATAAAAGAATGTTCCAAATCCTTGTCATTCTGAGGAGCGAAGCGACGAGACCGTTGTCCTCTATCCTCGACTCGCCGCCGTGCGGCGAATAGGAGAGAGAGTCTCGCGCGAATGCGCGGATTTTACGTGAATCACGCGCGTTTACGCGAGATTCTTCACTTCGTTCAGAATGACATACGGAATATTCTTTTATTTTGCAACGCGCGCTTTTCATCATTCATTTTATCGCTAGAACCAGCATCCCCGCAGTCCAGATCAAAACGCTTTATCGCCGCTCAGCCGTAATTCGAGATCAGTTTATTTTTGCTTTCCTTTTGCGCTGGCAAGCCTTCTCGTATTTTATATTATATTTTCACCGCTTTGTTGCTTGCTACCATAATATTTTAAAGGTATATTGATAGTAAGAAAGAAAAATGCTACAGTACCGTATTTTATCGCAACAAGAAATTCGAGGGATGTTATGAAAGTAAAAGCTCTGACACGAATTACGATCGTCCTAATACTCTTTGTCGCTGTTTGCACCGTTGGCAGCATGGCTCAATCGGTTTATTATGAAAACCGTGTTTTGACCGCTGTGCCGTTGCACATGGTTCTTCTCATTGAAGCTGGGATAGGGTTATTCCTATGTCTTTTCATTGCATTTCTTGGATGGTTTCTCAAGAAACAATGTAATCACAAGGAAATTTAAAAATTATGGAGAAGCGATATAAAATTGCGCAAGGGTTATTTATTGTTTATTTAGTCCTGCTGGTCTGGCTGATCTTATTGAAGCTGCAATTTTCATTTACAGCCTTACTAGGTGCACGTCACGTTAACTTTATTCCCTTTTATTATACGGAGCAAGCCGGTAGCAGCTTTCACATCAGCGAAGTTATGAATAACTTATTGGTTTTCGCTCCATTTGGCATTTTTCTAGGTATACTGAAAAACGATACGTGGTTTCTTCATAAGATAATAGGTATTGCAATTTTCAGCCTTGCGCTTGAAACCGCGCAGTTTGCTTTTGCAATCGGCAGAGCGGATATTACAGATGTTATATCCAATACCCTAGGCGGCATGTTAGGCATTTTACTGTATGCAATCTTGCTTAAAATCTTTAAAAACAAGAAGAAATTAGACGGAGTTCTTACCACGTTGGCCGGTATTTTTACGTTTTTGGTGATTGGGCTATTAGCGGTAGTTATAGTCGCTAATTGGAATGCCGAATAAGACATAGGGGGATGCGACGATTTGCGTTTCGTCGCATCCCCCCTTTTTAATTTCCTATCGCTTTACAAAATATTTCAGCTTTCCTCCATAAACATCCGGTCAAACGCTTCGCGCGTGACCCAGACGGCGGCGCCGCCGGCGGGAGCGGAGGCGGTCACGTTCCCCTCCCCATCGACGGTAACGGGCGTGGTGCATTTACCCAGCGCGTCTACCAGCGTTTTACCGGCAAGGCGTCTGCCGACATACATCCGTTTTTCGCCGCCGGTCGAATCCGAAAGCAGCATGGCAAGGCCGGAATCCGGGTGCTCCGCATCCCCCTCGCGTGTGAAACCGACGACGTTTGCATCGTCAAAATAATCGTGCAATTCACCATAGGCCAAATTGGCGCGTACCCATAATAGACGTTTCACCCCGGCCACGGGCGCGATCCCGTCATGCGGCACGCCGTACAGGTCGCCATAGAACACGCATGGCAACCCCTGCCCGCGCAGTAAAATCAGCGCATAAGCGGGCGCTTTGAACCATGGCTGAATAAAGGTTTGCAGCGCCTGCCCGGGTTGGGTATCGTGGTTGTCGACAAAGGTGACCGCCTGATCGGGCGCGGCCTGCACAAGCGTGCCATCCAACAGCTTCGATAAATCGTAGTTACCGTTTGCCCCGGATATGTCGAACAGATGGAAGTGCAGCGGTACGTCGAACAGGCGCATGCCCGCGCCGCCCTCCAGATAGCCTAAGAGCCGCTCAACCTCCGGGCTCCAATACTCGCCGACGGCGGGCAGCTCGCGCCCGGCATGCCGCCGCATCTCGCCCAGCCAATCCGTGTAAAAATCGCGCTGCATATGCTTTACCGCGTCCAGCCGCAAACCATCCGGATGAACCGTATCCAGATACCAGCAGCCCCAGCGTTTCAGTTCTTCCACCACATCGTGGTTGGTCAGCGCCAGATCGGCTCCCATAAGATAATCAAAATTGCCGTGCTCGGGGTCGACCTGTTCATCCCACCGCTTGCCTTCAAACAGGTAAATGCCGCCCGTTTTCGCGCCATCGTCCCAATCGGTGCCGTTGAAATGCGTCCAGTTCCACTGAAAGCCCGAATATTTGCCCGCGCGCCCCGGAAAGGTGAATTTCGTCCACGCGGCGATCTCGCGCTCATCTCCCACGGCCTTTTCCCGGTTATCGGAAGCATCCGGCGTGGCGCGCACGTGCTCCAACTCATCCGCGCCCATTTTATGGTTCATCACGATATCCGCCCATACGCGCACGCCAGCCTGCTGCAAGGTACGCACAGCGGCAAGGTAGCTTTCCCGCGTGCCGTATTTCGTCCGCACGGTGCCCTTTTGATCAAATTCACCCAGATCGAACAGATCGTAAACGCCGTAGCCCACATCGGCCGCGCCGTTCGCACCCTTATAGGCGGGCGGCAGCCAAATATCGGTGATACCGAGCGCGGCAATATTTTGGGCCTGCTTTTCCCAGCGGCTCCAAAGGCATCCGTTTTCGGGCAAGTACCATTCAAAGCCCTGTAACATGGTTTGGTTCTGCATCGTTTCATCCTCTCTCTATGTAAATGGAAAAACGCCGTCCCCCGCAGCGGGAGCGGCGTTTGTGCTGTCAATTACGCGGCGTTTTGCGCGAAGCTTCCAAGGAATCCGCGCGGACCATGAACACCTCGGCTACCGAAAGGTGGGCGTCCGAATAGGTCCAGCCCTCGCGGCCGGTCAACTGCTGCATGATGATATCGAACCCGTGGCGTTTCTGTTCGTTATTTTCCGCAAACTGTACGCATCCCTCGCCAATGATGGACGAAAACGCATAGCTATACTGGCAGGCCACGTCGCCGCCTTCTATCACACCGTCCTCGATATCCATCTCAAAGCAAACGTGCGGGTCGGCGCGCATCGCGTCGATCTTTTTGCCCTTTAAGCCGCTGTGGAAATACAGGGTCAGCCCATTATCATCCCACTCATAGCCAAAGTTCATGGGAATCACGTAAGGCTTGCCCTCCGCGATCATGGCAATGCGGCACACCTTGCAGGCTTTTAAGATCGCCTCGATATTTTCACGGCCTGTGACTTCTCTATCTTTTCTTCGCATCGTAGTACCTCAAGAATTATGGTCGGATACGTGGAACTGCTTTAGGTTGCCGATTTTTTCCGCGCGCTTATCCATCTCCGCGCAGACCTCGGCAAGTGAAACGCCGCACTCGTTCATCATCACCATCATGTGATAGAACACGTCGTTAATTTCGCCTACCAGCTCCTCTTTATCGCCGTTTTTTGCGGCGATGATGGTTTCGGCGCACTCCTCGCCGACCTTTTTCAGCATTTTATCAAGGCCCTTCTCGAACAGGTAACAGGTATACGAACCTTCCTGCGGTTCGGCCCTGCGCTGCCCGATCACGGCCTCCATTTGTTCAAATGAATTCAATATAAAAACCTCTTTTCTAGTTAGGAAGTAGGCGGTAGGAATTAGGAGTTATGGAATCGCGCGTCGCGCGATCATTTTAATATCCGGCATGGCCGGATTCCGCCAATCCTACCGCCTACCGCCTAATTATTTTTCTCCCACAGCGTGGTATAAAAGCAGGTGCGGTTTCCCGTGTGGCAGACCGGCCCCTTGGGCGTACCTATGTAGATCAGGGTATCGTCGTCACAGTCGGACAGGATTTTTGTTACATAAATAAAATTGCCCGACGTCTCGCCCTTGTTCCAAAGCTTTTGGCGCGAACGCGAAAAGAACCAGGCGGTGCCGCTCTCCATTGTCCGGCGGAGCGCTTCCTCGTTGGCGTAGCCCAGCATGAGCACCTCGCCGTTCCGTTCATCCTGACAAATGACCGGAATGAGCTCGGCTTTGACAAAACATTTCGATAATTCCATTTTACAACCTCACCGGGATATTCTTTTCATTTAAATGCCGCTTGACCTGCCCGACCGTCAGCTCGCCATAGTGGAATAGGCTGGCGGCAAGCGCCGCGTCGCACGCGGTCTCTTCAAACACCTCGGAAAAATGATCGAGACTGCCGCAGCCGCCCGAAGCGATCACCGGGATACCGACCACATCCACAACCGCGCGGGTCAGTTCCAGATCAAAGCCGGATTTGGTACCATCCTTATCCATGGAAGTGAGCAGTATCTCGCCCGCGCCGCGCTCGTACACCTCTTTGGCCCACGCGACCGCGTCCACGCCGGTGGGCGTACGCCCGCCCGCGACATATACTTCAAACCCGGAGGGCGTTTTGCCCGTTCGCCGGCCGTCGATCGCTACAACGACGCACTGGCTGCCGTACTTTTCAGCAGCTTCGCCCACCAGCGCGGGGTTTTTGACCGCCGCCGAATTGACCGATATTTTATCCGCGCCCGCGCGCAGGATTTCTTTAAAATCGTCCACCGTGCGGATGCCGCCGCCCACGGTAACGGGCACGAATACCTCGCGGCAGGTGCGGCGCACCACGTCCGCGATCGTATCGCGTCCATCCGAGGTGGCCGTGATATCGAGAAACACGATCTCGTCCGCGCCCTCGCGCGAATAGAACTTCGCCAGCTCGACCGGGTCGCCCGCGTCGCGCAGGCCCACGAAGTTCACGCCCTTAACGACCCGCCCATCCTTTACATCCAAACAAGGGATGATGCGTTTGGCAAGCATACAAAAACCCCTTTCTATTAATTAGTAATTAGTAATTAGGAATTAGGAATTAGTAGTTAGAAATAATAGTGGCCGCCGCAAGCGGCTTATTGCATAATCGCGCAAAGCGCGATACCGCTAACTCTTCACTCCTAATTCTATCTTGCGGCGGCGATGGCCGCCGCAAGATCAAGCGTGCCCGCGTAGACCGCTTTGCCCGCGATCGCTTCATCGATGCCGAGGGCCTTGAGTTTCTTGATATCCTCGATCGTGGATACGCCGCCGGACGCGACGATCCCGCACGAAACAGCTTGCCGCAGCGCGGCAAGCTGGTCAAAGCTAGGGCCTTCCAGCATGCCGTCTTTTTCAATATCGGTAAAAATAATGGTCTGAACGCCGTACTGCTCCATGCGTTTGGCAAAGGAGATATAATCCACGCCGGAATCGCGGACCCAGCCCTCGGTGCGGACCGTGCCGCCCCGCGCGTCGATGCCAACTGCGATCTTATCCCCATATTTGCGCACCGCTTCGCGGACAAACGGCGGGTTTTTGATCGCCGCCGAACCGATCACCACGCGGGACACGCCGAGCGCCAGCACAACATCGACATCCTCCATCGTGCGGATGCCGCCGCCCAGCTCTACCGCCGCGCCCGCGTCGCGCAGCACGCGGCGCACCACGTCGTAATTGCGCTGGGAGCCGTCCTTGGCTCCGTCCAGATCAACCATATGGATGAGCGACGCGCCTGCCGCCAAAAAGCAGCGCGCGGTCTCCACCGCGTCCTCCGCCACCTTGTGGGCCGTGTCATAATCGCCCTTTTGCAGGCGCACGCATTGACCGTTTTTTAAATCGATCGCCGGTAAAATTCTCATTTCCCCACCTCCGTGAGTTTCGCAAAGTTTTGAAGCATCCGCAAACCGACTTCCCCGCTTTTTTCCGGGTGAAACTGACAGCCGAACACATTGCCGCGCGCCACCATGGCGGGTACCTCGGCGCCGTAATCGGTCACACAGGCAAGATCCGCCGGATCGGCGGGTTTTGCCATAAAGCTGTGCACGAAGTACACGCAGTCGCCGTCCTGTATGCCCGCGGTCATCGCGTTGGGCCGCAAAACACGCAGCGTGTTCCAGCCGATCTGCGGCAGCTTATACGCAGTCTGGATGCGCTCAATACGACCGGGCAGCAGGCCCAGTCCCGTGCATGGGCGCACCTCGCCGGACTCTTCAAACAGCATTTGCATGCCAAGGCAAATGCCGAGAAACGGCTTTTCCCCCGCCGCCTTTTTCACCGCGTCCGTCAGCCCCGATGCGGTAAGCGCCGCCATGGCGTCCGGAAACGCGCCCACGCCAGGCAGGATGACGGCGGCGGCGTTTTCGAGATCCGCCGCCGTGGCCGCGATTTTATTTTCATAGCCCAGATAATCCAGCGAATTATGTACGCTCATCAGGTTTCCCGCGCCGTAATCCACTATCCCAATATAGCTCATTTGTCATCCTCTGCGGCGTTTTTAACGCCGATTTTACGAATTTCCTGCAATATCTTTATGGTACAACCCACTACAATGCCGCAGCATACCGATGCGGCCAAGCAGCCGATCTCCATATACAGAAGCCAATTCACAAACATGACGGCAACCGTCGTTGCGACGCCCGCCAAAGCGCACCTCAAATCAAAGTACCCCCTTGGCGGAAAGCACGCCGCCGCCGGTTTGGGTCACGGCCTGCTTCAGCGCACGGGCCAGCGCCTTGAAGAGCGCTTCCGTGATATGGTGCGCGTTATCACCGTATTCAGCTTTTAAATGCAGCGTCAGTCCGGCGTTCATGGACAGCGCGCGCATGAACTCCACCGTCAAACAGGTATCGTAGCTCCCACACATCGGCTGGGGCATGGGCGCGTCGAATACCAAATAGGGCCGCCCCGAAATATCGAGCGCGCAAAAGCCAAGCGCTTCGTCCATGGGTACAAACGCCTGACCAAACCGCGCGATGCCCGCCTTGTCGCCCAGACATTTACTCAGCGCCTGACCGAGCGCGATGCCGCAATCCTCCACCGTGTGGTGTCCGTCCACCTCCAGATCGCCCTTGCAGCGAAGCGTCAGGCCAAAACCGGAATGCACGGCGAAGGAACACAGCATATGATCAAAAAAGCCGATGCCGGTGTCGATCTGCCGCTCACCGCCGTCCAGATCGAGCGTCAGCGCGATATCGGTCTCTTTGGTTTTCCGCGTGATCTCAGCTTTCCGCATCTTCCGTTTCCTCCTGAAAGCGCACGGCGATGGAGTTTGCGTGCGCGTTTAAATGCTCGGCCTCTGCCAAGGCGATAATATCGTTTGCATAGCCCGCGAGCGCGTCCCGCGTGTATTCGATCACGCTGGTCTTTTTAAGAAAGGTATCGGTCGACAGCGGCGAGAAAAACCGCGCCGTACCTGAGGTGGGCAGCACGTGGCACGGGCCCGCCATATAGTCGCCAAGCGGCTCGGGCGCGTACCCGCCCAGAAAGATCGCGCCCGCGTTGTGCAGATAAGGCAGCCACTCGCGCGGCTCGGCGGTGACGATCTCCAGATGCTCGGGCGCGACCTGATCGGCCACGCGGCAAGCATCCGTCAGCTCCTCGAATACGATCGCGCAGCCGTAGTTCTGAACGCTTTCACGGATGATATCCCAGCGCGGCATTTGCTTGCCCTGCCGCTCCATCTCGCACGAAATGGCTTGCGCCTGCGCCATCGAATCGGTCAGCAGCACGGCCGAAGCCAATCGGTCGTGCTCGGCCTGAGAAAGCAGGTCGGCCGCGACATACGTCGGGTCGGCCGTGTGGTCGGCGATAACCAGCACCTCGGACGGTCCGGCGATCATATCGATATCCACCGTGCCGTAAGCCAGCTTTTTCGCCGCCGCGACAAAGGCGTTGCCCGGGCCGACGATCTTATCCACCTGCGGGATAAAGCCCGCCCCAAAGGTAAGCGCCGCGACGGCCTGCACGCCGCCCACCGCGATCACGGTGTCGACGCCCGCGATCTTGGCCGCGGCGAGCACTTCCTTCGACATATTCTCCGTCGGCGGGGTGACCATGATGAGCTCCCCTACCCCCGCGACCTTGGCGGGAATGGCGTTCATCAGCACCGAGGACGGATAGGCCGCCGTGCCGCCCGGCACATACAGGCCGACGCGGGAAAGGCCGCGCACGGTCTGCCCCAGCGTTTCACCCGGCGCGCGCTGCCACTGCCAGCTTTTCGCCAGCATTTGCTCGTGATAATCGCGGATATTGGCCGCCGCCTTTTCCAGCGCCGCGATCAGCCCCGGCTCGCAGCTGTCATACGCTCGCTCAAGCAGCTCCCGCCCGACGAGATAGGGCTTTTGCTTATCGAATTTTTCCGCGTATTCACAAACCGCGTCAAAGCCGCGCGTCTGCACGTCGTCCATGATCGCGCGCACGGTCTGTTCGATATCGCCGCGCGCGCCCGCGGCGCGCGCCTTCATCTCGCGCAGAACAGCCTGCTCAGCCGTCCCGTCCGCGAGGACTGTTTTTAAAAACACTTTCAATCCCTCCAAGAATTAGTAATTCATAGTTAGTAATTAGTAATTGTGGAAGCGCGCCTTGCGCGCAACTTTTATTACAAATAGACACTATTTCTGTCAGACATCGAAAGCCTGACGCTTAGCTCCTAATTACTCATTACTCATTCCTAATTACTAATTATCAAGGTCCTTTATCACCGTTTGAATGGCCGCCTTTTTCATTTTGGCGGAAGCGAGGTTTACGATGACGCGCGCGGAAACGGGCGCCACGTCCTCGATGACCTCGAGGCCGTTCTCCTTCAGCGTCGTACCGGTCTCCACGATGTCGACGATCGCGTCCGCCAGCTCTAAAAGCGGCGCTAGCTCGACCGAGCCCTCGATTTTAATGGTCTCCACATCCATGTTCTTGCGGCTGAAAAACGCCTTGGTCACATTCGGGTACTTCGTCGCGATGACCGGGGTCTTATAGCCGCCGTAAGCGTCCTTGCCCTTCTTGGTGGCCAACGCGAAGCGGCATTTGCCAAAGCCCAGATCGACCATTTCGTAAAAGCTGCCGCCCTTTTCCATGATCGTATCCTTGCCGACCACGCCCATGTCGCACACGCCGTGCTCAACGTAGGTGATCACATCCGCCGCCTTGGCGAGCACAATCTCCACGCCCTTATCGGGCAGCGCGAAGATCAGCTTGCGCGAGCCCGCTTCCAGTTCGGATATATCATAGCCCGCGTTGCCCAGCAGCGCAAGCGTTTTCTTTTCCAAGCGGCCCTTGGTCAGCGCGATGCGCACGGTGCCGCGGCGCTCGGCCGCTTCGGGCTTGGCGCCGGAAAGCAGGCTGTCCGCCACGCTTTCCACATCGATGCCGAAGCCGCCCGCGGGCAGATCGCGCCCAAACTTCGCGCACAGCGCGTTATAGCGCCCGCCGGAAAGGATGGCGGCGCCCGCACCGCCGATATAGCCGCGGAACATCACGCCGGTGTAGTAATCCATTTCGTGCACCAGCCCGAGATCGATCATAACCCGATCGCCGCAGCCCACTTTTTCCAGCGCGGCATACAGGCGGCGCAAGTAGGAAACCGCGCCCAGCACGCGCACATTGCCGGTAAGCGTTTCCACCTCGTCCAGCACCTCGATACCGCCGAAAAGCTGCGGCATGGCGCGCAGCGCACGCGCGGCCGAGCGGTCGGCGTAAGGCTCCAGCGCGTCGCCAAGGGCGGCAAAGGATTTGTTCTCGATCAGGCGGCGAATGGATTCCGCCGTCTGTCCGTCCACGCCGAGCGCTTCGATCAGCGCCTTGTAGATTTCCGCGTGGCCCAGCTCGATGCGGAAGCTGTCCGCGCCCGCCTGCCGCAGCGCCCCAAACGCGGCGGAGAGAATATCGCGGTCGGCTTCCAGACCGTCCGCGCCGATCAGCTCCGCGCCGATCTGCAAGAACTCGCCCTTATGTCCGTGATCGCCGCTGACCGAACGGAATACCTTTTGGCTGTAATACAGCTTGACGGGCAGCGCCGTATCGCTCAGGCGCGTCGCCGCGACGCGGGCGATCGGAGTCGTATTGTCCGGACGGGCGACGCAGATGCGGCCCGACCGGTCGATGATCTTCAGCATGTTTTCCTGATCGAGTTCCGGGTTGGCCGCGTGGAACACATCGAAATACTCTACCGCCGGCGTAATAATCTCGCTGAAGCCCTGTGTTTCAAGCGCTGTGCGGATGGCGGCCTCTGTCTGGCGCAGCGCCTTGCACGAAGCAAAGAGCAGGTCTCTCGTGCCCTCAGGCGTGGAAATGCTAAAACGGTTCATGTCTCTCCGTTATCTCCTTCATTACTTTATCGCGTTAAAATAATACCACGGAAAACACATCCTGTCAAGCCCTTCCTTTGTTTTCTTATGCAAACAGGCTGATCTGGGTGGTTTTGGGCATGGAGCCCAGCGCGCCGATCTGATCCAGCAATTCAATGACGGACTTGGATACCTTGGGGCAACGCACGGCGAGCTCCTCGGCGGAGAGGAAGTTGCCGTTTCCACGCTCCTCCACGATGTTCAGCGCCGCTTGCTCGCCAATGCCAGGCATTGAGGTGAACGGCGGGATCAGGCCGGTCTCCGTGACCAAAAAGGTCGTCGCGTCCGAAGCGTAAACGTCCATCGGCTCAAAGGTAAAGCCGCGGCGGTAAAACTCGTGGCAAACCTCAAGCGTTACCATCATTTCCTTTTCTGCCGCGGTGATGGTCTTTTCGCGGTCCTTCATTTGCAGTTCCCGCATTTTGTCCAGACACACCTTGTCGCCCCGGATCATGCAGGATGCGTCAAAGCCCTTGGCGCGCACGGAGAAATACGCCGAATAGAACGCCAGCGGCCGGTGCACCTTGAACCACGCGATGCGGAACGCCATCATAACATAAGCGACCGCGTGCGCCTTGGGGAACATATACTTGATTTTTTTGCAGGAATCGATATACCAGTCCGGCACGTTTTGTTCCAGCATGGCGGCTTCCATCTCCTCGGTCAGGCCCTTGCCCTTTCGGACGGATTCCATGGTCTTGAACGCCAGCTTGGGCTTAACGCCCTGCAAAATCAGATAGTTCATGATATCGTCGCGGCAGCAGATACAGCCGGAAAGCGGAATGCCCTTGCGGACCAGCTCGGCCGCATTGCCCAGCCACACATCCGTGCCGTGGGACAGGCCGGAAATAGAGACCAGCTCCGCGAAGGTGGAGGGATGCGTCTCCTTTACCATGCCGCGCACGAACTTGGTACCGAACTCCGGCACGGCGACACAGCCGAGGTCGCCCAAAATGGCATCGGTATCCGGATTTTCGCCCGTGTATTTCAGCGCCTTGCAGCTATGGAACAGGCTCATCGTCTCCGGGTCGTCCAGCGGGATCTCCTGCGCGTTGACGCCGGTCAGATTTTCCAGATGACGTATCATGGTCGGATCATCATGGCCGAGCTCGTCCAGCTTGAGCAGGTTGGCGTCGATCGAGTGGTATTCAAAATGGGTGGTGATGATATCGGAATCCGGGTCGTCCGCCGGGTGCTGCACCGGGCAGATGTCGTAGATCTCGATCTCTTTGGGCACGACGACCACGCCGCCCGGATGCTGGCCCGAGGTTCGGCGCACGCCCGTGCAGCCCGCGGCAAGGCGGTTTTCTTCCGCGCGCGAGCATTCGATGCCGCGCTCGTCCATATATTTTTTGACATAGCCGTAGGCCGTCTTTTCCGCGACCGTGCCGATCGTGCCCGCGCGGAACACATGGTCGTGTCCGAATATCTCGCCCGTGTAATAGTGGATACGGGACTGGTATTCGCCCGCGAAATTTAGATCGATATCGGGCACCTTATCGCCCTCAAAGCCCAAGAAGGTCTCAAACGGTATGCCGAAGCCCTCCTTGGTGAGCGGCTTGCCGCAGTTGGGGCACAGCTTATCCGGCAGATCCACGCCGCAGGAATACTCGTCGTGCCACTCGATATACTTATCATCCGGGCACAAATAGTGCGGCGGCAGTGAATTTACCTCCGTGATATCCGAGGTAAACGCCGCGAACGACGAACCGACCGATCCGCGAGAACCGACCAAGTACCCGTCAGACAGCGACTTGGTCACCAGCTTCTGCGCGATGATGTACATGACCGCGTAGCCGTTGCCGATGATGGAGTTCAGCTCGCGGTCCAGACGCGCCTGTACCAGTTCGGGCAGCGGGTCGCCGTAGATGCGCTTCGCTTTTTCATAGCTCATATTGCGCAGATCTTCCTCCGCGCCGTCGATATGGGGCGGGTAGTTTTCGCGCGGCACCGGGCGGATGATATCGCACCAATCCGCCACCATGTTGGTGTTTTTCACGACCACCTCATACGCGCGGTCGGCGCCCAGATAGGAAAATTCCTTTAGCATCTCATCCGTCGTTTTCAGGTATAGGGGCGCTTGATTATCCGCGTCGCCGAAGCCCTGCCCCGCCATGAGGATGCGGCGGAACGCTTCGTCCTCAGGCTCTAAAAAATGCACGTCGCCCGTGGCGCAGCAAGGCTTGCCGAGCTTGTCCGCGATCGCGAGAATCTTGCGGTTCCAATCGCGCAGCTGCTCCTCGTCCTTTGCCATGCCTTTGGCAAGCATAAAGTTGTTGTTGCCGGTCGGCTGTATCTCCAAATAGTCATAAAAGGAGGCAAGACGTTCCAGCTCCGCGTCCTCCGCGCCGCCCGTCATGGCCCGGAACACCTCGCCCGCTTCGCAGGCCGAACCGAAGATCAGACCTTCGCGGTGGCGGATCAGCTCGCTGCGCGGCATGATGGGGCGTTTGTTGTAGTATTCCAAAAAGCTTTTGGAGATCAACTGGTACAGGTTGCGCAACCCGGCCTGATTCTTAACCAGAATGATGAAATGATACCGGGGCAAGTTTTTCAGCTTGTTTTTGCGATCGGTCTGCGCGGCCAGCACGGGATTGATATCGGAAACCGTTACCGCGTGGAACTCCTCCTGCAAGCGGGTGAGCAGCTTGACAAAAATGCGGCCCAGCACGGCGGCGTCCTCGCTGGCGCGGTGGTGCTCAAAGGGACCTACCTGCAGCTCCTTGGCCAGTATATTCAGCTTAAACTTGTGCAGATGCGGCAGCATCATACGCGACATTTCCAGCGTATCGATCGAGGTAAACTCCTTTTCGATCGAAAGCCGTTTGCATGCCGTGCGTAAAAAGCCCATATCAAAGCCCGCGTTGTGCGCGACAAAGGGGTACGCCCCCGCCCAGTCGAGGAATTTGGGCACGGCTTCGGCAAGCTCGGGCGCGTCCGCGACCGTTTCATCCGAAATGCCGGTCAGCTTTGTGATCTCCTCCGGGATCGGCTTGTGAGGATTGACGTAGGTTTGGAACGAATCCATGATCGCGCCGTCCTTGACGCGCACGGCCGCGATCTCGGTGATCTCCTCGCTCGCGGGATTAAGGCCGGTGGTCTCCAGATCGAATACGATGAAGGTGCCGTTCAGCGGCTCGTTGGATTTGCCGCGCACAACGGAGATCGTGTCCTCATCGTTGATATAGTACGCCTCGACGCCGTAAATGATCTTCATATCGCCGATGACGTCCTTTTGCTTGCCCTCCTGCGCGTGCAGCGCTTCGGGGAAAGCCTGCGCCACGCCGTGGTCGGTGATCGCCATCGCGCGGTGGCCCCAGCTGGCCGCGCGGCATAAAAGCGCGGAGGTCGCGCTCATACCGTCCATCGCGGACATATTGGTGTGCAGATGCAATTCGACGCGCTTCAACCCTTCGGCCTTATCCTGCCGCATGGGCTTTTTGGCCTTGACGATGGCGGTCGGCTCCAACACCATTTCCTTGGCAAAGGAATCAAAGGTCATTTTGCCCTGTACGGTGCAGTAAAGCCCGGGCTTGATGCTCGATGCGATATCGCCCGCCTTATCGGCGGGAAAAAACTTGCTGATCCGCACCGAGTTGGTGCGGTCGGTCATATCGAAAGCGAGCTTGACATAGTCCTTGCCCGTTTTTTTGCTCTTGATATCGCGGTGATCGGTAAAGAACACCTCGCCTTGAATGGTGACCATATCGTACGCCATCACGGCTTCATTGACCGAAACGATCGGGTCCTGCATCAGCTTGCCGAACAGCAGATCGGTCTCGCGCACCTTTTCGGTGCGGGGGCGGGCGTAGGCTCCGCCCTCCTGCCGTGGCGCGGGGCGCGGCTTTTTGGGCTTCGGCTCGGCCGCGGCGGCGGCCTGCGCTTCGTTTGCAATCGCCTTTTGCAGGATCTTTTCGCGGTGCTCTTCCGCGAGCGGCGCATCGTAAGCGTCCGTTTCGGCACGGACGGCGCGCACCGGACAGGGCGTGCCCAGCTCGTCCGCGATGCGGCGTTCCAGCTGGCGCAGCGCAACGGCAAAATGCTTTTCGCTCACCTCGTCCATGGGAACGGACACGCCGCCGTCCTCATACCGCCAAGCGTCCGCGCGCAGCAGGCCGCGGGCGGACGGCATGCGAAACGCCATGTCTTCATATAGGGTTTCGATATAGGCGGGCGTCGGCTCGCTCAGCTCGTAGCGCGGCTCGACAAAGACACGCTTTAAATCGTAAGCGCTCGCGATACAGCTTTCCACCTCGCGCAGCTGCGCGCGGCTGACCACGGTATCGTGCAGGTCCAGCTCAACCACCATCACCGTTTTATCGTCGCCAAACGCCAGCGAGCGCACCTCGCCCCCGGCGAGTTGCTGCGTCGCGATGCTGTCCCTGCACCGCTCAAAAAAGTCTGTCAGTTTACCCGGCACGTTGCATACTCCAGTCTCTACTCCAAGTGCTATCGCAACGGGCGGCCTTTGGCCGCCCGTATGCCTTTCCCGATATGCTGATCAAGGCGAAGCGTTGCCTGCATGAAAAGGCAGGCAGCTCTTTCGGATCAAGCTTCATTGAACTTTGCTATTTCTTCCATCAGCGCGTCGACCAACTGCGCCTGCGGCACCTTGCGGAGGATCTCGCCCTTGCGGAACAGCAGGCCTTCGCCGTCGCCGCCCGCGATGCCAAGATCGGCCTCGCGCGCTTCGCCCGGACCGTTGACCGCGCAGCCCATGACGGCCACCTTGAGCCGCTTGCCCGTGACCGAAGCGCAGCGCTGTTCAACTTCCTTTGCAATACGGATCAGATCGATGCGCGTGCGCCCGCAGGTCGGGCAGGAGACGACGTTTACGCCGTCGTCGTTACGGCCCACGGCCTTTAAAATCGAGTACGCCGCGTGAATCTCGCGCACCGGGTCGTCGGTCAGCGAAACACGGATGGTATCGCCCACGCCGAGCGCGAGCAGGCCGCCGATACCGGCGGCTGATTTGACCGTGCCCATGTATTCGGTACCCGCCTCGGTCACGCCCAGATGAAGCGGATAGTCCGTCTTTTCGTGCGCGAGCAGATAGGCCCGCATCGTGTCCGGCACGGAGGAGGATTTCATGGAAAGACAAATATCATCGAAATTGCAGTCATTGAGCAGCTTGACATGGTACAGCGCGGATTCGACCATGGCGTCGGGCGTCGGCCCGCCGTGCTTTTCAAGGATGTGCCGCTCGACCGAGCCGGAATTGACGCCGATGCGGATCGGAATCCCCCGCTCCTTCGCCGCGCGCACGACCTCGTGCACCCGGTCGGCTCCGCCGATATTGCCCGGATTCAAACGGATTTTGTGCACGCCCGCCTCAATCGCGGCGAGCGCCAACCGATAGTCGAAATGAATATCCGCAACCACCGGCAGCGGGCTTTCGCGGCAGATCGCGCGGAGCGCCTCGGCCGCTTCTGCGTCCGGCACGGCACAGCGGACGATATGGCAGCCCGCATCGTTAAGGTCTGCGATTTGGCGAAGCGTCGCCTTCACATCCCGCGTGTCGGTATTGGTCATGGACTGCACCGCGATCTTGGCGCCGCCGCCGATCTTTACGCCGCCGACGTCGATCTGTTTTGTCTGTTTCATGCTGTGCCATCTCCTTTTATTTTTTATTTCCCCAGTCAGAGATATCGCTTCGTATTCACATTCCTGTTTGGCGGCGGGATGAGGACACCCCGCCCACATGCGCCAGCATTTCCTTATAAAACGCCCACGGTGTAGCTACCCGCGAAAGATAATGCGGAAAATATCCTGCCCCGTGACGTAGACCATCAAGGCGAGCAGCAGCATCAACCCGGCCGCATGGACGTAGCCCTCGTATTTGGGGGACACGGGCTTGCGGCGAATCCCTTCCAGAATCAGAAATACCAACCGGCCGCCGTCCAGCGCGGGCAGCGGCAGCAGGTTCATCACGCCAAGGTTGATCGAGATAAACGCGACCAGATGGAAGAAATATACCATGCTTTGCTTGGCGGTGTTGGCCATGACCTCGGCCACGCCGACCGGGCCCGAAAGCTGATCGATACCGACCTGACCGGTGACCAGCTGGCCAAGGCTGGACCAGACCAGCCGCGCGTAATTGACCGAGGTCCGCGCGGCCAAATTGATACGCAGCGAAAGCGTCGCTTTTTGCTCGGCAAAGGTCAGGCCAATCAGCTTGCCGCCCGCCCCGTCGTCGATCGTGCGTTCCAAACGAACATCCGGCAGGGTCACGCGTTTGCCGTCCCGTTTGACGACGATCTCATACGAGGAATCCTTGCCGCGCGCGAGCGCGGTATCGAAATCCCCGCGCTCTAAAATGTGGTAGCCATCCACCTTGAGCACGGTGTCGCCGGGCTCAAGCGCGCCCGCCGCAGTGCTTTCAGGCTGAACAGCTTCCAGCGTAGAGATAATATAACCGCCATTCGGCGCATTGGGCTGCAAAACAAAGCAGACGATCAAAAAGCCGACGATGAAATTCATCAGCGCGCCCGCAACGACAATGAGCATGCGGCGGCGCAGCTTTGCCTTGCCGAAGGAATGCTCGCTTTCGCTTTCGCCGTCCTCCCCCTCCATCACGCATGCGCCGCCGAAGGGCAGCAGCTTCAGGCAGTATAACGTGCCATGATACGTTTTGGAAAACAGCGTCGGCCCCATGCCGATCCAGAACTCGTTTACCTGCACACCGCCCCGCTTGGCGGTGATGAAATGGCCGAACTCGTGCACGATGACGAGCACGCCAAACGCTAGTATTGCAAGGATAATTTGCAGCAAATTGGTGCTCCTTTCAATCAAGAGGGGGAAAATAACAAATCGCTTTTAGCCGTTTACCGCGCGCACGCGCGCCTCGCGGTCGCTTTCCAGAATATCGGAAAGCGTGGGTTCTTTCACAAAGCGCACATCGAGCAGCGCCTTTTCCACGCGCTCCGCGATCTCGTAAAAAGCGATATCGCCGGCAAGGAAAGCGGCAACGGCGGCCTCGTTCGCGCCGCTGAGGACCGCGCCCAGATTGCCGCGCCCCGCGGCCGCGCTGCGCGCCAGACGGATGGACGGGAACGCGGTTTCATCCGGTTCGTAAAAGGAAAAGCTGCCCGCTTTCGCAAGGTTCAAACGTTCCGCCTTGCAGGGCAGGCGCGCGGGATATGTCAGCGCGTACTGGATGGGCAGGCGCATATCGGGCACGCCGAGCTGCGCCAGCACCGCGCCGTCCGCGAACTCGATCGCGGAATGGATGATACTTTCGCGGTGGATGACGATCTCGATATCCTCCTGCGGCATATCGTACAGCCACATGGCTTCGATCAGCTCAAGGCCCTTGTTCATCATGGTCGCGGAATCGATGGTGATCTTGTTGCCCATCGACCAGTTGGGATGCTGTAACGCCTGCTCCAAGGTGACAGAACGCATTTCGGCGGCTGTTTTACCAAAAAACGGCCCGCCGGACGCCGTGAGGATGATCTTCGCCAGCGGGTTGCCGCCGGCGGCCTGCACGCACTGGAAGATTGCCGAGTGCTCGGAATCCACCGGCAGGATCTTCACATGCTTTTCCCGCGCCCGGTCCATGACCAGCTTGCCCGCGCACACGAGCGTTTCCTTATTGGCCAGCGCGATATCGCAGCCCGCGTCGATCGCGGCGAGCGTCGGCTTCAGACCGACCATGCCGACCACCGCGGTAACCACCGTGTCCGCGCCCGACGCGGCGGCGCAAGTAACCAGACCGTCTTCGCCCGCCAGCACCTCGATATCGGTATCGGCTAGCTTGGTTTTCAGATCCTTCGCGGCCGCCTCGTCAACCGCGCACACCATTTTCGGGTGCAGCGCACGCGCCTGCTTCTCCAGTAAGTCTATGCGGTGGAATGTGGTCAATGCGGTGATTTCGGCTTCTATCGACGGCAAAATATCGACAGTCTGCGTGCCGATCGAGCCGGTCGAGCCTAAAATTGCAATTTTTTTCATGCCAAGTCCTCGTTTCTTTCCCTTACCAAATCACGCGGAACAGAATTTCCGCCACCGGCGAAACGAACAGCACGCTGTCGAAACGATCGAGCACCCCGCCGTGGCCGGGAAAAATGCTGCCGTAATCCTTAATGCCGGTCTGCCGCTTGATCACGGAGAACGACAGATCGCCTAAAACGCCGAGCACCGCGCCGCCCGCGCCAAGCGCCGCGCCCGCCCAGATCGGCAGCTCAAGATCGAGGAACACGTTCATCAGCACCGCCGCCAGCATGACAAGAAGCGCGCCGCCGATTACGCCGCCTACCGCGCCCTCCACCGTCTTTTTAGGGCTGACGACGGGCGCGAGCTTATGCTTGCCGAAAAACAGCCCGGTAAACAGCGCGCACGTATCCGCGCCCCACGCCGCGAGCAGCGGCAGCAGCACAAGAAACGGGCCGTGGTGGTACTCCATCTGGAAAATGCGCAGCAGGGACAGCATCAGGTACGGCACAATGAGCGCACCGAAAAAGCCCCAAGCGATTTCTCCCGCCCGCATGCTGTCGTGAAAGCGCAGCAAAATAACAAACGAAAGCAGCAGCATCGACAGAACGAGAACCTGCACGACCGCCTGCATGCCAAATTCCACGAGCGAGGAATGCCCCGCCGCGAACAAAAACGAAATGAGGCAGCTAAGCATCAGCATCAGCCGGTTGCGCACCAGCCCGGTCGAACCGAGCACCTCATAGGTGGCAAGCACGCACAGGGCGGCCACAATCAGTTCCAGTACAACGGGCGGAAACACATACAGCGCGAGCAGGACGAATACAAAGCCCACAACGCCGAACAGCACCCTTGTTTTCATATCAATAGTTCCCCTTGCTACTTTTTATACGCCGCCGAACCGGCGGTTTCTGCGATGGTACGCCTCGATCGCGGCGTCCATGTCGCTCGGCTTAAAATCAGGCCAAAGGACATCGGTAAAGTAATACTCCGCATAGGCCGATTGCCACAGCAGGAAGTTGGAGGTGCGGATTTCGCCCGAGGGACGGATGATCAGATCCGGATCGGGCATGTGTGCGGTGTAAAGCCGCGCGCCGATCGTTTCCTCCGTTATATCGCCCGGTTCGAGCGTGCCAGCCTTTACTTCCTCCGCGATGCGGCGCACGGCGTTTTTGATCTCATCCCGTCCGCCGTAATTGATGCAGAGCGAGGCAGTCGCGGCGTCCGGCCCGAGCGTGTCGGCAATGCGGTCGGTCTCTTCAATCTGCCGCAGGATATCCTCCGGCAGAGGCGACAGGTCGCCCAGCACGCGCACGGCCACGCCGCGCTGGAACATCGTTTCCGCCGCTTCCTTGAGATAACGGCGGAACAGGTCCATCAGCGCCGAGACCTCTTCTTCCGGACGCTTCCAATTTTCAGTAGAAAAAGCGTACACCGTGAAGTACTGCACGCCGATATCCTTGCAGTAGGTCGCGACCGTGCGGAAGGTCTCCGCCCCGACCTTATGCCCCGCTTTCCGCGGCAGGCCGCGTTTTTTCGCCCAGCGGCCGTTGCCGTCCATGATTACGGCGATATGGCGCGGCGGCGCCGGACGATCGGCGGCAGCTTTCTTTTTTCGCTCAAACAAGCCCACAGTTTATCCCCCATATTTGGTCCACGCCCTTTATAGCACGGGCGATTCCATAGAAATGGGCGGCGTACCGCCGCCCATCCCCTTTTTATACTTCTGCCAATTCCTTGGACTTGGTGGCGACCAGACTATCGATCTCTTTTACGTACTTATCGGTCAGCTTCTGGAGCTTCTCTTCGCTCTCGTGCATTTCGTCCTCGGTCATTTCGTTCTTTTTATGAGCCGCCTTGCACTTGTCGATGCCTTCGCGGCGTACGTTGCGCAGCGCAACCTTGGCGTCCTCGCCCGTCTTGGCCACGCCCTTGATGAGCTCCTTGCGGCGCTCCTCGGTCAGCGGCGGGAAAGAAAGGCGGATCTGCTTGCCGTCGTTCTGCGGATTAATGCCCAGATCGGAGGTTTGAATCGCTTTTTCGATCATTTTCAGCGTGGAAGCGTCCCACGGCTGGATAGAGAGCGTGCGGGGATCGGGCGTGGATACCGCGGCCACCTGATTCAGCGGCGTGGGCGTGTTATAATAGTCGATAGTAATCTTGTTCAGAACGCCCGGGTTGGCACGGCCAGCGCGCACCGCGGCCAGCTCCTGCGCCAGCACATCGAGGGTTTTCTGCATTTTGTGTTCGTAAGGTTTCATATCAGCTTTCATTTTACTTCTCCTCCTGTACGATCGTACCGATTTGTTCGCCGTTCACGGCGCGGTGAATATTTTCGGGATCCGACAGTGCGAACACCAGAATCGGAATGTGGTTATCCATGGAAAGCGAGGTCGCCGTCGTATCCATAACGCCAAGGCCTTGGTTCAGCACATCCATATACGACAGGTGGTCGTATTTTTTAGCATCCGGGTTTTTGGCGGGATCGGAATCGTACACGCCGTCGATATTCTTGGCGAGCAGGATCACCTCCGCGCCGATCTCGGCCGCGCGCAGCACAGCGGCGGTATCGGTAGAAAAGAAGGGGTTGCCGGTGCCGCAGCCGAAAATAACGACGCGGCCCTTTTCCAGATGGCGCACGGCGCGCTGCCGGATGTACGGTTCGGCAATGCGGTCCATCTCGATCGCGGTCTGTACGCGTACCGGCACCTCGCGCTGTTCCAGCGCGTCCGCCAAAGCAAGGGCGTTGATTGTTGTGGCAAGCATGCCCATATGGTCGGCGCGGGTGCGCTCCATTTTGCCGCCGCCGTCCTTAACGCCGCGCCAGAAGTTGCCGCCGCCGACGACCACGCCGATTTCGGTACCTTCCGCGTTGCACTTCTTGATCACATCGCACACCGGGCCGATTACGTCAAAGTTCAGGCCGAAATGCCGGTCGCCCGCGAGCGCTTCCCCGCTGATCTTGATGAGCACGCGCTTGTATTTGGGTGTCTGCATCATAACACTCCTTTAATTGATCATATTCCTATCCACTATTTTACCCTAATTGGCCCGACATTGCAAAGGGTTTTGCTCCTTTTTTACAATTTGTCCATAGGCGCGTCTTTTGCGTGCAAAAGGCCCCGTCCAAAATGGACGGGGCCAGTATGTATTTGCTTACTTGAGGGCGACTTCGCCGCTCAGGCCGGTGTGCTTGGTGATATACTCGCGGCCCATCTTGGAGTACTCGAACGGATTGGCCTTGGCCGGGTCCTGCTCGGCTTCTACCATGATCCAGCCCTCGTATCCGGCCTTATCGAGCAGGTCGAATACGGCGTCGAAGTCCACGCAGCCGTCCGGATCGCCCGGAACGGTGAAAGCGCCGTTGCGGACAGCCTTCAGGAAGGACCAATCTTCGGCCTTGACCTTCTCAACGATCGGCATGCGCATGTTCTTCAGGTGAACGTGGCCGACGCGGGAAGCGAATTTGCCCAGAACAGCAACCGGGTCCTCGCCCGCGAAGGTGAAGTGGCCGGTATCGAAGCAGAGGAATACGTACTTGGGATCGGTGTTCTCCATCAGGCGAATGGTCTCTTCAACCGTCTGGCACACGGTGCCCATGTGATGGTGGAAGCAGGTCTTGATGCCGTACTTCTCCATGGAGAGCTTGCCCAGCTTGTTCAGGCCGTCGCAGAAACGGGCCCACTCGTCGTCGTTCATGATGCGCTTGTCCTTCAGAACGCGCTTGTCCTCCATACCCTGAATAGAGCCGGACTGCTCGGAAACGTTGATGGCGCTGGCGCCAACGTAGGACAGGTACTCAAGCTCCTTGATGAACTCGGCCTCAGTCTCTTCATACGGCTTGTCAACCAAGAAGGAAGAGAACCACTTGGACGCGATGGTCATGTTGCGCGCGTCGAGCATGTGCTTGAGGACTTCCTTATCCTCCGGGTACTTATGGCCGACTTCGCAGCCGTCGTAGCCGGCGAGCTTCATTTCGGAAATGCACTGCTGGAATGTGTTCTCGTCGCCAAGATCCCACATATCATCATTGGACCAACCGATCGGGCAGATACCTAACTTTACCTTGTTCGGATCTAACATTTTTCATTCCTCCAATTCTTCTCTGATGCGCATGGCGCTTCTCCGGCGCATACACATTGCTATATCTTATTGTACCCAAAGCCCCAAGAAAAGTCAAACCCTATTTGCCCCCGAATAGAATACATAAAAGGTACTTTCTTTTTCCGAAAACTCATGATAGAATAAATACGTAACCAAATCATCACAGGGCAAAGGGTGCGCACCCTTTGCCCGTTTACCGGTATCGGTAAACAACTGACAGGGGTAGGGGGTGCGCTGTGAATAAACGTCGAAACAATCTCGGCTTTACACTCGCCGAGCTGCTCATCGTCGTCGCCATCATCGGCGTGCTGGTCGCGATCGCGATCCCTGTTTTCACAAGCAGCTTGGAGAAAGCGAGAGAGGCGGTATGTATGTCTAACCGGCGCTCCCTGCTAAGTATGGTTACCCATACCGCTATGCTGAACGAAGATTTTCTTAAGGAATCAAAATCCTATACATGGAACGAAGTGAAAGAAGCTCTGGCAGACGAAGGAGAATCCTTTACAGATGATATTTGCCCGTCGAAAGGTAAGATCACTGTTTCTCGGCCTGATGCAAAAGTTGGTTTTATTGTTTATTGTGAAGAACATGAAAAAGCAGTGGATGAAAACACACGTACAGACTGGTTGATCGGCGAACAGGCCGCAACCGATATACTAACCCGTCTTTCCTCAAGCTTTCTCCCTTCTCAGAGTGAACAGAACGATGATTACCGGTTTTTTAAAGAATATTCTAAATTGACAGGCGGCAAACTGCAAACCGCTGATATCGACGATGTACTTACAAAATTTCCTGCCGGCTCAAAACTCAACGTCAGTAAATACGATAACGGTGTTGCTTGGACTGGAGTGCGTGTGTTTTTTGATAATGAGCCGCACGATATTTTGGTGTTAGCGACAGGAAAAGATGCTGCAAGCACTGCCGAAACGCCTCCACTAAAAGGTTTTTTGTTTTATTATAACGGAAAATATTATCGTTCCAACGATTCTGACGATAATACATATAAAACTTCCGGATTATATGGTGGACAGAACAACAAAAAACTAAGCTTTGACGAGTTTCTTTCTCAAAAGCACTGGGTCGCCTGTGAATAACAAAAAGCTCCATGCTGTCGGCACGGAGCTTTTTTTCATATTTTTATATCCTCGCCACACCCGAATCTCTCGCCGCCTCGGCGACGGCTTCGGCAACAGCTTTGATGACCTTCTCATCAAACGCCATCGGCATGATGTATTCCGGGGTCAGCTCGTCGTCCGAAACGCAATAGGCGATCGCCTTGGCCGCCGCGAGCTTCATTTCCTCATTGATATCGGACGCGCGCACATCCAAAGCGCCGCGAAAAATACCGGGGAACGCCAGCACGTTGTTGATCTGGTTCGGGTAATCCGAACGGCCGGTGCCGACGACCGCCGCGCCGCCCTTCTTCGCATCCTCCGGCCAGATCTCGGGCACGGGATTGGCCATGGCGAACACCATCGGATGCTCCGCCATGGCGCCGACCATCTCGCTTGTCAGCACCTGCGGGGCCGACATACCGAAGAACACGTCCGCGCCCTTTACGGCGTCCGCCAGCGTACCGGTCAGGTGGGCGCGGTTGGTCACCCGCGCCATTTGCTCCTGCGCGGGATTTAAGCGCTCGTCGCCCTCACAGACGATGCCGAAGCGCTCGCACATAACGATATCCTTGACGCCGAGGAACATCAAAAATTTGGTCACCGCGATCGCCGCAGCGCCGCAGCCGTTAACCACCATCTTGATCTCGTCCACCTTGCGGCCGGTCAAACGGCAGGCGTTTAACAGCGCCGCGCCGCAGCAAACGGCGGTGCCGTGCTGATCGTCATGAAAGACCGGAATATCGCACACTTCCTTGAGCCGCCGCTCGATCTCGAAGCAGCGCGGGGCCGCGATATCCTCCAGATTGATGCCGCCAAACGAACCGGAGATCAATTCGATCGTGCGAACGATCTCATCCACATCCTTGGATCGGACGCAGAGCGGGAACGCATCGACATCGGCAAACGCCTTAAAAAGCGCGCACTTGCCCTCCATCACAGGCATACCGGCTTCCGGCCCGATATCGCCAAGGCCCAGAACCGCCGTGCCGTCCGTAATGACGGCGACCAGATTATGGCGGCGGGTATACTTATAGCTGTCCGCCGGGTTTTCCTTGATCTTCAGGCAGGGCTCGGCCACGCCGGGCGTGTAGGCGATCGAAAGATCTTCCTTGCTGTTTACCTCGCACCGCGCAACGACTTCGATCTTGCCGCCCCACTGCTCGTGCGCTTTCAGCGCGCGCTCCTTCAAATCCATAATTGTTCCTCCATCGGCATATATTTTTCTATTTCTTATTTTACAGCAAAATCTTCTTGCTGCCTAGGGGCAGAATCGCCAAAGGAGCCCGCGTCCTTCTCCTTGCGTTTGCGCATCAGCTTTGGGAAGAGCAGCAAAAACGCGATACCGGACACCACCGCCGCCAAAATGTCAGAGATCGGCTCCGCGTAAAACAGCGCGGTCGCTGAAAAGGCGGCGGGCAGCACGACCACGCCGACCAAATACACAGTCTTGCGCAGCATCGAAAAGGTAAGCCCCCATTTTACCAGCCCCATGCCGGTGAATCCATCGACAAAGGGGTATTGGATCGCAAGGCCGATAATGCCCAGCGTGTAAGTACGGATCATCCACGCCGCCTGCTCGATATAGACGGGGTCGGTGGTAAAGATACGCGCGAACGGCTCCGCCACCAAGCGCGCGAGCAGGAACATCACGAGAACGAACGCGAAGCACAAAAGCATGATTCGTTTTTCCGCGCGAACCACACGGTCGACCCGACCGGCGCCATAATTGTAACCCAAAATCGCCTGCGTGCCCGCCGTAATACCGCCGAGCGGCATGGTGACGATCAGCATAAAGCTCTGCATGATGGCGGCGCAGGCGATCAGCATGTCGCTCTCTCCCCCGCCGAAGCGGCGCAGCATCACGTTCACTGAAATGAGCAGCACATTATCCAGCCCAATAATGAGCGCGGGCGATAGACCGACCTGCGCGATGCGGCGCATCCACCCCGCATGCAGCGGGCACTTGGTAATGCCGACCGCCGCGCGCCCTCCGAACAAAAACCGCAGCGTATATACCGCGGAACAGGCCTGCGACACGACCGTGGCCAGCGCCGCGCCGCGCACCCCCATGTGCAGCAAAAAGATGAACACCGGATCGAGCACGATATTGACCGCCGCGCCCACAATGACTGAACGCATGGCCACGCCCGCAAAGCCCTGACTCATGACGATCTGGTTCAGGCCGTAGGATATCAGGGCAAATACCGTGCCCGATACATAGGTCGTAAAATAGGCGTTGGCATAGGGCCAAAGCTGCTCGCTCGCGCCAAAGGCGAAGAGAATGGGCTTTTTCAGCACGAGCGCGGGCACCGTGACCAGCACACTGATGGCAAGCAGCAGATAAAAGCTGTTTGCCACAATCTGCCGCGCGCCCTCCATATCGCGCCGCCCCATGCGGATGCTCATCAGCGGTCCGCCGCCAAAGCCGACCAGCGCCGCGAACGCGGTAATCATCGTTACGACCGGCGCGCACACGCCCACGCCCGCAAGCGATAACTCGCCCACGCCCGCGATATGGCCAACGTACACACGGTCGACCACACTATATAAAATATTGACGAACTGCGCCAGCATGGCCGGCAGCGCTAGTTGCAGCACCAACTTTCCCTCCGGCGCGGTGCCGAGAATGCTCTCCTGCTGCTCCACCGTAATCCCCCTCCCACTTTTCAAACATTTCTATTATATCGGCTCGTACGAGTTTCGTAAAGAGTTATCTGCCTATCCCACAAACTTTTTGCCGGAATTCTTGAAAAGCGAAATTTCTGAGCCTCGGAGAACAATTTTATAAAAAAGGCACGCCGCAGTTTCATGCGGCGTGCCTTTTATGTTCGTTTAGTCGCTTACTTGCGCGAAACGGCCTTCTTGACAGCTTGGGCGATATCGTCAGCCGTGACGTTATACTCCTTGCGGAGGAAGTCCTCTGCGCCGACCTGACCGAAGCGCTCCTGAATACCGACCATCTCCATCGGAACCGGCTGGTTCTTAGCGAGGCAGTTTGCAACAACGCTGCCCAGACCGCAGCCGACCTGATGGTTTTCGGCGGTAACAACGCAGCCGCACTCCTTAGCGGAGGCGATCACAAGTTCCTCGTCGAGCGGCTTCCAGGTGAACATGTCGATCACCTTGGCGGCAACGCCTTCAGCGGCCAGTGCTTCGGCAGCCTTCAGCGCTTCGTCTACCATGATGCCGGAGGCAATGATGGCAACATCCTTGCCTTCCGTGAGGGTAACGCCCTTGCCGATCTCAAAATCAGAGCCGTCGGCGTAAACGGTGGTTACGCCCTTGCGGATCATGCGCATGTAAGAGAACTTGCCGGAATCGGCCAGCTTCTTGGTCAGGCAGTTGATCTGCGCGTAGTCCACGGGGTCGATCACGACTGCGTCCGGAATGGACAGGTACAGCGCGCAATCTTCAAACGGCATATGGGTGCCGCCGTTGTACGCGGCGCAAACGCCGGGGTCGGAACCGACAACGTGTACCGGCAGAGCGGCATACGCGGCGGACATGAACGCCTGATCGAACGCGCGGCGGGATGCGAAGCAGCCGAAAGAGTGCATGAACACCTTCTTGCCGGTCGCGGTCAGGCCTGCGGAAACGCCCATAGCGTTCGCTTCGGCAATGCCTGCGTTGATGGTACGGTCCGGATAAGCCTTAGCCAGCTTACCGGTATTGATGCAGTTTTCCAGATCGCAGTCAACATGTACAACGGTAGGATCCTTCTCCATCAGCTCAAGCATCGCGGAGACGTAACCGTCGCGGTTGGCGCGGGAATCCTTTTCGTGTTTGCCAATCAAAGTAAAGCTCATTCCTATTCCCTCCCTTACTGTGCCTTGATCTCGGCGTACTGCTTCTCAGCGTAAGCAATGGCTTCGTCCCACTGCTCCTTAGAAGGCTGCGAAGAGTGTGCGCCAGTGCCGTCAGCAAAGGTAGCGCCCTTGCCCTTAACGGTGTTCAGCACGATACAGGTGGGCTTGCCCTTCGTGGCATAGGCCTGCTGTACGGCGTCGTAGATCTGCTCAACGTCGTTGCCGTCGGCAAGATTGATCACGTTCCAGCCAAAAGCGTCGAACTTAGCGCCGATGCCCTTGCCGTGGCTCATGACCGCTTCGCACGCGCCGTCGAGCTGATACTTATTATCGTCTACGAAGCAGACGAGGTTGTCCAGTTTGTAGTGCGCGGCGAACTGAGCCGCTTCCCAAACCTGACCTTCATCGCACTCGCCGTCGCCGACAAATACGAATACGTGGTTGTCGCGCTTATCGATCTTGTTGCCAAGAGCGGCGCCGGTAGCGGTAGACATGCCTTGGCCGAGCGAGCCGGTGGTCAGGTCAACGCCGGGGGTCTTCTGACGGTCGGTGTGGGACGGGAAATTGGTGTGGGGCTGATTGAGCGTATACGCCTGCTCCAAGGGGTAGAAGCCCTTGAGGCCGAGGGTCGCGTACATTGCCGGGCCGGCGTGGCCCTTGGAGAGGACGCACCAGTCGCGGTCTTCCCAGCGAGGATTCTTCGGATCGATCTTCATCACATCGCCGTAAAGTACGGCGAGAGCGTCGATGATCGACATCGAGCCGCCCACATGGCCAAAGCCAAGCGAGCCGATCGTCTTGACGGTCTCAAGACGGATCTGCGCTGCGAATACACGAAGCTCCTGCATCTTTTCTGCTTTCTGCATTGCATACACCTGCCTAATACAAAATTTTTCTCAAAACGGAACAGGGTCCGGGCTGCGGCGCAAAATACACGCCGTCTTGAATACAGTTTAACACCAACGACCCGCGAGTTCAACCGCATTTCTTATTTTCATCATAAAATTTTGAACCTATATTTTGGCCAGTCCGGAAAAATCCACAAAAAAATTGGTGCAAAAATATAAAAATTGTTTGTTGTGTCTTGGTTGCTTTTTCGTGGTTTTCTGGTAATATTAAAAATAGGGTTCTATTTATGCATCTGCTTGTGATAAAATTTTAAGAGAAAAAAATAAGGGATTAAATAGTAATACGGATTGGGGAAGCGTCATGAAAGTAAATCGGCTGAATTCCATTGAACAATACGTCATTGCGCGGGAAACGGTCAGCATTGACGAACTGTGCGAGGTGTTCGGGGTATCCAAAAACACCATCCGCCGCGACCTGAACGAGTTGGAAATGCGCGGACATATCACCAAGGTATACGGCGGCGTTACCGCCGCCGTTTCAAACGGCGCGGTGCCTACGCCCATCCGCTCCGGGCTAAACCCGGCGGATAAATCGCTGATCGGCCGGCTCGCGGCGGAGGAGATCGAGGACGGCGACACGATTTTTATCGATTCCGGCACGACTACGCTGTGCCTTTTGCGTTATCTGGTGGCAAAAAAACGCATCACCATCATCACCCATTCCCTCGGCGCGTTGAGCGAGGCCGCCAAGTATGAAAACCTGACCATTATTTCGCTGGGGGGCATTTACAGCCCCACGACCGATTCCTTTGTCGGTCTTTCCACGATCGAAGCGCTCTCCGCCGTGCGCATCACCAAGGCGTTCATGGGCGCGACCGGCGTATCGCTCACCGCGGGCATGACCAACACCACCTTTTTAGAAGCCGAGATCAAGCGCGCCGTCGTTCAGCGCGCGGACCATATTTACTTAATGGCCGATTCCTCCAAGATCGGCCGCGAGGCGATCGTCACCTTCTGTCATTTAAAGGACCTAACCGCCTTCATCACAGACCGCGAGCCGCCAATGGATTATATCGATCTTTGCCGTTCGGCAAACGTGCGGATTCGTTACGAATAATACGAATATGAGGGGAGCACGTTGCGATGGCGGCGCGTTCCCCTTTGTTTGTCCGGAAGGGCGGATGAGGGCGCTTGTTTCTGCGGCTTTTCGTGTGAAAAATCCTCAAGGTAAAGTTTTTGTGAACATATTCTTTTCCGGGTTGTACTGCCATGGAATATCCGCTATAATGGCCCAAAACAAAGGATGGTGAAAACATACCATGGACAACGCCTTAAGCGACGCTGCCCGAAGTACGTCTTACCCTATGGAAAAGCCAAAGCACACCTTGCGCTTTCTTGCGCCGGAGGTGTGCTTTTTCTGTTTTCAGCCATGTCAGGCAGCCGTGACAATCAAGAAAGGGCGATCTTATGAATTTGCAACTATTTGAAATAAAAAAATCCTTTGGAAACAAAAAGGTACTGCGGGACTGCTCGTTCACGTTTGAAAAAGGTAAAATATATGGATTGCTTGGTCGAAACGGCGCGGGCAAGACCACGCTTTTCAACTGCCTGACCGACGAGGTGGCGCCCGATAGCGGAAAAGCAGAAATTTGCGAAGCGAACGGAAACTGCCATGCGCTTATGGCGGACGAGGTCGGATATGTGTTCTCCACGCCGATTCTGCCGGATTTTCTGACCGGATATGAGTTTATCAAATTTTTTATGGACATAAACGAGCGAAAAATAGACCCCCATAAGACGATAGACGACTACTTTGATATGGTAAAGATCAACGCCGAGGATCGTCACCGCCTGATCAAAGGCTATTCGCACGGCATGAAAAACAAAGTACAGATGCTTTGCTTTATGATCGTCCGGCCTCCTGTCATTCTGCTCGACGAGCCGCTGACTTCCTTCGACGTGGTGGTGGCATTGGAAATCAAACAGCTATTACGCGAAATCAAACACGACCATATCATTATTTTTTCCACGCACATCCTGCAACTGGCAACCGATCTATGCGACGAGATCGTCGTGCTCAGCGACGGTCGCTTGCAGCAGATTGACCATACCATGCTGCAAAGCAAGGACTTTGAGACACAGATCATAGAGCTTTTGAAAGATGAGGCAGCCTATGATTAAAACATTAAAGCAGATCACCGATATCAAAGCCGTTTTATGGGTCAACACGTTTTGCTATTATTTTCGGCGGCTATGGCTGGTCGGAAAATGGATGCCGGAATCGATCTATTCCCGGTACGGTCTCAAAAAGGCGCTTGCCGTAGTGGCAAACATCGTCCGGCAGCTTATCGATTTTTGCGGCAAGCCGCTTTATCTGCTCGCTTTTGTCGGGCTGCCGCTTCTGGCTACGCTGGATATCCAAACGATGTCCAAGGCGTTCCCCGCGATGGTGCACATCCTGTTTTTCTTAAATTGCGGGATCGGTTCGGTTGCTGAAAGTCAGATTTTTACGGTCACAAGGGACAAGGTGGCCTGTATCAAGTATTTGCATATGGATGCGCGTACCTATCTCAAGGCTTTTTTGGCATATAAATACGTTCCCTTTTTTCTATACTATTTGCCTTGGCTATTCGTGTCCGCCCGACTGCTGGGCGCAACGCTTCTGCAAGGATTTTTTCTCTGGCTCTTGCTGCTTTCCTTCCGCATGATCGGAGAGGCGTCTCAGCTGCTGATCTTTGACCGGACGGGCAAGGTCATTTCGCGCAGTATGGCGTATAATTGGGCAGTCATCGGCATTGGCCTTACGGGAGCCTATCTGCCCGCAGCGTTCGGTTGGACGGGGGGTTTGGCCGCGGTCCTGCTCCATCCGGTCAGCGTGGTCGTTTACGTCGCGCTTGGCATCGTAAGCCTTTGGTACATTACGGTGGGCTACCGTGGGTATGAAGAAAAATTTCATCGCTCCATCGATCAAAACTTTCTATTATCAACGCTTCTCAAGTCCTCCACCGGCGCATCCGCCGGTTTTAGAGCGGTCGAGATCAAGGAAACGGATGCGAAAGGTTCCGAATCAGCGAAGGAAAAGTTTCGGAAACTCACCGGCTACCGGTATATGAACGCTCTGTTTTTTGCACGGCATAGAAGGCAGCTGGTCAAGCCGGTCTATTATCGGCTGCTCGCAACAGCCGGGCTGTTTTCCGGAGCCGTGGCGTTTTGGATCGTCAACCGCGAGGCGGCGGTCCGTCTTAGTACCAATTTGACCTCCCTGCTGCCGTTCTTCGTTTATATCATGTATTTTATGACGGTTGCGGACAAAGCCGCCCGCGCCATGTTCTTTAACTGCGATAAGGATATGCTGCATTATGCCTACTACCGTCAGCCGCAGACCGTTTTGCGCAATTTTCAAATACGGCTGTTTCGCGTATCCCTGTACGACCTTGTAATCGCGGGTGCGATCTGTCTGGCGGCGCTGGGCTTTTGTCTGCTCTGCGGCACTTCCCTATTCAGCATGGACCTTATGCTGTTCTGTGTGACCATTCTTCTGTTGTCCATTTTGTTTACGGCGCATCATTTGTGCCTCTATTATATTTTCCAACCATATTCGGAAAGTTTGCAGATAAAAAACCCTTTTTACTCGTTTATCAATGTACTGATGTACGTTCTGTGTTTCCTTTGCCTGCAAATTGAAACAGGCGGTTTTGTTTTTACGATGTCGGCGCTTGGATTCACCACGCTTTATATTGTCGTTGCGTTGGTGCTGGTTTACCATCGCGCGCCGAAATCGTTTCGGGTAAAATAAAAGCTTTAATCGCGCGCCCATTCGCCCTCAGCCGGACGATTGGTTTGACTTCTGCGCGCGCCCCTTCTATACTATAAGCAACGTTCTTTTGGAAAAGGAGGCGGCGAACGGTATGCGGCTCTGCATTGAAAAAGCTCCATGCAAGGTCTGATCAGCGGACGGCGCTGCATGGAGCGGAAATGAAACACCTTGTTCCGTCCGATGAAAGGCTTTGCATGTTTTGTTGATTTCCCGGGCCATACCCGGCACCAAAACAGTAAGGAGCAAAGTCGAAATGAATCATACAAACAAGCCCTTGCGGGGACTTCATACCTTTCTCATCCTGTGGAGCACGCAGGCGTTTTCCGAGCTGGGCAGCGCTATGACCAGCTTCGCGCTGATCGTCTGGTCGTTTGAGCGGCAGGGCTCGGCGCTTGTCACCGCGCTGCTCTCCGTATGTTCCTACGCCCCCTATGTGGTTTTCAGCATTTTCGCGGGCGCGCTGAGCGACCGGTGGGACAAAAAGCGTACCATGCTGGTTTGCGATACGGTGGCGGCGGCCGGTACGGCGGTCACGCTGGCGCTGCTCTGCACCGGCTCGCTGCAAATTTGGCACCTCTACTTACTTAACGCGCTGAACGGCCTGATGAATACCTTTCAGCAGCCCGCCTCCGACGTGGCGGTAAGCTTGCTCGCGCCGAAGGAGCAATACCAGCGGGTCGGCGGCCTGCGGTCGCTCTCCAATTCGCTTGTCACGATTTTATCGCCGGTGTTTGCTTCGGTCATGTTCGCCGCGTTGGGCATTCGGGCCGTACTGGTGTTCGATCTTGCGACGTTTGCCGTGGCGTTTCTCACGCTGCTGCTGCGCGTTCGCATACCACGGCCGCACGCCACCGGCGATGCGGCGGAGGGCGTGATCGCTTCCGCCAAAAGCGGCCTGCGCTTTCTGCGGCGGCACCGCGGCGTGCTCGATCTGATCCTGTTCCTCGCGGCCATCAATCTGGCGGCTTCGATGTACAACGCCGCGCTGCCCGCCATGCTGCTTTCGCGCGCCGGCGGGAGCAAAACCGTGTACGCGCTGGTCAACGCCTGTACAGGCGCCGCCAATGTGCTGGGCAGCGTGCTTGTCTCGCTCGCGCCCGCGCCGAAAAGCCGTGTGCGCGCGATCTGCAACGCGCTTCTCTTTTCCATGGCAACGGAAAACCTGCTGCTCGCATTGGGCCGTTCGGCCCCGGTGTGGTGTCTGGGCGCGGTGCTTGGCTGGCTGTGCATTCCGGTCATGAACGCGAACATGGACGTACTGCTCAGATCGCATATTCCGGTGGAAATGCAGGGGCGGGTCTACGCGGCGCGCAATGCCTTGCAGTTCTTCACCATACCGGTGGGGTATCTGCTCGGCGGGCTGCTGATCGACCGCGCGCTCGGCCCGCTCATGGCGGCGCAGACGGCGAACAGCCCGCTTGTGCGCCTGTTTGGCGCGGGCGGCGGGACGGGCGCGGCGGCGCTGTTTCTGCTGCTGGCCGTGTCGGGCGTGCTCATCTGCCTTGTTTTTCGCCGCGACAGGCACCTATGGACGCTGGATAATAAAGAATAAAACAATAAGTGGGACGCTGCAAAATCGTTGCGGCATCCCACTTATTGTTTATGTGACCCCGACCGCGTTCGGGCTACTTCCCCTTTCGGTAACCGGACGGCGACGCGCCGTAAACCCCGCGAAAGCGTTTGATGAAATAGCTGAAATTGTCAAAGCCGACAAGAAAGCCGATCTCCATCACGGGCAGATCGGTTTCGCGCAGCAGGCGCGCGGCCTGCTCGATGCGCAGCGAGTTGATATGCTGCGTCAGTGTTTTTCCAAAGTTATCTTTAAAATAGGTACAAAAATACTGCGGCGACAGGCCAAAATGCGCGGCCACCTCGGCCAGCCGCAGCGGCTCGGCGAAATGCTCGCCCAGATAGGCGACGATCTCCTTGAGCTGGCCCGCCTTATAATCCGACGCGGGGCGCGCCCATTGCTCCAGACGGCCGTTTTCCGCGCAGACCGCGATCACGCCGAGCAGCGCCGCCTTCACCATCAGCTGGTACCCCGGCGCGCGCGCGTTGCACGCGCGGACGATCTGCGCCAGCAGGCCGCGTATCTCCCGCTGGCCCGTCTCGCCGCAGCGCATGCGGGTCCTCATGCGCAGCCGCCCCTCGGCCAAGGGCTGCAACAGCTCGCTCTGCGCCTGATCGGCCCGCGTGAACTCCAAAAAATCCGCCGCGAACACAAAGGAGCGGAACTCGTTTTCATGCCCGGCGGCGCGGATTTCGTGCAGCTCCTCCCCCGCGGCAAAGAATACGTCGCCCGGTTCGCCCTCGTAGTTATGGTCCGCGATCGTGACCGAAACATGGCCCGCTTCCACCGTGATGATCTCCAGTTCCGGGTGCCAGTGATAGGGAATAAAATCGCTGTCCTGCGCTTCGCTTCCATCCAGCGCGGGATATATCTGAAACGGAAAAGACGCGCTGCCGTGCTCCCTTTTTTCGCGCCGTGCGGCGTCCATAAGTCACGCCCCCTTTTTCCTTAATATCGTGTTATTATTGGCGAAGATATTACAAGCATTTTGGCATCCTTATGTTATAATTATACCTGTAAACAGGCAAAGGCGCAAGGGCGGCAAATCAAAAAACCTGATTTTTGTTGTACCTTTTGTTAGAACATACCACCTGTTTTTTGTGGATAATGCCAAAGCTGTTTCCAGCGGTTGTGTGCGCAAAACGCTCATGTTATAATATGAGGAGAGAGTTTGTCCACATTTCCGCGCGCACCGGCCCTTCGCCGGACGCATACGAAATGGCGGCGCATCCAAAAATTAGAGAGCGGAGGGAAAACGCATGTACATTGATAAGCAAGTCAAGCGCGGATACAACGAATATATCCGTCTGGACGAAGGCATCGGCAAGGACGCGATGATGGACGTCGCGCTGCTCGTGATGGAGGACGGCGACGAATACTCCTTTAACGAGACCGAAAAGGAGCTCGCCTGCATGCTGTTCGACGGCAACGTGACCATGGAGTGGGACGACCAGAAGGTAGACATGGTACGCCCCAACCCGTTTGATTACAACCCGTGGTGCCTGCACGTTTGCAAGGATACCAAGGTGAAGATCACGGCGCACGGCACTTCCAACGTATACATCCAAAAAACCCTGAACGAAAAGACCTTCCCGAACAAGCTTTACACGCCGGACGATACCGATACCTGGGCGCGCGGCGACAAGGGCGAACTAATGGGCTGCATCAAGCGCGATGTACGCACCTGCTTCGATCTTGACAACGCCCCCTACTCCAACATGGTGCTGGGCGAAGTTATCAACCTGCCGGGCAAGTGGTCCTCCTACCCGCCGCACCACCACCCGCAGCCCGAAGTTTACTTCTACCGTTTCGACAAGCCGATCGGCTTCGGCGCGGGCTGGGCCAACGGCGAATTATACGAGATCCACCACAACGGCCTTGCCATCATCACGGATAAGATGCATCCGCAGGTCATGGGTCCCGGTTACTCCTGCTGCTACGCTTGGGGCATCCGCCATCTGCCGGGCGATCCGTGGGACAAGACCCGCATCGACGACGAAGAGCACCTCTGGCTGCTCGATAAGGACGCCAACGATAAGATTTGGCACTGCCCGACCGGCAACTAATCACACAGTCATTATTTTGAGGAGGAATGATTCCTATGAAGCATATGGAAACTGTCCGTCTGACCGCGTCGCAGGCTTTGGTTCGTTTTCTGGAGAACCAGTATGTCAGCTACATCGATATGGACGGCAACGAAGTGGAGCACAAGTTTGTTAAGGGCGTATTCATGCTGCCCGGCCACGGCAACGTCGTAGGCTTTGCAAACGGCATCGAGCAGGAACTGAAGGACATGATCGTCTATCAGGGCAAGAACGAGCAGGGCATGGCCCTTGCCGCCGTCGGCTTTGCCAAGCAGGCGCGCCGCAAGCAGATCTTCGCCTGCACCTCTTCCGTCGGCCCCGGCGCGTGCAACATGGTCACCGCCGCCGCTACCGCGACCGCGAACAACATCCCCGTGCTGATTCTGCCGGGCGACGTTTACGCTTCCCGCCAGCCCGACCCGGTACTCCAGCAGATGGAGCAGCCGCAGAACCTGACGATTTCCGCGCACGATTCTTTCCAAGCGGTCACCAAGTACTGGGGCCGCGTCAACCGTCCGGAGCAGGTCATGACCGATATGATCGCCGCTATGCGCGTGCTGACCGATACCGCCAACACCGGCGCGGTCGCGATCTCGCTGCCGCAGGACGTACAGGCCGAAGCGTATGATTACCCGGTCGATTTCTTCCGCAAGCGCGTGTGGCGCATCGAGCGCCGCCCGGCCACCAAGTACGCCGTCAGCAAGGCTGTCGAAGTGATCAAGAACGCGAAGAAGCCGCTCCTGATCTGCGGCGGCGGCGTTCGCTACGCGGAAGCCCACAAGGTATTCAAGAAGTTCGCTGAGGACTTCGGCATCGCCTTCGGCGAGACGCAGGCGGGCAAGAGCGCCATCGAGTGGACGCACGAGCTCAACCTCGGCGGTCTGGGCACGACCGGCGGCATCGCCGCCAACAAGCTGGCGCACGAAGCCGACGTTGTCATCGGCGTGGGCACCCGCTACACCGACTTTACCACCGCTTCCAAGTGGCTGTACCGCACGGACGCGCAGTTCGTCAACATCAACCCGTCCGATTTCCAAGCGTTTAAGATGGACGCTACCCCGGTTGTGGCCGACGCGAACGAAGCGCTGACCGCCATCGGCGAGGAGCTGGCCAAGATCGGCTACCACACCGACGACGCTTATGCGGAAGAAGTGAAGAACCTTCGCAAGATCTGGTGGGACGACGAAGTGGCCCGCCTCGACGAGTGCGTATACACCGGCAAGGATTCCTTTGTTCCGGAGTGCCTTGACGCGAACCGCGAATGCGTTGAGAAGTACGTGGAGGACACCGGCTGCGACCTGTGCCAGACCACCGTGCTCGGCACCATCAACAAGATGATCGACGACGACGCGATCGTCTGCGCCGCCGCCGGCTCGCTGCCGGGCGACATGCAGGGCCTGTGGCGCGCCCGCACCCCCAACACCTACCACATGGAGTACGGCTACTCCTGCATGGGTTACGAAGTCGCTTCCGCGCTGGGCGCCAAGCTGGCTTGCCCGGATCAGGAAGTTTACGCGATGTGCGGCGACGGTTCGTTCGATATGCTGCACTCCGAGCTGATCACCTCCGTACAGATCGGCAAGAAGATCAACGTCATGCTGTTTGATAACGCCTCCTACGGCTGCATCAACAACCTTGAGGTTGGTCAGGGCAACGCCAGCATCTGCACCGAAAAGAACATGCTCGAAGAGGGCGTGACCAACGGCATCCACAAGGGCAAGGTTATTCAGATCGATTACGCCGCCATCGGCGCCGCGTACGGCTGCAAGACCTACACCGTCAAGACGCTCGACGAGCTCAAGGCCGCCATCGAGGATTCCAAGAAGCAGACCGTTTCTACCGTGATCGATATGAAGGTGCTGCCCAAGACCATGTCGAAGGGCTACGAGAACTGGTGGCGCGTCGGCGTGGCCGAGGTTTCCACCAAGCCCGAAGTACAGGCCGCCCGCAAGGCGATCGAAGATCACCTGTACGAATCCCGCCACTATTAATTCCTTCGCGTTTGGGGCATCGAACAATTTCCCAAAAGACTGCTGCAAGATACTTGCAGCAGTCTTTTCTATCCCCCCCTCCCCCGGGGCCATGTCCCCGCGAAAATGAAATTTTCTTCATTTTCGCGTAATCTGTCGAAACCTATGATATACTGTAAATGAACTGGAAAACACCGGCTTCCCGCTGTACGCGGGCGGCCGGTGCTTTTGTTTTTCGGCCCCTTGCTTTTCACAAAAATGGGATCACGAAAGGAGATCAAACATGAAAAACAGAACCCGAAAACGGCTAGCCGCGCTAGCCCTCTCCCTCGCTATGGTTGCGGGACTTTTGCCCGGCGCGGCTCTTGCCGCGCCGGAAGAGGAAGTAACGTTGCCTGTTACTCTGAATGGAAATTTTGCTAAGCTCGAAGGACTACTCACTAAAGCTCTCACTGCTACAAGCTTACAAAAGCAAACAGTAACCACGATCAAAATTAATGGTTCTGTAACAACATTAAGCAAAGATAACTGGACATTATTGCGCCAGTACTGTAATTCAAGTTCTGGATGGGACAAGCTTACTACCATTGATCTTTCGGAATCCAACCTAACGAGCATCGCCAACTTAAGCACGCCGGTTAAGGCTGAGAATCTCGTTACAGTCCGTCTTCCAGATAGTCTTCAAACAATTGGAAATCAGGCATTCAATCAATCCGCTAACTTAATCATGACTGCGTTGCCAGACAGGATTGAGACAATCGGACAAAGTGCATTTGCTAATCTGACAAAGTTGTCGCTCCAAAAACTTCCGAACAGTCTGAAAACCATCGGCCCCAATGCGTTCGATGGCTGCACCAACCTTGCTCTAACTGAACTGCCGCCTGCGCTTACAATGATTGGAAACGCATCCTTTAAAAACTGTACCAGCCTTAACCTGACCAAATTACCAGAAAAATTGACTAGCATCGATCATTATGCCTTCTATGGATGCACTGCGTTAACCGAATTGGAGTTGCCTGCAAGTTTGACTTCGATTGGACAGTATGCGTTTTATCAGTGCAGTAATCTTTCGAAGCTGCTCTTTAATGGCTCCATAGCCCCTACGCCGAATAGCGTTGCTTTTGGGTTACTTCCCTCTGTCGGTGAACTGATCTACCCAGCCGGGTCCGACTACAGCAAAATTATCAACGCGCTGCCTTCGGGCTGGACGAAAACCGCAGGATTCATTCTTACGGTTACCTTCAACACAGGCGATTCTATGACCGCAAAAATTACTGACGCCCTTACCAATGCAAACCCCGACAAGAAACTGTATACCGCCATTCAAATCACCGGCAACGCGACCGAGATCAGCGACGACGACTGGAACGCGCTGCGGGACTGCTACCACGATAACAGCGAATGGGAAAACCTGACCGACCTTAACCTTTCCGGCATGACGCAGCTCACCAAAATTGCCGGACTGAACGAAAACTCCTCTTCTTTTCGCAAAAACATGGGCAGACTGATCAACGCCACGCTGCCGGAACAAATTTCCGCGATCGAAAGCTTTGCCTTTTCCGACTGCTTCAATTTGAAGCTGAATAATCTGCCGAATAGCCTGACGACGATCGGCGACGGCGCGTTCAACAACTGCAAAAAGCTGGCGCTGACAGCGCTGCCCGCAGAGGTGGACCACATTGGGGAAAGAGCGTTTTCCTATTGCAGCCTATTAGAGTTGACCGAGCTGCCCAGCCGGTTGACCACGATCGAGGCTTATGCGTTTTCCAACTGCGCCGCGCTCAATTTAGGCAAATTGCCGGACAGCGTGAAGCACATCGGCAACGGCGCGTTTTACACCTGCGATAAACTTGCGTTGACGGTGCTTCCCACCGCGTTAGAGACCATCGGCGCGGATGCCTTTGGCTATTGCCCCGCTCTGAACTTATCCAGTCTGCCCGCGTCGGTCTCCGCGATCGGCGAAAAGGCGTTCCGGAATTGCAGGGGGCTCAAAGCTATGGATCTTTCCGGCTGTACGAATTTGACCGCAATCCCAAACGACCTGTTCAATGAGTGCGTATCGCTTACGCAAGTCACGCTGCCGGACAGCGTGGTCTCGATCGGGGATCAGGCGTTTGCCGGTTGCATCCTCCTTGCGGCAATAGACTTGCCTTCCAGCACAAACGCGCTTGGCGAGGATGCCTTTTCATTTTGTTCAGTGCTTTCCTCCGTACGGTTCCGCGCGGTCTCCTGTCCTGCGCTCGCCACCGGCGCCTTTTCAGGCGTTGCCGACAGTGGCACGGTCTTTATCCCTTACGGAGCGGACGGCTATGACGCCGCTTGGCTGGCGGCCCATTTCCCCGCCGGATGGCAGCTTGTCACGCTTGGCGGCCCGGAAGAGGAGCAGGCCACGCTCACGCCCGGCGGCACCTACTGGTTCGACCTTTCCGGTGTGGATATCCCCGGCACAAGAAACGGCTCCCTACCGGACGGCAGCCTGCGCTGGAGTCCCTTTACCTATGCGGGCACGGTCAACGCCTATGTGCTGAACAACGCGTCCGACGGTCAGCCCGGCGCGGCCGACGATGCGGCGAACACAACAGACCCCGCCGGTACCTATGGCTACCGCTACGATCACAGCCTTTTCATTTCGGAATACAACCTTTCCAGCGATGTCAGTTGGCGGGAACTGAACGGCGCCGGTCTGCTGTTCGGGAAAGACTACATAAGCGGCGGCGCCGGCTATATCCTGCGCGCGCCTTCCGTCGGCAACCTTTCTTCCGGAACCGGCGACCATACGCGCGGCTTGCCGCTGAGCAATGAATGGGATTCCATTTTAGCAGGCGGCAGCACCTACATAAAGAATTGGACGGACGTATATTCTCTGGGACAGGATACCACCGCGCAAGGCTATGCGCTGCGCGGCTATGATGCGTCCCACGGCTGGAACGATACCGATTCCGCAGGTATCGACGCGCGGCTGGGCTACCGCCCCGTATTGGAAGCGCTTACGCCAAACACCCTCAAGGCGATACGGCTGCATTTAAGCGGCGGCACGCTGGCCGGAGCGGATCAGATCGGCAACATGGATATCGTCTATGCCGGAGATTCGTTCACCGCCCCGTCGGCGGACGGCTTTGCGCGGCCAGCCGGCAAGAACGGCGACTACTTCAAGTGGCGCGGGAACGACGGCAGCCTCTATGCCGCGGGCGCGGCGGTACCCGCTTCTGTGGCCAGCCTGACCGCGGTCTGGGAAGATCCCGAACCCAGCGGCTCCGGCGGTGGCGGCGGTGGCGGCGGTTCCAGCTACTGCCGGCGCACGCTGACCGACAAACCCACCGGGCTGACGGTATCGGGCGAACAGATTCACGTATCCGCCGTTTTGTCTGTCACAACCGGAACGCTGCACGATGCCGGAGAGGCCGGTTGCGATCTGCTGCGGGCGGCCGAAAAGGCCGGGCGCCTGCTGGGAGTTTTTGATGTTTCCCTTTCCTACGGCTTCCGTGGCAAGCTATCCGTTTCCCTGCCCGTGGCAGATCACGATGGACAGGTTTTAACTGTCGCCCACTGTTTGGACGGCAAGCTGACGCTGACCGACGCGAAAGCGGCGAACGGCTTGATCACGGTGGAGACCGACAGCCTTTCTCCCTTCGCTGTTTTGGACGGCACTTATACGAAGGCCGATCTGGAGCAATTCCTCCTTCCCTTTACCGATGTGCGGGAGTCAGACTGGTTCCACAACGCCGTACTGTACGTTTATATCAACGGTTTGATGAATGGCACCAGCCAAACCACGTTCGAGCCCTACGGCGGCTCAAGCCGCGCCATGTTAGCAACGATTTTATATAGGATGGAGGGGACCCCCTCCATCCTCGGTGAAGGCAGAGCCTTCTTCACCGACATTTTGGCCGGGCGTTGGTACACCGACGCTGTGACGTGGTGCGCCGCGAACGGTCTGGCAAAGGGCTATGGAAACGGACGCTTTGGGCCGGATGATCCCCTCACCCGCGAGCAGCTCGTTACCTTGCTCTACCGCTACGCGGCATGGAAGGGCTGGGATACGAGCGCCGGTTCAAAAACCGATCTCCATTCCTATCCGGATGCGGCGCAGGTTTCCGGCTGGGCCGTGCCCGCGTTTCAGTGGGCCTGCGGCGCCGGGATCGTGGAAGGCATGACGGACGGCAGGCTGGCGCCCAAAGCAGGCGCCAACCGCGCGGAACTGGCGCAAATACTGGCGCGGCTTCTTCCCAAATACGCGTCACAGCCCAACGGCTAACCCTATCATACACACAGGCGCTTGAAGGAGCCATAACTGAGGGCCGCCCGATCAAACGATCGGGCGGCCCTTTTGCGGTTATTTACTTAAACTATGCGATATACCCGCAGCACTAAAAGGATTGCTTGCTCAACAGTAGCCGTTTCCTGTGGGCTCAACCGGGTATCCGAGGTGCCCTTCATAATTCCGCTGTGCGCCAGCGCGGCGACCGCTTCCCTCGCCCAGCCGGAAACCTGCCCCTCGTCCGTATAGGCGGACAGATCGCCGCCGGCATCAAGGGCTTCCCTGCCCTCCTGCTGCCGGATATAGACAATGGCGCGGTAGAACATGGCCGCGATCTGCTCGCGCGTAATGGATGCGTTCGGCTCGAAGGTGGTGGCGCTGGTACCGTTCACAATGCCCGCCTCATTCGCCTTGAGCACCCACTCGCTTGCGGTGTCGGTAAAGCTATGGGACGACGGGACGGTAAGCGTTTTTCCCAGCGCCTTTTCCGCCATATTGACGCCCAGCTCGCAAAATTGCTCGCGGTTGATCTCTTTTTGGAAGCCGCGGCCAAGCTCGGCAGGGACGAGCCCCAGATCGGTGGCGTCGCGGACCTCTTCTGCAGCCCAACTGGAAACTCTCTCTTGTTCGATTACCTCGGGCGTGAAAATGTCCTCAGGCTTTACCTCTTCCATGGTAAACGCGGCGGCGCCGCCGGTCAGCACGGCGGCGCACAGAAGCGCCGCGGTCGCCCGTTGTATTTTGGTATTCACAAATTCTTTCCCCCTAAAATCAGTCAATCGTCTCGCGCGGCAGCACAATACCAAAGGTATCCTTGAGCCAGTTCTGGCCCTTTTCATGCGGCTCTATATCACGTTCGTAGTGTGTGGAAGGTACAGATGCCTGAACGCGATCCATTTCCGCTTTGTCGTCAAAGGTGATCCATTGCAGTGTCCCTGATGAGAGGAGAAACGTACCTGCATCCACGCCTTTTTTTACACTGCCGAACGCAGGCAGATCAACATCAAAAAAGTGGATTTCAGCATCCAACCAATAGATCGGATCGCCGTTTGCGTCTCGAGCATAAACGATCTGATACCCATTCTCGCTCTTTATTATTTCGCTTGTCGCCTGCAGCATTGGCTCATATACCAGAAGGGCAAAATATTGATGAATCGGCTTGTCCGTATGGTTCGTAAATGTTGCCAAATAAGCAATTCCATTGTCATACATCTTTATCATTTCATCATAAGCAATAGAGATCGACACGTTCTTTTCCGGAACCGGTTCGGGGGCAGGCTCCGGTGAGGGCTCAGGCGTTGGTTGAGTCGCACCGTTTTCCGTCATAAAACGAATGCCGTTTTTCCGTGCGTAGCGCTCGGCTTCCGAGCCGGAAACGCCATAAATGACCGGGCCCTTTGTCCATGTAGAGGGATCGGTATAGGGGTCATTAACCGCGGGATCACTCGGAGCGCCAAACAAAAGGCCGATCTCCGTCACGCTCGCGGGGATGTGCAGTTCGGTCAGTTGGGTGCAGCCCTCAAACGCGCCCCAGCCCAGCTTGGTCACGCCGTCCGGTATGACAATGCTTTTCAGCCCGGCATCCTCAAACGCGGCGTTCTCAATGGAACGCAGCGTTGCAGGCAGCCGGATGGATGTCAGCGCGGTACAGCCCTTAAAAGCCCAGCTGTCAATGGCCGTAACGCCCTCGGGCAGAGTCACGCTTTGCAGCGCGGTACAGCCGTCAAACGCATATTTGGATACGGTAGGCGTGGCCTTTGACCAGACCGCATCGGTCAACTGGGTGCAGTCCGCGCATACCAGCATACCGATCTCGGTGACGGAATCCGGAAACGCGATCTGGCGTAGACTGCTGGTTGAAAATGCGCTCGCGCCCACCTTTTTTTCATGCCCATTAAAAGTAACGGACTGCACCTGACTCGAAGCAAAACAACTGTCCGATATTGTAACGACCTTGTCCGGAATTGTGATATCCGCTGGATAGCCGTAATCGTTGATAAAAAACGGATCCATAGTCAGTGTTCCGTTTTTGTCGATTGTCGCACCCGAAAACAATCCCTCGTTATTGATCGCCGTCGCTCCGGCAGTTAATAGGCAAATGGCAAGCGCAGTAGTTACGACATGCCGCCATGATCCTTTTTTCATATTTTTTCCTCCCCCGTGTTTCTTCATGCCCATGTCACATCCCCCTTTAATCATGTGGCTATCCCTAGTATAGCATATACGGCTGTAAAGAGCGAAAGGCTTTCCCCGTTCTTACCGGGTAGTTACAAAACTGCCCTAACTGCGTTCACGGCGACTGCTGCATGCATGTTGCTGCGATCTTTTTTACTCCCCTGTCATATTATTTTCGTCCGTTCACCTGTTGAAAAATCAGGAAATTTGTGATAGGCTTGAGTTGAAAAACAGGGGTTGAGGAGGCGCGAGCTATGAAACAGGTTTCGACAAAGGGATACGTCGTTGCGGCGGTTCTGTTGCTGCTGGCCGTGGGCGGCGCGTTTGCGGTCGGGCTGATCGCGGGCAACAGTCGCGCAGATGATGAGAGCATTGCGAAAACGGCCGACGCGCCCCCAAGCGAGCAAACGCCGTACAAGGTCGTTGTGCCGGACGCGCCGGAGGGGGCGGACGAACAGATGCCCAAAACCGTGCTGATTGACGAACCACAGGCCAAAGCACAGGGGGCGGCGCAGCAAAAGCCGCCGGTTCAGCAAGCCAAGGCGGCCGCCGGTACGCCCTCACAGGCGGATCAGGACTCGCTTTGGGCGCAATACAAAAAGCTTGAGGGCGAACAGCCTGAAATGCTGATCGACTGTACCTATTGCGGCGGGGATGGTTATTACGACGAGGATTGCGACGACTGCGGCGGCAGTGGCAGGCAAAGGATTCCGGGCACCTCTTATTGGTCCCCGTGTATCACCTGCGGCAACACCGGGAACAAGCCCTGCAAAAACTGCTTCTTCGGTCAGATGGACAATCCGAACTACGAACAGCAGTATGACGACTGGGACGCGGAACGGCGCGATATCCTGCACCAGCTTGGCTATACCGACGACGAGATCAAGCAAATGGACATGGCGGAAGCCCGCGCCTATGTGGAGGCGCACCAAAGCGTTTCGGGCGGTTCGGCCTCCGGCGGTTCGGCCAGCGGCGGCAGCTATCAGCCCCCAAAGGGCTCGCAGAGCTGCGATATCTGTTACGGTTCCGGCGACTGCCCGACCTGCAACGGCGCCCACGGCTACTGGAACCCGCTTGTGCTGAGCAGTTGGGTGGTATGCCCCAACTGCGACCACGGCGAATGCTGGAAATGCGGCGGCAGCGGTCAAAAATAGACGCAAAAAAGCGGAGGAGATATTTTATCTCCTCCGTTTTTTTGGGTCCCTTTGGATTACAGCATTTGCAGCAGCTCGATCTGCTCGCCGGAGGGGCCAGTGATGAACCAGTTTTGCAGGCCGCCGAAGGTATTCGGCAGCACTTTTTTCTCCGGCTCGGTAAATTCGATGCCGAGCGCGCGTAGGTCGGCCCCGGCGGCGTCCAAATCATCTACGTAAACGGCAAAGTGCGGGATATTGCCCTCGCTCATCGGCGCGGGCGTGGGCGACTGGATCAGTTCCAGCAGGAACCCGCCGAGATCGACGAGTGCGAGCAGCTTGTCCCCTTCCGGTGTGGAAATACTGTCGCGCTTGAACAGCGCGCCGCCGATCTTCTGGTAAAACGCGATGCTCTCGTCCATATCCTTCACATGGATCGCGATATGGCCGAGTCCCTGATAGTGTTCTTTCATTGCCATGGCAGAGTGCCTCCTTATTATGGTACTGACCCTAGTATAGCACATACGCCGCCAAAGAGCGAGAGGGTTTATCCGCTCTTTGGCGGCGTAAATCATCCCTGCTTTCAATCCGCTTTCGCGTTCAGCGTGTCCAGCAGCGCGGGCAGCGGGTGCAGATCGCGCAACACAAAATCCGCGCCGGCCGCGCGGAAGGTATCCTCCACCCGGCGGCAGGCGATTTCACGCTCGCGCACGGACAAAGCAGCGAACTCCGCTTCGGACAGGCCGAGCTCCGAGCTGCCCTCGATCACACCGACCGACCACACGCCCGCGTTCACGCCCTCGCGGATATCGGAGACCGTGTCGCCCACCTTGACGGCCCGGCGCACGCCGGTAACGCCCAGCGCTTTCAGGTTTTCAAAGATCATGTAGGGATAGGGCCGCCCCTTGCCGCCCACGCCGTCCGGACTGATCCATAGATCCGGCGCATAGCCCAGTTCGGCCGCGCGCGGCACGACAATAGCCATCATCGCATCCGTATATCCCGTGGTGGAGCCGATCTTTAGGCCCTTTGCCCGCAGCGCGGTCACGGTATCCAGCAGATCGGGCTTAGGGGCCGCGTAGCCGTCCAGAATGTCAAATAGTTTGGGCTCGAACTGAGCGTACACCGCGTTTACATCCTCTTCTGTCGCGGGGCGGCCGTGCACGGTCCGCCATACCTGTGCGATCCGCTCCATGCCCAGCATGGCGCGGATATGGTCTCGCTTGAGCATGCCCATGGGCGCGCGCGTTTCCTCCATGGTGACGGCAACGCCGAAGTGCGTGAACGCCTCGACAAAGGCGCGCACCGGGGCGAAGCAGCCGTAATCCACGGCAGTGCCCGCCCAGTCCAAAATAACAGCTTCGATCATACGGCGGCGGCCTCCTTTTGCTGCTCCGCGAGAAAATCCGCGATGATACCGGCGAGCTTTTCAATATCCTCCGGATAGATCTCTCCGATGTTGCCAATGCGGAAGGTTTCGCGCTCGGTCAGCTTACCCGGGTAGATCGCATAGCCCCGCGCCTTGATATAGTCGTAAAACTCACGAAACGCAAAGCGCACGCCGTCCGGATAGAAAAACGTGGTAATGATCGGACCTTGGCTGGCGGCGTCCACATAGGTGGCAAAGCCGAGCTGCTCCATACGACGAATGAGCAGGCGGTTGTTTGCCGCATACCGGCGGTGCCGTTCGGCCACGCCGCCCTCGGCTTCCAGCTCCTTGAGCGCCCTTGCAAAGGCAAGCACCGCGTGTGTGGGCGAGGTAAAGCGCCATTTACCGTCCGCCTCCATGCTCTTCCACTGATCGTACAGATCGAGCGAGAGCGAACGCGCCTTGCCCTCGCTCGCGATCAGCTTGTCCCGGCGGCACACGATAAAGGAAAAGCCCGGCACACCCTGAATGCATTTGTTCGCGCTGGACACCAAAAAGTCGACGCCCCACGTTTCCACCGGGATCTCCACCCCGGCGAAGGAGGACATCGCGTCCACAATAAAGGTTCGGCCAGCCGCTTGCACAGCCTTGCCCATGGACTCGATGTCGTTTAAAATGCCGCTTGTGGTCTCGCTGTGCACCATGGCGACATGCGTGATCTCCGGACGCGCTTCGAGCAGCGCCGCCACGTGCGCGGCGTCAGGCGTGCGGTCATAGCGCTGCGCATAGTGCAGAAAAGGAATGCGGGCGCGCGCGCAGATCGCGGTCATGCGCTCGCCGTAAGCCCCGTTGGAGCATATCAGCACCTTATCCGTCTCGCCCACAACGCTCGTAAGCACGCTCTCCACGCCGAAGGTGCCGCTGCCCTGCATCAGCACGGCGGTGTAATCCCGGTCCGTCACCTGCGCCAGTTCGAGCAACCGGCGGCGGATATCCTGCGTGACCGCCTTGTAATCATCATCCCAGGTGCAGCGGTCCACCAGCATTTCGCGTTTAACCGTGTCGGTCGTGGTGAGCGGCCCGGGTGTGAGAAGCTTATAGGTATTCATATCGCGGCGGCTCCTCCCTTACGGCTTGGCGCTCTCGGAAAGCGCCTGATGCTGCTGGAACAGCTCAAAGGTCAGCGGCTCCGGGAAGGTCATCGGGTGGGCGGACTGGTTTGCGGCGTCCGCGGTCTCGCCCTCGTACAGCGGGTTTGGATAGGTCTGGATGAGCGCGGCGCGGGCGTTATTGATGATGCACTGCGCCATTTCCATGGCGAGCGGGTTGGTCTGATCGCCCTTGTTGGTCACGGCCACGGACTCGGTGAGCGAAAAATTGCCCTCGGACGGATCGACATAGTCGATGGGCAGGCCGTCCTGCTTGTCAGCCACCGCCTGATGGCGCAGGCCAAAGCCGATTGCCACCTCGCCGGCGCGGCACAGCTTGAGCGGCGCGGACCCGGAGGACTCGATGTGGTCGCCCGCGTTCTGATAAATCTTTGCCAGCGTTTCGCCCGCGCCGTCCTCGCCATAGGCGGCGACCAGCGCTTGGATCAGCAGCCACGCCGTGGAGGAGGACTGGATATCGGTCACCGCAAGGTGGCCCGCATACTGCGCGTCGGTCAGATCCTTCAGGCTCGCGGGCATTGCAAGGCCGGATTCCTTCAGCATTTCAGTGTTGACGATGATCGCGCCCTCCTGCGAGGTGATGGGCGCGCAATAATCCGGAAAGGTATCGAGCGTTTTCACCTCGAAATCCAGCGGCAAAAACATATCGTTCTGTTCCTGCGCGCTTTGCACGTAGAACGTGCTCATGGTAACCAGATCGGCTTCGATATTGGCGCCCTCGGCCAGCAGCTTGCCGCCCAGTTCGGAGGTGCCGAAGGTTTCGAGCAGGTATTTGTCCGCGTAGCCGTTCGCGTCCAGCGCGTCCGTCATGGCGGTGATGGCTTCATCATCCGCGTTCGAGTAGATCACGACCTTCGCACCCGCCTCGACGTCGCCCGCGCCGGCGGAGCTGCATCCGGCAAGCGCCATGGACGCCATCGACAGAGAAAGGCCAAGGGCCAAGAGTTTTTTCAGATTCATCGGTAACAGTTTCCTTTCATACGTTCATTTCTTCTTTTTATCATTTGCAAGCCGGGAAAATACGGCTTTTGCAACAAAGTTGGTCAGCAGGATCAGCAGGGACAGTACAAAGACTTCGTTAAATTTGTTGACATACTGCAGCTGCTTGATCTTGGTAGTCAGCACCATGGTGCGCGCGCCCGCGATAAAGACCAGCGCGCTGATTGTGACCATGGCGTTGATAAAGTAATAGCTGAATACGCTGAGCAGGCTGGACACCGCGTTTGGCGTGACCACGCGCAGGATCGTTTTCAGCCAGCTATCCCCCATGAGCATCGCGGTGGTTTCCCACCCCGCGTTCATTTTGGATAGGGAGTTTTTCATCATCAGATAAGGCGTGGAAAAATAGTGGACGATGTTGCAGACCACCATCAGCGTCAGCGTATTTTGCAGCGGCGTGCCCGAAAAGGCAAAGAGAAACGCCAGACCGAGTACCATGCCGGGAATGGTGTTGGTCACCATGGCGATACTTTCCACCACGCGCTTGCACCAAGCGGGCAGCGCGCTGCGCGCCGTGATCAACGCCGCGCCGTAAGCGAGCAGCGTGCCGAACAGCGCGGTCAAAAGCGCCATCACGATCGAGTGCTGATAGACCGCGAGCAGATCGCCGTCCGCGAGCACCCCGCGTATGTGGTCAAAGGAAAAGGCGGTGCGGTACGGCCAATCCTGCACGAGCGGCACCACGAAGATGACCGCGAATACCGCCAGCATGCAAACGGAGACCGCCGTGCCGCCCAGCCCCCAGCCCACGTCGCGCACGCGGTTTTTGCGCAGGTCGGCATCTGAAATGCGGTTGTAGCGGATGTTGTACCGTTCCAGAAAGCGCATCAGGAAAATGCTCGCCACGGATGGCAGCAGCATGATCACGGCAACCACCGCGCCCCGGTTGAAATCCGGGATACCGCCGAGCATTTGGTTATACAGCACGGTCGCGATCACATCATACCGGCCGCCGACCGAAGCGGGAATGCCGAAATCCGTAAAGCAGAGGAAAAACGCCTGAATAAACGCCCCGGCCAGCGTGCCGAGCAGCGGACGCAACACCGCGATCCAGAAGGTGGAAAGATGCGGGTCGCCCATGGTCTTGGAAACGATCAGCGTTTTCTTGTCCACGTAGCACATCGTGTTGCTGATCAGCATAAAGGCCACGGGGATGGTGTAGATGACGTAGCCGATCATCAGCCCCCAAAAGCCGTAGATATTGAACAGCTGCCTGCCCAGCAGCCGCGTGATCAGCCCTTGCTTGCCGAAGGAATAGATGATGGCAAAGCCGTAAGTAATGGTGGGCAGAAACATCGGCAGCGTCGCCATGGCGCGCAGGATGCGTTTGCACCACGCGGGCAGCCCCGTATAGTGCACCGCGTAGGCCATGACAAAGGCCAGCCCCACCGCGGCCACGGCCGAGGCGGCGGACACGGCAAAGCTGTTTGCAAGCGTTTGCCCAAAGCCGCGCTGCGAAAAGACCGACAGGAAATACGAAGCGGTAACGCCCCCTTCCCCCAAAAAGGACTTAAAAAAGAGGCGTATGGTGGGAATGATAAGGAAGGCGGCAAACAAAGCCGTGATACCCGCGAAAATCAGTTTTAGTTCCCAGTTTTTACGATTCATACGGCCCCGTTACACCGCCTCGGCTGGCATCGGCGCGCGGTCGCCGAAGAGCGCGTAAATATTGTTGCGCTTAATCTCTAGCTGATTCAAAATAAACTTTTTGACAAAGTCGTTTTCCGGCTTGTGAATGATCTCCGCCGGGCGGGCGTATTGGGAAATCGTGCCTTCGTCGATGATCAGCACCCGGTCGGACAGTGTCAGCGCTTCCTCGGGATCGTGCGTGACGATGATGGTGGTTAGCTTGTATTCGCGGGCGATCGTCTTGATGCGATCCTTGATGGATTCCTTGATCACGCCGTCCAGCGCGGAAAGCGGCTCGTCCAGCAGCAGGATGCGCGGCTTCATCACCATGGTGCGCGCCAGCGCCACGCGCTGCTTTTGTCCGCCGGAAAGCTGGTCGATCCCTTTTTCCAGATGCTCGCGCAGGCCCAGCAGATCGATCAGCTCGTCTACCTCTTGCTCCGTGGACACGCCCGGCTTGTTCTTCAATCCATAGGTGATGTTTTTATAAACGTTCAGATTGGGAAACAGCGCGTAATCCTGAAACACAATATTGAATCCCCGCTTTTCCATCGGCGTATGGGTCAGGTCCTCGCCGTCGCACAGGATCTCGCCGCTGTCCGCCGCCGCGATGCCAAGGATCAGATTCAAGAGCGTGGTCTTTCCGCAGCCCGACGGCCCCAGAATGGAAACGATCTCGCCGTCGTCCACGCGGATGGAGATATCCCGCAGAACGGGCACGCCGTCGTAGGCCTTTTTGACCGATCTCAGTTCCAACATGTAAAAAGCTCCTTTCACGAGCAAGCATTTCTTCTTTGTTCCAAAGTACGTTGCTATCATACCAATGAGCGGGGCTCCCTTTCCACCGCGCCCGCTTAAACTTTGCGTAAAGCTTTGGTAAAGCGGCCACCTTTCGGAAAACAAAAAGCTCCCCCGCGGGTATTGCTTTCGCAATATCCGCGGGGGAGCTTCACAGTAAAACCGTATTTTATTTGGCAAATACCAGCGGGGAGAACAGGATGTACGCCAGAACCATAACGGCCAGCGTGATCGTGGCAAAGAGCTTGCCATGCTTCCACGGCGTCAGCTCGACCGCCTTGACGTCGTTCAGGACGAAATCGGTCTCGCGCGGACGCTTCTTGACGATGACCCACATGATGAACATGTCGACCACAAACAGCACGGCGGTAAAGTACAGATAGTGGATATCCTTCAGGAACGGAATCACGTTGCGCAGACCGAACTGAAGGGTAAAGTACAGCACCACATGCACCGGGATGATGATCTTGGGCGCGATGGTGGGCACTTTCTTCCAGAAGAAGCCGCACACCAGACAGACCAGAATAGGCGTGTTGAACGCCGCGAACATGGAGTTTACGAAGGTGGTGATACCGCCCATGTAGAGCATGAACGGCGCCATGATCGTCGATACGATGGCCACGACCGTGCCAAAGCGCTGGCCGACCTTCACCATATAGGCGTCGGAAGCCGTCGGGTTGAAGGACGGACGGTGGATATCAAGCGCGTAGATCGTGGACGCGGAGTTGAGCACCGAGTTGAACGAGGACAGGATCGCGCCGAACATTACGGCGGCGAAGAAGCCGAGAATCGGCTTGGGCATAACGTTAGCGACCAGCATCGGGTAGCCGGCGTCGCCGCTGTTGGCCTGCGCGGCGGAGCCGTACAGCATGAAAGCGATGATGCCCGGAATAACGACGATCAGAGGGGTCAGAATCTTGAGGAAACCGGCCAGTACGGCGCCCTTCTGCGCTTCCTTCAGGTTCTTAGCGCCAAAGGTACGCTGGATGATCGACTGGTTGGTGCCCCAGAAATACATGTTGTTAATGAACATACCGGTCAGAAGCAGCGGCCAGGGCATGTACGGCTCAGGCGCGTTCGCCGGGTTGATGGCGTTCATCATTTCAGGTTCGGAGTGCAGGAACACGTCCACGCCCTGCATGAAGTTGCCGCCGTGCATCTGGCCCAGCGCGATCAGGCCGAAGATCGGCACCAGCAGACCGCCGACGATCAGGCCGAGGCCGTTGATCGAGTCGGACAGCGCGATGGCCTTTAGACCGCCGAAAATCGCGTAGATCGAACCGACAAACGCGGTCGCGACACACACGACGGCGATGCAGGCGAACTCGCTCCAGCCGGTCAGGCCGGGCAGATCAAAGATGTTGGAGAACACCTGCGCGCCAGCGTACAGGATGTTCGGCAGCATGATGACGATGTAAGAAAGCAGCACGATCAGCGAGACCAGACGGCGCGTGCCCGCGTCGTAGCGCTGCTCGAAGAATTCCGGCACCGTGGTAAGGCCGGTCTTTAAGTACTTGGGCATCAGGAAGAACGCCATAACGATCAGCGCCATGGCCGCCGTTACTTCCCACGCGATCGGGCCCATGCCGACGCGCACCGCTTGTCCATTGGTACCGACGAGCTGCTCGGCGGACAGGTTGGTCATCAGCAGCGAACCGGCGATGATCGGGCCGGTCAGTCCGCGTCCCGCCAGATAGTAGCCATCCTGTGTGTCGAGGTTGTCGCCCCGGGTCTTCCACCACGAGATAAGCGCTACGAGTGCTGTAAACGCCAAGAAAGTAATCGCGGTGAACGCCATGGAATTTAGAAAACTCATTGTCTTTCCCCTTTTTTCCTTCTTATTTATATACCAAGCCGTCTCACCCTTCTCCCCCCTCAAAGGAGAAGGAACAGCTTCGTACTCCCCTTAAAGTTTTTTGCGGGCACGCGCACGCAAAAAACAAAACAGAAGACCGCCCGGCTCCCCTCTCAAAAAAACCGGCGATCTGAGAACGCGATTACGGGGCGCCCCAAAGGGCTCTCCCCCAGTTCTTTACCAATTTTACCATCTCTCGCGCCGTATTTCAAACGAAACTTTATGTCAATCTATTGTTTTGTTGGATTGCACATATTCCATATCACTTTTTTATGCAAAACAGAAGGACCCCTCATCAACAAAGCTGATGAAAGGCCCTCTGTTTTATGCAATATTCACATACTCTTGGAAAAAGTTTTCAGATACGACCCTTACTTGCCGAGAAGCTCCTTTTCGATGCGCTCGCGTGCTTCGGGCGCCTGCTTTGCCATTTTCTCCGGGAAACCGAACATGGAAACACAGGCAATATTATCGCCGCCGACCTTGGGGGCGTTCGCGCCGATCTGCTTGTTTGCAAAATCCATGTCGCGCAGCGTCTCGAAGATACCGGGGAAGTCCACGTCGCCCTCGCCCATGGCAAGATGCTGGTGGATGGTAACGTCAGCCTTGCCGCGGCCGTTGAGCCAGGGCGGATTGGCGATGTAGCGGCAATCCAGCGTCTGGTTAAAGGTATCGGCAAAGAGAACGTGGGTCAGCTCGTCGCCGCAGTACCGCAGCATCGAGCGAACGTCACCCTTGCCCTGATCGTAGAAAAAGCCGTGGGGCGAGGAGTATACATAGCCCAGATTCTTGGAGCGGAAGGATTTGACCATATCAACGGTCTCGTTGTTCAGCTCGCAGAAGTCATACGGATGGGACTGGATCTCAACGCGGATGCCTTCCTTCTCAATCAGGGGCAGCAGCTCCTCCATCGATTTGAACCACATGCCGTTGCAGATCTCGGCCTGATTGGGGTCGCCGGAAAGCTCGGTGTTGATGACCGGAACGCCCATGTTAACGGCGATCTGGATGATCTTCTTCCAGTTTTCCACCGCGAACTGACGCTGCTCCTCGGTCGGTCCGGACCAGCGGTAAACAACGATGAAGGACGAGATCTCAACGCCGGTCTCCTTCAGCGCCTGACGGTATTCCTGCTCGCACTCCTCGGAGAAGAGCGGGTGCTTGTAAAAGGGATTGATGCGCGGATGGGGGGACTGTTCGATGTACTTGTAGCCCCAGTCGGCCACCTGATGCACCATATCGTTGATCGACATCTGCTTGGCCAATACGTCTACGTCAAATGCGATTTTCATACTTTTCGTCTCCTTTGCTTATGTGGTTTGTGGTTTCCGTTTCATTGCCTCTATTGTAGCACCGCGTTTTTGACAAACCAAGCTGAAAACCGCTCTTCTCATTGACATTTTCGATTTTTTCTGTTGTAAACCAAAGGTGAAACGTGATATTATATAAAAAAGGAGCGTGAAAGTTATGGAAATTAACGAGGCCGGTGTTTCCCGGCGATCTGTGCGCTATTTTTTCACCCCTTCTTCCTATGCCGAGCGTCTGTTCTTCTATCCCACCCGGATGGGGCACTATTTCTGCGACCGGAATTATCAGTTCAGCTGCAACTGTGAGATTGCGATGGAAGCCGGCCACCGCGTCAACTATATGCTGTTTCTCGTGGTGGGCGGCCATATGGATATCGAGCTGGAGGGCGAGCGTTTTTCCGCTTCCCCCGGCGACCTTGTGCTGTTCGATTGCAAAAAGCCGCATGAATATCGCGCGCGGACCGACGAACTGGAATTTTTCTGGCTGCTGTTTAACGGCGGACAGAGCGATAGCCTGTACGGCGAGATCCTGTCGCTTCGCGGCGGGCACGTGTTTCCCTCCGGCGATCCGGCGCAGGTGCGCCTTTTATTTGAGCGGCTGATCACCTACGGGGAAATGCCGGGCCGCGGGCCCGAGCATACGCTTTCCGAGACCGTGTACGCCCTTTTGTGCGAGCTACTTGCCGCCGCCTCGGGTCCGGTCGATGATTTTGACGCGCTGATCGACCGCGCGCTCCGGTACATGGACGGACACTATAACGGCGCGCTGTCCGTGGAGGATGTCGCCGCGCACATCGGCCTGAGCGCCTCGTATTTCACCAAGCAGTTCCGCAAGCGCACGGGGTACTCTCCTTACGAATACATCAGCCTGCGCCGCATCGACCGCGCCAAGGAGCTGCTGCTCGCGGGCGGGCGCACCGTGGGACAGATCGCCTTTGAGACCGGCTTTAACAGCGAGGAAAACTTTATACGCGCCTTCAAAAAGAAGGTCGGCGTAACGCCCTCTGCTTTCCGGCAGTACCCCATCTAAGCACTCACATGACAAAAGGAGAGAACCTATGGTCTCTCCTTTTGTCATACAATCGTTACGGCAGCTGGTAAAATGCATCCTGCCTGTTTTTGGTATCGAACAGCTGGCGGTACTGGGCGATGCGGTAATCCGCAAGACTTTCTTCCGACGCCGCTTGTTGTACCTCGTGGAACGCGCCGGCCGTGTCGTAATAGCCAAAGCTGTTGATCGCGGGCACCGCCTCCCGGGCGGCAAGGCGTAACGCGTCGTAGCCGGAGGCGCCTAGCCCAAGTAGGTCGAGCGCATAGGCGGATAGATAATTGGCGCTGATTGTCACATCCTGCGCCTCCGCGATATCGTAGTTGGCCCAGATAAAAAAGGGCGTTACCATCTTTTTTTGCTCGGTCTCGCTCGTGACCGCCTGCCCCGCCCCGCCGAGCAGACTGGTATAAAACGCCGCGTCCACCTTGGGCTGGTGATCGCCAAAGAAAATGATAGCGGTCGGCTCGTCCGCGGCTTCAAAATACGCGATCAGCTCGCGCACCGCGTCGTCGCTATACCGCACGAGGGACAGGTAATTGTCCACATCGGGATATTGCCCCTCGTATTCGCCGGTCAGGTATATTTTAGGGTCAAAGTTGGGGTAATCCGCCGGAGCATAGCCGCCGTGGTTCTGCATCGTCACGTTGAAAACGAACAGCGGCTGCCCTTCGGGCTTTTTTTCATACAGCTCATAGATTTTGCGGTAATCCTCGCTGTCGCTCACGCGGTAGCGCACGCGCGCCGCGTCCTCGGCAAAGTCCTCCTCATAAAGCTGGCGGTCAAAGCCGAAGCGCTCATACACCCGGTCGCGGCTCCACGACGAAGCCAGATAGGGGTGTAGCGATACCGCCTCGTACTCCTGCCCTTTCAGGCTGGAGACCAAGGTGGGCATGGCCGCGCGGATATACATTTGGTACGGCGAACAGCCGAAGGGCAAAAAGCCCATGGTGGCGCCGGTCAAAAACTCGAATTCGGTATTGGCCGTGCCGCCGCCAAAGGTAGACACCAGCAGCTTGCCGGTGACCGTGTTTTCCTTGCCCGCGAGCGAGCGCACGTAAGGCATATAATCCTCATTGGTCGTAAACGGGCCGACATCCTCAAGATCGGCAAAGGATTCATTCATCACCACGATCAAGTTCGGCTTTTTTTCGCCGGTCTCGCCGGGATGGCTTTCCATGATCCGCGCCATGTTTTCGTCGCCGTATCCCGCGGGCTTACGCACAACGGATTCATTCGCGCAGCGCAAAAAGTAGAATATTTCGCTGTACGACCGGCTGGACTGCCAAAAGCCGATGCCGGTGCCCGTCACCCGCAGGCCGCCGCACACCAGTACCGCGAGCGCGAGCACGACCGGCAGCCGCCTTCTGGCGGGCGCGCGCCAAACGCGGCGCATGCGCCATACCGCCGTGCAAAACAGGAGCGCGGCCAACGCCGCGAGCAGCACCGATTTTTCGACCGGCACGGAATACCCCTCCGCCACATCTGCCGCCGTGCCGATGGCAAGGATATCCCCCAGCAGCACCGGCGTGCCGCGAAACAGGGTGACATAATGATCGACCAGCGCGTGTACCAGAAATACCGCCTGACCAATGCAAACTGCCAGACGCGCCCGCCCGCAAACCAAATAAAGCGCGGCATAGAGGGCCAAATAACAGAGCAGGCCCTGCCATAACGATTTTTGCATGTTGACCGTCAGGCCCTTGACCACATACTCTGTCGTCAGCAGGCTCAAAGCGGAAGCAGCGATCAGCAACGCCGCATCGTGCAGGGCGAGCAACGCGCGCTTCGCGCCGTCACGGTAAGGTCTGGCGAAGAGCGGCAGAAAGACCAAAACGCCGGTAAGGCCCGCCGTCAACCGCCAAGCGGCAAGCGAGCCGCGCCACAGCAGCGGCAGCACCAAAAGGGCGAGCAGCAGCGTCAACCCGGCCGCCACCGCGATGCGCACCTTCTTTTGGCGCGCGGTTTCCTCTTTCATCGGTACGGTTCCCTCCCTTGGGAAAACAAAGGCTGCTGCAAAGCTTTGTTTTGCAGCAGCCTATTTTATCAAGCTTCGCGGTTTACTCAGCCGCGTCTTCTTGCTCCATGCGGGTCACGGCGATCGACAGCTCGTCCAGCTGCTTGTCGTCCACCACGTCGGGGCAGCTCATCATTAGGTCGGAAGCGTTCTGCACCTTGGGGAACGCGATCACATCGCGGATGGAATCCAGCCCGGAGAGCAGCATGCACAGCCGGTCCAGACCGTAGGCCAGACCGCCGTGCGGGGGCGCGCCATAGGAAAACGCTGTAATCAGGTGGCCGAACTGCTCCTTCGCCTTCTCCTCGGTAAAGCCGAGCGCGCGGAACATTTTGGTTTGCAGCTCGGAATCGTGGATACGGATCGAACCGCCGCCCAACTCGCAGCCGTTGAGCACGATATCGTACGCCTTGGCGCGCACCTTAGCCGGATCGGTATCCAGCAGGGCGATATCCTCATCCATGGGCGCGGTAAAGGGATGGTGCTTGGCAACAAGGCGATCCTCTTCCTCGGAATACTCAAACTGCGGGAACTCGGTTACCCAAAGCAGCTTGTAATCGTCCTTTTTGGCAAGGCCAAGGCGTTTCGCCAGCTCGCAGCGCAGCGCGCCCAGCGAAACCAGCGCGGTCTCTTCCGAAGCGTCCGCGACGACGAACAGCACGTCGTTTTCGTGCATATCGGCGCGTTCCTTGATCTGCGCGATCTCCTCCTCGGTCAGGAACTTGGCAAAGGAGGAGGTCATGGCCCCATCCGCCGCAAGCTTCATCCACGCGAGGCCCTTGGCGCGGTAGGTCTTAACAAAATCGGCCAGCTTGTCGATCTCCTTGCGCGGGAACTTATCGGCATAGCCGTTTATATTGATCAGGCGCACGGTGCCGCCCGCTTCAATCGCGCCCTTAAACACGCCGAATTCGCATTTCGCGGCAATATCCGAAATATCCTTTATTTCAAAGCCAAAGCGGGTATCCGGCTTGTCGGAGCCGAAGCGGTCCATCGCTTCGCGCCATGTCAAGCGCGGCAGCGGCAGCGGGATGTCTACCCCCAGCACCTCTTGGAACACGCGGCTGATAAAGCCTTCGTTTACCGCGATCACATCGTCCTGCTCGACAAAGCTCATTTCCAGATCGATCTGGGTGAATTCGGGCTGGCGGTCGGCGCGCAGGTCCTCGTCGCGGAAGCAGCGGGTGATCTGCATGTAACGGTCGACGCCGGAGAGCATCAGCAGCTGCTTATACTGCTGGGGCGACTGCGGCAGCGCGTAGAACTTGCCCGGATGAACGCGGCTGGGCACCAGATAGTCGCGCGCGCCTTCGGGCGTGGACTTGGTCAGCATGGGGGTTTCTATTTCCAGAAAGCCGTTTTCATCAAAGTAATTGCGCGCGACCTGCGTGACGCGATGGCGCAGCATCAGGTTTTTCTGCATGGACGGACGGCGCAGATCAAGGTAGCGGTATTTCAGGCGCACCTGATCGCCGACCTCCTTGGAGTCGTCTATCTCAAACGGCGTGGTCTGCGCCTTGGAGAGGATGCGGAGTTCCTCGGCGATCAGCTCGACCTCGCCGGTCGGCATTTTCTTATTGACCGCGGCTTCATCGCGCGCGGTGAGCTTGCCGCTGACCGCCACAACGAACTCGGTGCGGCAGGTAAAGGCGATATCGAACAAACCGGCGTTCACCGATTTATCGAACGTGCACTGAATGACGCCCGCGCGGTCGCGCACGAGCAAAAACAGCACGCCGCCGTTATCGCGCACACGGTCGACCCAGCCGTTGACCGTGACGGTCCGCCCCGCGTCCGAAAGGCGCAGGTCGCCGCACATATGCGTGCGCTTCATACCCGAAATAGAGGTTTCCATATTGATATCATTCCTTGTTTTGAGAATTTTCTTCATCATTGCCGTGCAAAGCGCGTACCACGTAGATTCCTTGGCCCACTATCAGCAAAATAACGTGCGATTTCATCCGCTTATCCCTTGTCGACGATCACCGTACCCGCGTTCTTCGCGGCAAGACCGTTTTGGATGCGCTGAACGGCTTCGTCAAAGCCGACGGAGACCTGCTCGCCGGACGCCATATCCTTGACGGCGTACACCTGACCCGCGATCTCATCCTCGCCGAGGAAAATAACATACGGGATACTCAGCTTGTCCGCGTAGCCGATCTTGGCCTTGAATTTTTTCTGCTCGCCGTAAAGCTGCGCGCGAACGCCCGCCTGCCGCAGCCCCGTCGCCAGCGCGATCGCGGGCGCGAGGTCGTCCGTCATGGGCAGGATGAGCACATCGGCCGGGGCGGTCAGGCTTTCGCCGTTCAAATAGCCCTGCTCGCCAAGCACATAGAACAGCCGGGTCAGGCCGATCGAAATGCCGACGCCCGGAAGCTGCTTATCGGTATAGTATTCCGCCAGATTATCGTACCGGCCGCCCGAACAGATCGAGCCGATCTCCGGATGGTCGAGCATGGTGGTCTCGTACACGGTGCCGGTGTAATAATCCAGCCCGCGCGCGATGGTCAGGTCGATCTCAAAATGGTCGGCGGGCACGCCGAAGGCCGCCATATAGGTCGCGACGGTCTTAAGCTCGTCCGCGCCGGCGTCAAACACTTCGTTCCTGCCCCGATAAGCTTCCAGCGCGGCAAGAATGCCCTCGGTGCCGCCGGGCGTCGCGATAAAGGCCAAAAGCTCGTCCGCTGTTTCTGCGGATACGCCGAAGTCCTCGGTCAGAATCTCTTTTACCTTTGCCGCGCCGATCTTCTCCAGCTTATCGACCGTGCGCATCACGTCGCCCGCTTTTTCGGTCAGTCCCAAAATGGCGAAAAAGCCGTTGAGCACCTTGCGGTTGTTGATGCGGATCTTGAAGCGCTTTAAGCCGAGCGTGGAAAACGTCCGGTAGATAATGCTCGGCACCTCGGCTTCGTTCACGATATCGAGCTTGCCGTCGCCGATCACGTCGATATCGGCCTGATAAAACTCGCGGAAACGGCCGCGCTGCGCGCGCTCGCCGCGATAGACCTTGCCGATCTGGTAGCGGCGGAACGGGAACGTCAGCTCGCCGTAATGCTGGGCCACGTATTTGGCCAGCGGCACGGTCAGATCAAAGCGGAGGGAAAGATCGCTGTCCCCCTTCTGGAAACGGTAGATCTGCTTCTCCGTTTCGCCGCCGCCCTTGGCAAGCAGCACCTCGGAGGATTCGATCAGCGGTGTATCGAGCGGATAAAAGCCGTAAAGCGCGTAGGTTTCGCGCAGCACCTGCATGATGCGCTCCATTTGCATCTGCGGCGCGGGCAGCAGCTCCATAAAGCCGGATAGGGTTCTTGGTTTTACTTTATCCATAATCTGTCGTTCTCCTGTTTTGCATCAAAACGCCCCCCATTCGGAGGGCGCTGAATAAATTTCGTAATGTGCCGTTCCGGGACAGGGGCAGAGACCGCCGCAAGAAACCCGGAAGGACAGTTTACGTTGTTAGCGATTTTTGGGATTGACGATATTACGCCAATCGAGGTCGCCGCGGTCAAGGCCAAGGATCAGCATTTCCGCGGTGGCGGAATTGGTCGCGATCGGGATGTTATGCATATCGCACAGGCGCGCGATCGCGTGCACATCGGGCTCGTACTGGGCGTTGGTCATGGGGTCGCGGAAAAACAGAACAAGGTCGATTTCGTTGTAGGCCACACGAGCGGAGATTTGTTCCTCGCCGCCCTGCATGCCCGCAAGACATTTTTCGATTTTAAGGCCGGTTGCCTCTTCTACGAATTTACCGGTCGTGCCGGTAGCGCATATATTGTGCTTTGCCAGAATACCGCAGTAAGCCATACAGAACTGAACCATCAGTTCCTTTTTGCGGTCATGTGCGATCAGCGCTACGTTCATATGCGATCCATCCCCTTTCAGACTTGTCTGAAGCGTCGGCGATACGGAGCCGATCTTTAGATTTTCATTAGCGGTACGCGCTCGCCTTCGAGCCGCCGCGCGATGTTGGAAAAGGCGCGCGCCGCGCCGGTATGCTTGATGGAAAGGATGCTGTTGCCGCGGTTTGAGCACGCGATGATATCCTCGTCCTCAGGCACGATGCCGAGCAGCGGCAGCCCGGCGCCATCCATGGCGTCGTCGATATTGTCCGCCTTGCCGCTGCGGATCAGCTGCGGGCGAACACGATTGAGAATCATACGTATACGGGCAATGCAATATTCCTCTTCCAGCTTACGCGCGCAACGCTCCGCGCCGCGGATACAGGCGCTGTCCGGCGTGGTGACGATAATGGCCTGCGTTGCAATGTGAGCGGAAAAGGAAAGCTCAGCCGGAAGACCGGCCGGGCCGTCGATCAACAGGTACTCAAAGCCTGCTTCCTCCGCTTGCACGGCAAGTTGCTCCATGCCGCGCTCGCTGAGTGCGGGCAGCGCGACCGGCGCCGTCAGCAGGCTCAGTCTTTCATATGTGGGGTGATGCGCGATCGCATCCGCAAGCGGCACCGCGCCGCCCGCCACATCGGCAAAGGAATAAACCACGCGGTCGGACATGCCGAGCGCGATGTCGAGATTTCGCAGGCCACAGTCTCCGTCGATCAGGAGCACACGGCGGCCGAGCAGCGACAGCGCCGCGCCCGCGCCCGCGGTAAAGGAGGTCTTGCCCGTGCCTCCCTTGCCGGATGCAACCAATATGACTTTCAACATAACGCCTCCGAAGCTAAAAATCTATGTGTATCATTATACACGAGAAAACCACAATTTACAAGCGTTTCAGCAAATATTTACGCCTGTTGCGTCGAAGCGGCGCGGCATGGGGCGCTTAGTTTAAAAGCGCGTTCTCCTTCTCCACCGTTTCCACTAAATCCGGCTCGGTCTTGAAGTAGGCGTCGAAAATATCGCGCACGACCGGGGCGACCGACGCGCCGTGCTGCGCGGCCTCGCCCACCACGCACACCGCGATCTGCGCATCCTCAAACGGACCAAAGGCCACAAACACACCGTTGGACTTTTCCGGGTCGTTGGTTTCCGCCGTACCGGTCTTGCCTCCGATCTTGATCGGATAATCGGCGAACACGGTGGCGGCGGTGCCGCCCTCGGCGGTAACCTCGGCCATGCCGGTCATAACGGTATCGCGCGTCTTGTCTGAAAAGGTGACATTGCCGAGGACCTCCGGCTCATCGGTCTTGACGACCTCGCCGTAATCGTAGCTCTTCACGTTTTTGACCAGCGTCGGCTTATAGACCGTGCCGCCGTTGACGACCGCCGCAATATAATTGCATAGCTGCAAGGGCGTGAACCAGTTGTCCGACTGGCCGATGGCCGCCTGCACGTCGTCGCCGCCCTGCCACTCGCGCAGCGTCGGGTCGTTATCCAGCATTTTTTCGCGGGTTTCCGGGCCGGCGGCCTGACCTGCCGCCTCGCCCACCTCAATACCGGTCACCTGACCCAGACCAAAACTTTTGCACCATTTTTCAAGCGCCGCGCCCGTCAGCTGCTGGCCTACGTTGTAGAAGAATGTGTTGCACGAATATTTGATCGCGTTGACCACATCATAGGTAGCCGGATGCTCATGGTTATTACACTCAAATTTCTGTCCGCCGTATTCAAAAACGCCCGTACAGGTAAACGATGTGTTTTCATCGATCACGCCGGTCTCCAGCGCCGCGATGGCGGAAAGCACCTTAAAGGTGGAACCCGGCGCGTACAGACCGCTGGTGGCGCGGTTGGTAAAGGGCTTTCGGCTATCCTTTTCCAACTCCTCAAACTCTTTGTTAAAGGTCGCGAGGTTATAGGTCGGATACGAGGCCATGGCCAGCACCTCGCCCGAGTGCATGTCGAGCACGACGGCCGCGCCGCCGTGGCCGTAGCCGGACACATTCTCCGCCAGCGACTGCTCCGCCGCTTTTTGCAGCTCCAGATCGATGGTGAGCACCACGTTGTTGCCCGGCTCGGGCGCGTAGGAATTCGTTTGTCCACTGAGATTATCGCCGCCGAGCGTGGTCTCCACCGTGGCGGAACCGGAGGTGCCGTGCAGGTAGGATTCCATCGCCTTTTCAATGCCGGAATCGCCTACCGAATCGTTCAAGTTGTAGCCCGGGACATTTTGATAGCCTGAATTGCCATCCGTGCCATACCAGTCCTCGGTCCACATCGGGTGAACGGTGCCAAGCAGGTGCGCGGCGTATTCGGTATCATATTGCCGCACGGACTCGGTCTGAAAATCAACGCCCGCGTACTTTTTGTGGTTTTCCTTTACCTTTGCGATCAGGTCGACCGTGACATCGGTCGCCAACGTAAAGTTTTGCCGCATATCAAAGCCGACCGTGCGCATGCTGTAATAAAGGCCGACCACCGTACGCACATCCTGCTGGGAATAAGTATCCGGCAATTTCAAATACACCCGCATGGCTTCGATAAACTCGGGCGCGGTCGCGGTATTGCCGACATGGATCTTGTTTTCGCTTTCCGCCATATACTTACGCAGCTTTGTCATTGCCTCATCCGCGTTTTCCGCCGTAAAGGTATAGGGCGCGGTTTTTGAGATCGGCATCACGTCCTTGACTTCGCCGCCGTCCGCTTCGACCATGCGCGTCAGCTCCAGCAGGCGGTCGAATTGGCCCTCGGTCTGCCAGTTAGAATAGGTCAGCACCATGGAAAAGGCCGTGCGGTTGGTCACGAGAGGACGGCCGTAGCGATCCAGTATTTCGCCGCGCGCGGCGGAGACCGTCGTGATCGTCGTCAGGTGCACCGCTGCCTTTTTCACGTTTTCCTCGCCGTGGACTAGCTGCAACTGCGTCAGCTTCCATCCGGCGAGCGAGGCGCACACCAGAAGCACGCAGGCAAGCGCGATCAAGCGGCGCAGCAGTTGATTTTTATTCACCATTGAAAAAAGACCTCACAAATCAGCTCCGAAAACTTATCTGGACTCGAATTTTTTGCTTATTTTCTTCACCGGCGCGTATACCAGAAAGCTGAGCGCCGCCGTGAGCACCGCGCCGCCGAACACCTGCTGCATCACCAGCCCGAACGAAGCCCCGTGCATGGGCAGCAGGTAGCAAAAATAGCGCAAAAGCCCTATCAGAATCATTTCACCGGCGGAAAGCATCATCATCGATACATAGTTGCGGCTGAGCGTGAGCCTGCTGAGCGAGCCCGCGATAAAGCCGAACAGTAAAAAGAAGATGGGATAGACCCCGTCGATGCCGACAAAGCCCAAATCGTACAAAACGCCCACCGCAACGCCCATGATAACGCCTTCGACCGGACCGTCCAACAGGGCGGCCGCCGCGACGAAGCACGGCAGCAGGTCGATATGAAAGCCGCGCACCGAGAAGTAGCGGCCCCAGCTGCTTTGCAGCGCAAAATACACGACCGCCAACAGAATATATAATAAATTTTTAGGAATGGATACCTGTTCTCTCTGCATGCTTTTTTACTCCGTGATCGTGTAGTCGGTGATGATGGACACGCTTGTCACCGTATCCACATTGACAAACGGCTTGATGACCGCGTAATAGGAAATACCGTTTTCCTCGGTCAGCACGCTTTCGACCGTGCCGATCATCACGCCCTTGGGGAACACGCCGCCGCGGCCCGAGGTTTCCACCGTGTCGCCGATGACAATGTCCGCATCCTCCTTCAAATAGGAAAGGCGCAGGTTGCCCTCGCTCATCATGTCGTAGTTGCCTTCGGCAATGGCGGCTTCGCGCGTGCGCGTAACCAGCGCGCCGCACTGCATTTCCACATCCACCACGGTCGTAACGGTACAATAGTTGGACGCGACCTGACTGACATAGCCGACCATGCCGTCCTCTGTCGTGACAAGATCGTTCACCTCGACCCCGTGGGAGGTACCCTTGTCGAGCGTCAGCGTCATGGCCCAGTCGCCCGGGTTGCGGCCTATTACCTCGGCGGTCTGCTGCGTCAGGTCGCGGCTGCGCTCGGCGCGGCCCAGTTCCTGCCGCAGGCGGTCGTTTTCATCCAGCGCGATCTGTGCGTCGCGCACCTTCTGTTCCATTTCGCGCACCTGTTTTTTCAGGCTTTCGTTTTCAGCCTTCAGGTCGTCCACTTCAAAAAAATATTCGTGCCCCTTGCCAAATAGCCCGGTAATGCCGGTGCCCAGCCTTTGGATCGGCGTTACGACCATGCCGGCCAGCTTTGTCACAGGCGACGGATTGCCCGTCACGCCGCTATATAACGCGGAAAGCACGCAGATCGCTATGATCGCGGCGATCACGACAACAAAGCGCGAGGTTATGTTCTTCCTACGCAAGAATTGATTGCTCCCTTCGAGTTAAGTTCGATCAAAAGCCGCGCCTTACGCGGCCCTTGCTACACGGCAACGCCGAGATCGCGGAGGATGCGGTTCAGGCCTGCGACAGGCAGGCCCATCACGCTGTAGTAATCGCCGGCGATGCCTTCGATCAGCAGCGCGCCGTGGCCCTGAATCCCGTAAGCGCCCGCTTTATCGAGCGGCTCGCCGGTGGCCAGATACTTTTCCAGCTCATCCTCATCAAAGGCGCGAAAGGTAACGAGCGTGCGCGTCAAAAGCGTTCTCGTTTCCCCAATGGGCGGCTGCACGGCAAGGCCGGTCAGCACCTCGTGCGTGCGGCCGCGCAGCATGCGCAGCATTTCGCGGGCGCGGCCGGGTCCCTCCGGCTTGCCGAGCGCGATCCCGTCGATCGTTACGAGCGTATCCGAGCCAATGCAATACGCATTTGGGTACGCTTCATGCGCCTTTTCCGCTTTTCCGCGCGACAGGCGCACGACCTCCTGCCCCAACGGCGCGCCGGGCAAAAGCGTTTCATCCGTGTCCATCGGGGCCACGGTAAAGTTTTCGGTGATCAGCCCGAGCAGCTCGCGCCGCCGTGGCGAAGCCGATGCTAATATGAGTTCCATACATACCCCTTGCTATCCCTGTGATAATTAGTAATGAGGAATTAGTAGTTAGTAATTGGATAGGTAGGAATTGAAGGAGGTCGACCATAGGCCGATATTGAAATTACCGCGCGGCGCGCGGGACCGCAATTCCTAATTCCTAACTAATTTGTCCGTCACTCTACTCCCCTGTGGTAAAGGCCGCGCGTAAATTCACCCGCGGGCGCTTCGCCCGCGACAAACGACCGCGCGATGCGCGCGCAAGTCTCCGGCGATTCCACAGTAAACAGCAGCCGCCCATAGGTGACGCCCGCGCGGGCGGGCGGCTCGTCCCAGCAGAGGGCGCGGCTGTTGAGCAGCGTATTCCGGCAGCCAAACTCCGGCAGCAGGGCGAATTTCTGGCCCTTGCGGTCGGTCAACTCGGTCACGCCGTTTTTACACGCGCATTTGCCGCCGTGGCGGCGGCGTATCGCGCAGTTTTCAAAAACCATCAGCGGCAAAAAGCCGTAAACGATCATTTCGGTCTCAAGCGGACCGCATAGATCGCGCAGCTGCGCCTGCCGCAGCTCAAACGAAAGCGTTTGGCGCGAAACCCCGCGCGCCGCCAGCACCGCGAGCGTTTCGCTGTTAAAGGCGTTCAGCCCAAAATCGCCGCAAACGGTAAGGCCCAGCCGCCGCGCGAGCGCGAGCTGGCCGAGATTGCCGATCATCACGGTATCCGTGCCCTTTTCCATCGCGCTGCCCAGCAGGCGTTCGATCTCGGGCTGCTCGCGATCGGAAAAGACGCGCGGCAGGATAGCGGGCAGGCCGGTCTCGGCCGCGACCGCGAGCGGCGCGTAGATCGCCGTAAGTCCCAGCTCTGCAAGCGCCCGCGCCTGCTCCCCCGTCCTAACGGAAGCGGTAAAGCCCGCGAACGGCTGTTGCTTGTCCATGGATAACGGAGCGGCCGCGTCCTGCCAGCGCCGTTCCGGCGGCGCCAAACGGCGCGCCATCAGCTTTTCAAGCGCTTCACGCCGCAGGGCGTTCAGGCGCGCGGCGGACAGCATCAGCCCTTCGGGCAGATCAATTTCCAATTTTTCAGCATAAAAAGGCGTGCCGCCGGTTTTGCGCAGCGCCTTTTCCACGGTCTCCACGGTCGCGGGGCGGTTGATCGCCCGCGGCACCTCGTCCAAATCGACAGCGGCGGCGCCGTGCGTTCCATCCTCCACAGAAAGCGAAATTCCGCTTTCCGCCGCCGAAAAACGCAGCGCGACCGGAACAAGCGGCGCTTCCCTGCCCTGCGCAAAGCGGCTCGCTGCTTCGTCATACAGGCTTTGCACCTCATGCAGCGGCACCTCGGTTTTGGTGCCGAACATCGCGTCGCCTTTTTCGCCGGTCAGGTAGCCGTCGGTAAAGCCGTCCCTCGAAAAGACACGGCGCAGCGTGTCGCGCTCGGCTTCGGTCGGCGCGCGGTTTTCACGCAGCAGCGCGGCGTAGATCGCGGTGACAATATAGGTATATTCCGGCCGTTTCATACGCCCTTCGATCTTGAGGGAGCAAACGCCCAGCTTTTTCAGTTCACAAACATGGTCGGCCAGCGACAAATCCTTCAGCGACAGCGGATAGCCGCCGCTCATCGGCAGGCGGCAAGGCTGGGCGCACAGGCCCCGGTTGCCCGAACGTCGGCCGATCACGGCGGACAGATAACACTGACCCGAATAGCACATGCACAAAGCGCCGTGCACGAATACCTCGGTCTCCACACCGGCGTTTTCTGTAATCAGGCTCACTTCGTCAAGCGAGCATTCGCGCGAGAGGACAACCCGGGAAAAACCGAGTTCCTTTGCTTCCCGCGCGCCGTCCAGCGTGTGTACGGTCATTTGCGTGGAGGCATGCAGGTCCAGATCCGGCGCGTGCCGCCGAAGCAGGCTCGCCAGACCCAAATCCTGCACGATCAGCGCGTCCGCGCCCGCCTCGTACAGGAATTTTGCGTCGTTCAGCGCGCCGGACAGCTCGCGGTCGGTGGTCAGTATGTTGAGTGTGATATTGGTTTTTACGCCGCGCGCGCGGCAATAGGCGATTGCTTCCGCCATTTCATCCTGTGAAAATCCCTTGGCGCTGCGGCGCGCGTTAAACGAGCCGTAACCCATATACACCGCGCCCGCGCCCGCCTGCACGGCGGCGCGCACGCTTTCCGGCGCGCCAGCGGGAGAAAGCAGTTCCGGAAAGCTCATTTGCGGCGCTGGTTCTGGCCGCGCAGACGATCCAGCTGGCTGCGCAGCGCGCTAAGCTCGCTTTCGGCCACGCGAAGCTTGGCTTCGGCTGCCTCGGCGGCCTTTTTGGCTTTGATATATTCATCCGCGAGGTTGATCGTCGCGAGCGCGAAGGCGCGCGTCGTCGCAAAGCTCTCCGAACCGCCGCATTCCGTGATCGTCTGCCGGGCGAGTTCGGCCACCTCGTTCATATACTCCTCGGACTCCTCGGCCAGCATGGTATAGTGCTGCCCTGCGATCTGGATGGTGACACGGTTTGCCATTTTTATCTCTTCCTTTCGCATCAGGTCATAAAGGCATATTTCGATAAAATATAGTATAGCACAATCTTTTCTCTTTGGAAACAAAAAAAACCACCTTCTTACAGCAGCCAACAAGAAAAGTTGCGAAAAACGGCTGAGTATGATACACTGACTGTTGGATTAAACCGTAAATCGAATATTAGGATAGGATCGAACAAAATGGAAATCAACGGACAAGAAGTTACCGAAACCGTAAGCTACGCCGAGCTGGGGCTTTCCCCGGCCATCATGCGCGCGCTGGATAAAAAGGGCTATCAAGTCGCCACCCCCGTGCAGGGCGGCGCGATCCCGTTTTTTATGGACTGGAAGGACGTCATCGCCAAAGCGCCCACCGGCACGGGCAAGACCTTTGCCTTTGGCATTCCCATGGTCGAGCACATCGACCCTGAACTGAAAGAAACGCAGGCGCTCGTGCTCGCCCCCACCCGGGAACTCGCTTTGCAGATCGTGGCCGAGCTGCGCGGCCTGCATGAATTTAAAAAAGGCGTGCGCACCGTTTGTCTCTACGGCGGCGCGCCGATCGCCGGCCAGATCACGGCCCTGCATCAGCACCCGCAGATCATCGTGGCCACCCCGGGGCGGCTGATGGATATGATGAAGCGCGGCGCCGCCCGGCTGGACAAGGTGCAAACCGTCGTACTGGACGAGGCCGACCGCATGCTGGACATGGGCTTTGTGCAGGATGTGACCCGTATTTTGGACGCCATGCCCCAGCGCCGCAATCTAGGCATGTTCTCCGCCACCATCTCGCGCGAGGTGATGGATATCTCGTGGGTATACCAGCGCGACCCGGCGGAGATCACCGTTCCTGCCGTGGATGAAAACAAGCCGGACATCCAGCAGTACCGCATCGACCTTGGCTGGAACGTCAAAACCGAACTGACCGCAAGGCTTTTGGAAGCGGGCGAATATGAACGCGCCCTGATCTTCTGCAACACCAAGACCATGTCCGACCGGCTGACCGCGCTGTTAAAGCTGCAGGGCATTGAGGCGGACTGCATCCATGGCGACATCCGCCAGCGCGACCGCGAAAAAACGCTGGGCCGTTTCCGCGACGGCAAGCTGCGCGTGCTGGTCGCCACCGACGTGGCCGCGCGCGGATTGGATATCGACGATGTCGACGTGGTGTTCAACTACGACGTACCCGAGGAAAACGAATATTACGTGCACCGCATCGGCCGCACCGGCCGCGCCAAGCGGCACGGCGTTTCCTACACGCTCATCACCTCCATCGCGGAGAGCATCCGTATGGACGATATCGAGCGCAGCACCGGCAACGAGGTCGCCCGCCTGAAATACGAGGACGGCACCCTGCTTGAGATGGAAAACTAGCTTTTAATTAGGAATAAGCTGTTGCAAAAAAGGGGCTGTAAAATAAGTTCTTACAATGAATAGAAAACTGTTGCAAAGCGAAGAATGCTACCAATTTTGTCATTCTGAG
>NZ_JANGCE010000008.1 GCF_024462775.1 Butyricicoccus faecihominis
GGGTAAAGCAGCCCGCCGTCAGCACCGCCAGATCGTCCATCAGCGCCCCGTGGCGATGCACATCCCCGATGAAGCCCCCGCCTCCGCCTACCATGCCCAGCTTTAATTTCATACTGTTGCACCTCGTTTCATTTCATCAACTTATTTGTGTATAAAGCGACAGCCCGATGCCCCATGTTTTTGAAGCACCGGACTGTCCATCAGAAGGAAGAAGAATAGAAGAACGCGATCTAGTGATGAAAAGAGATTTAAAAGGTTTTGCCGTATACCATCTGACTATACTCGTCCACATTGTCGGCGGTGACGAGTTCAAACGGCGAGATGATGCGCTTTTCCTTGATTTCATCTCCATTAAAGATTTTTTCAAGCATAAGGATGGCGTTTTCCGCTTGCACAATGCCGTTATACAGCATCGAGCCGGTCATTTCGCCGTCCTTGATGGCCTGCATACCGTCCTCGGTGGCGTCGACGCCGCATATGACGACGCCTTCCAAACGGTTTGCGGCTTTCATGGCCTGAATCGCGCCCAGCGCCATCTGATCGTTCGCGGATACCACGCCGTCGATTTGCGGATATGCCTGCAGCCAGTCCTGCATGATTTTCATGCCTTCCTCACGCTCAAAATTGCCGCTTAGTTCAGCCAGTACCTCCACGTCGTCCCGGTCAAAGTTCTCGAAAAAACCTTGATGACGCAGCGTGGAGTGATTCAGGCCGGGCGTGCCGGCGAGATAAACGATTTTTGCGTTTTCAGGCAGCGCTTCGTTGAAAAATTCCGCTTCCGCTTGACCGCATTGGTAGTTGTCCGAGCCGATATAAATAAAATCGCCGCCCGCCGCATCGCAAATCAGGCAGATAACAGGAATGCCCGCCTCGTTTGCGGCTTCGATACCGGGGACAATGGCTTCATAGTCCACTGCTTCGATCACAATCGCGTCTACTTCGGAGGCGATAAAGGTATCGACCTGCTGGATCTGCTTAAAGGTATCCAAGTTGGCGTCGGCCGTTGTGACGGACCAGCCCTTTTCGCCCGCTTGCTGGACAAATTGATCCATCGTATACTTGCAAAAAACATCGGTATCCGCCATATTGGTAAAGCCGATGGTGTAGCCGCCGGTCTTTTCTTCGCCGCCTGCCGCGCCGTCGCTCTCGGCGGCGCTGTCGCCGCCGCAGCCGCTGACCATTGCCATCATGATGGCGCCTGCTAACAGTACTGCAATTCGCTTCCGCATGGTCTTTTTCATTTTTTCTCCTCCTCATGGATGAATCCGGTGCTTCTTTTTACTTCTTTTTACGCATGACCAGAGATTTGCTTTTGATATCCATAATAACCGCCAAAGCGATAATCAGGCCACGAACAATCTGCTGCCAGTAGGAAGAAACGGATTTGAGGTTCATAATGTTATCCAGCACGCCGACGATCAGACAGCCGACGAGCGTGCCTTGCACGCTGCCAAGCCCGCCCGTAAAGCTGGTCCCGCCCACGATGGCCGCCGTGATAGCGTCCATCTCGTAATTTAAAGCGCCTGCGGGCTGGCCGGAATTGATGTACGACATCAATACGATGCCGGCTGTCGCGGTCAGGATGCCCATGATAAAATAGGTAAGGGTGACCGTTTTGCGCACACTGATGCCGGAGGCGATCGCCGCTTGTTCATTGCCGCCGCAGGCATAAATGTGGCGGCCGAAACGCAGCCGGTTCAGCAGCAGCCAACAGCATGCAAACGCAAGAATCATGATAACGACCGGCATGGGGAGCGTGCCGAAGAGCGAGCCTTGGCCAATGAACCGAAAAGCGTCGCCCATACCGGATACCGGCACGGCGTTGGTCAGAAGCAGCACCGCGCCGCGCGCGACCTGCATGGTAGCAAGCGTGATAATGAACGCTGGGATTTGGAAATACGAAATGACAAAGCCGTTGATAATGCCGCAAATACCGCCGATTAAAACGCCGGCGGCAATGCCGAAGAACAGGTTTCCGGTCTGGCTGACGACCATGCAGGCGATACAACCGCAAAGCGCCATCACAGAACCGACCGACAGATCGATTTTGCCGAGAATCAGCACCATGGTCTGGCCAAAGGCCACAAGCGCCACGATGGACATGCTTTTAATGACGTTCGTGAGATTGCGCGGCGTTAAAAACGCGGGGCTGGCAACAGCGGAAATTACAACAAGCGCCAGTAAAATAAAAAACATACCGTATTTTAAGTATAGGGCTGCAAAAGAAAAACTGCTTTTTTCAGGTTTGTTTTTGCCCATAGTTGCTCACTCCCTGTATCCTTCATTCATGACCGCGTATTTCATGATTTTTTCCTGCGTCGCTTCGCTGCGGCTGAGCTCGCCCGTGATCTTGCCCTCGTGCATGACCAGCACGCGGTCGCTCATGCCCAGAATTTCGGGCAGTTCGGAGGAAATCATCAAAATAGCAAGGCCCTTGCCGGCGAGCTCACACATCATCCGATGGATCTCCGCCTTGGCGCCGACATCGATGCCGCGCGTCGGCTCGTCCAGAATAAGCAGTTGCAAATCGCGCATCAGCCACTTGGCGAGCACCACCTTTTGCTGATTGCCGCCCGATAGGCTGGAAACGACGTTTTCGGCGGAAGAGATTTTGATCAGCAGACGCTCGACCATTTGGCGCACCCTGCTCTTTTCCTTTTCCAAATTCAAAAAGCCGCCGGACTCTATCTGCTCTAAGGCGGCCAAGGAGACATTTTCCCGGATCGGGCGGCAAAGCACCAAGCCTATCTCCTTGCGGTCTTCGGGCACGTAAGCGATACCCGCCGCGATCGCGTTTCGTGTATTGCGTATGACCAACGGTTTGCCGTTCATAAATATTTCGCCCGTATCAAATTTGTCCAGTCCAAAGATGGCGCGTGAGACCTCTGTGCGGCCCGCGCCGACCAGACCGGATAAACCAAGGATCTCGCCTTTTCGCAGAGAAAAGCTGATATTTTCAAATACACCCTTGCTGGTCAGTCCTCGCACCTCGAAAACGGTTTCGCCGATCGGCACCTCGAATTTTGGGAATACATCTTTAATCTCGCGGCCCACCATCTGATTGATCAGCGATTCCATGGTGAAGCTTTCCCGCGGCGCGCTTTCGATCATCACACCGTCTCGCAGCACGGTGATATCGTCCGCGAGCGCAAAAATCTCGTCCATTTTATGCGTGATATAGATCACCGCGACATTTTTTGCTTTTAAATCTTCGATTTGGCGGAAAAGGATGGCTACCTCGTCGTCGGTCAATGCGGAAGTGGGTTCGTCCATGATAACGACCGAAGCGTTTCTAGAGATCGCTTTCGCGATCTCGATCAGTTGTTTGCCGGCTAGGCTGAGCTCGCCCATCGTCGTATGCGGGTCGTAAGCGATATCCATTTTAGTTAAGATGTTTTGCGTATCCTGATACATCTTTTTAAAATGAACAAATTTTCCGCCCGGTCCGACGCATGGCTCGCGGCCAAGAAAAATATTTTCGGCAATGGTCATGTATGGCTCCGGGTTTAGCTCTTGATGGATCATGGAGATGCCGAGTTCCAGACTCTTTTGCGGCGTCAGATCGGATATTTCCGCGCCTTTGTACCAAATTCGGCCTGCATCCGGCGCGTGCAGACCTGAAATGATCTTCATGAGCGTCGACTTGCCGGCGCCATTTTCGCCCACCAAAGCATGAACGGTACCGGTGTGCAGTTCAATATTGACTCCTTCGAGGACAGGCACGCCGGAAAAGCTTTTTTTAATATTTTCTAATTTGAGTATGCAGCTGTGGTCTCCCATTTTACCACCTCCGGTTTCATACAACTTTTTGCGTCGCTTTGCTGGAAGGAGCGCGGGTTGTCGCAAAAACAAATACAAATTTTCAAAAACAAGTGGGCGCTTATTTAACCTAGCTTTGAGTTGTTCAAATTATATATCCAAACTACACATATGTCAACGAATATTTACGTATAATTTGTTTATTTTATCTTAATTACAATGATGCATATAGAGTTTTGTCTAAATTATATATATTTTTGTACCATACAACTTTGAAGAACAAAGAAAAAGGGAGACGAAAACAGTTCTTGTTGAAAATGCGAAAAACTATTGCTGAATCCTTAAGATTGGTGTATGATACCCATATAAAATGTGCGAGGTGATGGATGTGTCCGCTGGTTTTAAGTACATACAACTTGCTGGGCAGCTGCGCGAAGAAATCTATTCCGGGGCATTAAAACCCGGCATGCGTCTTTATTCTGAGCCAAAGCTCGCACAAATGTATTCGCTTAGCCGCCAAACCGTGCGTCAAGCCATTACGATGCTGCAGGAGGAGGGATTGGTGACGCGGTCCCGTGGCAGTGGAACCTATGTAACCGATCATTTTAGACCATCGCAGGCCCCCTCCAACAAGAATATCGGGATCATTATGACCTATGTGGATGATTATATTTTCCCCTCGATCTTAAATGGCATCAACAGCTACTTGTCCACACAAAACTATACAATTAATCTGCATATCACCGCCAATAAGCGGATCGATGAAGAACGCATTTTGCGGTCGGTACTGGAATCGCCGCCGGATGGCTTGATCATAGAGCCGACCAAAAGCGGGCTGGTCAACACCAACCAGCGCCTATACGACAAGCTAATCCGGCAAATCCCCAGCGTGATGGTAAATTGCTATTACCCCACGGTGAGCTGCCCTGCCGTTATGCCGGATAATATAGAGGGAATGAAGCTTGCGGTCGAGAATCTGATCGCTCATGGTCATACACGCATTGCCGGGGTATTCAAGCAGGACGATCTGCAGGGGCATCTTCGCTTTGCCGGATATGCCAACGCGCTGCAGGCGCACGAGCTTTCCGTGAACGATGATTGGCTCATGTGGTACGCCACGGAAGAGTTTGATTCTGTTTTTTCAGGGCCCGGGGAGCAAACGATTTTGCGCATTTTGCGGGAATGCACGGCGGTAGTGTGCTATAACGATCAATTAGCCCTGCTGTTTATCCGCTTTCTGCGCGCGCACGGTTTGTCGGTACCGAAAGACGTTTCCATTGTCAGTTTTGATGATTCTATGCTGTCCACTGTGGATGTACCTCTTACCTCTGTCGTGCATCCCAAGCAGCTGGTGGGGCAAAAAGCGGCGCAAAATCTTTTACAGCTCATTCGGGATCCGACTTTTAAGCCCGGCTATCAATTTCCGCCGATCCTTGTGGAACGCGAATCGGTGCGGGACCTGACTTGACCGGTCGGGCGTACAAAGCGCCAAACATAAAAAGACCCCGTATCAACTTGTGTTGATACGGGGTCTCAGCGTGTCAAAGAATCCCTCGCGCCGCAGCGCATATAAAATAGGATTTTGCCGCAAGCGGCAAAATCCATAAAATCCGGGAGCATGTATCTCGGATTTTATACAAACCGACTTCAAGTGTGCCTGTAAGGCGCGCGCAGAAGCCGGAATTCTCGATCGAAATGGGGCTTTGTTTCGATCGACAGGCTGTCAAAACTTGTATTTTGACAGCCTGAGATCCCGCATCAACTTGTGTTGATACGGGATCTTTTTGTTTTGCTTACGGTCAGTCGATGATCTTTACGCTTTCGATAATGGGCTGGTTTTCCGGCAGAACGGTGCCGTTGTTGTCCTCAACGGGCGCGTCCTTGCAGATCTGGTCGACGATTTCCATGCCTTCGGTCACATGGCCGAAGCCGGCGTAGTCGCCGTCCAGAAAGTCGCTGTCCGACTGCACGATGAAAAACTGCGAGCTGGCGCTGTCCGGGTCGCCCGCACGCGCCATCGAGATCGTGCCGCGCACGTGCGAAATATCGTTTTGCACGCCGTTGTTTGCAAATTCGCCCTTGATGTTTTTATCCGAGCCGCCCGTGCCGTCGCCCTTGGGGTCGCCGCCTTGGATCATGAAGCCGTCCATGATGCGGTGGAAGGTCAAGCCGTCGTAAAAACCGGACTCGGCCAGATCGATAAAATTCTGCACCGTGATGGGCGCGGTGTCGCCATCCAGTTCGACCTTGATGGTGCCGTAGTCCTTTACCGCGATTTCCGCGTGGTGCGTACCAATGGGATCGGCAGACGGGTCTTCGGTTTCCGTTTTGTCTTCGGGCGCGGAACCGAATTCACAGCCGCCGAGCGCCAGAAGCGCCACAAGGCCAAGGGCGAGCAAATGTTTCTTTTTCATGGGGTAATTCTCCTCTGTTTTTTACACGTAAAAATTTCTGTAACTGAATATAGCATAAATATCCGGACAATACAACCCGCGCTTTTGCCCGAACCCGCGCTTTTGCCCGAACCCGCGATTATCTATGCGACGCAAATGCGGAGCGGGCAAATCAAGCGCCATGCGCAACCGCAGCGGCGAAACTCTGCCGGAAACCATTGCGTAAGAGATAGGAAGCGGGACGAGGCAAAGCTTTGCTGCCCCTTACGAGTAACGCCCCGGTCGAAGAGACCGGAGCGTTGCTAGTAGATGCCGAATCGATCAAGCGAAAACGCCAAGGTGCTCCAGCAGGATTTTAATGCCCATCAGGATCAGCACGATACCGCCGAAAAGCTCGGCCCGCGCCTGATATTTCGCGCCGAATACATGACCGGCCTTAACGCCGATTGCGGAAAGGACAAATGTGGTAAGTCCGATGAACAGAACCGCCGGTACGATATCGACCTTTAAAAACGCGAACGTGACGCCGACGGCGAGCGCGTCGATGCTGGTGGCGACGGCGAGAGGCAGCATAACGCCCGGTGAAAACGAATCGTTCGCGCACGTTTCTTCGGGCGAGCGGGCTTCGCGTACCATATTGCCGCCGATCATCGCGAGCAGCACAAAGGCGATCCAGTGATCGACGCCCGCGATCAGCCCCTGAAAGCGCACGCCCACAAGAAAGCCGATCAGCGGCATCAGCGCCTGAAAGCCGCCGAAATACGCGCCCGCGCAAAACGCATGCCGCAGCGATAGCTTTTGCACCGAAAGTCCCTTACAGATCGACACGGCAAACGCATCCATCGACAGGCCGACGGCGATCACAAACAGTTCCCACAGTCCCATGTTAGCCCCCATGACAACGCCTCGCGGGCGTTATTTCAATGCGGTCTACTATATCACCTCGCGCGTGCAAAGTCAAGATGCGGGGCGGTCGTTTTCGTCGGAGCCGTCGTTCTTCGATTTTTTGCGGCGGCGCAGATGCACCGTCACGGCCAGCGCGATCGCGGCGATCAGAAGCAGCGGCCATATCGTGACCGCAAACAGCACCGTGCCGCGCAGGAAAGAGCCAAAGCCGCCAAGGCCGCTCGCGGCGGCGCGCTTCAACTGCGCGCCAAAGCCCGCGCCCTCGCTCACGGCGGTAAGCGACTGCACCTCACGCAGACGCAGCGTGATCGTGGAATAATCCACAAGGCTGTCATAGGCGCGCTTTTGGCCGGTCAGGCTGTCGATCTCGTATTCGGTTTCGGCCAAGGCGTTTTCAAGCGCAATGATGTCCTCCATCTTACCGGCTTGATCGAGCAGGGCAAGCAGGCGCTCGTGCTTGGTGTTCTGGGTGGCGAGGCGCGTTTCCAGATCGGCGTATTGCTCGGCGATGTCGTCGGCATATTGCTGCGAATCGACCACGTGGCACTGTTCACCGACAGAGGCGAGGAAGCTTTCAAATTTTTCCTGCGGCACGCGCACCACATAGTCGGCATAGCGCGAACCGGTCTCGCCGCCGGTGCCGCTGGATTCGTAGTAACCGCCGGCTTCGTTCGTCAATTTGTCGATCGCCGCGGCGGACGCGGAAAAGTCCTCTGTTTCGAGCGAAAGCTCGGCGCGCAGGATCAGCTTGGCATTTTCGCGGCGCGCGGCAAAGGAGCCGGCGGAGCTGCTGTCCATCTGCGCGCCCGCTTCGGGGGATTGTTCACTCCAGCCGTCGTCCATGGCCGTGCTGTCCATGGTCACGCCTTCGCCCGGACTCGAAGAGGCGGCACCGCCGCAACCGGCCGCCGTCAGCAGCAAAGCGGCGGTCAGGCCGATCAATGCCAATCTCTTTTTCATCTCAAACACCCTTTCTATCCTAATGGATGTTTGTTAGACGAGGATCATTCTGGCGGTGTTCCCGACTTTTTCCGTTTTGTAAACAATTCTTTGCAGCCGACATACAGCAGAAAAACGCCGAATAAGCGCCGCAGCCATCGCACATCGATCATGGCGGCGCCGAACGCCGCGAGAATGGAGGCCGGCACGCCCGCGATCACGCCCCATTTGACCGCCTGCCACTCGACCAGCTTGTTTTTGATGTGCGAAACAAGGGCGGCGGGCGCGCACGCGACAAAGTACAAAAGGTTTATCCCGCCCGCGCGGTACTGGGATACCCCGGCAAATAGGGTCAGGTAAAGCAGCAGCAGCGATCCGCCGCCGATGCCGAAGCCCGACAGCACGCCGGTTGCCAGACCGATTAGGATAGCAAGAAAAATCGTCACAGCAGCAGCACCGCCCGTACGCCGCCGTACAGAATAAGCAGGCCGAACACCCGGCGCAGCCACACCATATCGACTTTTTGAAAAATCCTGCCTGCGATGACGCCGCCGATCGCGCCGCCGATCAGATAGGGCCAGGCGGTGGCAAAATCAAGGCCGCCGCGTATCCAATAAATCACGGCTGAAACGATCGAAAGCGGCAGGATGACCGCGACCGAGGTCGCAAACGCGCGCCGCTGCTCCAGCTTCGTCCACCCGGCCAGCAGCGGGACAAGGAACAGGCCGCCGCCCGCGCCGAAAAAGCCGTTGGCCGCGCCGGCAAGCGCGCCGGTAACAGCGTATTTTGCGGTATTTTTCATAAAAAACCCCTCCGGCGGTAGCATGCGCCGGAAGGGTTTTGATTATGCGGTATTTACCAAATGTGCAAGAACTGCTGCATGCCGAGGCTGACGCACGCAATGCCGATCCAGCAGACCAGCCCCATAAAGATGGGCTTGCCGCCGGTACGGATCAGTTTTTTCAAATCGGTGTTCAGGCCGATCGCCGCCATGGCCATGACGATAAAGAATTTGGACAGCGTTTTAAAAGGAGCAAATACCGCCGCGCTGACGCCTGCCGTCACGCTAACGGTCGTAATGACCGAGGCAAGCACGAAAAACAGGATAAAGAACGGGAAAATCTTCTTCAGGTCGAAGCTGCCGCTCGTCGTCCCGTCTATCTTTTTCGCCTTTGCCGTGCGCCAAAAAGCGAGAAACAGCGTGATCGGAATGATGGCGAGCGTACGCGTCAGCTTGACGATGGTCGCGCCATCCAGCGCGTTCGCGCCGGGATGCAAGCCGTCCCACGCGGCGGCCGCCGCCGTGACGGAGGACGTATCATTCACCGCGGTGCCCGCGAACAGCGCAAAGCCGTGGTTCGTCAGGCCAAGCGCACCGCCCAGCGTCGGGAAGATCAGCGCCGCGATCACGTTAAACAGGAAAATAACCGAAATAGCCTGCGCGATCTCTTCGTCATCCGCGCCGATAACGGGCGCGGTGGCCGCGATAGCCGAGCCGCCGCAGATCGACGAGCCCACGCCGACCAGCGTAGAGATATTACCGGGCATTTTTAACGCCTTGCATAGAATAAAGGATAGGATAAGCGAGGTCGAGATGGTCGATACAATAATGGGGAGCGACTGCGCGCCGACCTTGGCGATTTCCGATAGATTGAGGCCAAAGCCGAGCAGTACAACCGCGTATTGCAGGATTTTTTTCGAGGTGTATGTAACGCCCGGCCGCACCTGCTCGCTCTGCTGCCAAACAAGCGACAGCCCCATGCCGATCAGGATGGCGAACACCGGCCCGCCGATCACGGGCGCCAGCTTACCCAAAAACCATGCAGGCAACGCGATGATGAAGCAAAGCAGCAGCCCCATGCCGTTTTTTTGGAGAAAGCCGACGCGCTCCGGCTGCAACATAAGCTCTTCTTCCTGCGCCGCTTCCCCCTGCTGAACTGTTTCCATTGGTGGGTACCCCCTTCAATACTTTTTGTTTCCATCCTCAGTATAGTACGATCAATCGATAATGTAAAATTATCAATCTTTATAAATGGATAAATTTATGTTATGATTAAACGAGGAGGATGGAGCTATGCTGGATTTTCGTGTCGATACATTTTTGGCGGTATGCCGCTGCCAGAGCTTTACCAAAGCGGCGGAGGAGCTGCACATCACGCAACCCGCGGTCTCGCAGCATATCCATTGGCTGGAGAGCGCGTACGGCGCGCGCTTTTTTGCGTGGCAGGGCAAACGGATGGAGCTGACCGAGGCCGGCCGCCTATTCCTGCGCGCCGCGACCACCATGCGGGACGACGCGCTGCACCTGAAGATGGAGCTTGGATCGCTCGCGGACCGGGGGCGGCGGCTAACGTTCGGCGCGACGCTGACGGTGGGCGAATATGTGATGCCCCGCGCGCTGGCCCGCCTGCTTGAGCGGGAACCCGGCGCGGAAGTGCGTATGCAAGTCGCCAACACAGCGGAGCTGCTGCAAAAGCTGGACAATGGCGAGATCGACTTTGCCATTGTCGAAGGCTTTTTTGAAAAAAACGAGTACGATCATCTGCCCTACCGCACCGAGCGCTTTGTACCGGTCGCGTCGCCGGGGTTTGTCTTTCAAAAGCCGGTGCGCGAGCTGGGCGATCTGCTCGGCGAGCGCCTGCTCACGCGCGAGCTGGGCTCGGGCACGCGTGAAACGCTGGAGCGCCGCCTGCGTGAAAGCAACTTGACCGTGGCGGATTTTCGCCGTGTGGCGGAGATCGGCAGTTTAAACGCGATCAAAACATTGGTTCGCGCGGGCTGCGGCGTTTCCTTCCTGTATGAGCCGACCGTACACGGCGAACTACAAACGGGCGAGATATGCGAAATACCGCTTGCGGATTTTTCGGTCACACACGATTTTACCTTTCTGTGGCGCAAAAACAGCGCGTTTGCGGACGAGCACCGCGCGGCGTACGCGCTGCTTCAGGAATAAAAAAGCAGCGGCCGGTAAAAACCGGCCGCCGCACAGACTGTCAAAAAAGTATTTTTGACAGTCTGTCGATCGAAACAAAGCCCCATTTCGATCGAGAATTCCGGCTTCTGCGCGCGCCTTACAGGCACACTTGAAGTCGGTTTGTATAAAAACCGAGATACATGCTCCCGGTTTTTATGAATTTTGCCGCAAGCGGCAAAATCCTATTTTATGCGCGCTGCGGCGCGAGAGGGTTCTTTGACAAGCTGAGCAGCGGCCGGTAAAAAAAACGGCCGCCGCAGAGTTTGTAAAAATGCTTTTTTCTTTATTCTATCGAAAAAAGGCCTCATCTCAATCGAGTGCGCCGGGGCGGCGCGCGGCTTTTTTATCAGGCGGTCGGCTCGCCGGTCTCCGCGCGGTAGACGGCAATAGCGATGGCTAGATCCAGCACACAGGAGCCCACGCTCTCGTACATGGTGATCTCAGCATGGTCAGAGCGGCCGGGGAGCTTGCCTGCCAGCAGATCCCCCACGCTGCCGCGCACCTTGTCGCGGGTGATCAGGCCCTTTTCAAAGGGGATCAGGATATCGCCCGCGGCGGCCCACAGGCCGTCCACATGCTCGGTGACGACGAAGCTCGCCTTTTGGACCGCTTCCTCCGCAATCTCCTGCATGAAGGGCGTAAAGGAGCCGATGGCGTTGAGATGCGTTCCGGGTTGAAGCGCGTCCGCGTCAAAGACCGGCTTGCGGGAAGGGGTCACGGTGCTGACGATGTCGGAGCCGGCCACGCACTCGTTGCCGCTGCCGCATGGGATGATTTGGTAGGGGCGGTTCTGCACCGCGGCGATTCGCGAAGCGAAGGCGTCCATCCGGTCCGCGGCCATGTCGAATACGCGGAGTTCCTCCAGCTCCCGAACTTCCTGAATGGCCAGCACTTGGGTAAACGCCTGCGTCCCTGTGCCGACGATCCCCAAATGGCGGGCATCCTTTCTGGCCAGCAGATCGGTGGCCACGCCAGCGCCAGCGCCCGTCTTCAGAGCGGTGAGGTGGTTTGCGCCGATGAGCGCCAGCTGCTCGCCGTTGATTGCGGAGAAGAGGCTGATGGTGGACTGGTCGGTGGGCATCCCGTGCTTGGGATTGTCCGGAAAGACAGCGGAGAACTTGAAGCCGAAGAAGGGCTGCTCCGTGCAGACGGCCGTCAGCCATTGGCCGGAGCTCTCCCCCCGGCCAAGGGGCATGGCGATGCGGCCGCCGGGGTACATCTCGCCCTTGCCGCAGGCAAGGTGGGCATCCCGCACGGTGGCTAGCGCCGTCTTCATATCAATGGCAGCCGCCGCTTTTTCTTCCGGGATGACAATCATATGCTTCATGGTATTTCGGTCCTTTCTGACGCTTGCTCGCGCCAGCCGGAGAGCGCGCCGGCCGACGGAGAAAAACGTTTGACGGGTGGTTAAGGTTCATTGGCCCGGTCGGCAGCAATGCAATCCTTGTTGAGGTCCATCCAGACGTCGCAGTTGTTGCTCCCCAGCTTCTGGGGGTTAAAATAGGGATCCTCAACGCCGGCCTTGCGCTGGTCCATATAGTCGACGTAAACCTTCTTGACGGTGGGTAGAAGAACGCGGCGCCAAGCATGCCGCCGAAGGCTGCACGGGGGCCAAAGGAACTGCTGAAAATCAGGGCGATGGTGGAGGGAATGTTACTGGCGTTGCCGATCAGGACGATAATGGTGACGATTAGATAGCCGATGGTACAAAAGAGCGCGAAGATCACGGCCATTACTTTGCTAAGCCCCTTGGGCATGCCGTGCCCCATGGGTCTCCGTTTTGGGACTACCGGTAAAGAATCATCTCCTCTCTGTCCTGAAAGATCTCGATCTCCTTTGCTCCGGCGAGCTTTGCGAAGTCCGTTTCCGATACGTTGAGCACAGGGATAACCTGATTGTAAAAGTGTCGGCAGATCATGGGGCCGGTCAGGATCACGGGATCGGTATAGACGTTGATGATCGCGCCGGGAGCGGTGCCGATGCGAAGCATCTCCATCAGCACCAGTCCCGCGCCGCTGCTGCCCCGCCCGAAGGGAAACGCAAACGCCTTGCCGGTGATGTTCTCCCGGTAATTGGGATGGCGGTAATCGGAGATCGTACCGCTTTGGATATCGACACCGCCGACAAAGCTGAAGGATTCCCCGGAGGAGACCAGCGGCAGCCGGGCGGACGCGGCAATGACGTTTCTGCATTTCAAAGTGATTTGTTCCATAGCTGCCCTCCCCGAACGACGCTTCCCGAAACCGCTGTTTCGACGCAATCCCTCAGGTTGCCGAACACCGGGTGGATTCCAACTTTATTGAAGCAATAGGTTCCGAACTTGCCGGAGTTCGTCATGATGGATTTTGTGCCCCAGACCGCAGTGGGATATTCCATTGTGCATCCGTCCACAAACACCTGCACGCCAAGCGCTTTGATGCGGTCCAGCAGGCCGCTGGCCTCGGTCGTACCATAGTTCGAGCGGCTGGTGAATACCCACATCGCCGTCTTGGGATAGATGTGCCGTCCGGCCAGCAGCCGTTCCAGATCCTGAAATTCCGCGCAGGAGAAGTGGGGGCAGCCCAGAGACACCAGATCGATAGGGCCCTGCTGGTCGGCGTTGCACAGCGCGGCCTCGGCCTCCTGAAGCTCCTTGAGCCCGATGGTGACCACCTGCCGGGGCGCTTTGCCGTTGAAAGCCTGTTCCAGAGTCTGCGCCTCGGGCGTAATGCCGATCAGATGAACTAGCGTGATGCCGCCGGAGGACGCCGCCGTGGCGCAGAACTGCTTAAGGTTGTCCAGCGTCAGATTGCGCCTCGGTATGCCCTGCAGGGCCCATACGCGGCTTCCCACAATCTTTCCGTAGGCGAAGGCCACATAACTAAACATGCTGGGATCGTCGAACATCTCCTCGGTAATCTCGTCGCTCAGGACCACCAGTCCCTCCGCGTACCGGTTCTCTGTTTTGTGGAGCCCAAAATTCGGAGCCCGTCCGGCAATGCCGCACAAAAGCTCCAGCGGGCCGGCATAGCGGTTGGTGCGGGCGCCGACGATGGAGTTCATAAAACAGATGACGTTGGATTCTGCGCACGCCACCTGCGCGCCGAACGCCGGGGAAAAACCCGTTTGATAGGGGGCACAGGTCCAGGTGGGGATGGCGCCCATGCGGAGGTGGGACGCCTCGATGCGGCGGGTAGCCGCCATGCAGGCCGCGTCCTGTTTTTGGAGATCCCAGCGCTGCATGTCCAGCGCGCAGGCATTGGTGGTCGTGGGAACGGCGAATTTTGCGCCGAGACCAGCCAGATGTTCTGCGAAGGCAACCTGCGCCTCGCCGAAATATACCGTGCTGTCGTCGTGACAAGCGGTGATTTCCACAAAATCCTCTGCGCCGTAATAGTCTCCCAGATCGCAGAGGACCCGCATTGCCATCCGGACGGCTTCCCCATGCTTGCCGTCCAGCAATTCCCGCTCATATTCGGTTAGCTTCATGTCGTGCCCCTTCCTGTGTCAAATGGCTGCTTTTGCTTCTATATGACGCATTATAAAGGAGGAAAATGCAAAAAAACACTCATGTTCTGCACAAGATATTGGGAATGAAATTGTGCAAATCAAGACAGGCATTTTAAAAGGGAGACCACTTGCGAAAGTGGTATGCGGATGTATGGAGCCACTTTGGCTGCGGCGTTCAAAAAATAACATGCAATGTTTGGTCAGCCGTATTATAATAGTTACGGTAGAACAAACGGGGGAGGGGAAAAGAAAATGGGCCTCAAGTATCAGGCGCTTGAGAACGCTCTGGAGGATATGATTTTCTCCGGGGAAGGCGTTTCGCCCAACGGGCGTTTTTTGAGCGAACGGCGGCTTTCGGAGCTGTTTCAGGTCAGCCGCGCCACCGTCCGCAAGGCTATCGACGTTCTGTGCAAGCAGGGGGAGCTCGTTCAGATTCACGGGAGCGGCACCTTTGTCAAGGACATCCGCAAGACACAGCCGCTGGATTCCATCACCCGGTGTTCGCAAAATTACGCGGAGATGGGATTTTGCCCTCACAACCGGGAGCTGGAGCGCTCCACGATCCCGGCCAGTAAACATATCGCGAAGTGTTTGCAGGTTGCCGCGGGCTCCCCGGTGCTCTGCGTCAGAAAGCTGTTTATGGCGGACCGGATGATTTTTAACGAGTCGATCTCCTACATCTCGGCGGTCAACTTCCCGGGGATCGCGCAAATGGATTTTTCCGCGACGCCTATGTTGGAGATTTTTCGGGCGAACTACTGCGCTCATGCGAAAAGAACGGATCACGCCATGGAGGCGGTCCTTCCGCCACGCGAGGTCTCCGCGCATCTGCAGATTCCGCCGCAGACGCCGGTTCTGCTCTTCGAGTCCGTGTCCAGTGGAATCATGGACGGGCGCTTCATCCCGTTTGAATATTTTAAGACCTATTACCGGACGGATTTTATCCGCTTTGGCTACTCGCAGGAGCATGAGGCCATCGACTTTTCCGCGGAAGCGCCCTAGGCGCGAAGGTTCTTTGACAAGCTAAGGGCCCGTTGCAGAATAAAGCGATTCTGCAACGGGCCCTGTCTTAGTGACGCAATGTGAAATTATTTGGTCGCCCAGTTGCCGGTGGCGAGGGCGGAGAGGTACGCGTTGATGAACCCGTCGATATCGCCGTCCATGACAGCGGAGATATTGCCGTTTTCAAAGCCGGTGCGCGTGTCCTTGGCAAGGGTATAGGGCATGAACACATAGGAACGGATCTGGCTGCCCCATTCGATCTTTTTCTGATCGCCCTTGATGTCGGAGATTTTATCGAGGTGCTCGCGCTCCTTGATCTCGACCAGCTTGGAACGAAGCATACGCAGACAGTTGTCCTTGTTCTGGAACTGGCTGCGCTCGGTCTGGCAGGATACGACGATGCCGGTGGCGTGATGGATCAGCCGCACGGCGGAAGAGGTTTTGTTGATGTGCTGGCCGCCCGCGCCGGAGGAGCGGAACACCTGCATTTCATAATCCTCGGGCTTAAGCTCGAAATCAGCCGAATCATCCTCGATATCGGGCACGACCTCGATCGCGGAGAACGAGGTATGGCGGCGGCCCGAGGAATCGAACGGCGAAATGCGCACCAGACGGTGCACGCCGTTTTCTCCCTTGAGGTAGCCGTAGGCGTTTTCGCCCTCGATCAGAATATCGGCGGACTTCAGGCCGGCCTCGTCGCCGTCCTGATAGTCCATGATCTTGTAGGTGAAGCCGTGGCGCTCGGCCCAGCGGGTGTACATGCGGTAAAGCATTTCGCACCAGTCCTGCGCTTCGGTGCCGCCCGCGCCCGCATGGAAGGAAACGAGGGCGTTGTTGTGATCGTATTCGCCGGTCAGCAGGGTGGAGAGCTTTTGCTCGGCCATGCCCTTTTCCAGCTCGTCATAGCCGCTTTGCAGTTCTTCGAGCATGGATTCGTCGTTTTCTTCGATCGCCATCTCGCAGATGGTGAGCAGATCGTCGCGAAGCGTTCGCAAATGGTCGTACGCTTCGATCTTGCCCTTCAAAGCGCCCAGACGGGAAACGACCTTCTGGCTCTTTTCCGGGTCGTCCCAAAAGCCGGGCTGAGAGCTTTTCAGTTCAAGCTCTTCGACCTCGCGCGCGGCCTGTTCCAGACCGAGGTTGCCGCGCAGCTCTTCCAGCTGGGGGGCAAGGTTTACCAGCTTTACTTTGTATTCCTCAAATTGCAGCATGCGGATGCTCCTTACATTTAGAACTTTCGATTCCTTTTATTATATCCGAAACACAGCGTATTGTCAAAGGAAAGGAAAAAATTGAATTCATCGGCACGATATAGTATAATCATTGCATATTGACGCGGCGATTATACGACAGGGGGTGAGACGATGGGGAAAACAGCGGCACGCCGCTTAGGGGCGTATGCGCTGCTGCACTTTTTTGTCGACTTTGCGTGTATCCTGCTGCTTTGCGGCCCTGTGCGGCAGGAACTGCAAACGCACGCGGAGTGGGCGCTTTGCATGCTGCTCTATAACGGCTGTGCGTTCGCGCTGCAAATGCCCTTCGGCGTGTTGGCGGACCATGTGCGAAACGACCGGCTCACCGCCGCTCTGGGCATGCTGCTGGCCGCGATCGCATGGCTTATGCCGGTTATACCGGGGGTGGAACGGTGCGCGATAGCGGGCATCGGCAACGCGCTGTTTCATGTCGGCGGCGGGCGGTATGCGCTTGCGTACGGTTCGGGCCGCGCCGCCGCGCCGGGTATTTTTGTTTCAACCGGCGCTGTCGGCGTGTGGCTGGGCGTGTGGGCTGCGCGCGGCGGGCTTTGGCCGTATGATTGGACGCGGCTCGCCGTCGGCTTGACAATGCTTGCGGCTGCGTTTCTGGTATACTGGAAAGCCGATGCGGCGGAACCGTCCGTTGCCGCGCCGTCCGCGCCCGCGCGCTGGCCGCGCACCGGCGCGGCGGGGCTTTGCCTGCTATTGACCGTGCTGCTGCGTTCCTTTTTGGGCGGGCTGACCGCTTTCCCTTGGAAGACCGGCGCGCTGAGCTTTGCTTGCGTGCTGTGTGTGGCGGCCGGCAAGGCGGCTGGCGGTCTGCTGGGCGACCGGTGCGGCTTTGCGCGCACCTCGGCTCTGGCGCTGTGCGCGGCGGCGGCGCTGTTTTTGCCCGCGTTTTCTGTTCCGGCGGCCGGGCTGTTCGCGGTCCTGCTCTTTCAAACGTCCATGCCGCTCACGCTTTCGGCGCTCACTCGGTTGGTTGGTCTGCAAAACCGGGGATTTGCGTTCGGCATGGCGACGTTCGCCATCTTCCTCGGCACGCTGCCCGATCTGCTGGGCGTGGCGGATGCGTTTTGCACGCCGGCCGCGCTGGCCGCGGGCACGCTGCTTTCGCTCGCCCTGCTGCTGCCGGGTCTGGGTTTGGGGTTTGCGCGCCGCCGCGAGGAAACCGCATGACGGGAATCCTGCTGCGTTCGCTCGCCGTTACGCTGCTCATTGAAACGCTCGCGGCGCTGCTGCTTGGCCTGCGCCGCCGGCACGCGTTGACCGTGGTTTGGCTGATGAATCTGGTCACCAATCCGCCGGTGGTTTTTGCGGTCACGCTGTGCCGCAAGCTGTGGCCGGTCTACGCGCCGCCGGTCACGGCGCTATGCGAAGTGCTGGCCGTGGCTGCGGAATATGCATTGCTGCGGCGCTGTGTGCCACTTTCGCGCCGCCGCGCGGCGGTGGCAGCGGTGGCTTTGAATTTGGCGTCTTATTTGGCCGGATGCTTGCTGTCAGTCTAATCTTCAGGGGGGAATATGAAAAAATGCAACAAACCCGCCGCTTTTGAGCTGGCGTTCTACCTACGCACCGATCATATGCTTTCCTTTGTTGCGGTACTATGGTTATATAGGCACAGGCAAAGGCGGCTATTTGCAAAGTAATCGATGATAAAATAGGGGGATTTGGAAATGAGACATCTGGGGAAAAGACTGCTGTTCGCGGCGTTGCTGCTGGTTATGGCCATCGTGCCCGCGCTGGCGGACGCGGCGGTAGACGAATTTTGGGAATATGCTTATCAAGTGGATTACGACTGCTATGTCGCTTCACCGGACGGCATCGGCTTAAATTTCCGCCATGGCGCGGGTTCGGAGTACGGCAAGGTGTTCGACAGCCCGATCCCGATGGACACCAAACTGCATATTTCGCAGGAGACCGTTTCGAGCAAGGGCTCCAAATGGGGCTATACGACGTATAACGGCGAGTACGGCTGGGTATATCTGGCTGAAACGACCACCACAAAGCCCGCGTCCGCCGCGGATGACTTTTGGTCGCGCGCGTACGAGGTGGACTATACCGCCTATGTCAACTCGCCGGACGGTATCGGCGTGAACTTTCGCTCCGGGCCGGACTCGTCCTACGGCAAGGTGCTGGACGACCCGATCCCAATGAAGACCGCCCTGCATATCGAGCAGGAAACGACCTCGGTCAAAAACTCGAAATGGGGCTATACGGCGTATAACGGCCAGCATGGCTGGGTGTACTTAGCCGAATTGACGACCGAGAAGCCCGCCGGCGCGCCCGCGCAGACCCCGGCGGCGGAACCGGCTTCCACCGAACCTGCTGAACCCGCCGATCCCGCGCCCACGGCGGAGCCAGACGACGTCGCACCGGTCCATCCCATACCCGTCGCGGACGAGCAGCCTGCCCAGCAGCCCGACACGCCGCTCACTCTGGCGATCATCGCCATCGTGATCCTTGTGATCGCCGTCACGGCGCTGTTGCTTCTATTGCTGAGAAAAAATAAAACAAAGTCTTGACAAACCGGTATCTTTTGCATATAGTAGGACAGGTAATCAAAATGATTTCCACGATATAAAAGGGAGTAGCTCACGCGGCGGCGCCGCGTGGGGCGGTGTCGTCAATCTCGGCCGGAACTTTTTCGGCCCGTACCGTTCCGTAAGTAGCGAGACTTTTATTGCAGCCTGAAACTGCAATGAAAGTCTCGTTTTTTTTGTTCTGGAAATACTTTTAAAGGGGTCGTATCATTATGCTGTCTTTTGTTTTACTGATCGTAGGCTTCACGCTGCTCGTCTGGGGGGCGGACAAGTTCGTCGCGGGCGCGTCCGCGCTCGCGCGCCGGCTGGGGGTGCCCGCGCTGATCGTCGGCCTGACTGTCGTCGCCTTTGGCACGTCCGCGCCCGAACTGGCCGTCAGCGTGACCGCCGCCTTAAAGGGCGCGAACGAGATTGCGGTCGGCAACGTGCTGGGTTCCAACATCTTTAACCTTTTGGTAGTGGCCGGTCTGTCTGCGGTGCTGTGCCCGCTGGTGGTCGACCGTGACATCCTGCGGCGCGATTGGCCGCTCTCCATCGCGGCGGCGGGGCTGCTTACCGTGATGCTGCTGTTCGGCGGCGGCATCACGCGCTGGGAAGGTCTGCTGCTGCTCGTGCTGTTCGTGTGGCTGATGATCGTGCAGGTGCGCCCGGCGCTCCGCAACCGCGCGGTATCCGCGCCAAGCGGGGCGGAAGAGCTGGCCGAAGCCATGCCGCCCGTGATGATCGGCGTCAACATCGTGCTGGGCCTGATCTGCATCGTTATGGGCGGCCAGCTTTCGGTAAACGGCGCGACCGGCATCGCCCGCATGTTCGGCCTTTCCGAAACGCTGATCGGCCTGACCATCGTTGCCATCGGCACCAGCCTGCCCGAGCTCGTCACCTCGCTCGTCGCCGCGAAGAAGGGCGAGAACGATATCGCGATGGGCAACGTCATCGGCTCCAACCTGTTCAATATTTTGCTCATTCTAGGCGCGTCCGCGTTGATCAGCCCGATCACCGTACTGCCCACCGCCGTGATCGACAGCGCGATCTTGACGATTTTGTCCATCGCGTTCCTGCTGCCCGCAATGAAGGGCAAAATGTCGCGCCCGGTAGGCGCCGTGATGGCGCTTTGCTATGTCGGCTTCACCGCGTACCTGATCATGCGCTCCGCCATGTAACGCCGTTTACAAAAAATTTGTTTGTTCCGCTCGCGTTCTGTGATATAATAAGATGATTATATATGGAGTTATGCTCTTTTGAAAGGCTGATATTTGAACAATGGCTAATATTTTCACAAAGCTATTTGGCACCCATTCGAGCCACGAGCTGAAAAAGATCTATCCGATCGCGGACAAGGTGGACGCGCTGGAGGATCAATACCGTACCCTGACGGACGAACAGCTTCGCGGCAAGACCGCGGAATTTAGGACCCGCTTCCAGAACGGCGAAACGCTGGACGATCTGCTGCCCGAGGCGTTTGCCACCGTGCGCGAGGCCGCGGACCGCGTGCTCGGTCTGCGCCATTACCGCGTGCAGGTCATCGGCGGCATTGTGCTGCATCAGGGCCGAATCGCCGAGATGAAAACCGGCGAAGGCAAGACCCTCGTCGCGACCCTGCCCGCCTACTTGAACGCGCTGACCGGCAAGGGCGTGCACATCGTCACCGTGAACGATTACCTTGCCAAGCGCGACTCGGAATGGATGGGCAAGGTGTACCGCTATCTGGGGCTGACCGTCGGTCTTGTCATTCACGACATCCAGCCGAACGAGCGCAAAGCGATGTATGCCGCCGATATCACCTACGGCACCAACAACGAGTTTGGTTTTGATTACCTGCGCGATAATATGGCGATCTACATGCAGTCCATGGTGCAGCGCGGCCACGCCTTCGCCATTGTGGACGAGGTCGACTCTATTTTGATCGACGAAGCGAGAACGCCTCTGATCATTTCCGGTCAGGGCGAGCAATCCTCCGCCCTGTACCAAATGGCCGACCGCTTTGCCGCGGGCCTGAAGTGCCTGCGCGTCAAGGAAGTGGACGCCAAGGAAGAGCAGGAGGATATCGAAGCCGATTATATCGTGGATGAAAAAGCCCGCACCGCCACGCTGACCCCCAAGGGCCAGAGCCGCGCCGAGGCTTACTTCAAGGTCGAAAACCTGTCCGATCCTGAAAATACCACGTTGCAGCACCATATTAACCAAGCGGTCAAGGCGCGCGGCGTCATGCAGCGCGATGTCGATTATGTCGTACGCGACGGTCAGGTCATCATCGTCGATGAATTCACCGGCCGTTTAATGTTCGGCCGCCGCTATAACGAAGGCCTGCATCAGGCGATCGAAGCCAAGGAAGGCGTAAAGGTAGAGCACGAAAGCAAAACGCTCGCCACCATCACCTTCCAGAATTACTTCCGCCTTTATGGCAAGCTGTCCGGTATGACCGGTACCGCGCTGACCGAGGAAGAGGAATTCCGCCACATCTATAAGCTGGACGTTATTGAAATTCCGACCAATAAGCAAATCGCCCGTCTGGACAATCCGGACGCGGTGTATAAGAACGAGCGCGGCAAGATCAATGCGACCATCGCGCGTATCGAGGAATGCCATGCGAAGGGCCAGCCGATCCTAGTTGGTACCGTGTCCATCGAAAAATCCGAAGAGTTTTCGGCTATTTTGAAGAAAAAGGGCATCAAGCACACGGTGCTGAACGCGAAGTACCACGAAAAGGAAGCGGATATCGTCGCGCAGGCCGGTAAATCCGGCGCGGTCACCATAGCGACCAACATGGCGGGCCGTGGTACCGATATCATGCTTGGCGGCAACGCCGAGACCATGGCGCTGGACGAGCTGCGCAAGGGCGATTACACGCCGGAGTTGCTGGCGGAAGCCAACGGCCATGCGGAAACGGACGATCCGGCCATTCTGGATATCCGTAATCGTTTCAAAGAATTATACGAAAAGTATAAACAGGAAACCGACGCGGACGCGGAAAAGGTGCGGGCGGCGGGCGGCCTGTATATTCTGGGCACCGAGCGGCACGAATCCCGCCGTATCGATAACCAGCTGCGCGGCCGCGCGGGCCGTCAGGGCGACCCGGGCGAATCCTCCTTCTATATCTCGCTGGAAGACGATCTGATGCGTCTGTTCGGTTCGGAAAAGATACAGAACATGATGGATACGCTCGGCATCGAGGAAGACGAGCCGATCGACCAAAAAATCTTGTCCGGCGCGATCGAGAACGCGCAGAAGAAGATTGAAAGCCGCAACTTTGCTACCCGTAAGCACGTGCTGGAGTATGATGATGTGCTCAATACCCAGCGCCAGACCATTTATAGCCAGCGACTCAAGGTGCTGTCCGGCGAGGATATGAAGTCCAACATTCTTTCGATGGTGGATGATACAATCGCCCGCGCGGTGCACGCCGCGATTGGCGAAAACCACCTGCTTTCCGTAGAGATGGTGGAGCAGGCGCGCCGTCCGTTTATCGGCCTGTTCCTGCGCCCGGACGACTGCGTCTTTACGCCCGAGGAATGCGACGATCTGACCGCCGACCAGCTTAAAAACGAGCTATGCGAAAAAGCGCACGCTGTTTATGAAGCCAAGGAGAGCCAGCTGACGCCCGCGATCATGCGCGAACTTGAGCGCGTGGTGCTGCTCAAGAACGTCGATACCAAGTGGATGGACCATATCGACGCCATGACCGAGCTGCGAAACGGCATCGGCCTGCGCGCGTACGGCCAGCACGATCCCGTGGTTGAGTACAAGCGCGAAGGCTTTGACATGTTCGACGCGATGATTGATTCGATCCGCGAGGACACCGTCCGTATGATCTTCCTTGCGCAGGTGCGCACGCAGGAGGAGCCCAAGCGCGAACAGGTCGCCAAGGAGACCTCGGCCGCGGGCGCGGCGGACGGCACGGCCAAGAAGGAGCCTGTCCGCGTCGGCAAGAAGGTCGGCATGAACGATCCCTGCCCGTGCGGCAGCGGCAAAAAGTACAAAAAGTGCTGCTATTTAAAGCAGGATAAGCCGCAGTAAAAAAGTGAAGCAAGCGGGCGATCCTTACCGGATCGCCCGCTTGTTTTTTTCGGTGGTGCGCTGGCGCGCACAATTTTATGTGCGGCGTGGTGCGGTCTGTATAAGCCCACCCCGCCGCAAGCGAAGCGCCAACATACGTGGGCGTGCCAAATCAGGCCGGTCCGGCCGAGCGGAGGCACCTATCCACTGAATCCCTAGGAAACCGGTACGGCACTAAGGTGCCCCACACCCAAAACAACAGGACGGCAAGCGCCGCCCCCAGTCAGGAGTAAGGGAAAGCGTGGAAGTTAAGTGGGAGAGGAAACCGCAGGTGTCCGCTCCCTCTTGCTCCCGCGCCGGGCGGCGCGACCGTCTCCCGCGGCTACCGCCGCGTATTTTATTGCGAACGTGAGCGAGGTTCCAAGAGGATGCCGCCGCACAGCTTTTATTGGAATGATACGGATATGCATCCATAATCTTAATTAACCTTATGCAAATTCAATTCCCTTGTTTTGTCTTTCCAGTATCCGTACAATAGTAATACAAAAGGGGGTGGGTGTCATATCGGAATATCCATTGGTCAATCGCAAGCAATTTACATCAACGTTACGAAATGACTTGATTTGCGCGTTTGAGCAGCTGCATTATGAAACCCGAATCCCAAAATCCAAGTTACATGATGAGGCAGTTGAGGATTTGCTGAAAAAATATAAAGGCAAAAAGGGCATTGATATGAACATGAAAAAGATCTACAAACACTTAGCCAAACAATACCATACCACGCCGCGAGAGATCGAGGAGGAAATACAGAAATCGATTTTGATGGCGTTTACTTCGCCGTCCGACGAAGAAACGGCCGCTTACCAGCAAAGCGTGCCGCGAAAAGGGGATATACCGACCCCGGAAGAGCTCATTCGCTTTATGACAGAACAAATAAAGGCGGAACAGGAATAAAGCGCGGCTCCGCTACAAAGCGAAAAGGAGAAGAAAACCATGCGGTTTTCTTCTCCTTTTGATGTTATATCGGTACGAATAAGGAAAACGTGCTGCCGGAGCCGGGTTTGCTTGCCAGCTTGATATAGCCGCCCTGCGCGGCGGCGATCTCGCGGGCAAGGTACAGGCCTAGGCCCACGCCCTGCTCATCCCGCACGGAGGGCGAGCGGTAAAACCGCTCGAATACCTGCGCCTGCTCCACTTCGGGGATGCCGGGCCCGTCGTCGGTTACGTCGATCCGGCAAAACAATTCGTACGGCGTGGCGGAAAGTGATACCCGGCCGCCTGCGGGCGTATATTTTACCGCGTTATCCAGCAGGTTAAACAGCGCTTCCTGCGTCCATTTGGGGTCGAAACGCGCGGTTTGCTCAAGCGGAAGGTACGAAAGCGCGATCCCCTTGTTCTCCGCCGCCGCCTGAATCTGAACCGCCGCCGCTTGCATCATAGGCGCGAGTGCTGCGCGGCGCGGCTGCACCGCGATCACGCCGGTTTCCAAGCGCCCGGATTTGACCAGCGCGTCGATCAGAAAACGCAGCTTTTCCGCCTGCGCACCGAGCGCGGCCACCAGATCGGGGCAGCCTTCCGGCAGCGGCTGTTCGCCGAGCAGGCCCGCGTAAAGTAAAATGTTGGCAATCGGTGTTTTGGTCTGGTGGGAAATGTCCGCGATCATGGTTTGTATGCGGGCTTTTTCCTCCGAAAGGTTGGCTTCCGAGGAGGAGCACGCGCTCAAATAGCGGTATAGCTTGCTTTCCACCGCCGAAAAGCGGCTTTCGTCGAAGTTTGCTTCGGTGAACCGCCCGGCGATCGCGTCGTTCAGCATGCGATCGAGCCGGTTCATGGTGCGGCGAAGCAGAAGCCGGTCGCCCACGATGATTACCGCCGCCGCAAGCACGGTAAGCAGCGCAAAATAGTTCATGCCTCCACCGCCCAAGTGTAGCCGACTCCGTATACGGTCTTGATCGGCGCGTCGTCGCCCAGCTTGGAGCGCAGGCGGCGCACGGTAACGGAAAGCGCGTTTTCATCCACATAGGCCGCGCCGTCCGTCCATATGCGGTCGATCAGCGTGTCGCGCGGCAAGGTGCGCCCACGGTTTTCGACCAGCAGCTTTAATAGCTTTTGCTCGGTCTGCGATAGGGCGATCGGTTTGCCGCCGTGCGCAAAGGTCAGGCGGTCAAAGTCAAACTCGTATTCGCCCACGCGGCACACCGGCGCGCCGCTTTTGGCGCGGCGCAGCTGGGCCGCTACCCGCACGCGCAGCACGGCCAGCGAAAAGGGCTTTGTGATATAATCGTCCGCGCCGAGCGTGAACCCGGTCACGATATCGGTCTCCAAGTCGTTCGCGGTCAGCAGCAGCACGGGGGTAACGCTTACCTGCCGCAGCTCGGTCAGCAGGTCTAGGCCCGAGCCGTCCGGCAGGCCCACGTCAAAAATACAAAGGTCAAACGCTTGCTCCGCAAGCAGGCGGCGCGCATCGGCGCAGCTCGCCGCAAGGGTGGGCGCGGTCTCGGCGTCGGTCAGGGCAATGACAAGCCCGCGGCCAAGCGAAGGGTCGTCCTCTACGATCAAGATTCGGTTCATGGCAATCACCTCTCTGCGCTATTGTATCACATGACTTAGCGCTTGACAAACTGCAACTACAAGTGTAGTATAATCATATAGACTACACTTGTAGTGAGGTGGACGGCATGAAACAGAAAATATCAGAAGCCGAATGGCAGGTCATGGACGCGCTGTGGACGCTGGGCGGGGCAACGGCGGCGGAGTTGACCGCCGCGCTCGCCGACACAGGCTGGAACCGTAACACGGTGCACACCTTTTTAACCCGGCTGGCCGCCAAGGGCTTCGTTTGCGAGCAAGGCGGCAGCCCCAAGAAGTATGCCGCCGCCGTTCCGCGCGAGGATTCGGTGCGCGAACAGACGGAAAGCTTTGTATCCCGCGTGTTCCACGGCTCCGCCAGCCGGTTGGTGCGTACCTTTTTGCAGCAAAACGATCTTTCAGAGGATGAAATAGACGAGCTTCGGCGTCTGCTGGACGACGCCGAGGCGCGCGGCAAATAAGGGGGCGGAGAGAATGGCTATGCGGTTTTCCGATATTCTGATCTGGTCGCTGACCGCGACCGTCACGGCGGGCCTGCTGTTTGCGGTAAAATGGCTGTTTCGCGAGCACTTAACAGCGAAGTGGCATTATCTGGTGTGGATGATTCTGCTTGCGCGGCTGGTGATCCCGCCCACCGGCGGCTTTTTGCCGAAAAATGATTTCAGCCTTGGGGCCGCGGTCGATGTACCAACCATTGCCGGAGCCGTGACCCGGCAAGCCGCCGCGCTTTCTTCCGGTGAAACGCCGCTTACGCCGGTCGTCCAGCAGAGCGAGGGGCGGTTTATACGCCTTCATTTGCCCCAGCCGGGACTGCCCGACTGGGCGGATACCCTGAACCGGGGGCTGTTCTGGCTTTGGGCGGCGGGCGCGGCAGGATTGCTGGCGTATTATTTTACGGCCAGCCTGCTTCTTGGTGTCCGCACACGGCGTTTCCCCAAGGCAAATGAAGCTTTGCGGGCGCGCGCGGAACAAATGTACCGTCTGGCCGCACAGATGGAGCCGGAAGAGGAGGCGTACCGGGTACGGGTGCGCCTTTCGCCCGCCGGAGCGACGCCGTATGTTTGCGGCGTGTTTTGGCCCACGCTGGTCGTGCCAGCGCCGATGGCGGAGACTGTGGCCGACGAGGTGCTGCTGCATGAAATGGTGCATATGGTGCGGCATGATATTGTTAAAAACTATATTTATATGGTGTTTCGGTGCCTGCACTGGTTCAATCCGCTGCTTTGGCGTACCTTTAACCGCATTTCGGACGACTGCGAGACCGCTTGCGACGAGTGCGTGCTGGACCGGCTGGAACCGGAGGAGCACATCGGCTACGGGCGCCGCCTGCTTGAGATGGTGCAGCCCGGCTTTCGGTACCGGATGGGCACCTCGTGCATTGCCAGCGGAGAGCGGAACATCCGCCGCCGCATCGTGCGCGTCACACGGCACAAGGAGGTGTCCCGCCGTGCGCGCGGCATGAGTTTTCTGTTGTTCTGCTTGCTCGCGTGGATGTGCCTGACCCCGCCGCTTGCGCGGGCCGCAAGCTGGCGCGATCCCGGCGTGCCGGGCGCGGATACGGCCAAATGGCTGCAAAAGGCCGAGCGCTACCGTGTGAGCGATATCAATGAAGCGTTTTATCTATACGGCAAGGGATACGCGCTGGATAACGGGTATTACCGCTATATCGTCGCGGATGCACGGACAAGGGAGCAACTCTCTGCGCAGTTTGCACAAAATGAAGCGCCACTGATATGGCACTTTGATGATTGGGCAATCAAAGAGATTGGCCGTGCCAATTTAGGCGACTTTTGGGACGAATCACAATACACAGATATGATGCTGAATCCCTCCTTCGGCCTCTATAATGTGCTGGAGGATGAAAACGGCGGCACAGCCGTACTTGCGTGGCCGATCGTGAAAAATTGGATGGAGGAAGAGCAAGAGGAAGACCAGCAGCGCGTGGATACCTACCACTATGAAACGCTTCGCGCCGACAGGGAAAAGGGGCGCTGGGTTGTGCGACGGATAACAATGGGAGAAAAAACAATTCGCTATGATACATCAGGTCTAAATGTGCAGCCATTGGTCACCTATCGCGCGGAGGATTCCTATTTTGACTACGAACTACGCCTTTGCTATGGGCAGGCTTATACCTTTTATCAGTATAACACGGCCGATGGCACTTGGGCTGACCAGCAGGACCCGATGATGGTCGCCTTTGGCTGGGGCGGTGACAATGGTCTGCCGTCAAACACGGCAGGTTGGTCGGCTGAGCTATATTTTCGTACCAAGGACCCGGCATGCGAACCGATCGGAATGGGGTATTATCTTTCCACAGTGCCGCCGGAGGAAGATCCTAACCTGCCCCGGGATGGAAACGGATATACCGGCGGCGGTGGAGGCGGAAGCGATGAATTTGACATAAGCGGTTTTGTAGACTCCAAAGATGACTATCAGGTAGAAGCGGCGGACGGCTGGTGCCGAGCAACGGGCAATACGGTCTCTTGGGCTTTCTCACTGTGGGGACAGCCTGAACCGCCGGAACACCTGTATCTGCGCACCCGTTTTGCCGGCGAGGATGAAGACTGCGTGGTAATGCTTGCCAAAATCGGAGAAACGGAGGTGGTCCGCAATGGAGGATAAACGGATTGCGGATATAACCGAAGAAACTGGGGGAGCACCGGATATCCGCCCTCTGTTCTGGGCGCTGATCCGCATCGGTTTTTCAGTGAACATCGGCTTCACGGGCGTACTCATAATCGATATTCTGCCCGCGTTCTATGGATATTGGCAGGTATCGTGCGTGCTGGACAGCTTCCCGGACTATGACCGTCCGCGCGCGTTAAAGCCCGTGCTGTTTCTCGCGGCGCTGCTCAGCCTGATCGGCTGGTTTCCGGGGATTGCATCCGCGATTCCGGCCGCGGTAGATACCATGCTTTCGCTTGCCGCCATGGCTTGTAACACGCTGATCTATTATCATGTGCTCGGCCTGTTGATCTTCCTGTCCGAGCGGGCGGGGCGGTACGATCTTGCGGAAAACGGCCGCCGGTTCCGCTATGTGTATCTCATTCCCTACGCGGTGCTCACGCTGGTGGGCATTTATCAGGGCGGCGTACAGAATTTCTGGTATATGCTGCTGCTGATCGCGGAAATGGGCCTGCCCATCTATGCCGCGAACTGCGATAAGGCGCTGTTTGCCAATCAGTCGCAGGTTTCATAAAGCTGAGAGACGCCGCCCATGCGGGCGGCGTCTCTCAGCTTAGATATGCAATCGGCTTATGGGTTATCGTTTTCGGATGAAACGTCCGTTTTGCGGATATGCCGGGCTGTTTCGTCGTCCAGAATTTTGCGCAGCTGAAGCAGAAGGGGCGCGCCGGAAAAATACTGTTTTCCGTAGTCCAGATTGAAGTCATAATCAAAATCAGGCGGGTTTGCCCCTTGGTTGTGCTGTAGGATCGTTTCCGCTTTATCCAGCGCCTTGATCAGCTTTGCTTCCGCTGTGGCGTTGTCGTTGTATTCGCGCCACAGGGCGAAGAGTTCTTGCTCCTGCTCCTTTGGCAGCAGCGAAAGCACTTGCCGCATATCTCTTTCCTCAGCCGCATGCTTTTCCGCTTCGTCCGGCTTGGATACCGCCGAAATATCGCCCGTGTATAGCTCGCCCAGATCATGAATCAAACACATCATCAGCGCCTTGCCGGTATCCACTTCAAAAGAGGGAGCCAGCAGACCCGTCAGCAGGGCCAGCCGCCAAGAGTGTTCCGCCGTGCTTTCTCTCCGTCCCGTGGAGGTCCACGCTTCCCGTAAAACGGATTTTAGGCCTTCCGTCCGCTTGATAAAGGTCACCTGTTGTTCCAATGCGTCCATTTTGCTTGAACCTCCCAGTCCAAACGCTTCGGTTTTGTCGTTTTCGCGTTTCTGCATCCATTTTATTATGCGCCTATGAAAATGTCAAATAGATTTGATGCGGCAACGCGGGGGAAACCGGGGCTGCGTTACAGGTCTTTCGCCAGCCGGTGCGCTTGCCGTGCGATCAGCAGGGCGGCGCAGGCCGCGCCGATCAAGATCCAGCCCTCGTTTCCGGTCAAGGCTTCAAAAAGTGTGCCGTACATGGCTTGCCCGACCGGCTGCGCGCACATGGAAAGCGCCATGAGGCAGGCGAGCACCTTGCCGGTCAGTACTTGCGGCGTAACGCCCTGCGCAAAGGCAAGCACCTGTACCTGAAAAAGGGTGGCGCACGCCATCAAAACGGCGCTGACAAGCGTGACGACCGCATAGCTCACGGGCGCGGGCAGACCGAACAGCAGCGCAAGGCCGATCGGCACCAGCCCCACCGCGCAAAGGTGCAGCAAAAGGCCGGTGTGCCGTATGTTGAGCCGCCGCGCAAGCACGCCCGCAAGCACGCCGCCGATCAGACCGCCCGCCGCCATGGCGGCCTGCTGGAAGCCGTACCACAGATCGTTCAGGCCGAGCGTCGTTTTGACGATCACAGGCAGGCCGATGATCAGCAGAGCGGAAAGAAATACGTTGAACGCGCAGATCAGTACGATATAGCGGCCTAAGACCGGCTTTTCGCGCCGGATAAAGCGCAGGCTTTGCTTAAGATCGTCCCGCACGACGGCGAGCGCGCTTGCGCCCCCCGGCTGGGGCGTATGCGGAATACGGATGAACAGCTCCATCACCGCGGAAGCGAAAAAGCAAATGGCGGCAACGATCAAAACCGGCGTCAGCCCAAAGGCGCTGTACAGCACGCTGCCGATGATCGGCCCGAGCAGACCGGAAAGCGCGCTGACCTGATTGATAACCGCATTACCCGCAAGCAGATGATCCCCGGCGCACAGAAGGGGCAGGCTGGCCTGCACCGCGGGCTGGTACGCGCCCGAAATACCGTAAAGCAGCATCAGCGTGCACACCAAAAGCGGTATCAGCGGGGCAAAGCCCATGAAAAACGTGAATCCGGTCACGAGCGCGCAGGTGAAAAAGTCCAAAACAACCATGATGCGCTGTTTGTTCACCCGGTCGGCCACCACGCCGCCCATGGGGGTAAGCACGATCATCGGCAAAAAGGACAGCGCCGAGCACAGACCGAACAGCTTGGGCGAACCGGAAATATCCAGCAGATAAAGCGGCAGCGCAAAGCGAAGGATCGCATTGCCGAAAAGAGAAATGATTTGTCCGATCACCACAAGGGTAAAATCGCGGGAAAAGAGCTTTTGTTTCATTTACAGAACCTCCATGTTGGTTACCGCGCGGGCAAGGGAAAAATAGCAGACCGCCGCCACGGCGGTTGCTAGCACGCTGAGCAAAAGCATAGCGGCCGGAGACGCGGCCAGCGCAAAAATGTTGGAACCAACGCTGGAAAGGATAACGGCGGCAACAACAGCGGCCACTAAAGAGCGCTTTGCAAAGCCGATGCAGGTGCTAATCAGTCCGATGGCGGCGGAGAGAATACTCATGCATAGCGTCATAAATACGGCGGTTTGCAGTATCGCGCCGGTCGGCGCGTCCAACCAACCAAGCAGCAAAGCGACGGGCACAAACAGCGCGAGGGAAACTACGCAGGCGATCAGGCAGCAAAGCGCGGTCAAGCCGACGGTCAGCGTGCACTTAGCGCGCAGTACACGACGGCGCGGCACCGGGTAGGAAAGCAGCAGAACGGCCCGCCCGCCGGTATAGTCAGCAATGACGAAGCGCGCGCCAAGCACGGCGGAAAAAACCGAAAAGCATGCCATGGCAATAATGGATATCATATGGATCAGACCGGGCCATGCACCGAACATCGCCACATCGGCATCCGGCATGATTTCGCCCTGCGATGCCGACAGGCTCGGCATTGCGCCCATAAGCAGGTAAAAGCCTAAAATGGCGGCGGTCAGAATGGCGGCGCCCAAAAGATAGGGCCGCAGGCGCGTGCGGCGCAGTTCTAATTCAATTAATTTCGGCATGACGAACCTCCGTTCATAAGTTTGATCAGATGATCTTCCAGATCGTGCGGGTGTGCGGCGCGCAGCGCGTCTATTTGGGCGGCCGCCGCCAGCTTGCCCTGCGAAAGCACGATCACGCGGTCGGCGGTCTGTTCCACCTCGCCTAAAATATGGCTGGAAAGCATAACGGACATGCCGTCCGCGGCAAAGGAACGGAACAGCGTGCGCATATCGCGCACGGCAATGGGGTCAAGCCCGTTTAAGGGCTCATCCAGCAGCAATACAGCGGGGCGGTGTACTGTAGCGCGCGCCAGTGCCAGACGCTGCCGCATACCGAGAGAAAACTGGCCGACCGGTTGCTCGCCCACGTCGCTCAGACCGACGCGGGCCAGCGCATCGTCCACAACCCCGGCCGTGCCCATGTAGGCCAAGTGCAGCGCGAGGTTTTCCTGCGCGCAAAGGTGGTCATAGAACACCGGCGTTTCGATCAGCAGCCCCAGATGACGCAGCACATCATCCTGTTGCCGCACGCTGTCAAAGCCGCACACGCTGGCCCGGCCCGCGGTGGGGCGAAGCAGTCCGGCGATCAGCTTGAGCAGCGTTGTTTTGCCCGCGCCGTTTGGGCCGAGCACGCCGCAAACCTCACCCGCCGATAGGGAAAGCGTCAAATCGGAAAGCGCTTCCTTGCCGCCAAAGGCGCGGGTCAGTCCGGCGGTCCGTATGGTTTCTTGTGGTATCATGATATAACAGCCTCCTTTTAGATACATTCGGTTGGTATGTATAATGTTAAAAATAAGCTGCCCATAGGGGCAGTTTATTTTTTTCGGGATTGTGTGACCATCTCGCAATAGCGCTCCAAACGGGCGATCTCTTTTTCGCTAATCCAATCAGCCAACCCAAAGTGCGACAGTAAGACTTGAAATAATCGGCATTTTGAAGCGACCTGCGCGGCTTCCATCTCAAAAACCAGCGGATTGAGCCAAAAGTTTGTAATCAGCAGAAGCAGCTCCGCCAGCTCGGCGGGTTGATCGGTCTGGATTGACCCGTCCGCCATGCCCTCGCGGATGATCGGCTCGATATATTGGCGGGAGGCTTGCTGCACCTGCATGATCTGCGCGCCCAGAAACCGGGCATTGGCTTGCATATTGGGCGCGATAATAAAAAGCTGCTCCTGCGCGGGATCGCCAAAGCTTTCGCTGACCACTGCGCACAGCTTTTCGCGGCCGTTTAGCTGATTATCCCGCATAATAGCATGCAATCTCGTGTCTTTGGATGCGAACATCGAGTTTAGGACGGCTTCAAATATTTCTTCCTTGCTTTTGAAATGGTGGTACACGGCGCCCTTGGTCAGTCCGCCGAGATGATCGACGATGTCCTGCACGGTCGTGTGGTCGTAACCCTTTTCAAGAAACAGGCGCAGTGAAACGTCGATGATCTTTTGGGTTGTTTGCTCGGGATATTTGTTGCGCGCCATGTGCTCACCTCGATACATACCAATAGTATGTTTGAAGTATAACAGCTGTGATTCTCTCTGTCAAGGCTTTTTAATATCCAGCGCGCGGCACACGCTGCGTTTGGTGATGCGGTATACGCCGTAGAACCCGGCGGAAAGAACGGCGATCAGCGCTAGGCAGCTGATCAGGCCCGCCGCCTCGTGAGAGGTAATGCCGATCGGGTCGCCGTTAAAATACATGATCATCATGTAAAACGCATAGATCAGCGCGGTGCCGACAATAGCGGGCACCAGAAAAACCCGGTTGATCTGTCCGCGCACAGACTGGTACAGGTAGGCGTTCGACGCGCCCAAATGGCGCAGATCGTCGTATACGCGGGCGTTGACGACCGCAATGGTCATGCAGCGGGTAAATGCGATGACGATGACCGCCGCGAAGCATACGATCGCGATAAAAATGAACAGCATCAGGAACACCGCCGTGGTTTTGACAAAATCGGCCTTGTCGAGCGCGCGGAATTCAGGCATGTACTTCCAGTGCAGGCGAAAGTTTGAGGAGTCGCGTTTGTTGTACTCGATGCGCTCATAGCCGTTCGCTTCCAGATTTTTAGGGGCAAAGTAATACGGTTCCCCCTTCTGTGCGAACTGCATTGCCCGCACCTGATCGTATGCGTCGTATTGCTCCACCTCAGCACCGGAGCGATCAACGATCGTATTGAACAGCGCCTTGGCGAAATCGTAGCTGTTCTCCGCGTCCGCGACATTGAAAAACACCTGTTTTTCAAACCATTCATCGGTAAGGCCCTCGGTGATTGCCGCGTAATCCCTATCATCCATCACATAGCGGCCGAACAGCATATCGTAAGCGAATTTGTCCTCGGTCGGTGCGACCTGCATCGTTTCACCGGTCACCATATTGGTCAGCTTGGTCGCGTTGCCGCCGAATATGCCGTTGCCGCCGGTTTCCGCCATGAAAATGCCGGTGATCGTGCCGGGCAGTACATCCACGCGCTTTCCGGTCAGCGCGTTGTAGGCGCTTTCGGAAAGGAACAGATCGCTTCCCGTCAGTTCGCGGTATTCATGGTGGTAGCTGATGCCTACCGCGTTTTTTGTTTCGATGGTTTCCTGACCATCCACGCCCAGCACGGCGGCGGGCTGCATTTCCCAGCCGGTCAGCTGCACGCCATATTCGTTTGCCAGCGCTTGCACTTCGTCCTGTTCGGGAATGTCCTGATCGGCGCGGAAGTGATAGGAAAAATCGATGGGGCGCTGGTCAAAGCCCAGCATTGCGCCCGTACCCAGCATGGGCGTGTAGAACGAGCCGAAGTACGCGCCCGCGATCAAAAGCGTCATAACAAGCATGTTGCGCACGGTTTGCCGGCCCTGAAATTTCATCATGCTGGTGGTGATCAGGTGCTTGTAGCGGTTTTTGCCATGCCGCCAGCCGTTTACCACGGTGTGCAGCAAGATCATATACAGGCCGAGGAAGGCGGGCAGGTAGAAGATCACGTCCAGCCCGTCGGGCGGATACCAGTGCAGGCCCAGAATGAACCAGCCCGGCACGCTGTAGCCCAGATAGCCGCCGAGCAGCATGAGCAGAATGCCGACCGGGCCGTACCAGCGGGGCACGTCGCGGATGGGTTCGGATTTGTGCGATTCCTGCACGATATCGATAATATTGGTGCGGCGGATAAAGCGCGCGCCCATGAAAAACAGCATCACGATCACGAAAGCCGAAAAAGCCAGCGCGATGAAATAAGCCTGCGGATCAAAGGTGAGCGGCATTTCGTCCGTATCGACCACGAACGCGCGGAAGACCTGCCAAAGGGCGAACGCGAGCGGCGTGCCCAGTACGGCGCCCGCGGCGCACGAGCCGAAGGAGATGAACGCCAGTTCTTTGCCCAGTTCCCGCCGCAGCTGGGCGCGCGACGCGCCCAGCGCGAGCAGCACGCCGGTCTCCCGCGATTTTTGCCGGAAGAACAGGCCGGAAGCATAGGTGGTAAACACGCCGCAGCCGAGCACGGCTAGCACGAAGATCATCATCACCTGCTTGCGGCTGTCGCCGCCCTCCGGCAGCACGGCAAGAATGGTCGGCGAGCGCATCATGCTCACATAGGCGGTGATGAGCAGAACGGAAAAGAAGCAGCAGCCGATCAGCAACGCATACTGCTTACGGTTTGCGCGGCGCAAGGCCGCGTATACTTCGGAAAAGGAACGCATGGCTTACACCTCCGCCGACATTTCGCGTATGGAATCCAAAAGCTGGTCCTGAAATTCGCCGCGGGTTTCACTGCCGCGCGACAGCGTGCGCCATACCACGCCGTCCCGCAAAATGACGACGCGGTCGCAGTGCGAGGCAGCGAACGAATCGTGCGTGACCATAAATATGGTCGCGCCCAGATTTTCGCGCGCCTGCGTGAAGCTGCCGATGACCGCGCGGGCGGATTTGGAATCCAGATTGCCGGTCGGCTCGTCGGCCAAGATCAGCAGCGGGTGGTTGATCAGCGCGCGGGCGACCGCGGTGCGCTGCTTCTCGCCGCCCGATATTTCCGCCGGGTACTTATTCCCGATCGGCGAAATGCCGAATACCTCGCACAGGCGGTCTGCGTCGGCCTCCATATCGCCGCCGGATTGTCCGGCGATCACGCGCGGCAGCAAGATATTGTCGCGCACCGAAAGGCCGTCCAGCAGCAGGAAGTCCTGAAAGACAAAGCCGAGCTTTTGATTGCGCACTTCGGCCAGCGCGTCCTCCGGAAGGCGCGCGATTTCCTCGCCGCCAAGGGTGATGGAGCCGCTGTCCGCCGGGATGTAGCAGGAAATGCAGTTTAGAAGCGTCGTTTTGCCCGAGCCGGAGGGGCCCATAACGGCGACAAACTCGCCTTCCTCCACCGTGAGGGACACGCCCTTCAACACTTCGTAGGTCGTTTTGCCTACCTGATAGGATTTGTGCAGGTTTTGTACGTTAAGCATAAAGTAATCTTCCTTTCCTGAAACTATCGGATGAACTGAATCAGCGCGATCAGCGCCAAATGAGCGGGGTAGAACGCATAAAAGAACCACTTAGGGATCTTTAGGTCAAAGTGCGTCGGAATGTAGATGAACAGCACGGCGAAGATGGTGAAGAACGTCCAATCGATCGCGACGCTTCCGCAAACAAAATTCAGCGGGTCCTCGATATGCACATGGCCGAGCGTGGTCAAGTAAATGAGCGAGTAGAGCGCGGCGCCGATCCCCGGATGGTTGCGGCAAAGGTAGAAGATCAGCATCAGCTCAATGCCCATGCCCGAATAATCGAAGTTCCACCACGAAACAACGAACAGCGCCGCGAAAAACAGCCACCATTTGCGCTCCTTCAGGCCGTACATGGCAAGTAGGCTTAAAAATAACGTGCAGAAGATGTTCCAGTTGGTAAACTGGGCCAGAAAATCGTGCGGGTGAAACGCCAGCACGTAAAACGGCTGCGAAATGACCGCGAACAGGCCCAAACGGAACAAGTATTTTTTAATATCCCTTGTGTACAGCAGGCCTACCGTCATGCAGTAGCAGAAGATCGGGAAGGCCAGCCGCCCCACCCAGCGGAACCAGCCGACTTCGGGAAAGAACGCGCCGCCTACATGGTCGATCAGCATGGATAGGATGGCGACCAGCTTTAAAAAGTTCGTGTCCATATTGGTTTTCAGCCGCGGCTGCCCCTCGGGGAAGGTGGGCGGCGTGAGCAGCACATCGCGGATACGCCGCAGCGTTAAAGTTTTCGTCATTGTGTTAGCCTCCTCTTTATCTCTGGTTTCAGCATAGCGCACGGCGAAGGGCGGCGCAAACAAGCCTGTCATTTTCAGGCCGCGAAATGGAAAGTTTTGCGCGGGAAGCGTACGAGATGTAAAAATCAGCGCCCCTGCCGTCAAGTTTGGTTTGGCGGCAGGGGCGCAATATGGTAAAATGAAAAAGGAAAAATAAAGGGGAGGGATACACATGCTTCGCATTGGTATTTGCGACGATCAGGCGGAGGCGCGGCAGGCGCTGAAAAGCCTTGTCGAGCGTATTTTGGAAAAGCGGGCGGTTGAAAACACGATGTTTGAGTTTTCCTCCGGCGAGGGCCTGCTCGGCTGGATGGAAAAGCACGCGGGCGAACTCGATCTGGTCTTTCTCGATATAGAAATGAGCGGCCTGAACGGTATGGAAACGGCGAAAGCGCTGCGCGCGGCGGACGACAGCCTGCTTCTGGCGTTTGTCACGGGCTTTACCGATTATGTGTTCGACGGGTACTCGGTCGGCGCGCTCGGCTATTTGATCAAGCCGCCGCAGACAGAGCAGGTAAGCGAACTGCTTGACCGGGCGCTGGGCGCGCTTTTCAACGAAGCGGACAAGGTTTTTCTCTGCCGCAACGCGGAGGGGCTTTACCGCATCCCGAAAAAATCCATCCGTTACTTCTATTCGGACCGCCGCTTGGTCACCTGCGTCACGGACAACCGCAACTATACGTTTTATGCGCGGCTGGACGATGTGGCGGAATCCGTCGGCCCGTCCTTTGTTCGTTTGCACCAACGCTATTTGGTGCGCGCCGCGGCGGTAGACCGGGTAGAGGGCAGCAACGTGATCTTAGGGGACGAGGTGCTGCCCATCAGCCGCGCGTATCAGAGCGCCGCGCTTGCCTCCATCGCGCGGGCGATGCTGGAATAGGGGGCGGCGATGCAAATGAATGAAAATGTGCATTCCTTACTCTTTTTTGCGATCATGCTGTCCGACGGTATTTTGATGACCTGTACCGTGCGGCGCGTGCTGCCGGTGGGGCGGGGGCCTATACGGCGGTTCGCGCCGCTCGCGCTGTTCACCATTGTGCCCACCATGCCCAGCTGGCTGGGCGATGAAAATCCGCTGCTGATGCTTCCGTTCTTTATGCTGGTGTTTTTTCTATGCTATGGCGGGCCGTGGTTTGCACGGGGCACGGTGGGCATCGTGTTTTATGAGCTGCTGATATCGCTCAACATGTTTTTTGATACCACATCCCGCTGGTACGAATTTCTTTGGTTTGAACGGCTTCCAAGCATGCTTTTAAAGCTCGTCCTGTGGCTGGTCATTTTTCTGTGTGTGCGCCGTCTGCTGCCGGGCGGCCAGCCGGTCACGCTGTCGCCACGGCTTTGGGCGCTGATCGGCGTGCTTTCGCTGTCGTCCTTATTCTCCATGCTGTCTTTTTCAATCTGGGGCATTTTGGACTTTACGACAAATTCGTTTGATTTCGTCTTGGGCCGTGTGGCCAACACCTTTTTACCGTTCGTTTTTTTATCCTCCTTGGCGCTGCTGTTTGCGATCGCGCTGCTTTCCCGCCACGAAGCGCTGGAAATAGAGCACAAGCTAGCCGATATGCGCGAGGTGTACTATCAAAGCCTCAAGCGCGAACAGCAGCAGGTGCGCACGCTACGGCATGATATGCGCAATCACCTGACCGCGCTGTCCGGCCTGCTTGCGCGGAACGATGCCCAAAAGGCGCGGGAATATGTGCAAAGCCTGTCCCAGTCGCCCGCGCTCGTCGGTGTAAAGCGCTTTTGCGAAAATGAAACGGTCAACGCGGTGCTGGCGTCCAAGGCGGGCGCCATTGAACACGAGGGGCTGACCGCCGATATCGGCGTGTCGCTGCCGGAAAACCTGCCTGTTTCCGATCCCGATCTGTGCGCGCTGTTCGGCAACGCGCTGGATAACGCGATCGAAGCCGCGAAGACCGCGCACGATAAGCGCATTACCGTGCGCGCCCGCACGGATAAAGGCCTGCTGATGCTGCGCGTGGCCAATGCCTACGCGGGCGAGCGGGAGCAACTGAATAAAGGGCTGTTTGGCACCACCAAAACGGATAAAGCGTCCCACGGCTTTGGCCTTGCGGGCATGCGTGAGATTGCCGTGCGCCACGGCGGCACGCTGGAAGCGAACGCGGATAAAAACCGGTTCGAGCTGGTCGTGTGCATTCCTTTGGATGACGCGGAATAGTGCGGTTTGGTTTTGATAAAAGAATAAGCGGGGCGCGAAAGCCCCGCTTATTCTTTTACCAAATACGCAGATATTAAATTGTCAAGACACACCGCCTTGGCGAGCGTCGGCGGTATAGGCCGCGCTTCAAACGAGATATACCGCTGATCCATTGCCCACCAAGTGAGCATTTCAACGATCAGGCTGGTGGAAAGCGCAAGGTGCTGCAAGGGACGGATCTCGCCTTTTTCAATAAAAAGGGCGAGATAGCGCGTCATGGTATCAAAAAAACGTTCGCGGTATGCGCGATAGCTTTGGGCAAGCTTGGGGAAATCAAACTGGTTCTTCTCAATGAATAGACAGCCCACCGCATAGCGGGAAAGCAGGTCGAACGTATCGCTGATCAGTTCCGGAAAGGTATAGTTCGCTGCGCCGTCCGCCAGATGCGCCGCAAAGGACGCGGCGCTCTCATCAAAAGCGGCCATGATCTCGCTGTCGAGCCCGTCAAACAGCTCGCCGCGGATCGGCCGGTCGAATTCCCGCTCCATAAACGCGGGGTCAATGGTACACTTCAAAACAAAGTTTAGAATTTCCCGCTTGCCGATAAAATCATGATAAATGGTGCCGACGGAAACGTTCACCGCCTTTGCAATATGGCTGATCTGTGTTTTGGAATACCCCTGCCGCAGAAACAGCAGGGCGGCGGCGTCATGTATGGCCTTCATACGCTGATTTACCATAGACCCTCCTTGAAGAAAATGTGAATAAATCATTCATTCTTATCATTGTACATCACCCCATTGGGAGGTGTCAACAAAAAAGCAGGCGCCGTTTGGCGCCTGCTTCAGACTGTCAAAAAACAAGTTTTGACAGTCTGTCGATCGAAACAAAGCCCCATTTCGATCGAGAATTCCGGCTTCTGCGCGCGCCTTACAGGCACACTTGAAGTCGGTTTGTATAAAAACCGAGATACGTGCTCCCGGTTTTTATGAATTTTGCCACTTGCGGCAAAATCCTATTTTATGCGCGCTGCGGCGCGATGGGTTCTTTGACACGAAAAGCAGGCGCTGTTTGGCGCCTGCTTTTCGTGGTTACTTTGCAAATTCGATCGCGCGGGTCTCGCGCACCATGTTTACCTTGATCTGGCCGGGGTAGTCGAGCTCGTCCTCTATTTTGTGGGCAAGATCGCGGGCCAAAAGCAGCATCGCATCGTCCGAAATCTTATCCGGGTTGACGATGATGCGGATCTCGCGTCCGGCCTGAATGGCGTAAGAGCTGGTAACGCCGGGTGTTTCGTTGGCGATGCCCTCCAGCTTTTCAAGACGCTTGATATAGTTTTCGAGATTTTCGCGGCGCGCGCCGGGGCGGGCGGCCGAAATAGCGTCCGCCGCCTGAACGAGGCAGGCGATCACGGTCTTGGCTTCCACGTCGCCGTGGTGCGCTTCGATCGCGTGGATGATGCCGGGCGCTTCCTTGTACTTCTTGGCGAGGTCTACACCGATCTGGACATGGCTGCCCTCGACCTCGTGGTCGATCGCCTTGCCGATATCATGCAGCAGGCCGGCGCGGCGGGCGGGGATCGGATCGAGCCCAAGCTCGCTCGCCATCATGCCGGCGATATGCGCGACCTCGATCGAGTGCATCAGCACGTTCTGACCATAGCTGGTACGGTAACGCAGACGGCCGAGAATCTTGATGAGTTCGGGGTGGATGCCATGTATGCCGGTTTCAAACGTGGCGCGTTCGCCTTCGGATTTGATGATTTGATCGACCTCGCGGCGGGCCTTTTCAACCATTTCCTCAATGCGGGCGGGATGGATCCGTCCATCCACGATCAGCTTTTCGAGCGCCAGACGCGCGACCTCGCGCCGTACCGGGTCGAAGGAGGAAAGGGTGATCGCTTCGGGGGTGTCGTCTATGATAAGGTCAACACCAGTCAGCGTTTCGAGGGTGCGGATGTTGCGGCCCTCTCGGCCAATGATGCGGCCCTTCATTTCGTCGTTGGGCAGCGGCACAACAGACACGGTCGCTTCTGCGACATGATCCGCGGCGCAGCGCTGGATCGCGGTGGAGATGATCTCGCGGGCGGTCTGCTCGCTTTCATCCTTAACGCGCTGGTTAATTTCGCGCAGCTTAACGGCTGCGTCGTGCTGGGCTTCGGCTTCAATGGATTGAACAAGCATTTCGCGGGCCTCGTCCCGCGTCATGCTGGCGATACGCTCCAAGGCGGCCAGTTGTTCGTCCTTTAAGCGGACGCACTCTTCTTTTTCCTGCACCGTAGCGGCAAGCTGCTGGGAAAGCTCCTCGCTTTTACGATCCAGCGTGTCGGACTTTTTGTCAAGCGCTTCTTCGCGCTGAATGAGGCGGCGTTCAAGCTGCTGGGTCTCGTTGCGGCGTTCCTTCAGCTCGCGGTCGGCTTCGGAGCGCTGCTTGTGGATCTCGTCCTTGGCCTCTAAAATGGCCTCTCTCTTCTTCGTCTCACCGGCTTTAATCGCTTCATTGATGATGCGGGTCGCTTCCTTTTCAGCGCTGCCTATTTCTTTTTCCGCAACGCTCTTTCGATACAGGAATCCAATGACCACGCCGACAATGAGGCATACAATCCCGGCGATGATGGGCGGAATTAAAGTGTTCATTGCTTCGGTTAAGTCCTCCTATTTATTTTTTTAGGTGCAATTTTGCTGGGGAAATGATTCGGTATAATGCCTTGAAACAGCCGCGCCGGTTGGCGCGGCAATATTACAGTAGGTATTATCTATAATAATTGTAAAGCCTTTTGGTCAAACTGTCAAGAAAAACCCGGTGCACACGGGGCAAATTTTGGCGCTTTTTGAGAAGAACTTTTCTGCGCCCTTGTGACGGGCCGCCCGATTTGATATAATAATGGGACTGCGAACGGAGGAAATACCATGGATCAAACGATGCGCCGCGTCCAAAAGGGCGCGCTGACCTATTATGTCTGCACGCGCCTGCCGGTTCGCCACGCGTTTACGACAAAGTTCGGCGGCGTCTCCGCCGGGCCGTGCGAAAGCCTGAACCTTGGCTTCGGCCGGGGGGACACGGAGGAAAACGTGCGTAAAAACTACGCGCTGCTCGCGGACGCGCTCGGCGTGCCCGCCGCGCGCTTTACGCTCACCAAGCAGATACACGAGGACGAGGTATCGGTCGTTTCCGAACAGGAAAGCGGCATGGGCCTGCAAAAGCCGATGGCGTGGCAGTCGGACGCGATCATCACGGCGCTTGGCGATACGCCCCTTGTGGGCTTTGGCGCGGACTGCGTCGTAACGCTTCTGTATGATCCCGCGGCGCGGGTCTGCGGCGTGTGCCACGCGGGCTGGCGCGGCACGGCAAAGGGCATTCTCGGCAAAACCGTGGCGCAAATGGCGGAAAAGCTCGGCGCGCATCCCGAAACGATGGTGGCCGTCATGGGCCCGTCCATCCATCAGGAGTGCTTCGAGACCGATTCGGACGTGCCGGACGAGATGGAACGCCTGCTTGGCGCGATGATGCGTCCCTTTGTCATGGAAAAGGGCGAGAAATTCCACGTCGACTTACAGGGCGTCAACGCCGCGCTTTTGGCGCGGGCGGGGCTCCGGCCGGAAAACATCGTGGACAGCGGGCTTTGCACCATGTGCGAGCACCAAACCTTTTGGTCGCACCGCCATACAAACGGCGTGCGCGGCGTGCAGGCGGGCGTGATCTGCCTGTAAGGACCGGGGAAGGATACGGGATAAATGATAAGACAGAAAAAAAACGCGTTGGCGCTGCTGCTGGCCGCGCTCTGCCTGCTTGGCGGCTGCGGCGGCGGGGAAGAGGACGACACGCCGAAGGCCAAGGAGGATCATGTCAAGGTAAGCGACGCTTATTTTGGCCTAGCCTACTATGACACCGGCAAGCTCGACCCGGTGACGGACAACACGCGCATCAACCGCCTTGTGTGCGAGGCGATGTACGAGGGACTTTTTGAGGTGGGCGATAATTTCACCGCCGTGCCGGTTTTATGTTCGGAATACACGGGCGACGGCACAAGCTTTGTTTTCACCCTGCGGGAGGACGCGACGTTTTGGTCGGGCGAGCGGGTGACGGCGAAGGATGTGGTGGACAGCCTGATGGCGGCGCAGGAAAACGAAAATTCACCCTACCGGGAGCGGATGCGGCAGGTTGTTTCGGTGGAAGCGCAGGGCGATAACAAGGTGTCGATCGAACTGGGCGCGCCGAACGTGAATTTCCCGCGCCTGCTCGATATCCCGGTGCGCCGCATAAGCGACGCGAATGAAAGCTTTGCCGAGGGCACCGGCCCGTTTTGCCCGGTCAAGGAAAACGGCAAATGGACGCTGACCGCGAATGAAAACTGGCACGACGGTTTCCTCGGCACGATCCGGCGCATCACGCTCGTCACCATGGTCCGGGCGGACGCCGCGGTATCGAGCTTCCAAACCGGCGATGTGTCGCTGATGCGCGAGCCGCGCATTTCGTCGAACTCCACCGCGATCAACGGCTCGGTCGACACGGTGCAAACGCCGAGCGCCAACCTGCATTATATCGGCGTGAATTTTGCCAATGAAACGCTGAAAAACAGCGCGGTACGCCGCGCGCTCAGCACGGCGATCGGCCGGAAGGGCCTGTGCGACACGCAGTTGCAGACCTTTGCCGATCCGGCGGTGCTGCCGGTCAATCCCCAGCCTTTGGGGGACGACACTTTAAAGCTGGACATGTCCGGCTCGTCCGACAGCGCGGCCGCGCTGCTGGCGGAAGCAAAGCTGGAATCCGCGCCAAGCTTTACGCTGCTGGTCAATTCGGATAACTCCTTTAAGGTCGCGGCCGCGGAACAGATCGCCGCTTCGTGGAAGGCGGCCGGCATCAGCGTCACGGTCGATAAGCGGCCCTATGACGAATATGTGGCGGCGCTGCAAGCGGGCTCGTTCGATCTGTATTACGGCACCGCGCGTTTGATGCCGGATTTCGATCTGCGGCCGCTCATTTCATCCGGCGGAGCGCTCAATTTCGGCGGATACAGCAGCGATACCATGATGCAGGCGCTTACCAACTTCCGCTCGGGGCAGGATCTGACCGGGCTGTACCAGCTTTTCGTACAGGAGATGCCGATCATACCGATCGCGTTTGAGCGCGATCAGGTGGTCATTCGCAAGGGATTGATCAAAAACTTTACGCCCGAGCCGTACAACGCCTTTGCAAACCTTGAGACTTGGGAAGAAGCGGAGTAGTTTTGATTGTAAAGAAAGGAAAACACATGGGAGAAAAGGTCGTTCTGGGCCTGTCCGGGGGGGTGGATTCGGCGGTTGCCGCCGCGCGCCTCCGGGATCAGGGCTATGAAGTGCACGGTATGTTTTTGGAGCTTGGCCTCGGCGGCGAGGAGGAAGCGAGGAAAGCCGCCGGAGAGCTGGGCGTCCCGTTTCATGTCGCCCACCGGGGGCAAGCGTTTGAACAAACGGTATGCGCCTATTTCGCCGGGGCGTATCAAAACGCGCGCACGCCCAACCCGTGTATCGTGTGCAATCCCCTTGTCAAGTTCCGCGCGCTGACCGAGCTGGCGGACGAGCTGGGCGCGCCCTATCTCGCCACCGGCCACTATGCCCGCACCGGGCGGGACGGCGAGGGCCGCGCGCTTCTTCTGCGCGCGCGCGCAAAGAAGGATCAGACCTATATGCTCTACCGCCTGCCGCGCGAGACCGTGACGCGGTGCTTGTTCCCGCTGGGCGAGGAACCGGATAAGGACGCGGTGCGCACCGAAGCGCGCGGCCGCTCGCTCGGCGTTTCGGAAAAGCCGGACAGCATGGATATTTGCTTTATTCCCGACGGGGACGTGCCCGGCTGGCTGGCGCGGCGCGGCGCGGCCTTGCCGCCCGGCGATTTCGTCGATGAAAACGGCAAGGTGCTGGGCCGCCACAAGGGTCTGCACCGCTACACCGTGGGGCAGCGCAAGGGGCTGGGCGTCGCGGCGGAGGGGCGACTGTTCGTGCAGGCGCTCGATCCCGTGAAAAATCAGGTGGTGCTGTCGCTGCACGATGTGTACCGCAAGACCGTGCGGTTGACGGGTACGCACTATATCGCGCCCGAATTCGCGGCAAACGGCCCGTTTTCCTGCGAGGTGCGCGTGCGCTTTTCCGCAAAAAGCGACCGCGCGACCGTATATCCGGCGGGCGATACCGCCGTGATCGCGTTTGATGAGGCCGTGCGCGCCCCCGCGGCCGGGCAGTCCGCCGTGTTTTATGACGGCGATATCGTCATCGGCGGAGGGTTTATTGAAGATGCGGCGGAATGATCAGGCTTTCGGCCACTTGATGGCGTTGTTTTCCGTGCTCGTCTGGGGCACGACGTTTGTGTTCACCAAGGTGCTGCTGCGCACGTTTTCGCCGGTTGAGATCATGGTCACGCGGTTCGCGCTCGGCTTCGCGGCGCTGCTTCTCGTGGGGCGCGGTTGGCTGCGCGTCGCCGAACGGCGGCACGAGTGGTATTTCGCGCTCGCGGGGCTTACCGGCGTTACCCTGTATTTCTTGATGGAGAATATCGCGCTGACCTATGCCTCGGCTTCGCTGATCGGCGTGGTCGTGTCGGTCGCGCCGCTGTTCACCGCGGTCGCGGTGCGGCTGCTTAACGGCGGCGAACCGATGGGGCGGTTCTTTTTTCTGGGCTTTGCCTGCGCGCTGGCGGGGGTGGCGCTCGTGTCGTTTTCCGGCGTGCGCGAGCTGCATTTTAGTCCGCTCGGCGCGCTGCTCGGCGTGCTGGCGGCGGTCGTTTGGGGCGTTTACTCAGCGGTTATACGCAAAATCGGTGCGTTTGGCTACCAGACGGTGCCCGCGACCGCGCGCGTATTCTTTTATGGGCTGCTGTTTCTCGTGCCCGTCGCGGTGTGGGATGGTTTCCCGGCCGGTTTCGCGGCGTGGCTCCAGCCGGAGCATCTGGGCGGGCTGCTGTTTCTCGGTCTGTGCGCTTCGGCAATGTGCTTTGTCACGTGGAACCGCGCGGTACATATTCTGGGCGCGCTGAAAACGAGCGTGTATGTTTATATCGTGCCGGTGGTGACGATCGTGTTTTCCGCCATTATCCTGCACGAATCCATGACGCCGATGATGGCGGCCGGCACGGTTTTGTCGCTTGCCGGTCTGTTCCTTTCGGAAAAACGGGAAAAACAGACGCAGAACGAAACGAATTAAAACTGCGGAACAACCATTCGGCTGTTCCGCGTTTTTTATTCCAGCTCTTTGAAGCCTTCGCCGTGCACGGCGTTGGTGTCGGTGGCGATGAGAAAGGCGTTCGGGTCCTCCTCATAGACGATTGCTTTCAAGCGGTGATATTCCTGCACGCGCACGACGCAAAGCAGCGCCTCGCCGCCCTGCCCGCTGTACGCGCCCCGGCTTTGTAAAAAGGTTGCGGTGCGGTACAATTCGCCGATGATGCGCGCGGCGATATTCGCGGTCTTTTCTGAAAGGATGAGCACCTGCTTGCCCCGGTCAAGGCCGTAAACGATGCCGTTTATCACCTTGCTTTGACAGAACAGCGCGATCAGGCCGAACAATCCGGCCTCAAGATCTCGGAATACCAGCATGGACAGGCCGAGCACGATACAGTCCACGGCCATCAGCGCCGCGCCGAGCTGCACATGGGGATAGCGCCGCTCGATCAGGAAAGAAATAATATCCGTACCCGCCGTTGTGGAGCCGCGCAAAAAGATCAGCCCCAGCCCCGCGCCCACGAACAGCCCGCCGAAGATCGAGCCAAGCATGCGGTCCCCCGTGTATTGCGGAAAAAACGGCGTGACGATTAGATCGAGCACCGCGCTGCTAATCAGCAGCGTTTTGAGCGATTTCAGCGTAAACGCCCGGCCCAGCCGCGTAAACGCGGCCACCAGAATCGGCAGGTTGAGCGCCACGGTGGTCAGGCCGACCGGCAGCCCCCACAGGTGCCGCAGCAGCAGGGCAAGGCCGGATACCCCGCCCGGCGCGATCTGCGCGGGTTCGATAAAGCAATAAATGCCTGCCGCTAGCGCGAACGACCCCGCAAGGTCGTATACGGTATCGAGCAGCGTTTGATGGGCTGCCTGCCGCAAATGCATGGCGCGCGCCCCTTTCCAACGAAAATAAGAAGGGCGGCGCGGCTGACAAAGCCGCGCCGCCCTTGTGGTTAGGGTTTCGCATATTGCGCTTTTTATACGGAAAGCGCATTTTTTGCATCCTGCGGCGTGCAGAAAAAACACAGATGGTCCTTGATCTCGCCGTTATAAAGCTTTTCCGCGCGGTGCAGCATGCCCTCGTACTGGAAGCCGCACTTTTCCAGCACGCGGCGCGAGCGGGCGTTGTCCGGGTAACAGGTGGCGGAGATCAGCTCGAGCCCCATTTCAAAAAAACCGGCGCGCAGTACGGCGCCCACAGCCTCGGTCATGTAGCCGCAGCCCCAATAGTCCTCGCCCATTGCGTAGCCGAGCATGCGCGCGGCTTCGTTTTCGCGCTTGGGGTCGTGAATAATGCCGCACGAGCCCATCAGGCGGCCGTCCGCCCGGCGCACGATCGCCCACACGCTGGGCTGGTTCAAAAAAACAACGCGCAGGATATCCGCGGATTCGATCAAGCTTTCATGCGGCTTCCAGCCCGCGTTCGGCCCCACGTTCGGATCCTTGGAGTATTCGTACAGCGCCTCGGCGTCATCCTCCCGGAAGGGGCGAAGCAGCAGCCGCTTCGTATAAAGATCCATATGCGCTCCTTTCAGTGGGCCGCAAGCCGTTCCACGGCTTGCTCGGCCGTGTCGGTGAAAAAGATGTCGCCCCCCCGGTTGCTCTCCCGGATGAAATCACGCAAAGGCTTGCTGGTATAGCCGGAAAAGTCGCCGAAAACCGCGAATTTAACTTGATAGTTGATAAAGTGCTGCAAAATCTCGCCCGCCAGACAGGTGCTGAGCGTGAAAAAATCTTCGCTCAGCGCCTGCTTGTTGACGGCGATGCGGTCGCAGTCCGCTGCGTACCGGATCGAAGCGATTAGGTCAAGCGCGCTCGATACGTCGCGGATAAGAGGGGCGTCGCTCTGGACGACCGCGATCAGGCGGCCGTTTTGTTTGATGATTTGCTGTGTCATAGAAATCCTTTCTGAATGAAAAAAGACGCAGGGGGAGCGTGTTCACCCCACCCTGCATCATTTGTTTTTGTGTTATTTGATTGTCATGACCTGATCGCGCGCGGGACCTACGCCCAGCATCGAGATCGGGCAATCGACGATACGTTCAAGCTCGCGGATATAACTCTGTACAGACTGCGGCAGCTCGCTGAACGAACGGCAGGCGGTGATATCCTCGTCAAAGCCGTCGAATTCCTCATAGATCGGCTTGCAGTGCTCAAGATCGGCAAAGTTCGCGGGGAACTCGGTCAGGCGCTGGCCCTTATAATCGTAAGCGACGCAAACCTTGAGCTTCGGCAGGCCGCGCAGCGGATCGATCTTGTTGATGACCAGTTCGGTCAGGCCGTTGACGCGCACGGCGTAGCGGGCGATGACGGCGTCGAACCAGCCCGTTCTGCGGGGACGGCCGGTCACGGTGCCGAATTCGCCGCCGGCTTTCCGAATGTAATCGCCGGTCTCGTCGAACAGCTCGGTCGGGAAGGGGCCCTTGCCGACGCGGGTGGTATAGCTCTTGCAGATGCCCATAATATCGCTGATGGCCGTCGGCCCGACGCCGGAGCCAATGCAGCAGCCGCCCGCGACCGGGTGGGACGAGGTGACATAGGGGTAGGTGCCCATGTCCAGATCGAGCAGCGTGCCCTGCGCGCCCTCGAACAGCACCTGCTTGCCCGCCTTGACGGCTTCATAGGTCAGGACCGAGGTATCGCGCACATGCGCGCGCAGCCGGTCGGCATATTCCTTATATTCGCTGAGTACCGCCTCGATATCGAGCGGCTCGCCGCCGTAAACGCCGGTGATGACCTTGTTCTTGCGCGCGCAGGCTTCGCGCATCGCTTCTTCAAAGCGTTCGCCGGTGAAATCGTGCATACGTACGCCGATGCGTTCAGCCTTGTCCATGTAGGTGGGGCCGATGCCCTTCTTGGTGGTGCCGATATCGTCCCCGCCGCGCGCCTTTTCGGAAAGCGCGTCCAGTTCGAGGTGCCACGGCAGGATGCAGTGGCAGCGCGCGTCGATATAGAGCCGATCGGTCGATACGCCCTTTTCGGCAAGGCCGTCGATCTCCTTGAGGATGGCGCGCGGATCGACCACCACGCCGGGGCCGATCACGTTTACGCAGTTCGGATACAGAATACCCGAGGGGATGAGCTGTAATTTATAGGTTTCGCCCTCCACCACGACGGTGTGGCCGGCGTTGTTGCCGCCTTGGCTGCGCACGACCAGATCGGCCTGCGCGGCAAAAATATCGATAAACTTGCCTTTGCCTTCATCGCCCCACTGGGCGCCTAATATCACTTTTCCGGGCATTGTATCCCATTCCTTTCCTATGCAGTGCGCGCTTTGCCGCGCCATACAGTTAAAGTATAACATACCGGGCCGCTTTGTTCAATGCCGTTTTGTGATGCTTTTGCAAACAAAACGAAAGAAAACAGAGAAGCGGTCCGGCAGGTGAAAAAATACGCGCTAGTTAAACGCTTCGTCCTCGCTCGCGGCGAACATGTGCTCGACACGGTCGCGCAGCAGGGGATAGGCGGCAAGCGCTGGGTCTTCCGCAAGCAGGGCCTCGGCTTCCTCGCGCGCGTGCTGCATCAGCGTTAGATCGCCCGCGAGGTCGGCCACGTGCAGCGCGGGCAGGCCGTGCTGGCGGCGGCCGAAAAAGTCGCCCGGCCCGCGCAGCGCAAGGTCGGATCGGGCAATTTCAAACCCGTCGGCGGTTTGGCACAGAATCTTCAGGCGCTCGCGCGCGGGTTGCCCCTTGTCCGCGCCGAAAAAGACGCAGTAGCTTTGCCGCGTGCCGCGTCCGACGCGGCCGCGCAGCTGGTGCAGCTGGGAAAGGCCGAAGCGGTCCGCGTCCTCCACCACCATCAGGTTGGCGTTCGGCACGTCCACGCCGACCTCGATCACCGTGGTGGCGACCAGAATATCGTATGCCCCGGCGGCAAAATCACGCATGGTTTGATCTTTGTCCGCGTTTTTCATGCGGCCGTGCAGCACGGCGACGCGGCGGTGGGGCAGGGCCTTTTGCAGGTCGCGCGCGTGCTGCTCCGCGCTTTTCAGGTTGGTCTCGCCTTCCTCTACAAGGGGGCACACCACATAGGCCTGCCCGCCCGCGGCGATTTGCTTATCGATAAATTTGGTGATGCGGGCGCGCATGTGCTCGCCCACGGCGTAGGTCTCAATAGGCGTGCGGCCGGGCGGCAGCTCGTCCAGCACGGAAACGTCCAGATCGCCGTACATGATCAGGGCGAGCGTGCGCGGGATGGGCGTGGCCGACATGACCAGCGTGTGCGGCGTTTGCCCCTTGGCCGCGAGGGCCGCGCGCTGCGCCACGCCGAACCGGTGCTGTTCGTCCGCGACGACCGCGCCGAGCCTGTGGAAGGTGACGCTCTGCTGGATGAGGGCGTGCGTGCCGATCACGACCTGCGCCTGACCGCTTTCGATGCGGGATAGCGCCTGCCGCTTTTGCGCCGCGCCCATGGAACCGGTCAGCAGGGTAACCGTGATATTCAGTGGGGCAAGCATTTTAACGAGCGTTTCCGCGTGCTGGGCGGCCAAGATCTCGGTCGGCGCCATAAAAGCGGCTTGATATCCGTTTGCGGCGGCCAGCGCGCACAGCGCGGCGGCTACCAGCGTTTTGCCGGAGCCGACATCGCCCTGCAAGAGGCGGTTCATCGGGCGGCCGGAGGCGCAGTCCGCGGCGATCTCGTCGATCGCGCGGCGCTGCGCGCCGGTCGGCGCAAAGGGCAGGACGGAGAGGAACGCGCGCAGTCCGTCCGCTTCAAAGGGGATGCCGTTGTCCGCGCGGCGGCGTTCTTTTAGCTGCTGCAAGCCGCAGCAGAGCAAAAACAGCTCTTCAAAGATCATGCGGCGGCGCGCGTCCTCCACATCCTGCTGCGTTTTAGGGCGGTGGATAGCGGCGAGCGCGTCGGCCGAGTCGATCAGCCGGTACTTGGCGCGAAGCAGCTGGGGCAGTGGATCGGGCCAATCACCCGCGACGGCGGCGAGCGCCGCCTCGGTCACATGCAGCATATCGCGCTGGGATATGCCGGAGGAAAGCGGATAAATGGGCACGATACGGCCCGGCGATTCGCCCGAGGCAGGCACAGGATCGGCCGCGGGCGATACCATGGTACGCGCGCGGCCAGTACCCGTCACCCGGCCGCAAAAGAGGTATTCCTGACCCTCCCGCAGCGTGGCGGCGGCATATTTATTGTTAAAATAGGTAATGTTAAGCGTACCCGTTTCATCGAACACGGTCAGCTTGGTTAGGTCGAGCCCACGGCGAATGCGGCGAAACGCGGGCGCGGTGCCCACGACGGCGCGCACACAGTACTTGTCCTCCGCCGTGACGCCGGAAATCGGGGTGATTTTGGTGCGGTCCTCATAATCTCGCGGATAGGTCAGCAGCGCGTCGCGCAGCGTGCGGATATGCAGTTTTTGAAACAGACCGGCCTTTTTGGGCCCAACGCCCTTGGCCGCTGTGATAAAATCGGAAAGTGCGGGCAATTTTCGCACACCACCCTTCGGGGAATTAGTAGTTAGGAATTAGGAATTAATAATTAAGGCTGCGCGCTATGCGTGTGCAATACTGTAGCGGCCAATTACAAATTACTAACTACTAATTCCTAATTATTCTTAGTATTCCCGGTAAACCGCCTTGACGACGCCAAGGATTTGGCAGCCGTTGCCGTCGATCGGCGAATAGGCGGGGTTTTCGGGCAGCAGCCATACGCCGTCCGGCGTGATGGAAAGCGTTTTACAGGTCGCTTCATCCTCCAACAGGGCGATGACGATGTCGCCGTTTCGCGCGACCGCGTCCTGACGGACGATGACAAGGTCGCCGTCCAGAATACCCGCGCCAATCATGGATTCGCCGCGGATGCGCAGCGCGTAATATTGGCCGCCCGCCGCGGCGGGCTCGAACGGTACAAAGCCGATGTTTTCCTCCACGGCTAAAATTGGCGCGCCGGCGGTGACGCGGCCCAGAATGGGCACGCGCGGCACCATGGAAGGCCCGCCCGTGGGAGATAGCGCGCGGGATTTGCGGTCGTCGGATTCAAGGTAGCCCGCTTCGCGCAGCTTTTTTAAATGGGCGTGCACGGTGGAGGGCGAGCGCAGATCCATTTCAGAGCAGATTTCGCGCACCGAGGGCGGGTAGCCGTGCTCCAGCGAAAATTCGCTGATAAAATCAAGGATCCTTTGCTGTTTGGCGGATATTTTCTTCATCATATCGTGCTCTCCCCAGTCATGGTTAAAAGGAAACATACGTTCGGTTATTCTTTATTATACCGCGCGTTTTACAAAAAAGCAAACAAATGTTTGCGATATGCGTTTAAATCGCGGGAAACCTGCCGGATCTTTACGCTGCGGCGGGTTTCGAGCGAACTCTTCCTTGTATTTCCGGGCGTTTTGATATAAAATAGGAAATAGTATAAGCATAGAGGTAGGATCCATCGCACGTAGGAGGGTTTGTTTATGACCATTAAGACCGATCTCGGATATATCGAAATCACAAACGAGGTGCTGGCCGGCATCGCCGGCTTCGCGGCGTCCAGCTGCTTCGGCGTCAAGGGCATGACCATGCGCTCGGTGACCGATGGGCTGGCCCATCTGCTCCGGCTGGAAAACCAGTCGCGCGGGGTGCGTGTCGCGGAAGCGCCGGACGGCGGCGTGGGTATCGATCTGCATATCGCGGTCGAACACGGCGTCAATATCGCTACGGTGTGCCGCTCTATCATCGGCGAGGTGCGCTATCATGTGGAACGCCTGACCGGCGTGGACGTAAAAAACGTCGATATCTATGTCGAAAGCATCAAAGCCGATTAAAGGGAGAGAAGCCGATCATGTCAGATAAAAAAATCACGGGCGAGCTATTTTGCAGCATGGTGACCGAAGGCGCGCTCGCAATCGCCGAAAAGAAGGAGCAGGTCAACGAGCTGAACGTGTTCCCCGTGCCGGACGGCGATACGGGCACCAACATGTCGCTGACCATGGCCTCCGCGATGGAGGCGGTGGCAAAGCTGTCCGCGCCCACGCTCGGTAAGGCGGCGGAAACGACCGCCTCCGCGCTGCTGCGCGGCGCGCGCGGCAATTCGGGCGTTATTCTTTCGCTTTTATTCCGCGGCGTGGCAAAGCGCCTGCACGACCTGAACGAGGCGGACGGCTGCGATTTTGCCCTTGCCCTGCGCGAGGGTGTGGAGGCCGCCTATAAAGCCGTGATGAAACCGGCGGAGGGCACCATCCTCACCGTGTCCCGCGTCGCGGCGCAGTTTGCGGTAGAGCAGTGTCAGGCCGAAGCCGACCTGCCAGCGGAAAAGGTGTTTGAGGCCGTACTCGAACGCGGCAAGACCGCGCTCGAAGAGACCGTGCACCAAAATCCCGTTCTCGAAAAGGCCGGCGTGGTGGACGCGGGCGGCTTTGGCCTGCTCACCATTTGGGAAGGCATGTTCGACGCGCTGCGCGGCATCCATAAGGAACGCCAGACCGCCGCGCCGACCAAGGCCGCCGCGGATTTCGGCGCGATTTCGGAACAGGATATCACGTTCACCTATTGCACCGAGTTTATCGCGGAGCGCCGCGACAAGGCGCGCAACGTTGGCCGCATGCGCTCCATCCTGAGCGAGCTGGGCGACAGTCTGGTCGTTGTGGAGGACGAGGAGATCGTCAAGGTGCACGTCCACACCGACCAGCCGAACAAGGCGCTGGAGGAAGGCCTCAAATTCGGCCCGCTCCTCACCGTGAAGATCGAAAACATGCGCGAGCAGCACACCGCCAAGGTGATTGAGGGCACGGCGGACGCGCCCAAGGAGCGCGTCATCGTGCCGCCTGAAAAGAAATACGGCTTTGTGGCCATCGCCGCGGGCGACGGGCTGAAGGCCGTATTCAGCGATCTTGGCGTGGACGTCGTCGTGCAGGGCGGACAAACCATGAACCCCTCAACGGACGATATCATCCACGCGGTGGACGCGGTGCCGGCTGAGATCGTGTTCGTGCTGCCGAACAATAAAAACATCATCATGGCGGCCGAACAGGCCGTGCATCTGGCGGAGGGCAAAAAGATCGTCGTCGTGCCGACCAAGACCATCCCGCAGGGGATTTCGGCCATGCTCGCCGTCGATACCGAGGGCGAGGAGGGCGCGATCGTCGCCGCCATGCAGGAGGCCGCGCACCATGTGCACAGCGGTCAGGTCACCTATGCCGCGCGCGATTCCGAGTTTGACGGTAAACGCATCAAGCAGGGCGAATACCTTTCTCTGTGCGAGGGCAAGCTGTGCGCTTCCGGCAAGGAAAGCTCGGTGGTGAAAAAGCTCGTGCGCGAGCTTGTCGAGGAAAGCAGCGCGTTTGCCACCGTTATATACGGCGAAGGCGTGAGCGAAGAGGCGGCGATGGAGGTGGAAGCCCTGCTCCGCAAGGAGAACAAGGGGCTGGAGATCTCGGTCATCAACGGCGGACAGCCGGTGTACTACTATATCCTTTCCGTGGAATAAAAGACAAAGGGCAACGAAAACAACATGTCGATATTTGATATCTTTGCAAAAATAGAGCGCGACCGGGAAACGCAGCGGACGCAGCCGATCGAGTGGCTGGTCGTCGGTCTGGGCAATCCCGGCGCCAAGTACGAGGGCACGCGGCACAACGCGGGCTTCCGCGCGCTCGACGGTTACAGCAAAAAGTCCGGCCAGAAGATCGACCGGATGAAGTTTAAGGCCCTCGTGGGCGAGGGCGCGCTCGGCGGCAAACGGGTGCTGTTCGTCAAGCCGCAGACCTTTATGAACCTTTCCGGCGAGGCCGTGCGGGACGCAGCCGCGTTTTATCAGGTGCCGCCCGAGCGCGTGATCGTCCTTTCGGATGATGTTTCGCTCGATGTGGGCACGCTGCGCATCCGGCCCAAGGGCTCCGCGGGCGGGCAAAACGGGCTGAAAAACATCATTTACCACCTGAAAAGCGAGGAGTTTCCCCGCGTCAAGATCGGCGTGGGGCACAAGCCGCACCCGGAGTACGATCTGGCGGATTGGGTGCTGTCCCGCTTTGGCGCGGAGGAGCAAAAGGCCATTGATAAGGCCTGCGCGGACGCGGTGGAAGCCGCGGCCTGCATCATTGCAGAAGGCTGTCCCGCCGCCGCGCAAAAATTCAACGGCAAACGAATGTAGTAACAACCAAAAAGCGCCTCGGGCGAAAGCTAAAAAGCTTTTGCCCGAGGCGCTTTTTAAAAAGAAGAGAGAAAGAGAAGAAGAGCCGGATTATACACCCGCGGTTTCGCGGATGTAATCGCGCGCTATTTTTGCAAAGTCAAGCGCGGTGGGCGTGGCCAGATATTGCTCGGCTTCGACCAGCATCCAGCCTGCAAAGCCGTGGCGGTCAAGAATATCGAACACGGTCTTAAAATCGATCGCGCCCTCGTCCCCGGGCACGGTGAAAATACCAAGCTTGACCGCGTTATTAAAATCGATGCCGAACGCGCGCACGACCTGCAATACGAGCGGGCGTATGTTTTTCAGGTGCACATACTGGATGCGATCGGCAAAATGATCGTAGAACTTGGGGATGTCCACGCCGCAGAAGCACAGGTGTCCGGTATCCGCCAGCAGGTTGACATAGGCGGGATCGGTCATATCGCACAGCTTTTGCGTTTCCTCATGCGTTTCCACGCAGGTCCCGGTGTGCACGTGATAGACGAGGCGCAGCCCGTTGTCCTTGCAAAAGCGGCCCGCCTGATTCAGTCCGTCCGTAAAAAGCTTCCATTCCTCTTCGTTTAGCTTTTGCACGCCCTTGGCCGCGCGGTATTCGCGCGGGTCCCAGCAGGAGGAATTGGTGCCTTCCGCCGCAATCACATATTGCGCGCCCATATCGAGGAAAAACTTCGCCTTTTCCTTGAGCGCTTCAAAGTATTCGTCGCGCAGCTCGCGGCAGGCGAACATCGTATCGCACCAGCCGGAGGTGAGCTGTAGGCCGCGCTTGTCAAATTCGGGCCGCAGCGTCTTGGCGTCGCGGGGAAATTTGCGGCTGTTTTCAATACCGGCGTAGCCCGCGGCGGCCGCTTGATCGATAATATCGTAGAAAGAGTAGCCGTCGCCCAGCAGCGGATCGGTCATATCGTCGTTGCACCAGTTGATCGGATGCACGCCGATCTGTACGTTTTTCATTATTTGTCCCGTCCTTTCACTTGCTCAAATACCGGCGCACATACTCGGTCACCTTTTTGATATAGATCTTTTCATCCTGTTCGCCCTCGTACTCGATGGACAGCGTGCCGTCGAATCCGGCGGCAGTCAGGATATCGAGGATCGCGGGCAGGTCGTACAGGGTGTCGTGGCCGTCCTCCGCCACCTCGTTGATTTTCAGGTGGGCGTGCGCGGCGACGAGCTGTACGGTGGCGCGAATACCGTCCAAACCGTCCACGTAGTTACCGGTATCGAGCAGCAGGCTCAGGTTGTCGCGGTTTGTCTGTCCAAACAGCCGCAGCACATCCTTGGAAGCGGAAAGGAAGCCGCCGTGGTTATGGTTTTCAATGACGATGGACAAATCGAGCGTCTTGGCATAGTCGCAGAGCTCCTGTACACACGCGACCATTTCCGCCCAAGCGGTTTCGGGTTTCAGTAAGGCGGGCCCCTTTTTATGGATCTCGGGATCGGGACCGCCCATCCAGCCTGCGAACAGGCGAAAATGCGGGCTGCCGAGCGCCTTGCCGATAGGCATCCACGCCTTGGCGCGCTCCACCTGCGCGCGGTTCTGCTCGGGCGTCGGATAGCCGAAGCTGCAATCAAAGGCGATATTGCACACGCGCAGCCGCTTTTTGTCAAAATAGGCTTTCAGACTTTCGATATACGCGGGATCGGTCGATGCAAAATGCTTATCCTCTACCTCAATGAAAGAAATGCCCAGCTCCTCGGCGCAGTAATCGGCAAAATCAAACAGCGTGCACTGGTTCTGCATAAAAAGGTGGTCGAGAGACTGGGAGCTGCAACTGATTTTCATATTTATACTCCTATCACGCGTCGAACCGGATGATCGAGCCGCCTGCCTTGGCGGATTCGTAGCAGGCTTCGATCAGTTCAACTACCTTGTATCCGTCGTCCACGCTGTTTTGGGGCGAAGCGCCGCCGAAAATGCATTCGTTAAACATATGGTCGTGCATTTGCGCGTAGCCCCATTTCACATTGTGCTCCAACGTGGCATACTGCTTGCCCTCCACCACCGCGCCGAGGCCGGAGGAATATCGGTAACTGTCCAGTTCCTCGGTGATCACGCTTTTGTGATCGCCGACGACCTGCACCCGCTCGAAGGGCGAGATCCACGAGGCGTGCCCGCAGGTGGAAATGACGCCGAACGCGCCGCTTTTGAATTTCAGCTGCACGGCAAAGTTGTCCTCGATGGGGTAGAACGACGCTTCGCCGAGCGCGCGCAGCTCGGTGATATCGCCCAGCAGATAGCGGGCCATATCCAGAAAGTGCACGGTGGTATCATACATGAAGCCGCCGGTCATGGCGATGTCGGTCAGCCACGCGGGATTTTGCATATCGCCGTCGTTTTGGATGATGTTGACGTTCGCAGGTTTGAAGTCCGGCTGGCTGACCGTGCGCTTCGCTTCCAGATAAACGGGCGCGAAACGCCTGTTGTAGCCGACGAACACGTGCAGGCCGGTTTGGGCCTGCAAGGCGCGGATATGCTCCGCGTCCTTGAGCTCGGTCGCCAGCGGCTTTTCGACAAAAACATGCTTGCCGGCTTGCAGCGCCGCGACGCAAAGCGGACCGTGCGAGGTATTGGGCACGGTGATAAACACCATGTCCGCTTCGGAGGCAAGCAGCGCTTCGACCGAATCAAAGGCGGCGCAGCCAAAGGCGGCGGCGGCCTCTTTCGCGCGGGCAACGTTCATGTCGGTCATGCCATAGAGTTCTAGGCGTGGGTTGGATTGGATCAGGCCCGCGTGGAGCCGGCCCATGTTGCCTACGCCGATAATGCCAATTTTCATAATGTTACTACCTTCCTGAAATAAAATATCGTAATCGTGAAGCGTTCCATGCTTTTACGGCAGCAGCTTATAATCCGGCATGGAATCAAACAGCTGAAAGCCTTTAAAGGCTTCCGCGTATCGGAAACCGGCCTGCATGCCGCGGAATTTTCCCTGCACCTCAAGCATTTCCTCCCAAGAGGTTTCCGCCGTGAGCTGTGAGCGGTGACACAGCAAAGCTTGCCTTTTGGTTTCAAATTGGTCTGTGATATCTACGAAAGCGGTGGGCATCGGCCCGACGCCGGCATAGGTATCCATCAGAAAAACGGTGGGCTGCCGTTGGAGCGCCGGCGTTTGCACACGCACGTTTTCCAGCGGAAGATAGACGATGCTATCCTGTACGATTGCTCCGACCGTGTGGTGATCGACGTTTCCGTCGTAAGGATCATGCGTTAAAATCACATCGGGCTGCGCGCGGCGCATGGCGTCGATCATGAGGCGGCGGGTATCTCGGTCGTTGAACAGCTCCCCGTCGTCCAAACGCAAAAACTGTACCGCTGCGGGATACAGGCTTGCCGCCGCAAGCTGCTCTTTTTCACGGCGGGCGATCAATTCCTGATCGTCCACTTTACAGTGCGTCCCTGTCCGGCCGTTTGTGGCGACGAGGATGGACACGGTATGGCCTTGCTCCGCATATTTTTTTAAGGTGCCGCCGCACCACAGGTCGGCGTCGTCCGGATGGGCCACAACTGCAAGCACATTCATGGGATTTCCCTCCTAATGCAGTGTTGTTTATTGCAAATAGTCCTTTACATTTTCCTTTGTAATGGGTTCAAATGGAATGTAGGTATCCTCTACGGACTCGCCTTTAGCCAGCTTGCTTGCCATTTCGGCGCAGGCCTTGGCCTGTGCGTTTGCGTTCTGGTAGGCGCTCATCACCATTTCGCCTGCGTCGATCGCCTGCAGCGCGTCGTCCACTGCGTCAACGCCGAGCACCATGACGCCGTCCAGCCGCCGCGCGCCCTTGAGCGCTTCGACGGCGCCCAAAGCCATCTGATCGTTTGCGCATACAATGGCGTCGAACTGATCGAAGCTTTGGATCCAGTCCTCCGCGATCTGCATGCCCTTGGCGCGGTCGTAGTTGCCGTCCTGCTCGGATAGGATCGTCACATCGGGCCGCTTTTCTCCCAGTAGATTCTTAAAACCGTTCATGCGCAGCGTAGTGTGGTTCATACCGAGTGTGCCGGACATATACAGGATGTTGGCGTTTTCCGGCAAGTTTTCAATGCAGTATTCGGCTTGCAGCCGGCCGGCCTCCTCGTCGTTGGAGCCGCAGTATAGGTAGTCGCCATCCGCGATTTTTGCGCGGAAAGCAATGAATGGGATAGCCGCGTCATTCGCGGCCTTCACCGCGGGCACGAGCGCTTCGTAGTCCAGCGGCAGGGCGATCACGACGTTGACCTTTTGCGCGACAAAGTTCTCAATATCCGCAATCTGCTTTTCAATCTGATTCTGCGCGTCGGATGCGAGCACCTCCATGCCGTCGTACTCCTTGGCGTATTCAAGGAAAAACTCTTTTGTCAAACGGCAGTTGACATCGGAATCGGCCAAGTTTGCATAGCCGACGGTATAGCCGCCGGTGTTTTCTTTTGGGGTATCGTCCGGCGTGTCCGCCGCGGGCGGCGTGGATGAGCAGGCGCCCAGAGAGAGGATGAGCGATAGCGTGGCGGCGATAACGGTGAGTCGTTTCATGGTTGTTTCCTCCATTTTTTTATTTTTCGCGCTTGCCGGCGCGGTTTTTCAAAACGATTTGCTCGTTGATTTTTTGCTTTTCACGTCAATGATAACCGCGATCAGGATGACCAGCCCCTTGACGATCTGTTGATAGTACGCGGAAACGTTCTGCAAATTGAGCATATTGTTAATGATGCCGACGATCAGGCCGCCCGCGATGGTGCCGATAATGCTGCCGGAGCCGCCGCTGAGGCTGATGCCGCCGACCACGCAGGCCGTAATGCCGTCGAATTCATAGCCTACGCCGATGGCCGGCTGGCCGGAGTTGACGCGGGCCATCAGAATGATGCCTGCAAGGCCTACAAAGCAGCCGTTGGTGAGATAGGATAGCATTTTTACCTTTTTCACATTGATGCCGGAGGCGATCGCGGCGCTTTCGTTGCCGCCAATCGCATAAATGTAGCGCCCAAGCGGCCGTCTGCTCATAATAAACCACGTAATGAAAAGGACGATGGCCAAAATGATGACGGGGATGGGGATCAAACCGATATAGCCCTGCCCCAATACGGTCAGCCGGTCGAGATTTGAAATAGGAACGCCATTGGTGAATACCAGAGCAAGCCCGCGCGCGCTGGTTTGCACCGCCAAGGTAACGATAAACGCGGGAATACCATAGCGCGTCAGTACAAAACCGCTGAACAAGCCGCATAGGCCGCCGATCAGGATCGAGGCGAAAATGGCCAGAAGGACGCTGTTCGTCGTTACGAAGACCGAAGTGCCGATGCAGCCCGCCAGCGCAACGACCGAGCCGGGAGAAAGGTCAATATCGCCGCCGGTAATGACGAGCTGTTCGCCGCAGGCGATCAGCATGATGACGACGATCTGCCGCATGATGTTGGTGATGTTGGCTGGGGTAAGGAATTTACTGTTCAAAAGTGATGAAACCACGATCATCAATAGCAAAATCAGATAAATACCGAATTTACGGAATATTTCTGTAAGCTTTGTTTTGGTTATCGTTGATGCTGCGCTCATTTTTTTATCCCTCCACCTTCGTTGATATCAGTCCCCAAGCGCCATTGTCATGATTTTTTCCTGACTTGCCTCTTCGCGCTGCAATTCCCCCTTCAGCTTTCCTTCGTGCATGACCAAGATCCGGTCGCTCATCCCAAGCACCTCCGGAAGCTCGGAGGATATCATGATGATCGCCATGCCTTTCTTTGCCAACTGGCACATAATCTTGTGAATCTCGGATTTTGCGCCGACGTCGACGCCGCGCGTGGGTTCGTCTAGGATCAACACGTTGATATCGGAGATCAGCCATTTTCCAAGTACGATCTTTTGCTGGTTGCCGCCGCTGAGGGAGTCCGCGCGATTGTTTGCGTCGTTCGTTTTGATGCGCAGCATATCGATGATTTCTTGCGAGCGTTTTGTTTCCTCGCGTTCGCTGAGCGCGATACCGCGGACAAACTCTTGTAAAAAAGCAAGCGTGATATTCTTCTTGATGGACATTCCAAGCACTAGGCCGGACAGCTTTCGGTCCTCGGGGACCATGGCGATGCCGTGCTGGAGCGCGTCCTGCGGCACATGCACGGATATTGCGCGGCCGTCTAGAAAAAGCTTTCCTTCGCTTGCTTGGTCTAGCCCGAATATACAGCGCATGATCTCCGTGCGCCCTGAGCCGATCAGCCCGGCCACGCCAAGGATCTCGCCGTGCCGTACGGAAAAGCTGATATCCCGAAACACGCCTTTTCTGGAAAGACGCTCTACCCGAAGCGCCTCGCCCTTGATCTCCGCAAATTCCTTGGGGAAAATATCGGTGAGTTCTCGGCCGATCATCATCGATACCACTTGGTTTTTATCAAGTGCCGACGCGGGGCTGCTGCCAATCCATTGTCCATCGCGCAATACTGTGACTTCATCCGCAATGCGGAACAATTCGTCAAGCTTATGCGTGATGTATATAACAGCCGCGCCGTTTTGTTTGAGCTGTTCGATGCATGCAAAAAGGGTATCGACCTCGTTCTCGGTAATGGCCGAGGTGGGCTCGTCCATGACAATGATCTTGGCATTGCAGGAAAGCGCTTTGCAGATCTCCACCAACTGCATGATCGATACGCTGATGTCGCCCATTCGCGTAGTGGGAGGGTATTTGATATTCATGCGCTGCATGTATTCCGCCGCTTTTTCGTACATGGTTTTATAATCGATGCCGCGGCCGTAGGACAAAAGAGGTTCGCGCCCCAAAAATATGTTTTCGGCTATGGAGAGATTGAGGACTGAGCTCAATTCCTGATGAATCATGGCCACGCCATGCGCCGCGGCCTTTTTGGGCGTAAGCGGGCCGACGTTGACCCCGTCGATCCAAATTTCCCCCTCGTCCGGTTGCATCAGGCCGTCAAGGATCTTCATCAGCGTGGATTTTCCGGCCCCGTTTTCGCCCATCAAAGCATGCACGGTGCCGGGGCGTACCGCAAGATCGACCGATTGCAGCGCCTGTACGCCCGGAAAACCTTTTGTGATATTCTTCATCTCAAGCAAATAACGATCCGACAAAACATTTCCTCCTATCTAAAATTAATGTTTTTAATTCTATATTTATTGTTTATAACCCGGATTATACGCCTGCATTTCATGTATGTCAAGAATGAAATTCATATATATTATAAAATATTGTATAATTAATTTTATTAATTGTGCAATATGACATATAAAGCTTGGTGGGATTGTAATAACTGAATAAATTAAAAAAATTATATATTTGTTGTTTAAAACGATTTGTGTTTTTATTTAACAAGTGATATAATGCATTATATTGAGAGTATTTGATAGAACAGGAATTTCTTATTCCTGCCAAGGATGTGATGCTATGCCTAAACGAGTAACACTAAAAGACATTGCGGAAAAAATGGCGGTCTCGCAAAATACCGTCTCCGTGGCCTTGCGCGGAGAGGCCGGCGTAAGCGACCAGCTGCGCGATCAAATTCTCGCTGTCGCACGGGAATTGGGGTATGCGCCGAAGCATGTTTCGGCGCGGCCTTCAGTACTGATCTGCTCCACCGTAGAAAATTTTAGCGATACCTACTTTTTTTCCGACATGCACCGTTTGCTGCGTGAAAAGATAAAGGTGCGGGGTGGAAAAGCGGTATCGCTGAATCTGGATTCCTCATATTCGCGGATGGATATCAATCAAATCATACGGCAGAACAATACTTGCGCGGTTGTATTATTGGGCGATTCCAGCGAACAGATCGTATCGTATTTTGCGGAAACGGGGCTTCCGGTTTTATGTTGCAGTTTCTTTTGCCCAACGATTTTAACGGATGTGGTGATCGAGGATAATTTCTCCGGCATTTATCAGCTCGTCAAGCATTTGTATGAGCATAACTACCGGCAGTTGGGTTTTATCGGCAATCCGGATATGTATTTTGCCTTCTTTGAACGGCTAATGTGTTTTCGCAGCATATGCGAGCACTTTTCTCTGGTGTTTGATCCTTCTGTTTGCATCTGCGATTATCCGTTGGATGGACCGATGAGCATCCGCTATATGAAAAAACGGCTTGCGGAGCTTCCGTACATGCCGGAAGCCTTCCTCTGCGCGGACGACCGGACCGCGGTGCTGACCATAAAGGCACTGACGGAATTGCATTATGCTGTGCCGCGCGATATCGCGGTCACTGGCTTTGATAATAGCGAGCTGTCCCGGCTAAGCACACCGACGGTGACGACCATCGATACCGAGATCGAGCTGCAGGCTGAGGCTGCTGTCGCGCGATTGTGGGAAAAAATAAGAAGCCGCGAAACCGAAGATGGGAAATGCGAACGGTTGGTGTTGCCGGTCACCTTTATTTCGGGTGATTCGGTCGATCTTTCGCACAAGATCACGACGGATAGATAAAAAGGCAGCGCGAGCCACGCTTTGCGTAGCGCGGCTCTCGCTGCCTTTTCATTCCAGTGTATACTTTGCGGCAATATCCCTTTGACAGCGATTGTCTTTTACCTTATACTGAACGTGTTCAAAAAATGTTTCGCGGAGGCCGCGATGGCGCGCGTAATTTATTGATACGTTGGCAGATAATTTGACAAACCACGCAGAGAGGAAAGAATAATGAAAGTATTGATCGCTTATGCAACGAAATCCGGCGCAAGCCGTGATTGCGCGGAAACGCTGGCAAGCCGGTTTGAAAACGCCGTGCTCGCGGACCTTTCTAAATCCAGTCCTTCGCTCGAGGGGTTCGACGCGGTCGTCCTCGGTTCCGGTATCCGGATCGGAAGAGCCTACCGCCCGGCGCGGCGCTTTTGGAAAGATAATCAGACGCGTCTGTTGGAAAAGCCGCTTGCGTTCTATTTCTGCAATGCGGAACCGGAGTCGTTTGAAAAAGCGGTACAGCGGAATATCTCGCAGGAATTGATGGCGCACGCGGTCTGCGTCCGCTCATTTGGCGGTATCCAGCCGTTTTCCAAGTCACAAACCAAAGAATGGATGAACCACGCGGCGATGGAAGAGCTCGCAGCGGCGTTGGGCCAATAAAAAAGAGTCACTACCCATGCGTGGCGTGGGTAGTGGCTCTTTTTTCTCTTCATAGGTCGAATTGCAGCTGGTCCACACGATAGGAGCGCATTTCGCGTTCCGTGATCCGGTCGTCCGGATCAGGCGCACCGAATAGCAGGGGGGAGCTTGGAACGTGTGCCGCCGCGTTGCAAAGGGCGGCGCCGGGGCCGTCGTTTGCATAACAGTACCGGCAGCCGCCGGGGCAGGTGTGGTACGCGCCGATATCGATGCTTTCCACACATCCGCATGCAAGCCGTTGGTTTTTATCCTTTGTAATCGCAAGCGGGCAGTGCAGCAGACGGGTTAACAGCCGGTCGTCGATACAGCGGGCGTGCTGGACGCCGTAGGGCGTTAGCTCCAGTTCTTCGGCGCAGGTGTCCATCTCAAGCCCGTAACGGTGCGCGATCTGAACAAGCTCCTTGGCAAGCGCCCGCTGTTCGGCGGGCGGAAAGGCCTGTAAGCGCAGCCCGGCCATGTTTTTCGCCGTGTTCCGGTATTGGTCGAGGAAACTAATGGTGCATTTTCGCGTGTAGGGATGCAGCCGCGCGGCAAACTCTGCAAAGCGGCGCAGGTGATAGGCGGGGGTATAGGCTTCGCTCAAGAAAATGGGGTCATACCGCCAGACGACCCGGTCGGGCCCGATCGTTTGGGCAAGCCGCTGAAAAGCGGGAATCAGGCAAGCTTCCTTGTCGGGGATCTGCGGCTCAACATCCGGCCCGTAAGCGGTCAGCGTAAACTGAAAATAGTACATGTAATCGTGCAGCAAGGGCAGCGCGTCGAGCATGGGCAGCGGATTTTTCGTCCAGAACACAATGGCGTCCACCACGTCGGGACGTAGGCTGACCCGGCTGATCTGGTGCGGATTCACCGGGTTCCGCGTCAAAACGTAACCGGCCTTTAGCCGGTTGAAAAACCATTTTGCATAATACGCCGGTATGTCGGTGCGGCGGCTTGCGCTGATGATCATAATATCCTCTTTCCATATACAAAAGCTTGAAGGTGCGCGCGAAGGCCGCTTGGACGCCGGTGCGCTCTTAAGAGAATAAAAAAAGAAACACCCGAAGGCGTTTCTTTTTTTCATGGTGGAGTTGAGGGGGCTCGAACCCATGACCTCTCGCGTGTGAGGCGAACGCTCTGACCAGCTGAGCTACAACTCCGTGCAATAACATTACTATAACAGAATTGCACGGAATTTGCAAGTGCTTTTTTCCAAAAGACCTTACTGGCGGTCGAGCCGGGAGAGCAATGTGACGATCAGCGCAATCACGATTAGCACGGTGAAAATACCCGCCATGCCCTGCCAAAGCAGGGTGAGGGCCATACCCATATCCGCATTCATTTGGCTGTACGCTCCTTCCTTACATGAAGAACCCGAGAATGACGCCGCCGGCGACGACCGAGGCAATTTGCCCCGCGACGTTTGCGCCCACCGCATGCATCAGCAGGTGGTTCTGGTGGTCGGCTTCCACGCCGAGCTTTTCTATCACGCGCGCCGACATGGGAAAGGCGGAAATGCCTGCCGCGCCGACCATGGGATTGACCTTGTTCTTGCAAAACAGATTGAGCAGCTTGGCGAACAGCACGCCGCCCACGGAATCGAGTACAAAGGCAAACAGACCGAGGCAAAGGATGAGCAGCGTTTCTTTGGTGACAAACTGCTCGGCCCGCATCGAGAACGAAATGGTAATGCCGAGCAGCAGCGTAACGAGATTGGCCAGCTCGTGCTGCGCGGTTTCGGATAAATTATTGAGCACGCCGCATTCGCGGATGAGGTTGCCGAACATCAAAAAGCCGACGAGCGAAACCGACGCGGGCGCGACGATACCGGCGACAAACGATACGACGATGGGAAAGAGGATGCGCGTGCGGCGGCTGACCTGACCGGGCGAATAGGGCATGCGCATGGCCCGCTCCTTTTTCGTCGTGACCAGCTTGATGGCAAAGGGCTGAATAATCGGCACCAGCGCCATGTAGGAATAGGCTGCGACGGCAATCGCGCCCACATAGCGCGACTTCAGCACTTGCGATACCAGAATGGAGGTCGGCCCGTCCGCCGCGCCGATAATACCGATCGAGGCGGCGTCCCGGATATCAAAGTGAAGTGCGGTGGCGAGGATAATGGTCAGAAAAATGCCGAGCTGCGCCGCCGCGCCGAACAGAAACATTTTGGGGTTCGACAGAAGCGGTCCAAAATCGATCATCGCGCCGATGCCGATAAACAGCAGCAGCGGAAACGCCTCGGAAATTTCAATGCCGTTTTCAAACAGCCACTGAATGATGCCGTGCGTCTGCCCGACGCCCTGTGTCATTTGATTGAGCACGCCGGAGGCCGGCAGATTGACTAAGATTGCGCCGAAGCCCATGGGCAGCAGCAGCGCAGGCTCGTATTGCTTGCCAATGGCAAGGTAGATCAGGATACCACCCACTACGTACATTACCGCTTGCTGCCATGTAATGGCCAGCAGTCCCTCCCATAAAAACGACATGCGGTTAACCCCCTTTAAGTGTATAATTCAATTCTTGCCCTGTTCGCGCGGAGTAATCCATAGATTGTAAAAAAACGGCCGTTTCGATAAAAAAAGACCTGCGTTTCCCTAAACGGAAAACGCAGGTCTGGTCGTTTGATGCAAAGCCAGAACGCGATCAAGCCGCGTCCATGCTTGTTGACTTCGCCACGCGGCTGGCCGCGCCGACTACTCCCCTTTGTTTATGGCCGTATCGTACCATGTTTGGCAGCGGTTTGTCAAGCATAATGTTTTATTTTGGTATGCGTTTTTCCAGCAGCTCGCGGTAATCCTGCACGTGCTGGGGCCGGTAATAGAAATAGCCTTGTGCCGCGTGGATACCGGCGCTCCGCGCCAGCTCGACCTGCTCCTTTGTTTCCACGCCCTCGATGATGGTCGGTATGCCGAGCTGGTCCGCCATAAAGACGAACGAGGTAAGCAGCTGGCCGACGCGGCGCGTCGTACGGGAGCGCTTGGCGATCGATCGAAGATCGATTTTGAGCGCGCTGATATCGATGCCGCTGAGCACATTGAAGGTGGAAAAGGCGCTGCCGAAATCGTCCAGCAGGATATCGAACCCGCGTTCGCGCAGCGTGCCCACGGTGCGCAGCATGGCCTCGATATCGGGCGTGGAGCCGCTTTCGGTGATTTCAAGGCGAAACAGGGAGAGCGGGATGCGATAGCGGCGGATTAGATCGGATAGCGTATCGAGCAGCTCGGGCCGCTGAATGTCGACGCGTGACAGGTTGACGGATATGGGGAGAACCTCGTAGCCGTCATCGATCTCGCGGCGCAGCTCGCGGCAGGTCTCCTCCCAAACAAAGCAGTCGAGCTTAAAGATAAAGCTGGATTTTTCAAACACGGGCACAAATTCGGAAGGCGGGATAATGCCGCGTTCCGGATGCCGCCAGCGGGCTAACGCTTCGCCGCCCATCACCCGGCCGGTTTCCATATCGCATTTTGGCTGAATGACGATGAAAAACTGCCCTTCCCGCAAGGCCGCGCCCATTTCGCCCACGATAAACTGTTCGCGCAGCACGCCGGCGCGAATCGCATCGCTGTAATACACGCTGCTGTCCAGATAATTGCCTTTGGTGGTCTGCATGGCCATATTGGCGCGGTCGATCATCAGGTCGACGGAAAGGGTGGGATCGGTCACCTCGTACAGGCCGAACCCCACGCGCACTTCATAGTCGGGAAAGTACGGGCCGATCGTGTGGCGGATATATTCGATGATCCCGGTGATGTTTTCCTCGGTGTTTTCGCAGCAGCACGCGAAAATATCCGCGCGGATGCGGCCGAACACGGCCTTGCCTTTGATGTGCCCATGGGTCAGCTCTCGGCTGGTATGCGCCATGCGGCGCAGCAAAGCGTCGCCCTGTTCTATGCCGAACAGATCGTTGACAACCTTAAAGCGCTCGATATTGGTCCGGATGATGACATACTGACGCTCGGTATCCTTGGTAATCAGTTCGTGCGCGTGAACGGAAAAACCGTGCTGGTTGTAAATGCCGGTCTGCGGATCGTACTCGCTCAAATATTGCAAGCGGTTGTACATTAAAAGCTCCTGCTCGGCGTCAAGCAGGATGGCGGTGCATAAAAATGTTTGTGCGCTCCTGCGGGTAATGTGCAGCAGCAGGCGGAATAAGTGGTAGCCGCTGTCGCGCAGCCGAAGCCGCGCGTAAAAGTCGGCCGAATCCTTTTCGGCCAGCGAACGGATTTGCCGCCGCAGATCGGCCAGATCGTCCGGATGGGTCACATCGTCCTCGCAAAGAGCGGTGAGCAGATCGCGGCCGGCGTAATTGCCGTAAAGCAGATCGCCCGGCTCGGAGGAATAGGTGCGCACTCCGGTTTCCGCATCATATTCAGCAAACAGAAGCGCCGCTTGCATACAGTTTTCGCGTAAATAGCTATACTGCTCCATGATACTTTGATCCTGTCCCACAGTGCTCAACACCCTTCGTCATTTATCTACAGAAAAGCTCTTATATTAAGTGTATGAGCGTGGCCGCAATAATGCAAGAGTTTTTTTATGGCTTTGCCAAAATAATTGTTAAAATTCAACAGTTTGCTGTAAGGCGCGCCGCGCGCCGCCGAACGGACGGTCTGCGGGCGTATATATGCTGCCGCGAAGCACCGGTACGCAAGCGGTAAACCGCGTTATAAAATCATGCTACGGCGGTAGAAAAACGTCGTCAAGTCATATTTTGTTTACACTTTCTCTCGTTGACAGGGTACTTGATTTGCGGTATGCTTTTATTAATAAGGATCATCATGCTCTTACCAGAAAACGGAGGCAATTCCATGCGAAAATCGACTGCTTTTGCGTTTGCGCTTTGCGGCACGCTGCTTTTGGTGCTGCTGTTCGTTGGCGCGCGTATGCTGTATATCGGACACCACTCCCAGTCCTTTGAGAAAATCGCGGGCAAGGGGGAACAATTTCAGCTCACGCTGATGGAAAACGACACGCTGATCGCCGAATTGACGGACAGCGCGCAGATTGCCGCCGTGACCGATCTGCTGAAAGGCTATACTTACACCGAATACCCGCACTTTTTCCACCCGCGCGATAACGAGCTTTCCGGCAACCGGCTGACCGTTCTGTTTGAAAACGGGCATTCGATCAGCGTCAACGCTGACGGTTATATTTTTGTTAACGACAAGCTGCGTGATGTGGAGGGCGGCAGAGGCAAGGAATTTTATCATCTGCTTTATATCACGTTCTACCCCAATGCGGAGTAAAACGCAAAACGGAGGCTGTTTATGAAAAAACTATTTACGCTTCTGCTCGCGCTGCTGTTTGCGGTCGCGCCGCTCACGGGCTGCGGGGCGGACAGCGTGCCGCCTGCCGCGGACGGCGGAAGCGGCGTTAACACCGGGCTGGATGAAACGGCGGACGAGCCCGCCGCGCAGCCGCCGGCGGACGAAACGCCCGCCCTGCCTTGGGACGAGGCGGATTACCCTGCCGTTACCGGGACCGAGACCATTGTGCGCGGCGAAACCGCGATCGACGAGGAGGGCTGGTACTCCGGTAAGGAGGAGGTCACCCTTTACCTGCTGACCTATGGCCAGCTACCGCAGAACTTTATCACCAAAAAGGACGCCAAGGAGCTTGGCTGGCCGGGCGGTTCGCTCGAGCCGTACGCGCCGGGCATGTCGATCGGCGGAGACCGCTTCGGCAATTATGAAGGCGCGCTGCCCGAAGCGGACGGCCGGCACTACACGGAATGCGATATCGACACGCAGGGCGCGGAAAAACGCGGCGCCAAGCGCATGATATTTTCAAACGATGGGCTGATCTTCTATACGGAGGATCATTATAAAACGTTTACGCTGTTAATGGGGGAGGTATAAGCCATGCGGGAACTGCTGCTCGACGCGGAACAGATCCACACGCGCCAGCATTTACATGATGCCTTTGCCGGTTTGCTTGGTCTAGGGGAAAGCTATGGCCGCAATCTGGACGCGCTGTACGACGAGTTGACCGTTTGTCCGCGCACCCGGCTGACTCTGCGCCATGCGGAGTCGTTCATCGCAAATCTGGGCAATTACGGCGAACTGGTGCTTCGCGTTTTGGCCGACGCGGCAGTGGAAAACCCGGATTTTGTGTTGGAAATCGCCTAAAAAGCCTATAAAGACCGTTCCGCTGGATTGTGTTTCCGCGAAACGGTCTTTTTGTTGTATTCTAATTTGATTCAGCGCTATATATCGGTTTCAAAATTGTCGGTCAGCTTGCAATGTAGGGTCGCTCCAGCTTTCATTCCTAAGCTGAAATAGATTTCCTGAATAACAACTATGTAAGCGTTTATATGAGAAATAATTTCTTCTGTCTTGAATTCGCTTTAAAACAAATAATATTTGTATTTATACGAATATTATACGGCTTATAACGAATTGTGTCAATGCATTGTTTGGGTATTGCCGAATGATGTTCGTATTTTGTTTGAAATTCTTCGTTAATAAACGTATAATTAAGAAAATGAGGTGATAAATTGTCTGCTGCAAAGAAGATAAAAATACTTTTAATTGAACGTGAAATGACACTTACGGATTTGTCTAGGCTGCTAAATAAAAGTCTTTCAACAATGAGTGGGAAAATGGCCCGTGATAATTTTTCCGAAAAAGACTTAAAGCAAATCGCTGATATACTGAATTATAACTATGAGGCGGTATTCACGGATAGGGAAACCGGAAAACAGATATAAACAGTTTGGATTATAAAAGGACAAGACAGGCGGTATTGTGCCTGTCTTGTCCTTTTTTGTTATATCTGATTTCTCTTTGCGCTGGAGAAAATGCGGCATGCTTTTTGTTTTAATTCGCGGCGGGGGATAGCGTGCCGACCGATTCGCCTTCGGCAAGCGTGGTCTCCACCAGAATGCGGTCGGGCTGCGGCTCGGAGCCTTGGATGAAGCTGACCAGCAGCCGGACGCAGACCTCGGCCTGCGCTTCACAGCGTACGTCGACCGAGGTGATCGAGGGCATGGCCATTTTGCCGATCATGCTGTTGTCGAAACCGACGAGGGCGACGTCGCCGGGCACGGATAGTCCCTGCTCGTGCAGCGCCTTGGCGGCTACCATGGCAAGATTGTCGTTGGCGCAGATAAAAGCTTCGGGCAAGCGCTTTTTGGAAAGCAGCGCGCGCTGTAAATTGTCGAAGCTGTATACGTTCTCCAGATCCAGATCGAGGATGAGGCTTTCGGGATCGCTATCCAGTCCAAACGCCTGTATGGCGCCCGTGTAGCCCTGATAGCGTTCCATGTAGCCGGTGGAATACTGCGGCGGGCCGATAAAGCCGATCCGGCGGTAGCCGCGCTCGAACAGATAGCGGACCGCTTGGTGTGCGCCTTCCAGATTGTCCTCGATCACCGTACACACGGACAGGTCGTGGTAGCGCGTGCCGGTGGCCACCACGGGGATGCCGCAGGCCGCCACGTTGGCGACGATGCGTTCCTCCATATCGCCCAGAATGATAACGCCGGCAATCGAATTGGATTCAAATTTACGGCGCAGCTCATCGGGATCGACGTCGCAGTTAGCGCCCTTGAAAACCATCATATTATAATTGTAATCATGGGCAATGTTGAGGATATACTGGTGAAAGCTCATGTAAAAGTAAGAGTCACGCAGCCGTTCCCCGGTCGAGATCAGGCCGATATTATGAAGCTCCGTCCTGCTCTTCTGGTCGTAGTAGCCGAGTTCCTCCGCGATGCGCAAAATGGTTTCGCGCGTTTCCTGCTTAACGCTGGGCATATCGCGCAGGGCGAGGGACACGGTGTTTACCGACACACCGGCTCGCTGGGCGATATCCTTTAACGTGACTTTCATCTGTTTTCCTCCAAACCGCATAAGGGGGCGGCGGGTGCGGCTAAAACCGGTTCGCGCCTTCATATGCCGGATACAGCATGCTATATCCTATCCTAATATTATTAGTGTATGTTATTTCTTGCGCGTATGCAATGATAAAATTCAAAAATCAGCATATTCACATGAAACTCCCGCCCTATTTTCGCGATTCTCGTGTAAAATCATAAGAACGCCGCCCGGAAATGATTTTTCCGGGCGGCGCTTTGTTTGATAAAACAGCTTTGCGTAAAAAGGATCAGGATTCGCGCTTGACGCCGGACTGGGCCATCTTATCGTTGACATCCGCGTAGAACGAGTCCACGTTCGAGGAATCGACGACCAGCACGTCTACCGCTTGATTTTTTTCCACGCTCTTGCCTTCTAGGATTTCGACGGCGTTCTTGACGCCCTGATAGCCCTCTTCGATCGGCTGCTGGGCCAGAGAAGCGGTCAGTTCGCCCGCCTGAATAGAGTCGAGCGCGCCGAAGGAACCGTCAAAGCCCATGACGATGGTCTGGCTTTCCAGCCGCGCGCCCTTGACCGCTTCGGTCGCGCCGAGCGCCATCTCGTCGTTCGTGCAGTAGAAGGCCTTAATATCAGGGGTGGACTGAATGATATTTTCCGCAACGTTCATGCCCTTGCCGCGGTCGGAATCGGCGGGCTGCACGGATACGACCTCCAGCCCGGCGGCCTCCATGGCCTCCTGCGCGCCGCTGACGCGGTCGTCATGCACGGTTTGGCCGACCGTACCGCGGATGATGGCGACCTTGTCGCCCTTTTGCAGTTTGGATGCGATGTATTCGCCCGCGGTCTTGCCCGCGGCCACGTTGCCCGTGCCGACAAAGCACTCGTACAGGGAATCGTCCTCCGTATTCAGCTTGGTATCGATCAGAACGAGCGGGATCCCCTTGCTCTTGACGGTCTCCGCGGCGGATACCAGCGCGGTCGGCTCGTTCGCCGCCAGCACGATCGCGGCGGCCTTGTTATTGCACGCGTCCTCCACCATGTTGATCTGGGCGGCGGAATCGGTCTCCGCGTTCGGCCCTACCACGTTGATGTTGTAGCCCAATTCCTTGCCCGCGATCTTCGCGCCCGCTTCGACCATGTGCCAGTAATCGCTATTGAGCGCCATGACGATCACGCTGATGTCCTTGCCGCCGCCGGAAGCTTCAGGGGCGGCGGGGTCCGCCGTGTCGGTCGGCGCGGGGGTGTCGCTGCCGCCGCCGCAGCCCGCGAGAACGCCTGCGAGCAGCACGCCGCTCATTGCCAATGCCAGATGCTTCTTCATAGTTTTCATTTTTCTTTCCTCCTTGATTGGCGGCGCGCCGCTTGCATGTCTGGCGCGCCAATGGTTTATCATGACCCCTAGCGGGGTTATGCGCTTGCCGCTACGGCGTCGTCCTCTTTCTTCATGCGCTTGACGCGGGCAAAGCCGCCCGAGCGGATGACGTCGATAAACACCGCCACGATGATGATTGCGCCGAGGAAGATCGTCTGCATATCCGAGGATACATTGAGCAGGTTCAGGCCGTTGCGAAGGACGGAAATGAGCAGTACGCCGGAAAAGGTGCCCAGCACGTTGCCCTTGCCGCCGAAGAACGAGGTGCCGCCGATGATGACGGCCGCGATCGCGTCGTTTTCCAGCAGCAGGCCGGAAAGGGGATAGGCCGAATTGGTGCGGCCGGTCAGGATGATGCCGCCCAGCGCGGCCATGACGCCCGATATCACATAAACACTGGTGCGCACAAAGTCCACATTGATGCCGGACAGGGCGGCCGTGGTGATATTGCCGCCCACCGCGTAGATATGGCGGCCGAGCGTGGAGTAATTGAGGAAAACGCTGAATAGGATGTATGCGATCAGCATCAGCAGAAAGCTGACCGGCACCTTGCCCAAAAAGGAATCCGGGTCGCTGCTGAGGAAGGAAGCGCCCGCCCATTTGATGGCGGCGGGCATGCCCGCGATCGGGGTGGCGCCCGTGATGACCAGCGCCACGCCCTTATAAATGTTCTGCGTGCCGAGTGTGGAGATGAAGGGGTGGGGCAGCTTGCACTTGGTGAGCAGCAAACCGTTGACCAGACCGAGCAATCCGCCGGACAGGATGCCGATCAGCAGGCAAAGGATCGGGTTCCAGCCCATCCCCACCGCGCATTTGGCCATGATGATGGTCGAAAGCGTCATGGTGAAGCCGATCGACAGGTCGATGCCCGCCGTCAGGATACAAACCATCATGCCGAGGGCCAAAAAGCCGTTCATGGCGGTTTGCCGGGCCACGTTCATCAGGTTGCCCACGGTCAAAAAGTTTTCGTTTTGGATGGTCAGAAAAATGCCAAGCAGGATCAGCGCGATGATGGGGCCCGCCTTGCCGAGCAGCTCCTTTGCCCCCGCGGCCGCCTTGTTGTCCTTGTTCATCCGATATTACCTCCCGTTGCCAGTGTCAATATTTCCTCTTGTCCCACGGCGCCGTCGTTTGCGACGACGCCCGTCTGTTTGCCCTCGTACATGACCATGACCCGGTCGCTCATGCCCAAGATCTCCTCCATTTCAGAGGAGACCATGATGATCGACGCGCCCTGCTCGAGCAGCCGGTTCATGATCGTATAGATCTCCACCTTGGCGCCCACGTCCACGCCCTTGGTCGGTTCGTCGAAGATGAATACCTTGGCGCCGGAAAGCAGCCATTTCATAATGACAATCTTTTGCTGGTTGCCGCCGGAAAAATTCACCGAAGCCTTGTCAGGCTGCATGGGCCGCAGGTTCAGTTCGTTGCCGTATTGGGTGACCATCTCGCGGCGCTTTTTGTTGCTGACCAGCCCGAATTGATTGCGAAATTGCTTCATTGTGACCAGCGTGCCGTTTTCAATCACATTATGAATGAGGACAAGCCCTTCTTCCTTGCGGTTTTCCGTGATCAGTACAATACCCTTTTTGATGGAATCGCGCGGATTTTTCACGGTGATCTGTTGGCCGTTCAAATACAGACGTCCGTCCGCCAACGGGTCCGCGCCGAAGATGGCGCGCATGGTTTCGGTGCGTCCCGCGCCGACCAAGCCGAATACGCCGAGTAATTCGCCTTTTTTAACGTTAAACGAAACATTATCAAATTTTTCGGCGCACAGATTCTCGCAACGGAAGACCTCTTCGCCGATGGGTACGCTGCGCTTTGGAAATTTTTCCTCAAGCGACCGGCCGACCATCAGTTTGATGATCTGATCCTCGGTCACGTCCGCGACCGGGATGGATGTTCCGGAGTTCTGGCCGTTTTTCAGCACCGTCACCATGTGGCCGACTTTTTTAGCTTCGTCCAGCTTGTGGGTGATGAAGAGGATGGCCACGCCCTGCCGGTTCAAATCGAGCATTAGGTCGAGCAGAAAATCGATCTCCTTGCGGCTGAGCGAGGAGGTCGGCTCATCCATGATGAGCAGCTTGGCGTTGCGGTCGACCGCGCGGGCGATCTCGACGAGCTGCCGCTGTCCCATGCCCAGCTTCTCCATGGGCATATCCACGTCGATATCGGTCAGGCCGACGCGGGCGAGCGCTTTCTTGGCGGATCGGCGCTGTTCCTTCCAGTTGATCAGTCCGGCCTTTTGCTTTTCGCAGCCTAAGTACATGTTTTCCACAACGCTCAGGCAGGGGATGTTGCTCAGTTCTTGATAAATGACCGCAATGCCCAGATTGTAAGCGTCCTCCAAGGAACGCAGCTTGACGGGCTGGCCCATCCAGCGCATTTCGCCGCCTTCCGGCTTATTGATGCCGATGATCGTTTTGATCATGGTGGACTTGCCGGCGCCGTTTTCGCCCAGCAGCAGGTGAATCTCCCCTTGGCGGATGGTCAGGTTTACGTGGCTCAGTGCGACGACGCCGGGAAACATCTTTGTGATATCGCGCATTTCGAGCAGCGGAACGGAAAGAACGGCTGCCGCGGCAGCGCCGGTATGCTGTTTGGTCTCTGTCATCTTCACTCCTCCTTTTGAGCTGTCGGGGAACGTTGTTTGGGGAAATCGTGAAATTAATATTCGTTGGTAATAGTATATTTCATATCAAACTGGCTGTCAATAATATAAATAATAATATGATAAACAAGAAAATAACCAACAAAATATGCAATTTGACGGAAGGAGGAAAAGAAATACATTTATAAAGTCAAATAAAAACTGTGGTTAAATGTCGATATGTGTCGAAATACATGAAATAAAATGCTATATATAATAAGAATGTCGAAAACGCGGTTGCAGTGATGTGATGTTTGACATAAGCGTGACGAGGGGTATCGAAACCGCCTTATCAGTTTTGCACAAAAATAATAATCTGTATTTGTTATATGAAAAATATGAAATTATATTGACAAATTAATATTATGTGATAGGATGGACTCAAGAAAAGAATCGTAACTGAAAACCAAACCGAAGCAATTTGAACGTTATCATGTATATTATCGGAGGTGCGTAAAATGAAAAAAACACTGAAAATCGGCGTGATCGGTCTGGGGCGGCTGGGCTACCACCATACCATGAACGTGACCCGCACGATGGGCGCCCGGTTGGTCGCTGTGTCCGATCCGGTGCAGGCCGCGCTGGATCGCGCGGCAAATGATTTCGATGTAAAGGGGTATCTGGATTATCGCGAAATGATCAGCGATCCCGAGGTGGAGGCGGTTGTCGTCGCCACGCCCACGCAGACCCACTACGAGGTGCTGATGGATATCATCGCCACCGGCAAGCCGATCTTTGTGGAAAAGCCCATCACCTTTACGGTGGAAGAGGCGGAAAAGATCATGCAGGCCGTCAAGGAGGCGGGCGTGTACTTACAGGTCGGCTTCATGCGCCGGTTTGATCCCGGCCATGTGGCGGCGAAGAAGATGATCGAATCCGGCGCGTGCGGCAAGCCGATCTATATCCACGATTGCCAGCGCGATCCCAACGGTCCCCCTCCGGCCTATGTGCCGCAGTCGGGCGGCCTGTTCGTCGATATGGGCATCCATGATCTGGACGTGGCGCGCTGGCTGATGGGCTGCGAGATCACGGAGATCTACGCGCAGGGCGCGGTGCTCAAGCACGAGTTCCTGAAAGAGCTGAACGACGTGGACGACGGCCAGATGCTGCTGAAGTTTGAAAACGGCGGCCTCGGCATGATCGAGATCAGCCGCAACGCCAACGATGTTTACGATACCCGCACCGAGGTGATCGGTCTGGACAAGAGCGTCTTTGTCGGGCAGGATCAGCTTACCCCGTACACCGTTGTGGGCGGGCAGCAGGTCACGGTCGATATGGCGAACTGGTGCCTGGGCCGCTTCAAGGATGCGTATGAGCTGGAAATGCAGGCCTTCGTCGACCATGTGCGCGCGAACGAGCCTTCGCCGGTCACCGCGTACGACGGCATGATGGGCATCAAGCTGGCGCTGACGGCTACCGCGTCCTACCGCGCGGGCACGGCGATGCAGCTTAGCTGATAAAATTTGCTTGTATCATTTCTTCTTCATCCTTATAACGCCGAAGGGCGCTGACGGAAACCCGTCAGCGCCCTTCGGTCAGCGTGTCAAAGAACCTCTCGCGCCGCAGCGCGTTTAAAATAGGTTTCGGACAGTCTAAACAGCAAGAGCGGGCCGATTGGCCCGCTCCGCTGTGCTAGAGGGATTAAGGAAAAAAGAAAAAAGAAAATGAAAAGAGGGTGTCAGCAGTATTTCGCAACGTGTGCGCGGGTGACCTCGGCCGCCTTCTTGACGTTCTCTTCCTGAGAGAGCTCGTAGTAGGCGGGGCGGAACACTTCCATGGTGCATACATCGCCGGTGAAGCCGATCTTCTTGAGCGTATCGGCGTAGCGCTTGTGATCCAAGCAATCGCCCGGCTCGCCCGGCCACAGACGCTTCTCGTCGTTGTTGTAGGCCGCGCCGCAGGGCATATCCTCCATGCCGTTCAGATGCCAAACGAAGATGTACTTGCCGTCGGCCTGCTCGAGGGTCTCCCACTGGGAAGCCATCGCATGGAAGTGGTACTGGTCGAGCGTGATGCCGACGAACGGGGAATCGACAGCCTTCACGATATCGTAAGCGTATTCAAAGCGGTTGATGGACATGGTGGGTGCGCCGCAGAATTCGAGCGACAGGCGTATGCCGTGCGGCTCCACCTTTTTGACCATTTCTTTCAGAACGGCCACGGCGTCGGCCTTGATCTCGCCCACGGTCGCGTGGACCGGCAGGTCCATGGAGGGCACGACGACGATCATTTTGCAGCCGAGGATGTTGCAGCGGCGGATAATCTCGTCCAGCTCCGCCATGACGGCGTCCTTCTCGGCCTGCGTCTGTTTCATGTTGAAGAAAATAAGCGCGTTGTAGGAAAGCATTTTCAGCTTGTGGGTCTTGAACCACTCGCCAAGCTCTTCGATGGTGTACTTGCCGGCCTCGAGGTCGCGGTTGAGGCATTCGGACTGTACGTCGATATAATCAAAGCCATACTTTTCGCACAGATCGAGGTCCTTTAGTACCGAGTGATCCTTGCAAAAACGGTTGCAGCCTTCGTTAAATCCGATTTTCATATGTATGTTCCTCCCTTACTTCTGATAGAAAGCGGGCGTGCCGCCGGTAACGACCTTTTCGATCTGGCCCGAAGTCTGCGCCTTGACCAGCGCGTCCGCGGTGATGGAAGCCACGTAGCCGTCCCAAGCGGAGGAGCCGCCGGTCTCGCCCTTCAAAGCGTGGTCGACCCAGTCCTGAATCTCCACATCGTAGGAATCGATGAAGCGCAGGATCCAGTTGTCCTCGATCTTGGTGGAAACGTTGTGATCGTAACGGACGGTCGGGAAGGACGGGCAGGGCAGGTTCATTACGCCGTTTTCGCAAACGACTTCGCAGTTGATGTCGTAGCCGAAGCCGCAGTTGACGTTCACTTCGAGAACGGTGACAACGCCGCCCTTGGTCTTGAGGATCATGACCTGCGGGTCCTTGAGGCCTTCGTGCGCCTTGCTCGTGACCTTGGGCATGATGCACTGTACTTCGTCCCACTCGTCGTTAACGAGCCACGGCAGTACGTCGATTTCGTGGATCGCGGTGTCGGTCACGGCCATGGCGGTGGTGTAATCCTCCGCTACGCCGTCCGCGCGGTGGGTGCACTTGATGACCAGCGGCGCGCCGAACTTGCCTTCCTCGATCAGGGCCTTGAGCTGGTTATAGCCGCGGTCGTAGCGGCGCATGAAGCCGACCTGTACCAGATGCTTGCCGGAGGCGACCTCCGCGTCGACGATCTCCTTGCAGTCCGCGGCGGTGTTGGCCAGCGGCTTCTCGCTGAATACCGGCTTGCCGGCCTTGACGGCGGCGACGACCGGATCCTTGTGGAACGCGCCCGGGGTGGTGACGACAACGGCGTTTACGTCGGGATCGTTAATGGCTGCGTTGAAATCCGTGTAGACCTTGACGCCGGCGCCCGCGATCTCGGCGCCCTTCTGCGCGCCTGCCTCAAAAACGTCGCAGACCGCAACGACCTCCGCTCCCTTGATACGGTTCTGGATGCGCTCGATGTGTTCGCGGCCGATCATGCCGCAGCCGATAACAGCGATTTTCAGATTGTTCATAGTATTTTCTCCTTTTCCAAAATAATAAGTAAGCGAATGTGTACGGAGCGTCCTGCTTGGGGCCGGGGCGCTTTTCTTAAAGCCGTGCCCTCGGTGAGGCGCGCGGTTTTAGACGAATCAGGCCGCAATACCGAGCGGAGAGAACAGGATGTAAATGCCGATCGCGATGATAACGCCGACAATGGAGACCACGTGGCGGTATTTCCACGGCGTCAGGTCTACCGCGCCCACGTCGTGTATCTCGTAGGCTTCACCCGGGCGGAACTTGTTCAGCGCCCACATGATGATCAGCTCGACCGGGAACAGCACCGCCATGGCGTATAGGTAGTGGATGGGGTTCTCGGAACCGGGGTAGCAGGGCTTCACCAGCAGGAACAGGCCGTAAAGCACCACGTGGAACACGGTGATGACCTTGGGCGTGTACTTGGGCAGCCGCTTGAACAGGAATACGCCGAGAATGGTGCAGAGCACCGGCAGCGAAACGAATTGACTCATGGAGTTCAGGAAGGTGGTGATGCCGCCTGCATACATAACGAACGGTGCGATGATGATCGAAATGCAGCCCGCGATGGTGCCGTAAATCTTGCCGACCTTGACGCACTTGATATCCGAAGCCGCCGGATTGATCGAGGAACGGTATAGATCGAGTGTGAACATGGTCGAAGCGGAGTTAAGCACCGAGTTAAAGGAGGACAGGATCGCGCCGAACATAACGGCGGCGAAAAAGCCCATGACCGGCTTGGGAACGATCGCGGAAATCAGCGCCGGGTAGGCGAAGTCGATCGCCTGCGAACCGGCGGCGGCCAGTTTGTCCTGAATGGTGGGCAGATAGAAAGCGATAATGCCGGGGATGACCAGATACAGCGGGCCGAGGCACTTGAGGAAGCCGCAGAAGATCGCGCCCTTTTGGCCTTCCTTCAGGCTCTTCGCGGCGAGCGAACGCTGTACGAAGGACTGGTTGGTGCACCACCAGTAAAGGTTGTTGAAAAACATACCGGTGATCAGCAGCGGCCAAGGAACCTCGGGTTCGGGCGCGTTCCATGCGTTGATGGCGTTGAGCTTGGCCGGATCGGCTTCGACAATGTAGCGGATGCCGTCCATGATGCCGTGGCCGCCGGTCGCCGCGGCGAGCGCCGCGAAGCCGAGAAACGGGATCATCAGGCCGCCGATGATCAGGCCGACGCCGTTGATCGTATCGGATACCGCCACCGCCTTCAAGCCGCCGAAGATCGCGTAGCAGCCGCCGACGATACCGACGATCACGCACAGCACCGCGACTGCCTGAAACTTGGTGACGCCGAACATGCCGGAGATATCGAAGATCTGCTCAAATACGACCGCGCCGGAATAAAGAATGACCGGCAGGTTGAGGATCGAATACATGATGACGATGACGAGCGAGAACATCGTCTTGGTTCCCTTGCCGTACCGTTCCTCCATCAGGGAGGGGATGGTCATGGCGCCCATTTTTAAGAAGCGCGGCAGGAAGAAGTAAGCCAGAACGAGCAGCGTGAAGAGCGAACCGACTTCCCATGCAATGGGGCCCATGTTGGTTTTCCAGCTTTGGCCGTTCAGGCCGACGAGCTGTTCGGCGGATAGGTTGGTCAGTAACAGCGAGCCGGCAATCACGATGCCGGGCAGGCCACGGCCTGCTAAGAAGTAACCTTCGGCTGTTTCCAGATTGTCGCCCCGCGTTTTAAGGCTGGAGACGATGGCGACCATTGCGGTAAACAACACAAAGGAGATGCCGGTCCATGCCAGCGTATGAAAAAAGTTCATTTGTTTCCCCCATATAAAGCTGTAGAGCGTGTTTTCTGTTTTGCGATTATCCAAAATGTGTTGCGTGCACGTGAATATATCTTGTTGTACTAACAATATCACGATAAAACAGTGGATGCAAGACGGGAAAATCACCAAAAAACACAGGCTGTTTTTGGCGAAAACGCAAAGAAAACGATTTTATGTACAAAAAGACGTGCATTTGTACTTGCGTTTTCGTGTTTTGCGTCCTATACTGGTAGGGAAATGAACGCGATTGCACGCAAAAAACAAGTAAGGGGGCAACCACAATGGCGGTAACACAGGCGCAGATCGCCCAAATGGCCGGCGTATCTCGCGGCACGGTCGATCGCACGCTCAATAACCGCGGCAGAGTCGATCCGGAGGTAGCGGAGCGCATCCGCAGGATCGCGAATGAACTGGGCTACCGCCCGAACCGGGCGGGCAGCCTGTTGCAGCGGGCAAACCGGCCGGTTCGCCTCGGCGTAGTGATACAATCGGTCGAAACGCCGTTTATGGCGCTTATGCTGGAGGAAATTAACAAGGCGCTGCCGCACATGCGGGAGCTGGGAGCCGAGGTGATCGTCCGCGCAAATGAATTCGTGGATATCGACCGGCAGCTGATATCGCTCGACGAGTTGGAAAAGGAAGGCGTGGACGGCATCGCGCTGACCCCGGTGGAGGATATGCGCATTTGCGACCGGATCGACGAGCTGGCAAAAAAAATGCCCGTCGTGACGTTCAATACCGATTTACCCGATTCCCGCCGCCTGTGCTATGTCGGCCAAGAGAACTATTTAAGTGGGCGCGCGTGCGCGGGACTGATGAATATGTTGCTGGGCGGCAAGGGAAAAGTGCTCATGATCGCCGGACATCCCGCCAGCCAATCGCACCGCCGCCGTATCGACGGCTTTCGGTCCGAAGCGATATCGACGTACCCGGGGCTGTCGCTGCTTCCGCTGGAGCGCAGCAACGACAGCAGGCAAAAAGCTTATGAGATCGTCAAAGAAGTATGGGCGCGCCACCCCGATCTGCGCGGCATTTTCATTGCGGCGAACGGTCAGGTCGGCGTGTGCGACGCGATGCGCGAGCTGGGGCTAAAGGGAAAAGTCCATATGATCTGCTATGACCTGCTGCCGGATACGGCGGAAGGCTTGCGCGAGGGACTGATTGATTTGCTGATCGATCAGGACGCGCACGCGCAGGGCGTTCGCCCGTTGGAAATTCTGCTGGAGAACATTTTGACCGGCGCCCGTCCGCCGGAAGAGTATATGCTCACGCGGATCGATATCCGGAATCAATATAATATATAATCGTCGGGCGCGTTGCCGCGAAAGCGGCGGCGCGCCTGTTGCGTGCTTTGCCGTGAATATGAACACGTGCTGCTTTTGAATATTGAAATAGCCTGAATGCTTTTTGCACGGCGTATTTCATCCGTTTTCCGTCCTGTTTTTGACGCGTGTCAAAAAATGGGGCGGTTTTTTGGTGAAATTGCGTGCACGAGAACACAGTGTGCAGGTAATTTCGTACAATCAAGCGGGTCGAAAATCGGTAAAAACCATGAAAAAGGGTCGGAGGCACAAATAGTTCTTGCCTTTTCGAGGCGGGGGAGCTATAATTTGACCATCGAAAGCGTTCACGTGAACGCGGATAAAAGAACACATATATTTGTCAAATCAAGGCTAATTATGCGTCTTTTTGAGCGTTTTACTGGACGACGCCGGAACGGAGAAGCAAAAAGCACGCTCCGCTGGTGCAAACCGATGACAATAGAAGAAGAGGAGAGAAAAACATGAAGAAATTACTGGCATCTGTACTAACGGGAACCATGGCGCTCAGCCTGCTGGCGGGCTGCGGCGGCGGTGGCGGCGGCTCGACCGAGGGCGGCGCAAGCACCGAGGGCGGTTCGAGCGACGGCTCCAAGAACATCACCATGGTACTTTCCCAGCGCGACGAGTGGCTGTCCACGCTGGACACCGCCGCAAAGGATTCGGCTTCTGCGGCCGGTTACAAAATGACCTCGCAGGATTCCCTGAGCGATACCAACAAGCAGATTCAGTTTGTTACCTCGGCTGCAGCCGCTGGTGAAAAGGCGATCATCGTAAACCTTGTGGACCCCAACATCGCGGGCGACATTATTGAAGCCGCGGGCGATATGAAGGTTGTATTTGTGAACCGTCCGCCGCAGGATATGAGCCTGCTGAACGAAAACGCCGTTTACGTCGGTTCGGACGAGCTGACCTCCGGTAAATTCCAAGGCGAATGGCTGGTCGAGCACTTCAAGGCGGAAGGCAAGACCGATATCAAGTACATTCTGCTCAACGGTATCATGGGTCAGGTTTCGACCACCAACCGCACCGCTTCCGTGCTGCAGGCCCTGAAGGACGGCGGCATCAACGCCACCGAAGCTTCCGCGCCGCTTGCCTGCGACTTTGACCGCGCCGAGGCGATGACGCAGATCACCCCCCTGCTGACCAGCGGCACGCAGTTCGACTGCATTATCTCCAACAACGACGCGATGGCGCTCGGCGCGATCGAGGCGTTGGAAAACGCTGATATCGACCCCGCTTCCATCCCGATCGTCGGCATCGACGCTACGGCTGACGGCCGTCAGGCAGTCAAGGACGGCAAAATGTCCATGACCGTGTTCCAGAACGCCAAGGGTCAGGGCGAAGGCGCGATGAAGGCCGCTCTGAACATGCTGGAAGGCAAGCCGATCAACGACGGCACCGAGTATGAAGTTGCTTCCGACAACCCGTACGTTATCTGGGTTCCGTTCGAGCCTGTTACCTCGGACAACGTTGCAGAATACGACAACCGCTGATTTGTAATTAAAGTGAGACATGGCGGCGGCACGGCCGGAAAACGCGCCGCGCCGCCGCTTCTTACTTACTAAAAAAGCGCTGCTTACGATAAAAAGGGGTGAACTACGTGAGCGAAGAATACATTCTGGAAATGCAGGATATTGTTAAGGATTTTCCCGGTGTGCGCGCGCTGAAGGGCGTTCAGCTCAAGGTGCGGCCGGGCACCGTCCACACGTTGATGGGCGAGAACGGCGCGGGCAAAAGTACGCTGATGAAGTGTCTGATCGGTATCCATAAGCCCACCTCGGGCAAGATCATCTATCAGGGCAAGGAGATCACGTTCCCCAATACGCTGACCGCCATGAACGCCGGTATCTCGATGATCCACCAAGAGCTCTCGCCCGTGCCCGAGCGCACCGTGTGCGACAACGTGTGGCTGGGCCGCTACCCGCGCAAGGGCCTGATCGTCGACCGCCGCAAAATGCGCAAGGATTGTTTGGCGCTGTTCGCGAAGCTGGGGCTCGATCTGGACCCGGATGAAAAAATGGGCAACCTGACCGTCGCCAAGATGCAGATGGTCGAGATCGCCAAGGCGGTCTCCTATGATTCCAAGATCGTAATTATGGACGAACCGACCTCCGCGCTGACCGAGACCGAAGTGGAGCATCTGTTCCGCATCATCGACGATCTGAAGTCGAAAAACGTCGCGATCATTTATATCTCGCATAAGATGGACGAAATTTTCCGTATTTCGGACGATATTACCATTTATCGCGACGGCGAGTACATTGCGACCGACCGCGCCGCGAATCTGGATATCGACAAGCTGATCACGCTGATGGTGGGCCGCGAGATGGATTCGATGTTCCCGAAGGTCGATTGCCCGATCGGCGAGACCATCCTCAAGGTCGAAAACCTGTCCTCGGGTCGCGCGGTCAAGAACGTTTCGTTCGAGCTGCACCGGGGCGAGATTTTGGGCTTTGCCGGTCTGGTCGGCGCGGGCCGTACCGAAACGGTGGAAACCATTTTCGGCATGCGGCATAAAACCGGCGGCAAGGTGTATAAGGATGGACAGGAGCTGCACATCAAATCCCCGGAGCAGGCGATCAAAAGCAAGATCGCGCTTCTGACCGAGGACCGGCGCGGCAACGGCATCGTGGGCCTTTTGAGCGTCCGCGAGAACACCGTTCTGGCCAATTTGAAGCATTACGGCCGTCCGCTCAACCATAGGAAGATTTCGGCGGACGCGGAAGAGTACGCAAAGAAGCTGAACGTAAAGACGCCCACGCTGGACACGCCGATCATGAACCTTTCGGGCGGCAACCAGCAGAAGGTGCTTGTCGGCCGCTGGCTGCTGACCGATCCGGATATCCTGATCGTCGACGAGCCGACGCGCGGTATCGACGTTGGCGCGAAGGCTGAGATTCATTCGCTCATCACCAAGCTGGCGGGCGAGGGCAAGGCCATTATTATGATCTCGTCGGAGCTGCCCGAGGTGCTCGGCATGGCCGACCGCGTGCTTGTCATGCACGAGGGCGAGATGACCGGCATTCTCGATCGGAAGGACGCCACGCAGGAACTGATCATGAAATACGCCACCGGCGACGTCAACGACTTCGCCGCGTCCAATTAAGGGGGTACGGAAATGGAGAACACAAAAAAGAGCTTTAACTGGAAGCGATTCCTGTCGCAAAACTCGATCTGGGGCGTACTGATCCTGATGATCATCGCGCTCAGCATCGTTCGCCCGGTATTTTTGTCGCCGGCCAACCTCAAGGGTTTGCTGGAAGGCGAATCGGTCAAGGGCATCATGGCCTTCGGTATCATGTGGGCCATTCTGGCAAAGGGCATCGATCTGGGCCCCGGCTCGGTCGTCGCGCTCGTATCGGTCATCACGGCTTCGCTCGTGCAGCCGTCTGATCTGGCCACCCGTATTCTCGGCGTGGGCGGCATGCATGTGCCCACGTGGGCTGCCGTTATCATCGGTATTGCCATCGGCGTTTTGATCGGCGCGATCGTCGGCGCGGTCATCGCCTTCACGCACATACCGCCCTTTATCGCAACGCTCGGTTCGCAGCTCATATGCCGTGCGCTGAGCAAAATGTATTCCACCTCGCCTGTTTCCAACCTGCCGGATGATTTCCGCTGGCTGGCAAAGGGCAAGCTGTTCGGCTTTATCCCGATGATCGTCGTTATCTTTATCGTTATGTTTATTATTTCGGCGTTCCTGCTCACGCAGACCCGCTTCGGCAAGAACATTTACGCCATTGGCGGCAATGATCAGGCGGCGCGCGTGGCCGGTATCAATGTGGAAAAGAACCTGATCCTCGTTTACTTATGGTGCTCGGTCTGCGCGGCTATCGGCGGCATCCTGCTCGCGGCCCGCACCGGCTCGTCCGACCCGTCCACCTCGGGCCTGAACTACGAGCTCGACGCGATCGCGGCGGCCACCGTCGGCGGCACCAGCCATACAGGCGGCGTGTGCCGTGTTACCGGCGTACTTTGCGGTATCCTGATCCTTGGCGTTATCAACAACGGCCTTGTTTTGCTGGGCGTTGACGATAATATGACCAACGTGATCAAGGGCCTGATCATCGTCGGCGCTGTTGCGATCGACATGCGCAAGAACACCCGCAAGGCTTAAAACTTCGGTAAAACCTACTTTCACCCCGGCGTCCGCTACCCCATGGCGGACGCCGGGGCTTTTTATGGTTTATGGCCCGTGTGGCTCGCGGTGTTGGCCGGGCGGATCACCCAGCCCTACGGCTCGGCGGATTACGACCTGCTTTTGGGCGGCGTGACCTCGCGCCGCCGTCCCGGTGCGCGGGAGACGTTTATTGGGGTTTATCGTCGTGCTCTTGCAGTATTTTACAGAAGCAGAGAAGCGCCAGTAGGAAAAAATCCTTTTTATCCATTGCGTGCTGTATGCTTGCTTCGAGCTCTCCCGGAGCAAATTCGCTGTTCCTGCACATTTCTTCCGCAAATGCAAAGTGGTTGATGATCCATGCCATCCCCTGTTGGGCATCTGGCGGTAAGCGTTCTAAGGATTGCAAAATATGGTTGATCTGCGCTTCTCGGTTATCCATGGTTACTACCTCTATCTTGATTGGATTTGTCAAATCAGCCGCAAATGAATTTGCGTTTCCGCTTCTCGCCGCGTGGAGGCTTTGACTTGAGGAGCTTATAAAATACATCTGTAATCAGATGCTATTATTTTCGCGGCGGCTCACACCGCCGGAAAAATTATTTGTTGATTATGGTAAGCCCGGTTTGCTGTTCAATGCATTCGATGATTAATGCATTTACACTTTTGCCATGGGAGGAGGCCAATGCCTTGATTTCGGCTTTTTTCCCTTTTGGAACTCTAATTATAATGTCGTCATAATTATCCTTGTTAAACTCCGCTTTGTAACGGGTTTCGTCAAACGCCATTTTATCACCGCCCTTATCTATACTTTATTTTAGCATAAATAAGGGCGGTTTTCAATTTTGTTATTCTCTATTATAAAACATCTGATTACAGATGTCAAGCGGAAATATTACTTTTGTGGGGGCGACCACGCCAGATCGCCGGAGCCGCATGAAAACCCTACATTCCCACTTGTGCCTCCATCGGCCGCGTTGTATAATGATACGGAAAGGTAAGGAGAGACAAAACCATGCATTATTTGGATAACGCGGCGACCACGCGGGTGCTGCCGGAGGCCGCCGAGGCAGCCGTCCGCGCCATGTGTGAGGAATTCGGCAATCCATCCTCACGGCACAAAATGGGGATAGAAGCCGAGCGCCTGCTGGAAAACAGCCGCAAAACCGTGGCGGGCGCGCTGGGCGCTTTGCCGGAGGAGACCTTTTTCACCTCCTGCGGCACGGAAAGCACCAATATGGCCCTGCGCGGCGCGGCATATTTGAACCGCCATAAAAAAGGGCATATCATCGTGACCGCGATCGAGCACGCGGCGACGTTAAACACCGCGAAACAGCTTGAGGCCGAAGGCTTCCGCGTCACCTATTTAGCGCCGGATGAAACCGGACATATCCTGCCCGCCGCGCTGGAAAACGCGCTGACGGAGGATACGGTTCTGCTATCCTGCCAGCTCGTCAACAACGAAATCGGCACGGTGCAGCCGGTGGACGAGTTGGGCGCGCTGCTGAAACGGCGCTGCCCTAAAGCGCTGTTCCATATTGACGCGGTGCAGGGCCTGTTCCGCGTGCCGCTGACCCCGAAAAAATGGAACTGCGATTTTATGAGCGTGAGCGGACACAAGATCGGCGCGCCCAAGGGGATTGGCGCGCTGTATGTCAAAAAAGGCGTGCGCCTGCCGCCGCTGATGTACGGCGGGGGACAGGAAAAGGGCCTGCGCCCGGGTACCGAACCGCTGCCGGGTATCGCGGCGTTTGCCAAGGCCTGCGCGCTGCGCGCAGCGCGGCTGGATGAGGACCTAGCCCACGTGGCGGATTTGGCCGCCTATTTAAAGGAACAGGCGGCTGAAAAGCTGCCCTACGCTGTTTTCAACAGCGTTTCCGATGTGCCGCATGTACAGAATTTTTCCATACCCGGCTGTAAGAGCGAGGTCATGCTGCGCGTGCTCGAAAGCGACGGGGTGTTCGTATCCTCCGGCTCCGCCTGCTCCAAAGGCAAGCAGAGCGGCGTGTTAAGCGCCATTGGCCTGCCACGGGAACGCACGGACAGCGCGCTGCGCGTTTCGTTCGCGCCGTTCAACACCAAAGCGGATGTGGACGCGCTGATAGGCGCGATCAAAAAGGGGAAAAAGCTGCTGGGACGCTGACGCGAAAGGAGCGCGACCGGTATGGAACGGATACACTATCCCAAATGGAAGTACGCCGTTATGGCGGTGCCCAGTTTTCTAAATGCCGCCATATTATGTTATCTGGTATTCGGCGACGCGTATGACAATCTGTTTTCGTCTATTGCGGGTTGGGCCGGTTTAGCGTTTGGCTGGGGGATCGTCAGCTTGATCGGCTTGCGGATCGGCATGCCCAAACCGGTGGAGAGCGGCGGCTGGAAGCGCCTGAGCGACGCGATTATTGCAATGGGCGGAACCGCTATCGTCGCGCTGAATATTTACTGGCTGTACGATAGGCCGCTTTGGCTCTCCACTTGGCTGCTGACCGGCATGATCGTTTGGATCATTGTGGAGCTTCTGGTGCCGCGCTGGAGAAATAACAACAGTCCGTTGCATTACGCGAGTCTAATGGCTGTCCTGCTGGCGGCCACAGCGGCGTATTTCCTTTTCGTCCATCCGATGACGACCGAGCAGGCGTTAGCATCGGTGCGCGGGCAAGGCTACCACCCCAGACCATGGGCCAGCTATTGCAGAAGCGATGAACAGGTGCCGGTCGGCTGCTACCTCGTGGAAGCCAGCACGGCGGACGGAGTACCGTACCGCCTGTATGTAGACGTGCGGGACGGCGCGGTGCTCCGCGCGGAACCGGTGGGATAAGAAGGGCCGCGCTACGACCGGGAAGGGAGTGCTGTATCGTGGAAGGCAAAAAGCTTAGTTGGAACAGCGTCGTGTTCAGCTTGCTCGCATTACTCTGTGCAGGCGCTATGCTGTGGATCGACGGCAAGCCGTATCAAGGGGCTCTTTGGGACAGTGCCTTCACCATGTTCTTTGCGCTGGCGGGGTTTGTCATTGCGGAGCTGCGTAGGCTGTGTCAGCCGGAAGCGCCGGCGGGCCGGAAACTGGCAGTAAAGAAAGCTGTGCTGACCGCCGGCGGCCTGTTCATAGCCAGCTGGATGGTGTGGCGGCTGGCGCATTCGCTCTTTTCGCTGGAGGCGTGGATGTGCGGCGTGCTGCTCGTCTGGGCTGTGCTGCTCTGCCTGCCGCCGCTGCGCGCGTGGGGCAGGACGGACGCCGTGATCGCCGCGGTTTACGCCTCGCTGCTCGCGGTCATGCTGGTATTCCTCGTGGCGGTAAGGCCGGTCACGTTCGCTCAGGCCGAGCAGCGCCTGCGCGAGAGCGGCTACACCGATTTTGATCTGTTCACCGTTCTGCACTATGATCTCCATGGCACACCCGAGGGAGATATGGGGTTTTATTGGTTTCACGTATACCAGCCAGAACACGTGCGCTTAGTCAAGGTTTCGATTTTGACCGGCGCTGTGACGGATGTGGGCGCTGAAAGCTAAGGCGCATAAAAAACAGAAGGAGTTGCAAATGAAAGAAGTATTGCTTTTAAAATGCGGCGAGATCGTTTTAAAGGGTCTGAACCGCAAGACTTTTGAGGACCGCTTGCTGCAAAACCTCCGGCGGCGGATGAAGCAGGTCGCGGAATGCGAGATTTCGATGCGGCAATCGGTCATCTACGTCGAGGTGCCGGAAGCTGCGGACAAGGACGCCGTAATGGACTGCGCGCGGCGCGTGTTCGGGATCGCGACCATTTCGCGCGCGGCTGTTTGTGAGAAATCGCTCGACGCGGTGGTGGATTGCGCCGCGTCGTATTTGGGCGACCGCTTTGCCGCGGCAAAGACCTTTAAGGTGGAGACCAAGCGCGGCGACAAGAAATTCCCCATGACCTCTACCGAGATCAGCCAGCGCGTCGGCGGCGATCTGGCCGACCGCTTTCCGGCGGTGCGGCCCGATATGCACGGCCCCGATCTGACCGTGCATGTGGAGATTCGCGAAAACTATGCCTTTGTCCACCCCGGACCGGAGCCGGGCGCGGGCGGCATGCCCACCGGCTCGAATGGCCGCGCGGGGCTGCTGCTTTCGGGCGGCATCGATTCGCCGGTTGCGGGCTGGATGATGGCCAAGCGCGGGTTGGAGCTGGTTGGCATCCACTTTTTCAGCTATCCCTATACCTCCGAGCGTGCCAAGGAAAAGGTGCTGGAGCTGGCGCGCAAGCTCACCGCGTGGTGCGGGCGGCTGTCCGTTATGGTCGTGCCGTTCACAAAGATTCAGGAACAGATCCGCGAAAAGTGCCATGAGGAGCTGTTCACCCTCGTCATGCGCCGTTTTATGATGCGCATCGCCGAGCGGGTGGCGGAGGAATACGGCTGCGGCGCGCTCATCACGGGCGAAAGCCTTGGACAGGTCGCTTCACAGACCATGCCGGCCATGGCGGTCACGGGCGCGGTGTGCGAGCTGCCGGTGTTCCGCCCCTGCATTGGTATGGATAAGGAGGAGATCGTGCAGATCGCGCGGCGAATCGATACCTTTGAGACCTCGATCCTGCCGTATGAGGACTGCTGCACCGTCTTTACGCCCAAGCACCCGAACACCAAGCCCAAGCTGCCCAAGATTTTAGAGGCCGAAAGCCATCTGGATGTGGACGCACTGGTGGAGGAAGCGGTAGCGGGCGTGGAGATCGTACACCTTTAAATTAATTAGTAATTAGGAATTAGAAATTAGGAATTGAATGTGTCGCGCGGCGCGCGATTAATTATATTGCGCGCTTTGCGCGCTGCCGACAACTCCTAACTCCTACTTCCTAACTCCTAACTATCCCCCCGGCTTACGAACATGAATAAAACTTACTAATTACTAACTACTAATTCCTAATTAAAAAACGGAGGTTTTTAAAATGAACGCAGAACTGATCGCCGTCGGCACCGAGATCCTGCTCGGCGACATCGTCAACACCGACGCGCAGCTCATCTCGCAGGGGCTGTCCGAGCTGGGAATCAACGTATTTTATCAGACCGTCGTCGGCGATAACCCGGAGCGCTTGCAGCGCGTCATTGAGGAAGCGCGCTCGCGCGCCGATATCATCATCACTACGGGCGGCCTTGGGCCGACGCTGGATGATTTGACCAAGGAAACGCTTGCGCGGGTATTTGGCAAGGAAATGGAATTGCACCAGCCCTCGCTCGACCGCATCGTCGGCTTTTTCAACAAGATTGGCAAGCCGATGACTAAGAATAACGAAAAGCAGGCGTGGCTGCCCGCGGGCTGCACGGTGTTCACCAATTTGTGGGGCACCGCGCCCGGCTGCGCGTTTGAGGCGGATGGCAAGCATGTGCTGATGCTGCCCGGTCCCCCGCGCGAATGCAACCCCATGTGGAAGGAATGCGCCATGCCGTACCTGTATCCGCTCGCGGGCGGCTGCATCGTTTCGCGCAACATCCGCGTGTTCGGCCTTGGCGAAAGCAATATGGAGACCATTCTGCACGATATGATGGCGTCCATGCAGAACCCGACCATCGCGCCCTATGCCAAAACGAGCGAATGCTTTGCCCGCGTGACCGCCAAGGCGGAGACCGTGGAGCAAGCGGAGGCGCTTTTAGAGCCGGTCGTGCGCGAGGTTTGCGAGATTCTCGGCGACGATGTGTACGGCGTGGATGTGGATTCGCTGGAACAGTGCGTGGGCGACGGCCTGCGCGCGCGCGGCATGACGCTCGCGGTGGCCGAAAGCTGCACCGGCGGTCTGCTGTCCAAGCGCATTACCGATGTGCCCGGCTGCTCGGACTATTACAAGGGCGGCGTGTGCTCGTACTCGAACGATGTGAAGATGCGCGTGCTGAACGTTTCGGCGGAAACGCTGGAAGCGAAGGGCGCGGTATCGCCCGAGGTGGCCGAGCAGATGGCGCGCGGCGTGGCCGAAGCCCTTGGGGCGGACGTCGGCGTGGGCATCACCGGCATCGCCGGGCCGGACGGCGGCACAGAGGAAAAGCCGGCCGGTCTGGTATACGTATCGGTTTATGCAAGCGGCCGGTTTTTTACCCGGAAACTGCAGGGCGCAAATGGGCGCGACCGCGTGCGCAATCAGGCGGCTTCCACCGCGTTGGATATGATACGTAGGAACCTGTTTACTGCGTAAAATGGGGTAAGTTGTGCGGTTTTCACACATTTCCCAACATTCCCTGTGGAAAGCAACCAAAATTCGAGCAAAAAAAGTCCGGTAATTGTGTAAAATTACTGGACTTTTTTCTTGCTATGCTGTATACTATATCTAACTAAAGTGGAAGACAGCTGTCCAAAAACGTGCGAAATGTACAAAAAGGTGCAAAATACTTACAGATTCGTGGGCTTTTGGCAGTCAAAAGGGAGAGGATAGTTATGAAGAGGAAATCCGCAGCGCCGGCAAACAAGAAGAGAGATGAACTGTTTTTCTCAGGACGTGACTGCCGTGCGTATGATTATATGGGCGCGCATCCGGATAAACGGGATGGCGAGCCCGGATACTTATTCCGAGTTTACGCGCCCGAGGCCGAAAAGGTTTCCGTCATGGGTGAATTCAACAACTGGGACCGTACGGTCGATCTTATGGAGCGGGACGAGCAGGGCATATGGGAGCTATTTATCCCGCATGTTCAGCAGTACCACGCATATAAATATAGTGTGTGGACAACATCCGGCGATATCTTTGATAAATCCGACCCGTACGGCTTCCACGCGGAGACCCGCCCGGGCAACGCCTCCAAGACCTTCGATCTGGAAGGCTACGAGTGGGGCGACGCCACGTGGATGGATTGGCGCAAGTCGCATCTTCCGTATTCCAACCCCGTCAACATCTATGAGTGCCATCTCGGCTCGTGGAAGCAGCACGAGGACGGCAACTTTTACTCCTACCGCAGACTGGCGGACGAGCTGATCCCTTACGTGAAGGAGATGGGCTACACTCATATCGAGTTTATGCCGCTGACCGAGTACCCGTTCGACGGCTCGTGGGGCTATCAGGTAATCGGCTATTTCGCCGCCACCTCGCGCTACGGCACGCCGCACGATCTGATGTATCTGGTTGATAAGGCGCATCAGGCGGGGCTTGGCATCATCATGGACTGGGTGCCCGCGCACTTCCCGAAGGATGGCTGCGGTCTGGTGGAGTTCGACGGCTCGTATCTGTACGAATACGCGGACCCGCTCAAGATGGAGCATAAGGAATGGGGCACCCGCGTTTTCGACTACGGCAAGGTGTCGACGCGCAACCTGCTGTTCTCCTCGGCCATGTTCTGGATCGAACAGTTCCACATGGACGGCCTGCGGGTGGACGCGGTCGCGTCGATGCTCTACCTCGATTACAACCGGCAGGGCGAGTGGAGGCCCAACATCCACGGCGGCCGCGAAAATCTGGAAGCCATCGATTTTCTCCGCATCCTGAACGAGTTTATCCTGACCGACCATCCGGACGTCATGATGATCGCCGAGGAATCCACCGCGTGGCCCATGGTCACCAAGCCGGGGTACGACGGCGGCTTGGGCTTCAACTTTAAGTGGAACATGGGCTGGATGAACGATATGCTGTGCTACTGCTCGGCCGACCCGTTCTTCCGCAAGGACATGCATGATAAGATCACCTTCTCGTTCATGTATGCCTTTTCCGAAAACTATATCCTGCCGCTTTCGCACGACGAGGTTGTGCACGGCAAAAAGTCCCTGATTGACAAAATGCCCGAGCCGTACGAAAACAAATTCGGCGGACTGCGCGCGCTGTACGGCTATATGGCCGGACACCCCGGCAAAAAGATGCTCTTCATGGGCGGCGAGTTCGGCCAGTTCTCCGAATGGGCCTATCAGCGCGGGCTGGATTGGATGCTGCTGGATTATCCGGCGCACAAGCAGCTGCAAACCTATGTGAAGGCGCTTAACCATTTCTATCTCAAGACCCCGCAGCTTTGGGAACAGGATACCGATTGGCGCGGTTTTGAATGGATCGCGCACGAGGATAACCGCAACAACGTCATCGCGTTCCGCAGGGTCGCGAAGGATGGATCGGATATCATCGTTGTCGTCAACTTCTCGCCGGTCGAGCAGCCGGAGTACCGCGTTGGCGTACCGTTTGCCGGTACGTATGAAGAGCTGTTCTCCTCCGATCAAAAGGAGTTCGGCGGCGGCGATATGCTGAACGGCAAGGTCCGTTCGGAAAAGAGGCCCATGCATGGACAGGAACAGTCGATCAATATCCGCATCCCGCGCTTCGGCGTATTGTTCTTTGCGGGCAAGCCGCGTGTGCGCCGTCGAACCAAGGACGAGATCGAGCAAGCCAAGAAAGCGGCGGCAAAGACGCCCTCCAAGGCTTCGGCAAAGGCGCCGGGCAAGGCGGTATCCAAGACCGCGACCAAGGCGGTGGCCAAAACGGGCACCAAGGCCGTGGCCAAGACCGGCACCAAGGCGGTGGCCAAAACACCCACAAAGGCCGTGGCCAAAACACCCTCCAAAGCGGTCGCTAAGACCGCTACCAAGGCAGTTGCCAAAACGCCTACCAAGGCCGTGACCAAGACGGCCCCCAAAACACCGAAAGACCCGGCGGAGCAATCGCCGGAGAAATAACGCGCAATGGCAGTGAGCGCCGCTTTTTCCGCCTTCGGGCGGAGGGGCGCGCAAAATGAACTGATTTGCACAAAAAAAGGAGAGTAATCAATGTATCGGAAAAAAGAATGCGTGGCCATGCTCCTCGCGGGCGGTCAGGGCAGCCGTCTGTATGTGCTGACGAAAAACGTCGCTAAGCCCGCGGTCCCCTTCGGCGGTAAGTACCGCATCATCGATTTCCCGCTGTCCAACTGCGTCAACTCCGGCATCGACACGGTGGGCGTGCTCACCCAGTACGAGCCGCACGCCTTAAACGCCTATGTGGGCGCGGGCCAGACGTGGGACCTCGACCGCCTGCGCGGCGGCGTGTACATCCTGCCGCCGTACCAGAAGGGCAAGGCTTCTGAATGGTACAAGGGCACCGCGAACGCCATTTACCAGAACATACAGTTTATCGACGAGTACTGCCCGGAATATGTGCTCATCCTTTCGGGTGACCATATCTACAAGATGAACTACAACAAAATGCTCCAGCAGCACAAAAAGACCGGAGCGGACGCGACCATCGCCGTTCTCGACGTGCCGCTGGCGGAGGCCAGCCGTTTCGGCATCATGAACTGCAACCCGGACGGCACGATCTACGAGTTTGAGGAAAAGCCCAAGAACCCGAAATCCACGCTCGCTTCGATGGGTATTTACATCTTCTCATGGAAAAAGCTGCGCAAGTACCTGATTGACGACGAAGCCAATAAGAAATCCTCGAACGACTTCGGCAAGGATATCATCCCCGCCATGCTGGGCGACGGCGAAAAGCTGGTATCCTACCGCTTCGAGGGCTACTGGAAGGACGTCGGCACGATCGAGAGCCTGTGGGAAGCCAATATGGATCTGCTCTCGCCCAATTCCGGCCTGAACCTGTCGGATGATTCGTGGAAGATCTATGGCCGCAACAACGGCGCGCCTCCGCACTTTACCGCGAAGGACGCGGTGGTCAAGCACACGCTGGTATCCGAGGGCTGCGAGATCTCGGGCGAGGTATCCGAGTCCGTCCTCTTCTCCGACGTGCGGATCGCCAAGGGTGCAAAGGTCGAATACTCGATCCTGATGCCGGGCGCGATCGTGGAGGAAGGCGCCACCGTCCGCTACGCGATCGTGGCGGAAAACGCGGTGATCGCGCGGGACGCGATCGTCGGCGGCAGCCCGACCGAGGGCGACGTGGACAAGTGGGGCGTGGCAGTCGTGGCCGAGGGCGTGCGCATCGGACGCGGCGCGAAGCTGGGCGCCAAGGAAATGGCGGATAGCGATCTGCCGGACAAGATTTAAGGGGGCGGTAAACTATGAACAACGTATTGGGCGTCATCATTGCGTTTGACAATGACAACGATCTGCGCGAGATCACCGATCACCGCACGGTCGCGGCCGTGCCGTGGGGCGGCAGATACCGCGTAATCGACTTTATGCTATCGAACATGGTAAACTCCGGTATCTACCGTGTGGGCATTCTGATGAAGGATAAGTACCAATCCCTGATCGACCATATCGGCAACGCCAAGGATTGGGACCTGTCCCGTAAGAATTCCGGCGTTACGCTGCTGCCGCCGTATTCCTATTCTAAAAAGGCTTCGCCCCTTGTGACGGGCGAATACCGCGGCAAGATTGACGCGCTGGCCGGCGCGGTCGATTTTCTACAAAAGAACCGTTCGGACTATGTCGTCATCGCGGACGGCGATATCGTCGCCAACGTTCCGCTGGACGATGTGATCGACCGCCACGTGAAATCGGGCGCCGACCTGACCATGGTCTGCACCAAGAAGACCAAGGATTCGCCGTATACCACCTATGTGGAGCTCAACCGCCGCAAGGAAGCGGTCGATATCCGCGTGGGCGACTCGAACGAGGGCAAGTGCAAGCATGTCGCGCTGGGCATCTATGTGATGAGCCGTCAGTACCTCATCCACCTGCTGTCGGACTGCGTCACGCATAACTGCATCCATTTCGAGCGCGAGCTCCTCACCCGCGCCCTGATTGACGGCACGGTCGCCGGGTACATTTTCTCTGAATTTGCGGTGAAGATCGAGGATACGAACGATTATTTCCAGTCCAACATGGACATGCTCGACAAGGATGTACGCGACGAGGTGTTCCTCCGCACCCGGCCCATCCTCACCCGCATCAAGGACGAGGCGCCCGCTTATTACGGCGACAAGGCCGTGGTTGAGGATTGCCTGATCGCGGATGGCTGCCACATCGAAGGCCAGATCAAAAACTGCGTGCTTTTCCGCGATGTTTTGATCGAGGAAGGCGCAGATGTGCGCGACTGTATCATCATGGAGGGCGGCCGTATTTTGAACGGCGCGTCCTTGCGCCACGTCATCACCGACCGCGGCGTGACCGTCCGCGACGGACGCACCATGATGGGCCACGAAAACTATCCGATCACCATCGCCAAGAGCTCCACGGTATAACAACTGTCCCTTGAAAGCATCACAATAATGCCAAAAACATGGCAAAATGTGTGTGATGTTCGTTCAAAATCCCCATATTGTTTGGGGATAGGATTTAGTATAATAGATGAATAGAAGCATGGGGCGCGGAAGCGGAGGATACCTACGCTTCCGCGCGGCCTTGAGGGAGGTTCGGCTCTATGAAAATCATGTATGTAACGAGCGAATGTGCGCCGTTCGTCAAGACCGGCGGTCTGGGCGACGTTGCGGGCTCGCTGCCCAAGGCGCTGGCCGCTAAGGGACATGACGTGCGCGTGTTCTGCCCGTTGTATTCCGCGATTGACGGCGGCATGCGCGAAAAGTTTTATTTTATCAAAAACGCCTATGTCCGCCTCGGCTGGCGCAATCAGTATTGCGGCGTGTTTGAATACAAGCAGGACGGCGTGACGTTTTACTTTATCGATAATGAGTATTACTTCTCGCGCGGCCAGATCTATGGCGAATATGACGATGCCGAGCGCTACGCCTACTATTCCAAGGCCGTGCTTGAGATTCTGCCCGATCTCGATTGGAAGCCGGATGTGATTAACGCCAACGATTGGCAGACCGCGCTTGTGCCGGTGTATTACAACCTGATGTTTTCGTCCCGGCCGTTCTACTCGGGCATTAAAACGGTGTTTACCATTCATAATATCCAGTATCAGGGCCGCTATGGCCGCGAGATATTGGAATACGTGCTGGGTATCGACGACGCGCATTTCCGTTCCGGCTTTATGTCGATGGATGGCGACGTTAACCTGATGAAGGCTGCGATCGTCTCGTCGAGCGCGGTTACCACCGTATCGCCCACCTATGCGCAGGAAATCCAGACCGAGTACTACGGCTACCGGCTCGATTCCGTGCTGCGCATGAACAGCTATAAGCTGCACGGTATTTTAAACGGCATTGATATGGACGCTTTCAACCCCATGACCGACCCCAAGCTGTTTAAAAACTACGGCCCGCGCAATCCGCAGGATAAGCAGGTAAACAAACTGGAGCTTTTAAAGCTTTGCGGGCTGGAAGGTAATGAGAACACCCCGGTCATCGGCATTGTCACGCGTTTTGTCGATCAGAAGGGGCTCGACCTCGTCGAAGCCGTGCTGCACGATCTGCTGTCGGACGACCTGCGCCTGATCGTTCTGGGCACGGGCGACTGGCGCTATGAGCAGATGTTTATTGAAGCCAAGCGCCGCTATCCTGCAAAAATATCGGCTTCCATCATGTTCTCCGGCGATCTGGCCAACCGTATTTACGCGGGCGCGGATATGTTCCTGATGCCGTCTAAATTCGAGCCCTGCGGCCTTGCCCAGATGATCGCGCTGCGCTACGGCACCATTCCGATCGTGCGCGAGACCGGTGGCCTGAAGGACACGGTACAGGCCTTTGTCGACTATTCCGGCACGGGCAACGGCTTTACCTTCAACAGCTACAATGCGCATGATATGCTGCATGTCATCCGCGAAGCCTGCGGTGTGTTCCGCTACAACAAGGCCGCGTGGAACAAACTACAGCTTCAGGGCATGAAATCGGATTTCAGCTGGGGCAGCTCAGCGGATAAATACATAGAGGTCTATCAGTCCACCATGGGATAAGGGACCCGGCAGGCGCCTTTTGCGCGCTTGCATCGCCCGCAAAGGGGCGAGAGATGAAATAGTGAGGAGAAATAGAAACCATGCCAAAGAAACTTTACACGAAGAACGCACTCAAGGAGGCGATCGCCGCCAAGCTGCGCCGTCATTTCGGCCGCGAGGTGGAGGATGCGTCCAAAGAGCAGGTGTACGAGGCCTGCGCGCTTGTTGTCCGCGATGCGCTGACCGAGCACATGATCGAAACGCAGCGCAAGGTAGAACGCGACGGTGAGCGTCAGGTGCACTATTTGTGCATGGAATTTTTGGTCGGCCGCAGCCTGCGCAACAATGCCTATAACCTAGGCATGCTGCCCACGCTGACCGAAGCGCTCGCGGACATGGGCTATGATATGGCCGATGTTTTTGAGGAAGAGGCCGATCCCGGCCTTGGAAACGGCGGTTTGGGCCGTCTGGCCGCCTGCTATATGGATGGCATGGCGACCACCGGCGTGCGCGGCACCGGCTATTCGATCCGTTATGAACACGGTATTTTTAAGCAGAAGATCGAAAACGGCGAACAGATCGAGTTGCCGGATTCTTGGCTCGCTTCGGGCGACGTGTGGCACATCCCCGCGATGGACGACACGCGCGAAGTCCGCATCGGCGGTACGGTCAATTCGTATTTCGACGAATCGGGCAAGCTTGTGGTAGAGTACCATGATTACACGCCCGTGCTCGCCGTACCGTACGATATGCCGATCTCGGGCTATGATACGGATAACATCGCCCGCCTGCGCCTTTGGGAAGCAAAAAGCCCGATCGCGCTCGATATGAAGCTTTTCTCCTCCGGCGAATACCTTAAGGCGCTGGAAAAACACGCCATGGCCGAAACCATTTCCATGGTGCTCTATCCCGAGGATAACCACCGCGAAGGCCAGTCGCTGCGCCTGAAGCAGCAGTATTTTCTGGTTTCCGCTACCATTCAGGATATCTGCGCCAAGCACAAGGCCAAGTATAAGACGCTCGCGAACTTTGCGCACAAGCATGTGCTGCACATCAACGATACCCACCCGACCCTTGTCATCCCGGAGCTGATGCGCATCCTGATGGATGAAAACGATATGACGTGGGAGCAAGCGTGGAACATCGTTTCGCAGTCCGTCGCTTACACCAACCACACCGTTATGCCCGAGGCGCTGGAGTGCTGGCCGATCTCGCTCATGACCGAGCTGATGCCCCGCATCATGCAGATCGTCTATGAGATCAACGAGCGTTTCTGCAAGGAGCTTTGGGACTTCTTCCCGAACGATTTCCAGAAAATCTCTAAGCTTGCCATCGTGTCGGACGGCATCGTGCGCATGGCGAATCTTGCCATCGCGGGTTCGTTCTCGGTCAACGGCGTTTCCGCGCTGCACTCCGAGATTCTCAAGGAGCGCGTCTTTAACGATTTTTACACCATTTACCCGGCCAAGTTCCGCAATGTCACCAATGGTATCGCGCACCGCCGCTGGCTGTGCGAGGCCAACCCGGAACTGACCGAGCTGATCACCGATAAGATCGGTCAAGGCTTTATCACCCATCCGTCCGAATTGCAGGTGCTGGCGAACTTCGGCGATGATAAGGATCTGCTGAATCAGCTGGGCGAGATCAAGCGCCGCAACAAGGAACGCCTTGCCGCCTATATCAAGGAGCACAACGGCATCGAGGTCAATATGAACTCGATCTTCGACGTACAGGCCAAGCGCCTGCACGAGTACAAGCGGCAGATGCTCAACCTGCTTCACATCATCGCGCTGTACCACCGCTTGAAGGATGATCCGCGCCAAAGCTTCGTGCCGCGCACGTTTATCTTCGGTTCCAAGGCGGCGCCCGGCTACGCGGTCGCGAAAAAGACCGTTCGTCTGATCAATTCCATTGCGAATATGATCAATAACGATCCCGTGATCGGCGACAAGCTCAAGGTCGTTTTCCTTGAGGATTATAAGGTCTCGCTGGCCGAAGTGCTTATGCCGGCGGCCGAGGTCTCCGAACAGATTTCGATCGCGGGCAAGGAAGCTTCCGGCACGGGCAACATGAAGTTCATGATGAACGGCGCGCTCACCATCGGCACGATGGACGGCGCGAACGTCGAAATCTGCGAAGCCGTGGGCGAAGAAAATATCTTCATCTTCGGCATGGAAACGCCGGAAGCGGAGGCGCTCGCGGCATCCGGTTCCTACAACCCGATGCTGATTTATCAGAACGATCCCACGCTCAAGCGCGTGATGGATCATATGATCTCCGGCTTTGGCGACGGCGTGGATTACACCGACCTTGCTAACCTGCTGCTGCACGGCGCGGGCGGTCAGGCGGATCGCTATATGAGCTTCAAGGATTTCGGGGCGTATGCCGCCGCGCAGGATCGCGTTTCGCAGATGTACCTCCGCCCGGAAAACTGGAACTATATGTCGCTCATGAATATCGCGAACTCCGGCCGTTTTGCGGCGGACCGTTCGGTTGCGGAATACGCGCAGAACATCTGGCGCGTCAAGACCAACTTCGCATTTTAAAAGAGAAGTACCGGCCAAATTGGCCGGTACTTTTTTGCGTAGGGGATTCGCTTCGCGCACGATTTTGGATGCGCGGCGGTAGCCGCGGGCGGGGCGGGGGGGGGGCCC
>NZ_JANGCE010000009.1 GCF_024462775.1 Butyricicoccus faecihominis
CCGTCGGGCCGGTGGGACCTGTCGCTCCTGCCGCGCCTGCCGTGCCGGTCGCGCCCGTCGGGCCGGTCGGGCCGGTTGCTCCGGTTGCTCCCGCCGTACCTGCGGTGCCGGTAGCGCCTGTCGGGCCGGTCACGCCGGCAGGGATGGTGAATAGTAGCTGTGCGCCCTGCGGCGTAAAGGTCTCATCAACGCTCGCATCGCTGCCGGGATCGCCGGTCACGGTGCCCGCCACTGTGATGACGGGGGTGGTGCCGTTCGCACCTGCGGCGCCGGTTGCGCCGGTCGGACCGGTGGGGCCGGTTGCGCCAGTCGGACCGGTGGGGCCGGTTGCTCCACGCTCACCTTGAGGTCCTTGAATGCCCTGCGGGCCTCGCTCTCCCTGCGGACCCTGCGGCCCTTGGATGCCTTGCACGCCCTGCGGGCCGGTCGCACCGGTCATCCCGGTCGCGCCGGTTGTTCCTGCTGCGCCAGTCGCACCGCGCGGAATATTGAACTCCAGCACGTGGTCCGGACTGCCGGTGACGTCTACAACAGCGGCCGCGTCGCCGGGCTCGCCGGTCGTGGTCGTGCTTACGGTAATGGTATCCGCCGCGCCAGCGTCACCCTTTTGCCCGGTCGCGCCGGTCGGACCGGTCGCACCTCTGGGGCCGGTCGCACCGGTCGGACCAGTCGCACCGGTAGCACCCGTAGCGCCCGTAGCACCGGTGGCGCCGGTCAGGCCGGGCGTGCCGGTAGTGCCGGTAGCGCCCGTGGCACCAGTCGTACCGGTCGCGCCGGTCGATCCGCGCAGCCCCATCGGGCCGGTCGCACCGGTCGCGCCGGTTGGCCCGGTGGGGCCGGTAGCACCGGTCATACTGGCCGAGCCCGGTGTGCCGGTCGCACCCGTAGCGCCGGTCGCACCTGTCGCGCCGGTGGCACCTGTCGCGCCTGTCGGCCCGCGCAGCCCCATCGGACCGGTCGCACCCGTGGCGCCGGTCGCACCCGTAGCGCCAGTGGCGCCGGTCGGTCCGCGCAGTCCCATCGGACCGGTCGGCCCGGTCGCGCCGGGACGGCCCGGCATGCCGGGATCGCCCTTCGGACCTTCCGGCCCTCTGGGGCCGGGCATACCGGCGGGACCCATATATCCCCGCTCGCCGCGCGGGCCTGTCGGCCCGGTGGGCCCGGGCGGGCAAGGCGGCGGACAGGGCGTCGTCGGCTGGCCGCAGCCACATTCGCTTCGCAGCTCATCCATCCAGCCGTTCAGCGAACCGCCGCAGCCGCCGCGATTCATTCTGTCGTTCATTCGATCCATCCTTTCCATACGCCGCACGCTTTTCACACGCGCGGCTAAAGCATTCTATTCAGCCGGCCCCGCCGCTGCCCGCGAAATACTGACGATTGTGCCGCACGGCTGGCGAATCGGGCCGAAAGGCCGCGGCCTTCTCATTCCACGTCCGCGCTTTTTCGCGCTCGCCCAGACGGTCATAGCACACACAAAGCTGGATACAGGGCAAATAACCGTAGCACTCGGTCACGGTAAAGCCGCCGTTTTTTGCATCCTGCTTGACGCGGAGCGCGGCCTCGTACCAAAAAGCCGCCTGCTCATAATCCTGCCGCTCCATAAAAAACGCGCCAAGCGCGCACAGGGTCTCGGCCCGCGGCGCGGCAAAAGCAAAGCTTTGAAAAAGGCTCATCAGCGCGTCCTCCGGCTTGCCGAGCGCTTTCCGGCACTCCGCCAGCTGGCGGCAGGCTTCGATACGGTTTTCCACAAACCCATCCGGTCTGGATAAAAAATTGGCAAAAGCATCCGCCGCTTCCGCATAGCGCTTATGGGCAAGCAACTCCCGGGCATAATAGAACTGGCCGCGCGGATCGAGCGAGCCGTTTTCGCGCAGCAGCTTTTCATAGATCTGCAAATTGCGGTCTGGGTCGCCGGGCCGTTCCTTTCGGTGTTCCACCGCGGCGTCCCCATAAAGGATGAACCCCGACGGGGCGATGACCTCATGCACCGCCCCTTGCCACTGAAAGCCGCGCGCGCGGCGCAGCAGCCGTTCGCGAAAATAGGTGAAGCACGGCGCGCCCCGCTCATCGAACGCGGTATGGTAGGGCAACATGACGACATCCGCCGCCGGATCAAGCGTTTGCTTGAGTTTTAAAAAGCGCTCCCGGTCGGCGGGCGCGATCACATCATCCGCGTCGAGCCACATACAATAATCCTTTGTCGCCTGCGCGAACGCAAAATTGCGCGCGGCCGCAAAATCATCGCACCAAACAAAGTCATATACGTTTCCATAACGCGCGGCGATCTCCTTTGTCCGGTCCGTCGACCCGGTGTCGACGACGATCACCTCATCCGCTATATCCTTCGCGCTGTCCAGACACCGCGCGAGCACCTCTTCCTCATTCTTCACGATCATGCACAGGCTGATCGAAACCATGCGATACACGCCCCTTTCCTCCCCGCATTGTATGCCGCGGCTTGGCTGCTTGACACAGATGAGAAACCGCGCTATACTTTAAGTTAGCACAAGCTAACCCAAACCCTCTCACCCGCGTCACGCATACAATGAGAAATTGCAAGCGCGGTTATCATCCAATTTGAAAAGGAGTGTTTTTTATGTCCAGTCCACTCGCCTACGCGGCCGCCGGTACCGGCTTTACATTTTTCATGACAACGCTTGGCGCGGCTCTTGTTTTTCTGGTGCGCCGCGGCCAAAGCAGAACGTTGCAGCGCCTGTGCCTTGGTTTTGCCGCGGGCGTGATGATCGCGGCTTCCGTATGGAGCCTGCTGGTGCCCGCTATTGAGGAAGCGGAAGCGCAGGGCATGGTCGGCTGGGTCCCCGCCGCAGGCGGTTTCCTGCTCGGCGTGGGGCTGCTGCTGCTGCTCGACCAACTGCTGCCCCACCTTCACCCGGACGGCGATACGCCCGAGGGCCTGCCCTCTCCGCTTCACCGCACCACGCTTTTGGTGCTCGCGGTGACGCTGCACAATATACCGGAGGGCATGGCAGTCGGCCTGTCCTTCGCGCTGGCGGCGCAGCACGGGGGCGATCCCGCCATGTATGCCGCCGCGCTGGCGCTCGCCGTCGGTATCGGCATACAGAACTTTCCGGAGGGCGCGGCCGTCGCCCTGCCGCTTCGGCAGGAAGGCCTTTCCGCGCGCCGTTCGTTCCTTTACGGCAGCCTGTCCGGCGTCGTCGAACCGATCTTTGGCATTTTAGTCGTGCTGCTGGCGAAGGATATCGCCCCTCTGATGCCGTGGCTGCTCGCGGCGGCGGCGGGCGCGATGCTTTACGTCGTGGTGGAGGAGCTGATCCCCGAAGCCCATTTGGGCGAGCATTCCAACCTTGGCACCATGGGCGTCATGGCGGGCTTTCTCGCGATGATGATCCTCGACGTGGCGCTGGGCTGACTTCCGAGATACCGGCGGAAAAAGAAACATTTTTTGTTTGCCTTGTGCGGGACGTTTTGCTGTGCTAAAATAAAGCTGGATACAAATGTGTGTAACAAGGAGATATTACCATGCTCAACATCAACGAGGTGCGGCGTATCGTCGTCAAGGTCGGCACCTCTACGCTTACTTATGATAACGGCAAGCTCAACATCCGGCGCATCGAGCAGCTCGTCCGCTGCATCTGCGATTTGCAAAACCGCGGTTTTGAAATGGTTTTGGTATCCTCCGGCGCGGTAACCGTGGGCGCGGCCAAGCTCGGTCTGCGGGAGCGGCCGCATAAGCTTTCCATGAAACAGGCCGCCGCCGCGGTAGGCCAATGCGAGCTGATGCATATATACGACAAAATGTTCTTGGAATACGGCATCAATGTTGCGCAAATATTACTGACACGGGAAAATATCACGAACGACGGCCAGCGGGAAAACATACACAACACCTTTTCCGCGCTTTTGCAGACCGGCGTCGTCCCGATCATCAACGAAAACGACACCGTCGCCACCGCCGAGCTGGTGCATATCGAAAACTTCGGCGATAACGATACGCTTTCCGCCGTTGTCGCGCGCATGTGCGAAGCCGATCTGCTCATCATTTTCACCGATATCGACGGTCTTTACGATTCCGATCCCCGCAAAAACCCGCAGGCAAAGCTGCTGCCCCTAATCTCCAACATCGACGCGAAGGTGCGCCGCATGGCGGGCGGGCCGGGCTCGTCCGGCGGCACGGGCGGCATGGCGACCAAGCTGACCGCCGCCGAGCTGTGCATGGACGCGGGCATCCCCATGCTGGTGGCTAACGGCGAAAACGCCGATATTTTATACGACATCGTGGATGGTAAACCGGTGGGCACGCTGTTTGCCAGAGAGCGTGCCTGATAGGCGCGAAGGGAGCTGTAAAACATGAAGCAGGCGCAAAACTGGATTGAAGAATTCATTCCGCTGAACGGCACGGAGACCTATCTGCTCACCTTGCCCGCCGCGCCCGGCAAGCCCGTGGTCCTGTTTCTCCATGGCGGGCCGGGCGTAAGCGAAAGTTGCTTTGCATATGCTTACCATGACATGTTGGGCGACGCCTGCACCCTTGCCTTTTACGACCAGCGCGGCGCGGGACGCACGCTGCGCCGTAATCCCGACGCGCCGCTTTCGATCGGCCTGATGCTTCATGATTTGGACGGCGTGATCAAGCTACTGAAAAAGCGTTTTCCCGGCTCCCCCATCGTTTTGCTGGGCCACTCTTGGGGCACGGTGCTTGGCGCGCTGTACGCGCTGCGCCATCCGGAGCGGATCGCGCGCTATATCGGCGTTGGACAGGTCGTTTCCATGACGGCGGCCGAGCAGGCTTCGACCGCGGCGCTGCGCAAGGCGCTGGCCGAACGCGGCACGCCGCGCGATCAGGCTCGATTCGCTTCCATGCAGCCCTATCCGCCCGACCACTGGGATAAAAAAGGCTTGCGCCACTACGCCGCCATGACCAAACTGCGCAACAAATACGGCCTGCGCGAGCCGAACCCGGTACCGCTGATCCCCGCCGTGCGGCGCAGCCCCACGCTTCAAAAACGCGACCTGATCGATATTATCCGCGGCAACTTGACGAGCACGCCGCTGCTGTGCGCTTGCATGAACGTTTTCGATCTTACCCGGTTCAGCGCGCACTGGCGCGTTCCCGCGCTGTTCATACAGGGCGCGCGCGATCATATCACCCACCTTGCGCCGGTCGAACGCTACTTCGACCGCATAGACGCGCCGGAAAAGCAGCTTGTCGTGATGGCGGACTGTGGCCACAGCCCGATGATTGATCGACCTGATCTGTTCGCGCGCCATATACGCGAGCAGCTGGCAAAAGCAGAAAAAGAGGTGCACCAATGAGACAACTGATGGACATTGCCCGCGACGCGAACGAAGCAAAGCGCGCCGTTGCCAAGCTGGGCACGAACGACAAAAACCGGGGCCTATCGGCCATTGCGGACGCGCTTTTGGCGCACACGGACGAGATCATCGCCGCCAACCGCGCCGATATCGAGGCGGGCCGCGCGAGCGGCCTTGGCGAGGGGCTGATCGACCGGCTGATGCTTGATGAAAAGCGCATCGCGGGCATAGCGGAGGGTTGCCGTAAGGTGGCCGATCTGCCCGATCCAATCGGGGAAATGCTTTGGATGCGCAAAACGCCCTCGGGCCTGAACATCGGCGAAAAGCGCGTGCCCATGGGCGTGATCGGCATCATATACGAAGCGCGCCCCAACGTCACCGTGGACGCGGCGGCATTATGCTTCAAGGCGGGTTCGGCCTGCATCCTGCGCGGCGGCAAGGAGGCGTTCCACTCTTCCCTGTGCTTGACCGGGCTGATGCGCGCGGCGCTCGCCGCCGAGGGCCTGCCGGAGAACGCCATCAACCTTGTGGAGGATACGACGCGTGACAGCGCGAACCAAATGATGCGCCTGAACGGCTATCTCGACGTGCTCATCCCGCGCGGCGGGGCCGGGCTGATCCAAACGGTCGTGCAAAACGCGACCGTGCCGGTCATCGAAACGGGCACCGGCAACTGCCACGTGTATGTCGATTCCACGGCCGACCTCGCCATGGCGCAGAGCATTCTGGTCAACGCCAAGTGCCAACGCCCCTCCGTGTGCAACGCGGCGGAGAGTCTGCTCGTCCACCGCGACGTTGCGGCGGCCTTTTTGCCCATGGCGGCCGAGGGCCTCGCGCCGAGCGGCGTCAAGCTGCACGGCTGTCCGCGCACGCAGGAGATCTTAGGCGAAGCCGTCCTGCCCGCCACGGATGAGGATTGGGGCAAGGAGTACCTCGATTTTGAGATCTCGGTCAAGGTGGTCGATTCGCTGGACGAAGCGATCGATCACATTAACCGCTATAACACCGGCCACTCCGAGAGTATCGTTACCCGCGATTACGCGTCTTCCCAGCGTTTTCTGGAAGAGATCGACGCCGCCGCCGTCTATGTCAACGCTTCCACCCGCTTTACCGACGGGTTTGAGTTCGGCTTTGGCGCCGAGATCGGCATTTCCACCCAAAAGCTCCACGCGCGCGGGCCCATGGGCCTGACCGCGCTCACCTCCACCAAATATATCGTATATGGAAACGGACAGGTGCGTTAATGGAACGTGAATACAAATGGCGTGCGGACGAAGCCTTGCTCGGCGGCGCGTTGCTGTGGGCTTCCGGCAGGCTGGGCAGCGCCAGCCGAACCATCCACATGAGGTCGCAGTATTTTGACTCCGCAGACGGACTTTTACAGCAAAACGAGGCGGCGCTTCGTCTGCGGCTGGAAAACAGCCGCGGCGTGTGCTGCATGAAGCTGCGCAACGTATCAACGCCGGAAGGCATGCGGACGCACGAGGAATACGAGTGCGAGGCCGCCACGATTGAGGAAGGCCTTGCCCGCCTGCCGGAAGCCGGCGCGCCAAAGGATCTGTGCGCCAAGGCCGCTTCGGCCGAGCTTGCCGTGCAATGCACGGTGGATTTCATGCGCGTCGCCGTGCTCATCCAGCAAAACGACACGGTGTGCGAGCTCGCCCTCGATCAGGGCGAATTGCAGCATGAAGGCAGAACGGCGCCGCTGTGCGAGATCGAGCTTGAGCATATCGTGGGCAGCGAAGAACCCTTCCACGCCCTTGCCGCCGAGCTTGCCGAGCATCTCTCCCTCGTCCCGGAGCCCGAAAGCAAGCTCGCCCGGGCAATGAAGCTATAACAAAATACAGCAAAACCGGCGGTGTTTTCGCACCGCCGGTTTTCTATACAAAATGTCTTACGTCATTTTACAAAGGTGGAGATACCCGTATGCAGCTTCCTAAAAGAAAGCATCCACGCCTGAAAGCCTACGATTACAGCAAAACCGGCGTGTATTTCCTGACGATCTGCACCAAAAACAAGGTCCATTCGCTGGGCGAGATTGTAGGGCGGGGTGACCTCACCCCGCCGCTCACCGTGCTCACGGCAACCGGCAAAAAAGTATGCAAAATAATTCAGACCATGTCCGAAGCATATCATAATGTTCGTTTACTGCATTTTGTCGTCATGCCAAACCATATACATATTCTGCTGGAACTTTCTCCGGATGTCGGCGGGGTGGGGTCACCCCGCCCTACCCAAACGTCGGTGCCGAATATTATAAAAGGATTTAAGGCCATGACGCGGCGTGCTTGCGGCAGCAGCCTATGGCAAACCGGCTATTACGACCATATCATCCGCAATGACGCGGACCTGCAAACTCATTGGACATATATCGACGAGAACCCCGCAAAATGGGCGGACGACGCGTATTTCTAAAGGAAAAGGGCGGCAAACGCCGCCCCAACTCCTAATTCCTATTTTCTAACTCCTAGCTCTCAAGCGTGTCTGATATCCGTATACTTTGATATCTCCCGGCTCACCGTGCACAGGTCGTTTACCGACAGATCGTGCACATCCTCATGCCCGGTGATACGGGCAAAGGTCTTGAGCTCCTCAGTCGAAACGGTCAGGAAATTGGCCACGCGCTGCGCCGCCGCGTCCTCATGCAGGCGCTGACGCAGCTCCGGGTCCTGCGTCGCCACGCCGACCGGACACTTGCCCGTGCCGCAGATGCGGTACTGCATACAGGCAGCCGCGATCAGCGCGGCGGAGGCAATGGCGACCGCGTCCGCGCCCATGGCGATAGCCTTGGCAAAGTCCGCGGACACGCGCAGGCCGCCCGTAATGACCAGATCGATGCCCTTGCCGTGCTTATCCAGATATTTGCGCGCCCGGTGCAGAGCGTAAACGGTCGGCACGCTGGTCGCGTCGCGGATCAGCTTGGGGCTCGCGCCGGTCGCGCCGCCGCGCCCATCAACCGTAATAAAATCCGGTTCCGCGAATACACAATAGGAGAGGTCATCTTCGATGCGGCCCGCCGCGATCTTGATGCCGATCGGCCTGCCCTCCGACCGTTCGCGCAGCTCGTCCACCAGCCGCTTCAAATCCTCCTTGGAATCGATACCCGGAAATTTCGACGGGCTGATCACGTCCTGCCCCACCGGCTTGCCGCGCACGGCGGCGATCTCCGGCGTGACCTTGCCGCCGGGCAGATGGCCGCCCATGCCGGGCTTGGTGCCCTGACCGATTTTGATCTCGATCGCGTCCGCGTTTTTCAAATTTTCATCGGTCACACTGTAAAGATTGGGCACATATTCAAATATGTATTGATAGGCGGCTTCGCGCTCGGCGGGCAGGATGCCGCCCTCGCCCGAGCACATGGCTGTCTTCACCATCGCGCTGCCGCGGGAAAGCGCGGTTTTGGTTTCCGCCGAAAGCGCGCCGAACGACATATGCGAAATGTAGATGGGGCTTTCCAGCACCATCGGCTTTTTCGCCCGCTTGCCGATCACAGTCTGCACATTCACTTCGGCGTGCTCCTCAAGCGGCGGCGGGTTGAGCTGCGCGCCGAGCAGCAGGATATCGTCAAAGCCCGGCATCGCCATCTGGGTGCCCATGGCCGCGATGATCGGCTTGCCGGATACCGCCATTTCGTGTATCTCATCCATGTAGCGGACCGAAGCGTCCTGTCTGGCGTGCGCCGCCGGATAGGCCAAAGTTTCGGGCGCAGGCACAGGCGCGGGAACGGGCGCGGGCTCTCCCTCCACCAGTTCAAAATTTCCGATCGCCTGCTCGCAGCGCGGGCACTCGCTCAAAGTGGCGAAGGGCTTGCCCATTTTTTCCTCATCGTACACATAGCCACAGATCTTGCAACGGTATACTGCCATATCCAGCCTTCCTTTCTTTCCTAATTAGGATATAATACTATTATATAACCAATTATCGGTTTGTCAATTAAAATATATTCCGTGGCAACAGCCAAGCCGGAATTGGACGAATTGCACAAACCCCTTTTACGGGTTCTTTATATTGCACCACGTTATTGCAAAAAAGTGCGGTTCCATGTATAATAAAGGAGTATTTTAGGGAGGGTAATTGAAAATATGTTTATCAGCAACAACTTGGTGATCATCATCGCCTTCGCGTGCTATCTGATCTTTATGATCTGCATCGGTATGTTTTTCTACGGCAAAAACCGTACCACGACCGAATATTTCCTCGGGGGAAGAAAACTCGGTTCGTGGGTCACGTCCATGTCGGCGCAAGCCAGCGATATGTCGGGCTGGCTGCTCATGGGCCTGCCGGGCGCGGCCTATCTTTCCGGCATTTCCGCGGGCTGGATCGCGATCGGTCTCGCCGTCGGCACCTATTTGAACTGGCTGCTGGTCGCCAAACCGCTGCGCCAGTATACCAAGGTCGCGAACGACGCGATCACGTTGCCGCAATTCTTTAAAAACCGTTTTCAGGATCAAAGCGGTATGATCTCTGTGATCGCCGCCATGTTCATTCTGGTGTTTTTCCTGTTTTATGTGGCTTCCGGCTTCGTTTCGTGCGCCAAGCTGTTCTCTTCCGTGTTCGGCATTCCCTATCTGGTATCGCTGGCCGTGGGCGCGGTGGTCGTCATTTCGTACACCTTCGCGGGCGGCTTTTTCGCTGTTTGCTGGACCGACTTTTTTCAGGGCCTGCTGATGTTCTTCTGCGTGCTCGCGGTGCCCACCATCGTCATCACCGAGCTCGGCGGCGTCGGCTCCTTCTTCACGCAGGTTCAGACGTTTAACCCCAACTTCCTGAGCATGTTTGTCGACGGCGCGACCAATACGCCGCTCACGTTTATGGGTATTCTCTCGCTGGTCGCGTGGGGCCTCGGCTACTTCGGCCAGCCGCACATCCTTGTGCGTTTCATGGGCATTGAAAAGCCCTCGGCCATCAAGAAATCCCGCCATATCGCAACCGTATGGGTGCTGATCTCGCTGACGGCGGCCGTGCTCATCGGCGTTGCGGGCCGCATGTATCTGGGCGACAGCCTGCTCAATGTAAGCGGTCTGGAAGAGACGATTTACATTACCATGGTCGGCCGTATTTTCCCGGTGTTCATCGGCGGCATCTTCCTTTCCGCTATTTTGGCCGCGATCATGTCTACGGCGGACAGCCAGCTGCTGGTTACCGCTTCGGCCATCACAGAGGACCTCTACCACAACAAGATCCGGCCCAAAGCCTCCGCCGGCGAACTGATGTGGGTCTCCCGCATCTGCGTTATGTCGGTCGCTGTCATCGCGGCGCTCATCGCCACCGATCAGAACAGCACCGTGCTCGGTCTGGTCTCCTATGCTTGGGCCGGCTTCGGCTCGGCCTTCGGCCCGTTGGTGCTGTGCTCGCTGTTCTGGCGGCGCACGAACAAGCAGGGCGCTTTTGCCGGCATCATCGTCGGCGGCGTGGTCGATCTGGTCTGGGCGCAGCTGCACGGCGGCATTTTCGATCTGTACGAGATCGTGCCCGGCTTTGTCTGCGGCCTGATTGCCATCGTCATCGTCAGCCTGCTGACCCCGGCCCCCTCGGCTGAGATTACGGATAAGTTCGATACCTACCGTACCTGCGAGGAGTAATCGCTTGAAGACCCGCGCACATCGCAAGCTCCGTCTTGTACTGCTGCTTCTCGCGGCCCTGTTGGTCATAGCGGACGGCGCGTTGAGCCTTGCCGGTTATTCTTTCGGCGGCTCCGTGCTCACGGAGGACACCGCCGTACACTTTATCGACGTTGGTCAGGGCGACGCGACGCTGCTCCTTTCGGGCGGCGACGCCGTGCTGATCGACGCGGGCGAGGCCTCCGCGGGCGATACGGTGGTCGAATACCTCCGCGCGCTCGGCGTGAAAAAGCTTTACGCGGCCGTCGCGACCCATCCGCACGCCGACCATATCGGCGGCATGGCGCAGGTGGTGGACGCCTTCCCCATCGATAATTTCTACATGGGCCCGGAAACCGCGAACACCGCCGCGTACGACAGGCTGCTCACCGCCCTTGAAAAGCGCGGCATCCGCCCCATCGTTCCCGAGGACGGCGAAACGCTTCGCTTCCGTTCGGACGCGGCGCTCGAATTTCTTGGCCCCGCGCCGTCGCGCGAAAAAGTGAAAAACCTAAACGACCGGTCGCTCATCACCCGCTTTGTGGCGGGAGAGCACAGCGTGCTTCTGATGGGCGACGCCGAGGCCGCCGCCGAAAAGGCGCTTCTCAGCAAGCATCCCCGCCTCTCGTGCGAGGTGCTGAAGGTGGGCCACCATGGCAGCGCGACCTCGTCCACCCCCGCGTTTCTCCGTGCCGTTCATCCCTCCGTCGCCGTGATCAGCTGCGGGCAGGATAACGATTTCGGACACCCCGACCCGGATACGCTGCAAAATCTTCAAAAGGTCGGCGTTTCCACCATCCACATCACCGCCGAAGAAGGCGCGGTGATCCTTCCGTTCGACCAACCATCTGTCACCAAGGAGAATGCTGCATGAAACAATCCGGTATTGTGGATCGCTTTGAAGGCGATTTCGTCATCGTCGAGATCGATGACGAGCTGATCCGTTTTCCCCGCGCCGAAGCACCCGCCATGGTAGCGGAGGGTATGGTCGTCACCGTTGAAAATGGCCGCATCACCGCTATTGACGAACTGGAGACCCAGCGCATTGAAGACGATATGCGCCGCCGGTTCGAGCGCTTGCTCGGCAAGAATATGGACGACTAACCACCCCCTCAAGCTATAAAGGAAAGGCGAAAATTTCAATGGAAAAGAAACCCTTTGTCACCCTCCCCGAAGTGGAGGAGATGGTAAAGACTTACCCCACCCCGTTTTACCTGTACGATGAAAAGGCCATTCGCGAAAACGCCCGCAAGGTACGTCAGGCCTTTGCTTGGAACCCCGGCTACCGCGAATATTTTGCCGTAAAGGCAACGCCCACCCCGCGCCTGATTCAGATCCTGCACGAGGAAGGCTTTGGCTGCGACTGCTCCTCTTACACGGAGCTTCAGATGAGCCGCGCTTGCGGCGTCACGGGACACGATATCATGTTCTCCTCCAACGTCACGCCGGATGAGGATTTCAAGCTTGCCTCCGATCTGGACGCGATCATCAACTTTGACGATATCACCCATCTGGATTATTACGACCGAGTGGGCACGTGGAAAGAGACCATGTCCTGCCGTTATAATCCGGGCGGCGATTTTGTCCTCGAAAACGAGATCATGGACACCCCGCAGGAAGCCAAGTACGGTATGACCCGCGACCAGCTTTCCGAAGCGTTCAAAATCATGAAGAGCAAGGGCGTCAAAAACTTCGGTATTCACGCGTTTCTTGCTTCCAACACCGTGGCGAACGAGTACTACCCGGCGCTGGCCCGCATCCTGTTCAAGACCGCGGCCGAGCTGCAAAAGGAAACCGGCGTGCACATCGCGTTCATCAACCTGTCGGGCGGCGTGGGCATCCCCTATAAGCCGTGGCAGGAGCCGAACGATATCCTCGCGATCGGCGAGGGCGTGCACCGCGCGTATGACGAGATCCTTGTTCCCGCCGGCATGGGCGACGTCGCCATCTACACCGAGATGGGGCGCTTCATTCTCGGCCCCTATGGCGCGTTGATTACGAAGTGCATCCATCACAAGCACACGCACAAGGAATATGCCGGGCTGGACGCCTGCGCGGCCAACCTGATGCGCCCCGCCATGTACGGCGCTTACCATCACATCACCGTGCTGGGCAAGGAAAACGCCCTGCACGACCGCACCTACGATGTGACCGGCGGCCTGTGCGAAAACAACGACAAGTTCGCGATCGACCGCAACCTGCCCCGCATCGACATCGGGGATTATCTGTTCATTCACGACGCGGGCGCGCACGGCTTCTCGATGGGCTACAACTACAACGGCAAGCTTCGCTCCGCCGAGGTTCTGCTCCGCGAGGACGGCACGACCGAGCTCATGCGCCGCGCAGAGACCCCGAAGGACTACTTCGCAACATTTGATTTTACGCATCTGTTCGACGATATCGATTGATATGAAAAAGGCCGCCCAATTTTGGGCGGCCTTTGCCAACTTGTCAAAGAACCCCTCGCGCCGCAGCGCGCACAAAAGTATGCCTGAAAGGCGCGCGCAGAAGCCAGAATATTTGATCGAAATGGGGCTTTGTTTCGATCGACAGACTGTCAAAAATCGTTTTAGAAAGCTTGAAAAAAGGCCGCCCAAGATCGGCGATTTCATTCAGTTAAAGAAAACGATAGAAAAAAACAAGGGATTCACCGAGCTAGTAGGGCGCGACGCCCTCGGCGCGCCGTCTCGAATGGACGTAACGCTTCCTGAGAAACCATGTCCCTTCGCTCGGCCGTACCGGCCTGTTTGATGCTCTCACTTATCCCGGTGCTTCGCTCTCGGCGCGCCGAGGGCTGTATAGCCCAGTCACATAGTAAACAGTTTGTCCAAGCACATGGTATACAGTTTAGGAGTAAAATAACGGTATAAGTGGGAAAAGGAGAATTGCTTATGCCGTGGAAAGAGAAAACAGTAAAGTCAGAACGAGAAACGTTTGTAAAGGAGGCGCATCAACGAGAGATAAGTTTTAGCGCTCTATGTAGAAAACACGAAATCACACGAAAAACAGGTTATAAGTGGTTACGAAGGTTTCAGGCTGGAGAGGAACTGACCGACCGCAGTCGGGCACCGACGCATCAAAGAACCCAGACATCGGCAGCAACGCAAGAACTGATATTGTCCGCGCGGGATGAACATCCGGCGTGGGGTCCCAGAAAGCTGGAGCGATATTTGCAAAATAAAGGCTACACAGAACTGCCATGCAAAAGCACAATCGGCAATATTCTTAAGCGAAACGAGCGAATCGAACCGGAAATCAGCCAGAAACACAAGCCCATTAATCGCTTTGCCAGAGAATGTCCTAACGATTTGTGGCAAATGGACTACAAAGGCGACTTTACGATGCTCAATGGGCAGCGGTGCTATCCACTGACGATTTTGGATGACCACTCCCGGTTTTCTCTGTGCCTAAAGGCTGAGGACTCATTGTCCTACGAAAGGTTTTATCCTGCCCTTGTCCAAGTTTTCGAGATGTACGGTCTACCGCATGAACTGTTGTGCGACAATGGGAAGCTCTGGGGCGACAGCAAGGGGGGTATCACCATGTTCGATGTGTGGATGATGCGTCTGAACATCCGGCCGATCCATGGCCGCCCCATGCACCCGCAGACCCAAGGCAAGGAGGAACGTTTTCACCGTACGTTGAAGGAAGAATTGCTTAGGCACCGCACAATGCTTAACTTATGTGATGCACAACAGGCATTTGATGACTGGCAGTATGAGTACAACTACGAACGTCCCCACTCCGCGCTTGGCCTTGATGTCCCTGCCAAGCACTATAAAGTCAGCAGCAGGCCGTTCCTTCAGCAGCCCCCGGAACCTGATTATCCTGATGGAGCTAGGCTTAGAAGGGTCAACTACAAGGGCTACGTTAGCATTTGTAGGCATCGCTACTATCTCTCTGAGGCTTTCGCTGGAACCTACCTCCAACTTACGGATTCGGGGGAGAATTCTGTTGACCTCCACTATGGCTCCTTCCGTGTGGCTTCCATCAATCTCAGCGAGAGATTGATTACTTCTAAGCACATTTATTGGGCCACATAAACTGTATACCATGTGCTTGGACATGTTGTATACCATGTGGGCTATACAGAGGGCGTCGCGCCCTACATTTTCAGTAAATGCAATACCGTTTTGCTTTGCCTGACCTTATCTGAATGACATTGACAAGATTGGGCGGCCTTTTCGTATATGATTTTGCGAGCGATTCGCGGCTTAAAAAATACCTTTATCCGCGATGAGCAGCAGAACGGCCGCTGCTAGAAACAGGGCGATCAGCGCGCGCAGGGCGGTAAGCGTCCGGGCGCGCTTCTTATCGTTTTGCAGCCACTTTTCGCCGTATTCCGGCTCGGGCGGCACTTCCTCGGTGCCGTCCGGCTCATGGTCGATCAGCGGCACATGACAGGAGTTGCAGGTTGTAAACCCTTCCCGGAACTCCGCGCCGCATTTGGGACACCAAGGCATGCAAGGTCTCCCCCTTTCCTAAGCTCAGCGTGTGATAAAGTACAGCAAAACGAGCGCTAAGGCGATCACACCCGCGATCACCGGCATCATTTTGAAAGAAGCGTTATCCTCCATCGGCTGCTCGGGCATTTCCGTTGCCTGCTCCTCAGCCAGACGGGCCAGCTCGTCGTCGTCGATCGAGGCGTCCTTCAAGTCGCTCATGAAACGCTCGATCACCGCGCGGGCGGCAGCCGTTTGACTCGCCTCCACAATAATCTGAACGCCGTAACGCGCCGAACCGCCGCCATAGACGCGGTTTAATTGTGAAAACACCGCCATGCGCGTGGCCGCGGTGATATTCTCTTCCCGAAGGGCTTCGCAGAGCATGTCGGCGTCCTCCTTGGAAGACGCGGTATAAATAGCGATGGGATTTTCAAACCCTTCCGGCATCAACTCTTCTTGGGGTTCCGGTTCCTTCTCCTCCGGACGCGGCTCGATATTGGTCAGCGCGACGTGACATTCCGCGCACTCCGTAAAGCCTTCGCGGTATTCCGCCCCGCATTTGGGACACCATGGCATATCGTTTCACTCTCCTTTTTGCTTCATTGTACCACATAGCCCCTGTTCTTTCCAGATAAAAATCGGGATCGGCGGGTCGTTTCGACGGTTGAGCCAGTCGCACCGCAAAACGGTAAAGGACTTTGCGTCCAGCGTTTGCAGGTGCGTCAGCACCGCGTCCCGTTCGGCGTAGCCGTTCGCGCCGCCGTAATACAGCGCCAGCGCCATTACGCCGCCCGGCTTGAGAAGCCGCAGTCCCGCGTCGATCGCGGGCAGCGAGGTGATCTCCGTCGTAAAGACGGCTGGATCGCCGCCCGGCAGGCGGCCGAAATTGAAAACCACGCAGTCCGCCGTTTCAGGCGGCAGGTAGGCTTCCATATGGCTGTGGCTATCCTGTATTACCTCGGCGCAAAGTCCCTCTTTTTCCAGCAGCGCGCGCGTTTGCCATATCGCTTCCGGTTGGATATCGAACGCTAAAACGCGCCCCGCTTCACCCGCGAGCCTGCAAAGCAGCGCCGTGTCTCGCCCTCGTCCCGCCGTCGCGTCAACGCACACCGCGCCGGGCCGCACCTGCCGCCTCAAAAATTCATGTACCGCGCCCAAGGTATTGAGCTGCATAGCGATCTTCCCTTCCCTTGTCCGAATTAAATAGAAAATGGACGCGAAAGCGTCCATTTTCGAGTATGCGTTTACGCAAACAATCTCATAATATTTGCAACAATTATACCGCCGCCGGTACCGATGACATAACCCATCAGCGCCATTAGCACGCCGACCGGAACCAGCGCGCCCGAGTAGGACGCCGCCAGAATCGGCGCGGAGGCCGTGCCGCCGATATTGGCAAGACTGGCCACACCGCAGGTGAACATATCGAGCTTGAAGATCTTGGCGAGCACGACAAGGATGATGCCGTGAATCGCGAGAATCATAAAGCCGGACAGAATCCACATCGGCGCGTCTGTCATCTCGAGCAGGCTCGCGCGCGAGGCAAGAAGCGCGATGACGATATACAGGAACACGTTGGAAAGCTCGGCCGAACCGGCAATCTTGCCCATCGGCGTAACCGCCGCTATCAGCGCGACAACCGTGACGAACAGCACCGTCCACGTCGCCTTATCCAACCACGGAGCAACGCCGTTGATAGCCGCACCGATGTTCTGACCCACCGCCGACACCAAAAGCGCGCTGCCCACCAGAAACAGCAAACCGGCAAAGGTGATGTGGCTTTCATTCGCCAACTGCTCGTCTTCCAAACGCTTGCATACCTCGTCGAGCGTGGAGGTGGAAGCCTTTGTCCACTTGTTGAACTGCGGCGCGAACGAGATCGCCCACAACAGGAACATGACCCAAACGGAATAGTCGATCGAGTCGATGACGAGCGCGTAGCCCATGTCAGCCGGGCCGATATGCAGCGCCTCCTGCACGGCAACCATGTTGCCCGAACCGCCCATCCAGCTGCCGCAAAGCGCGCCGAGCGCCTTCCATGCGTCCGCACCGAGCTGGGAGTGCATTATGGCGTAGGTAGCGATAAAGCCGATGGCGATGGAGATACTTGCCGCGAAAAAGCCGCCCAGCATACGCGGGCCGAGCTTTAGGATTTTGCGGATATCGCAGCGCAGCAACATCAACACAAGCATGGCGTACAGAATGTTGTTTTTCATCGCACCATACGCGGGTGCAGTCGCCTCCATATCCCATGCGCCGACCGTGCAAAGCACCATGGTCAGCAGGTACAGCAGCACGACAGGCGGCACAAACTTGAAGAATTTCCATTTGGTCAGCTTTTCCGCGCCGACCAAAACGGCGGCCAGAAATACCAGAACCGCAATGTAAGTAAAGCCGTTGGTGATCATACAGTTTCCCTCTCTTTTTTCAGTTTTCTCCCCCGCCCCACCAAATTCCCCACGGAGCGCGGCAGTTGTCTGCTCCCATTATACATGATTTTTCCTCCCATTGCAATATGCTTAATTATTTTGCTTTTGGGCATAAGTTTTTTGTGCATTTATTTGCAATACACTGTATTTTCGGGTACAATAAGCATATGGAACATAAGGAAAGGAAGGACAAGGATGGATTTTAAAGCTTATCTCCGGCAGCATCAGGACGACTTGCTTGCCGATCTAGCGTCGCTTATCCGCATCCCCAGCGTCGAAGGCCCGGCGGAGAACGGCGCGCCCTACGGGGCCGAGGTCCGGCGAAGTCTTGACCAGATGCTGGCGCTTTGCGAAAAGCTGGGCTTTCCGGCCACCGATATGGACGGGCGCGTGGGCTGGTGCGAGTATGGCGAGGGCGAGGAAATGGTGGCCATTCTGGGCCATTTGGACGTCGTTCCCGCGGGCGACGGCTGGACGCGCGAGCCTTTTGGCGGCCAGATCGAAAACGGCCGCATATATGGGCGCGGCACCATGGACGATAAAGGCCCCACCGTGGCGGCACTGTACGCGCTGGCCGCGTTAAAGGATGCGGGCGCGCCGCTTTCCCGCCGCATCCGTCTGCTGTTCGGCACCAATGAGGAGACCGGCTGTCAGGATATGAAGTACTATTTGGAAAAGGGCGGCGAAATCCCCGTCATGGGCTTTACGCCGGATGGCGAATATCCGATCATCAACGGTGAAAAGGGCATTATGAACTGCTCTTACAGCCGCAAGCTGCGCCAAAACGGCGCGTATCACCTGCGCCGGATCGAGGGCGGCACGGCGTCCAACGTGTCCCCCGCCTTCGCCTTTGCCGAACTTTCCTGCCCGCCCGAAGCGGCGGATCGGATACATGTCGATAAAGTGACCGCAACGCCAATCCAAGGCGGCATCCGTGTGGAAGCGCAGGGTGTTTCGGCGCATGGTTCCACGCCAGAGCAAGGCGAAAACGCCATTGGCCGTCTGGCGCAGGCGCTTTTACAACTGCCGCTGACCGAAGGCGATGTAAAGGAAACGCTGACCTTTTTGGCGGAGCGCATTGGCATGGAAACGCGCGGCGAGCATTTGGGTCTTGCCATGCGCGATGAGCTTTCGGGCGATCTGACCGTCAACCTAGGTGTGATCCGCGGCGGCGAGGACGAGGTATCCGTCACGCTTTCCGTGCGCTACCCCGTTACGAGGACCTTTGACGAAGCCGCGCCCCCGCTGCGCGCCGCCTTTGCCGAAGCGGGCTTTACCGAAACCGAAATGCGCCACAAGGCCGCCATTTATATGCCGCCCGAAAGCGAATTGATTGCAAAGCTATCCCGCGTTTACGAAGCCGAGACCGGCGACAAAGCGGTTTTAAAATCCATCGGCGGCGGCACCTATGCCAAGTCGATCCCGAATCTGGTGGCCTTTGGGCCGATCTTCCCGGGCGACGAGGTGCGCGAACACAAGCCGGATGAGTATATGGAGGTTGAACGCCTGCTGCAAAACGCCGAGATCATCGCCTCGGCCATGTTCGAGCTGGCGAAGTGAGAAGGGAGCGTAACATTATATGAAAATCACCAAAGTAAGACTGGGCAAGATCTCCGTGCCGCTGCGCGTGCCGTTCAAAACGGCGGTGCGCTCGGTTTCCTCGGTGGAGGACGTTATCGTTGAGATTCACACCGACACGGGCGCGATCGGCTATGGCGAAGCGCCGCCGACCGGCGCGGTCACGGGCGATACCGCGGGCGCGATCATCGGCGCGATCCGCGACCACATCGTCCCCACTATACTCGGCCGCGAGGTGGATGATTTTGAAAACCTGATGCTCGCGCTGAACGCCTGTATCCTCAAGAATACAAGCGCCAAGGCCGCGGTCGATATGGCGCTGTGGGATCTTTACGGCCAGCTTTACGGCATTCCCGTTTACAAGCTGATGGGCGGCAGCCGCAGTAAGATCGTTACCGACATCACCATCAGTGTGAACGATCCGGAGGAAATGGCCCGCGACGCGCGCAACGCGATCGACCGTGGATACGACTGCCTGAAATGCAAGGTCGGCAAGGACGCGCCGCTCGACCTGAAGCGGCTGGAGGCCATCCGCAAGGAGGTCGGTTCGGATGTGCGTATCCGCATCGACGCGAATCAGGGCTGGAAGCCCAAGGAAGCCGTGCGCATCCTTGGCCAGATGGAGGACAAGGGGCTGGACATCGAATTTGTCGAGCAGCCGGTGCATCAGCACGACCTTGTCGGTCTGAAATACGTGACGGACAACGTATCGATTCCCGTGTTGGCGGATGAAAGCGTGCAGGGCCCCTCCGACGCGCTGACCATCATGCAGATGCGCGCGGCCGATCTGGTCAATATTAAACTGATGAAGTGCGGCGGCCTGTACAACGCGCTCAAGATTGCGTCCGCCGCCGAGGTTTACGGCGTCGAGTGTATGATCGGCTGTATGCTGGAAGCAAAAATTTCGGTCAACGCGGCGATTCATCTGGCCTGCGCTAAGCAGATCATCACCAAGGTCGATCTGGACGGCCCCGTGCTCTGTCTGGAGGATCCTATCCTCGGCGGCGCGGTGTTCCATGAAAAGGACATCACCGTTTCCGACGAGCCGGGTCTTGGGATTAAGGGGATCGAAAAGATTACATACCTCGATTAATGTATCGTGCCGGGAGGTGCTTGATATGGACCATCCCTATTTACGTATTCCCTTGCTCTGCACGGTCTGTGGCATTGTGCTGACGATCACAGACTTCGTTTCTGCGTTTCAACTTACGCGGGCGCTGCTGCCGGACGCGAACGGCGTGTATAGCTCCGAGGTGATTAATCTTCCCCATACGTTGATTTTAGTCGGTATGGGTCTGGTTTTGTTCCTTCTGGTGGGTTTGCTGTTTGCTCGGCGCATGACCCGCCGTGAACTCGCCCTGTCCGCCTCGCTCGTCGTAGTGTATCACGTCGTTTTTCTGGTTCTTGAAAAGGTCGTGCAGTTGATGGGGGCTTATCCTATAACCCTGTTTTTGCTGCTTGGCCTGCCCATACAGTTTTCCTCTGCCTTTTTGCAGGGCGTGTTTCAGATTTTTCCCGCGTTTCCCCTTTGGGGCGGTATCATCGTGTCCCTCTTTGTGCCGTACTTATTTGTGCTGTTCGGTAAAAAGGCGGAAAGGCATCATGAATCACATATGCCGTAGGACGGGGTGACCCGCCAATGTCATTTAGTTAAGAGTGAGTAAGTACTAATTGGGTAGCAAATGCCCTTTGGGCTTCCCCCGACGAGGCATATGCGTAAACTTAAGCAATGCGCGGGGGCCAAAGACCGTTTTCTAGCCTTCCCCCCACGAGGGGAAGGTGGCGCGCGCCGTAGGCGCGTGACGAATGGGGGGCGTAACGAATAGCGCACTTTAAGGCAGCCACGCACATCATGCTGCCCATTCATGCGCCCCCCATCAGTCACGGCTTCGCCGTGCCAGCTTCCCCTCGTCGGGGGAAGCCCAAAGAGCGCTCTATGCATACGCTGCTTCAGTTTACGCATATGCCCCGACGAGGGGAGGCCAAAGGGCGGCGCTATGTTGTATAGGAGTCAGTTATTCTTAACCGAAGGACATTGGTGACCTCACCGCCGCTCCAATGAAACACCAAATGAAGTTCTCAGTTCATACACTGAGAACTTCATTTTTGTATACTGACCGTATCACCTTTTTAAACAAATTCTCTCCTACCCATATAGAATGAACTGTGTTATAATAATAGCTATTGGACAACACGTTTGAGAGGAAGATCATTTAACATGGTTTACAGCAATATTCTAGAGGCCGTTGGCCACACGCCGATGGTGCGACTGAGCCATATGGCGCCCGAGGGCGGCGCTGAGGTGCTGGTCAAGTACGAAGGCCTTAACGTAGGCGGTTCGATCAAAACGCGCACCGCGCTGAACATGATTGAGGACGCGGAAAAGCGCGGTCTGATCGGCCCGGACACCATCATTGTCGAGCCGACAAGCGGCAATCAAGGCATCGGCCTTGCGCTGTGCGGCGCGGTAAAGGGCTACCGCACGGTCATCATTATGCCGGATTCGGTATCCGAGGAACGCCGGAAGCTCGTCCGCCATTACGGGGCCGAGGTCATCCTCGTGCACGACGCGGGCAATATTGGGGACTGCATCGATCAGTGCCTGCAAAAGGCCATGGATATGGCCACGAGCGATCCCAAGGTATTTGTTCCCCAGCAGTTCGACAACCCGGCAAATCCCGCCGTGCACCGCGCGCACACCGCGCTTGAGATTTTAGAGCAGGTTGGCGGCCCGATCGACGGCTTCTGCGCCGGTTTTGGTACGGGCGGTACGATCAGCGGCATCGGCGAGGTGCTGCGGGAGCATAACCCGGGACTGGAAATTTGGGCGGTCGAACCGGAAAACGCGGCCATTTTGTCCGGCGGGTCGATCGGCACGCACCTGCAAATGGGCATTGGCGACGGCGTGATCCCCAAAAACCTGAATACGGAAATTTACGATAACCTGTACATTGTGTCCGACGACGAAGCCATTCAGACCGCGCGCGACCTCGCCCGTCTGGAAGGGCTGATGTGCGGCATTTCCAGCGGTACCAACGTAGCCGCCGCGATCCAACTGGCGCGCAAGCTCGGCCCCGGCAAAACGGTCGTTACCGTGCTGCCCGACACCGCCGAGCGGTACTTCTCCACCCCACTGTTCGACGAATGATACATCGCTGGGCGCATTGCAGAATTTTCTGCAATGCGCTTCAGACTGTCAAAAAACAAGTTTTGACAGTCTGTCGATCGAAACAAAGCCCCATTTCGATCGAGAATTCCGGCTTCTGCGCGCGCCTTTTAGGCACACTTGAAGTCGGTTTGTATAGCCCGTAGGCCTCTATCCACTGACCGCCGCCGTGCGGCGATTAAATGAGAGCAAACCGAGATACACGGCCCAGGCCGGCCTCTCTTGGCCTACGGCCAATTCACCTTCTGCTCCCGGTTTTTATGAATTTTGTTTCTTGAAACAAAATCCTATTTTATACGCGCTGCGGCGCGAAGGGTTCTTTGATAAGCTGTGGCGCATTGCGGAATTTTCTGCAATGCGCTTTTTTGTTCCTTGACAAAGCGTATGCTCCGCCTTATAATTGAACATAAGTTCAATATTGGAGGACGCTATGCCGCAGGTGTTAAAGGATGAAATCCGCGAGAATATTTTAAAGGCCGCGCTGGCGGAATTTTTTGAAAAGGGCTATCAGGCGGCTGTTATGCGCAGCATTGCCCAAAGGGCCAAAATACCGACCGGCCTGATCTACTCTTACTATAAAAACAAGCAGGCGCTTTTCGACGCCGTACTCCTCCCCGTTCTGTACGATTGGGAGCGCGTCCTCTGCGCGGGTGACCGGCAGGAACCCCAGCGGATGCACGGCGGCAACGCTATTTACGGACTGAGCACAGCCGAGATCGACTGCTTGCTCGACCTATTTGACCACCGCGAGGAATTTATTATTTTGATCGATCAAAGCGGCGGCACCAAGTACGACCATGAAAAGGATCGCTTTATCGCCGAAATAGAGAAACATTTGGCGCAGCACTGTAACGACGAGACCGCGGATGAGGTTTTTGTCCATATCATTGCAAGCAACTTTGTTGATGGCCTGATGCAGATCATGTATCATGATAAGGGAAAGGAATGGGCTGTTATGACCCTTCATAAATTATCCAAAATGTATTTATCCGGAATCGGCCTTTAGGCCGGTTCCTTTTTTTATTGAACAATATTGAACTAACGTTCATTTTTCGTCAATGATCCCGGCTTTGCCGATCATATAAAACCATTTTAGGAGGACATGACCATGTCTGAAAAATCCACGCACCTCTATCTTTTGCGGGAAGCGAACGTTGCTTCCGCCCTGCTCAAGCTGGGCATACCGACGATGGTCGGCATGCTGATCTCCGCCTTGTACAACGTGATCGACGCATATTTCGTGGGCGGGTTAGGGCTCAGCCAAATGGGCGCCGTATCCGTTGTGTTCCCGATCGTGCAAATCATCATTGGCCTTGGCATGATGTTCGGCGCGGGCGCTTCCTCTTACATTTCCCGCTTGCTCGGCAAAGGCGATCACGAGCAGGCGGACCGGACCGCTTCGACCGCGCTTTTCTCCGGTATCTTATTAGGCGGCGCGATCATCGCGGTCATCCTTCTTTTTCTCGATCCCGTACTGACCTCTCTCGGCGCTACGGAAACGATTCTGCCCTATGCGCGCGCCTACGCGAAAATCTATGTCGCGGGCTCTATCATCAACGTGTTCACCGTATCCATGAACAACCTGCTTACCGCGCAGGGTGCTACCCGCTTTACCATGGCCGCTATGCTGACGGGCAGCCTTGCAAACGTGATTTTGGACCCCATCCTGATTTATGGCATGAAGCTGGGCATCGAGGGCGCGGCGATTGCCACCGTGCTCTCTCTGTGCCTGAATATGGCGCTTTATCTAGGCTATATCGCAAAAAAGAAGGGGGTGCTGCGTTTCTCGCCGCGCAAGATCACAATTTCGGGAAAAATTTACGGCGAAATTTTAAAAATAGGCGTTCCCGTGCTCCTGTTTCAATTTCTGGCAAGCGCGTCCATGGGGCTGATCAATACGGCTGCCAAGCCCTATGGCGATTATGCCGTCGCGGCCATGGGGGCCGTCACCCGTATCATGACCGTGTCCACCTATGTCGTGTTCGGTTTTCTAAAGGGTTTTCAGCCGTTTGCAGGCTATAATTACGGCGCAAAGCAATCGGCTCGGCTGAAACAATCCATCAAGCTGTGCCTGATCTGGTCGACCGCCTTTTGCGTGATCGCGGCGGCGGCGCTGATCGTATTTGCCGGGCCGGTGGTTTCCCTTTTCGGAAGCGACGCGCAGATGATCGCGCTGGCCAGCAAGGCGCTGCGGCTGAACGCCGTGCTGCTCATCACCTTTGGATTTCAAATGGTGTACGCTTCCCTCTATCTGGCGATTGGAAATAGCCTGATCGGCAGCGCGCTCAGCTTGAGCCGGCAGGGTATTTTCTTCTTTCCTCTCATATTCATCCTGCCCCGGCTGTTAGACCTGACCGGCGTGATCTGCGTACAGCCGGCGGCCGACCTTTTTTCGACCCTGCTAACCGTGTTTTTTGTTCTGAAAGCAAACGCATGGCAAAGCGAAAGCACGTCCGCAAGTTAAGACAAAAGGGCTGTGAAAACCTTTACGGTTTTCACAGCCCTTTCAGCCATACGACATTAAAGCGTCAGCTGCTTATCCGGCAGATCCTCATCCGTCAGCAAAGCTCCAATGGAAGGAATGGAACGGCAGCGGTAGCGGCCGTTATCGGTAAGCGCCGCGTCCTCCATGCGGACGGCGCGGGTGACCGTGTGCTTGCCGCGCAGCACCATCGCCTGTACGCCCTGTGTCGAGCGGCTGGCCTTGATATCCAGCATGCCCGCGCGGAAGGTCAGCGCGCGGTTCGCGGTGGAAAACATGGTGATCTCGGTCGTTTCATCCACCGGGAAGAAGAACTGAACGGCGGGCGACTTGCCCGAGTACGCGCCCGTCAGGCGGCGGCGGTTGGTCTTGGTTTCAAAGCTGTCGATCGAGAAACGGGCGGCCTTGCCGTTCTGGAACACGACCGCCATGATCCCCTTGTAATCGCCGGGCTGGAACGCGAACACCGGCGTTTCCCCTTCGTCCATGCCGAGCTTAGAGGCCAGATAGTCGCCCAGCGCGGAGGCTTTGCAGTCGTCAAAATCATACAGGCGGGCTTTGTAGGCCTGCTGCATGTTGGTCAGGAAGATGATCTCCGCCTTGTTGGTCGTTTCAGTCTGCCAAACGATCTCATCCCCTTCCTTGAGCTTGTGCTCGCTGCCCATGCGGAAGGATTGAGGCGTAATTTTCTTAAAGTAGCCCTCGCGCGTCAAGAAGAGCAGCACAGGGTAATCCTCGATGTGTTCGGTCTCGTCGAACACGGGCACGGCTTCGGCGGTGACGAGCTTGGTGCGCCGCTCGGACGGGTACTTTTTGATCACCTGCTCCAGCTCCGCGACGATGATATTTCGGATCTTCGCCTTGCTGCCCACGATCTCTTCGAGCTTTTTGATCTCTTTTTCAAGCGCTTCGGTCTCCTGCGTGCGCTTAAGGATATATTCCTTATTGATGTTGCGCAGGCGGATATCCGCGATATACTCGGCCTGAATCTGGTCGATTCCAAAGCCGATCATCAGGTTCGGGATGACCTCGGCTTCCTCGGCGGTCTCGCGGATGATGCGGATCGCCTTATCGATATCGAGCAGAATCTTGGCAAGGCCGTGCAGCAGATGCAGCTTGTCCTTCTTCTTGTTCAAATCGAAGTATACGCGGCGGCGCACGCATTCGGTGCGCCACGCCGTCCACTCGTCCAGCACCTGCCGAACGCCTAAAACGCGCGGCAAGCCGCCGATCAGCACGTTGAAATTGCAGGAAAAGCTGTCCATGAGCGGCGTCATCTTCATCAGCTTGGCCATCAGCTTATCCGGGTCGGTGCCGCGCTTGAGATCGATTGCCAGTTTCAGGCCGGAAAGATCGGTCTCGTCGCGGATATCGGCGATTTCGCGCAGCTTGCCCGCCTTGGCCAGCTCGGCCACCTTGTCGATAATGGCTTCGATCGTGGTCGTATACGGGATCTCGGTGACCTCGATGATATTTTCCTTTTTTTGATATTCCCACTTAGCGCGCACCTTGAACGAACCGCGGCCGCTCTCATAAATGGCGCGCATTTCGTTTTCATCGTAGATCAGCTCGCCGCCGGTCGAAAAGTCGGGCGCGGGCAAGGTGGAAAGCAGATCGTGCGCCGGGTCCTTGATACAGGCGATTGCGGTGCGGCACACCTCGGCCAAATTGAAGCCGCAAAAGTTCGACGCCATGCCGACCGCGATGCCCGTATTCGCGGAAGCGAGGATGTTCGGGAAGGTCGTCGGCAGCAGCGAAGGCTCCTTCATCGTGCCGTCGTAGTTGTCCACAAAATCAACCGCGTCGCAATCGATGTCGCGGAACAGCTCGGCGCAGAAAGCGTCCAGCTTTGCTTCGGTGTAACGCGGGGCCGCATAGGCCATATCACGCGAATAGACCTTGCCGAAGTTGCCCTTGGAATCAACAAAGGGATTTAAAAGCGCTTCGTTGCCGCGCGTCAGGCGCACCATGGTTTCATAGATCGCGCCGTCGCCGTGGGGGTTGAGCTTCATCGTTTCGCCCACGATGTTGGCGGACTTGGTGCGGTTGCCGTTCAGCAGCCCCTTTTTGTACATCGTGTACAGCAGCTTCCGGTGCGAGGGCTTGAAGCCGTCGATCTCCGGGATGGCGCGGGACACGATCACGCTCATCGCATAGGGCATATAGTTCTCGCGCAGCGTATCCGTGATGCGCTGCGGCGTGGACGGATGCTCTTTATATTCTTTTTTCTCGGGTTTTTTAGCCATTTATTTGTTCACCTTTTCAGCCAGCGGCATATGTGCCGCATGGAAATCTTTATCGAAAGCAGATTTATGAGGAAGGGTATGGGCGCGCCGCGGGGTGACCTCACCAATGTCATTTGGTTAATGATTTTGTCATCCTGAGCGAAGCGAAGGATCTCGCGCGAACGCGCGGTCCCATCATAAAATCGCGCATTCGCGCGAGATTCTTCGTCACTACGTTCCTCAGAATGACAATGCAATAAAACTTATCTTAACGACATTGGTGACCTCACCGCGCACGTTAGGTATGCTATAAAATTTCCAGCAATATCGCACCCAACCATATGAATACGGCGCATACGCCAAACAATGGGGCAAGGGCGATCCACTGCCGCAGCGCTTCCATCAGCGTTAGATCCCGCCGCATTTCTGGCGGACCGGCAAGCAGTTCTTCCTTACTTCTGCGCCACTTGGCGTTTTGCCAAACGCCGAACAGGTGCTCAAACGTCGCTTTGCCGTTTTGTTTAGCCAACCGCCGGACGATCCCTTGCGGTATCTTTGATAAGATATAAAGCGATACTGCGCCGCCAATAAAAAATAGCACCGTCGGTTTCCGATAGGACCAGCAAAAAAGCCAAAAGTCCGCCATTGCTAAAATCCAGAACGCGCACACAATTTTGACCTTCCGCACAAAATCTCTCCGTTCCGGGTAAACGCGCCCCAACAACTATCTTCAGACACCCCGCAAAGCATAATGGATCTTCTTACGAGATATCGGCCAGCTCTAAATATAAATATCCGTTTTCCGCGATATATTCCTTGCGGCCCGCGAGGTTGTCGCCGAGCAGCAGGTCGAACATATCGCTGGTCGCCTTGGCTTCCTCTGGCTCGACGCGGATCAGGCGGCGGGTCTCCGGGTTCATGGTGGTCTCCCACATCATGTCGGCCTCGTTTTCGCCAAGGCCCTTGGAGCGCTGGATGAGCATCTTTTTGCCTTCCAGCTTTTTGATGATCGCGGCTTTTTCGGTTTCGTCGAACGCGAAATAGCTTTTGCCCTTGCACTCGATCTCATAAAGCGGCGATTCCGCGATATAGACAAAGCCCTTTTCGATCAGCGTGGGCGTTAGGCGGTACAGCATGGTCAGAATCAGCGTGCGGATCTGGAAGCCGTCCACGTCCGCATCGGTACAGATGATGACTTTATTCCACCGCAGGCTGTTCAGGTCAAAAGCGGAAAGGTCCTTGGAGGCTTTGTTGCGCACCTCTACCCCGCAGCCGAGCACCTTTAAAAGATCGGTGATGATATCGTTTTTGAAAATTTTATCGTAATCGGCTTTCAGGCAGTTGAGTATTTTGCCGCGCACCGGCATGATGGCCTGAAACTCGCTGTCGCGGCCCTGCTTGACCGAACCGAGCGCCGAATCGCCCTCCACGATGTATATCTCGCGGCGCGCAACGTCCTTGGTGCGGCAGTCGACAAATTTCTGCACGCGGTTGGCCAGATCAAGGTTGCCGGAAAGCTTTTTCTTGATGTTAAGGCGCGCTTTTTCGGCCTGCTCGCGCGAGCGCTTGTTGATGAGAATCTGCTCGGCGATCTTGTCCGCTTCGGCCTTGTTTTCGATAAAATAGATTTCCAGACCCTGCTTTAAAAAGTCGGTCATCGCTTCCTGAATGAATTTATTGGTGATGGCCTTTTTGGTCTGGTTTTCGTACGAGGTCTGGGTGGAAAAGCAGTTGGTCACCAGCACGAGGCTGTCCGCCACGTCCTGAAAGGTGACCTTGCTCTCGCTTTTGGTGTACTTGCCGATCTGCTTGATATACCCATCGATCGCGGAAACAAAAGCCGAGCGCACCGCCTTGTCCGGCGCGCCGCCGTGCTCCAGCCACGAGGAGTTATGATAGTATTCCAGCCGCTGCTCGCTTGGGGAAAAGCAGAACGCGCAGGAAAGCTTCACCTTGTATTCCGGCTTGTCCGCGCGATCGCGGCCGCGCCTTTCGTTTTCCAGAAACTGCACGGAGGTGAGCGGCGTCCCGCCGGCCAGCTCCTGCACATAGTCGACAATGCCGTTTTGATATAAAAACTCGCTTGTTTCAAACTTGCCGCCCTGTTGGTCGCGCAGGATGAATTTCAGCTTATTGTTGACCACGGCCTGCCGCTTGAGCGTGTCCTGATAATAATCGAGCGGCACGCGGATATCGGTGAACACCTCAAGATCGGGCTTCCAGCGAATCTTGGTGCCGGTCCTTTTCGAGGTCGTCTCCTTTTTAATGAAGCCTTCCTTGGTGCCGGTCTTGTTTTCGCCCTTTTCAAAGTGCAGGCTGTATTCAAAGCCGTCGCGCACGACGGTAGCGTCCATATATTCGGAGGAGTACTGCGTGGCGCACGTGCCAAGGCCGTTAAGACCCAGCGAAAACTCATAGTTTTCGCCGGTGTCGTTTTGGTATTTGCCGCCCGCGTACAATTCGCAAAAGATCAGCTCCCAGTTATAGCGGTTTTCCGCCGCGTTCCACTCCACCGGCATGCCGCGTCCTTGGTCGGCCACCTCGATCGAACCGTCCTCGTACCGGGTCACGGTGATCTCGCTGCCGTAGCCCTCGCGCGCTTCGTCGATTGAGTTGGAAAGTATTTCAAAAACCGCGTGCTCGCAGCCCTCCAGCCCGTCCGAGCCAAAGATAACGCCCGGGCGCTTGCGCACGCGATCCGCGCCCTTGAGCGAGGAAATACTTTCGTTTCCGTAATGCTGCTTTGCCTTACTCATGCTTTTTTTGCACTCCTATACCCAAATAAAACCGGCGCTTTCGCCGGTGTCAAAATTTATACATATTACCACAACTATATTATATACCACATCTTGCGTTTCGTCAAATTGGATGCACTGCTCTCGGTGTATTTTCTCCCAATTTACGCACAAACTAACCGTAATTCTCCCTGAAAGGACGAAATGCCATGTCTTCTTTCGATTCCCGGGTGAGCGCGCTGCGGCAGGCGCTTGCCGTTAACAAAAGCTTTGACCTGCTCGAGCGGCCGGTGCGCTTCGCCGGACGGCGCGCCATGTTCACGCTGATAGACGGCTTTGTCAAGGACGAGCTGTTTGAAAAGATCATGGAGTTTTTCTACTCCCTGAAGCAGGACGATCCCTGCTTTGCCGATGAACAGGCCTTTTTAGACCTTGCCGTGCCCTACTGCGAAGCCGCGCTGGAACAGGATGAGAGCAAGGTCGTCACCGCCGTGCTCGCCGGGCAGACCGCGCTGCTGATTGAAGGTTTTGCGCAGTACGTGCTGCTTGATATCCGCACCTATCCCCAGCGCGACACCGCCGAGCCGGAGAAGGACAAGGTTTTTCGCGGTTCGCACGACGGCTTTGTTGAAACCATGGTTTTAAACTGTGCACTGATCCGCCGCCGTATACGCTCGCCGCACTTGCGGATGGAGGCTTTCACGCTTGGCGCCGCGAGCAAAACCGACGTGGTGCTCTGCTATATGGCCGACCGCGCGGACGACGCGCTTTTGAAAAAGCTGCGCGACCGCCTGACGCGGGACGGACAGCAGGTGGACGCTTTGACCATGAACAGTGAAAGCTTGGCCGAGCTGCTGCTGCCCCATAAATGGTATAACCCGTTCCCCCGCTTCAAATACACCGAAAGGCCGGACGCCGCCGCCGCGCAGGTGCTCGAGGGCGACGTTGTCCTTCTGGTGGACAACTCCCCCGCCGCCATGACGCTGCCGACCTCTATTTTCGACATCATGGAGGAGGCGAACGACTATTATTTCCCGCCGCTGACCGGCTCTTACTTGCGGCTGACGCGCTTTCTCGTGCTGCTGCTGATGCTGCTGGTCACGCCGCTTTGGCTGCTGGTCAACCAAAATCCCACATGGCTGCCGGAGGGGCTTGCGTTCCTCATTCCCTCCGAGCCGCCCGCGGTGCCGCTTTTCTGGCAGCTGATCATTTTAGAACTCGGCATCGACGGGCTCAAGCTCGCCACCCTGAACACGCCTTCGATGCTGACGACCTCGCTTTCGGTCATAGCGGGTATCGTGGTGGGCGATTTCGCGGTCAAATCCGGTTGGTTTTCCTCCGAAGCCATGCTGTATATGGCCTTTGTCGCGTTGGGCGGGTTCAACCAGCCTTCGTTCGAGCTGGGCTATGCGATGAAATTCATGCGCATGGGCTTGCTGATCCTGACCGTCACACTGAACGTTTGGGGCTTTTTGCTCGGCCTGCTCGCTATTCTGGTCATCCTGCTCTCGTGCAAAACCTTTTCGGGGCACAGCTATCTGTACCCCTTGATCCCCTTTAACGGCAAGCTGCTGATGAAAAAGCTGTTTCGCCCCTCGGTCCGCCGCCAATAAAACAAACGCGGGGTTACAAAAAAACTGTTGCAAAATAGAAGAGTAACCAAATGTCATTCTGAACGAAGTGAAGAATCTCGCGCGAACGCGCGTTCGCGCGAGATTCTTCGTCGCTTCGCTCCTCAGAATGACAAAATTGGTAGCATTCTTCGCTTTGCAACAGTTTTCTATTCATTTGTGGGAACTTATTTTACAGCCTTTTCTTTTGCGTTTTTTCGTGTTATACTGGTTCTGCATTTTATCTGATAAAGGAGTAAACTGACATGATCGTCGTACTGAAACAGAACCCTGAAAAAACGCGTGTTGACCGGTTGATCCGGCACTTTGAAGATATTGGTCTGAAAATCAACTATTCCGAGGGCGCGAACACCACCATTCTTGGCCTGATGGGCGATACGTCCAGCATCGATGAAAACGATGTGCTGGCCTATGAAGTAGTCGAGCGGGTACAGCGCGTGACCGAGCCGTTCAAGGCCGTCAACCGCAAGTTCCACCCGGACGATACCGTGCTTGAGGTAGCGGGCCGCAAGATCGGCGCGGGCTATTTCAACGTGATGGCGGGCCCGTGCTCGGTCGAGAGCGAGGAGCAGATTCTGGAGGTGGCCGAAAGCGTCAAGCGCGCGGGAGCGTCGTTTCTGCGCGGCGGCGCGTTCAAGCCGCGCACCTCGCCCTATTCCTTCCAAGGCTTGGAGGACGCGGGCCTGAAGCTGCTGCTGGAAGCCAAACGCCAGACCGGCCTGCCCATCGTGACCGAGATCATGAGCGAAAAGCATCTCGATTTATTCGCGGACGTCGATATCATCCAGCTTGGCGCGCGCAACATGCAGAATTTTATGCTGCTCAAGGAGCTGGGCCGTTCGGATAAGCCGATCCTGCTCAAGCGCGGCCTTTCCGCCACCATGGAGGAGTTCCTGATGGCCGCCGAATACATCTTCGCCGAAGGCAACCGCAACGTTATCCTGTGCGAGCGCGGCATCCGCACGTTTGAAAACATGATCCGCAACAATTTGGATATCACGGCGGTGCCGCTTGTCAAAAAGCTCAGCCACCTGCCGATCATCATCGACCCGAGCCATGCGGCCGGACGGCGCGACATGGTGCAGCCGCTTTCCCGCGCGGCAATCGCCGCGGGCGCGGACGGCCTGATCATCGAAGCGCACAACAACCCGCGCTGCGCGCTGTGCGACGGCGCGCAGTCGCTCGACCTGCCGCAGTTCGACGAGGTCATGGCCGATATCAAGCGCCGCGCCGAATTTGAAGGCAGAACGTTTATTACCGAATAAGAACAAAAAGAAACGCCCGCCGCAACCTTCGTTGCGGCGGGCGTTGGGCTGCCAAAAAAAGAATTTTGACAGTCTGAAAGGCTGGCGGCTATCTAGATACACGCAAAAAGGTTAACTGCCGCCGCAGCAGCGTGACCAGCAGCGGCGCAAAGATCAGCTGCAAAAGGATGCCGGGCAGACCGGTGACGACGCTCGTCAGCACGGAGGCGGGCGCGGCGCACTGCATGCCGAACAACGTGCCGCCGACAAACAGCGCCAGCGCGTAAACAATGCGCCCGGCGACCTGCGCGCCGATCAGCGCGGGATAAAGGGGCAGTTTCTTGGCGAGCGCGCCCGATACCGCGCCGTAGGCCGTCAACTCACAGAGCATGAAGGGCAGCAGCGCCATCGGCGGCATGCCCGAAAGCAGGGCCGAGAGCAGCGGCGTGGCAAGGCCCGCCGCCGCGCCCCAAGCGGGGCCGAGCAGCAGGCCGCAAATCAGCACGGGCAGATGCATGGGCGAAAAGACAGAACCGGCGGCCCGGCCGCCGATCAGATGAAAGATCTGCGGCAGCAGCACGCCGACCGCGATGAGCAGGGAAGCCGCGCATAGGCGGCGTGTAAAGTCCTTTTGTTTTACCATGTGGGTCGTTCCTCTGTGTTGTCAAAGATTTCGGCATGCTCGTCCGCTCCGGGGGGCTCGAATTTCGCGTCCATACGGCCGAGCAACGCGCCTTCGATCAGGTAAACGCGCCGTGTTTCGTGTCGCAGGCCCTCGTTTCGGCGGGAAAGCCGCGCGAGCCTTGCCGGTTCCGCCGCTTGCACGACCAAAAGCCGCGCGGCAAGGCCGCGCGACGAAAAGTAGGCGCGCGCCGCGTCCCGTTCGGCGCGCAGCCAAAAGCCATAGTCCAAAACAGCGTCCACGCCCTTTTCCGCAAGCTGCGCGGCGAGAGAAAACAGGTAGGAAAGGCAGCGCAGGGCGGTTTCATCGTGCCGGGGACCAAGGCAGCCGTCAAACAGGGTGAGCATCAGCTCGTCGCACGAGAGGACGACCGCGCCCTGATCGGCAAAACGCCGCGCGAGCGCCGTTTTGCCGGCGGCGACGCGGCCGCATAAGATCGTGATCAAATTTTCACCAACTCGTACTGCCGCGTGCCGAGGCCGAGTGCCTCGCCGTGGTCGAGCGCGACGACCCAGTTCGTATCCGGGTGGGCGTAGTGGAAATGATCGTGCGCATGCCCGCCGTGAGAAGCATGCTCGTGCACATAGGAATCCGGGTTGGCGGGCATGGCGTTTACCGCGTCCGCGCAGGCCTGATCGAGGGCGATCGGGTCGTACGAGGCGAACATGCCGACGTTCGGCACGATCGGCACGTCGTTTTCGGCGTGACAGTCGCAGTTGGGCGAAACGTCGAGCACCAGCGAGATATGGAAGCAGGGCCTGCCGTCCACGACCGCCTTGGTGTACTCGGCGATCTTGCAGTTGAGGATATCGTTGGATTCGTCGTTCGCGGCGTCGACCGCGTCGCGCGGGCATACGCCGATGCAGCGGCCGCAGCCGACGCATTTGGCATGGTCGATCGTGGCCTTTTTCTCCGCGATCGTAATGGCGGAATGCGCGCAGATTTTCTGGCACATGCCGCAGCCGATGCAGTGGCCGTGCAGAACATGCGGCTTGCCCGCCGAATGCATTTCCATCTTACCGGCGCGCGAGCCGCAGCCCATGCCGATGTTTTTCAAGGTGCCGCCAAAGCCGGTTGCCTCGTGGCCCTTAAAATGGGTCAGGGTGATGAAGATATCAGCGTCCATCATGGCGCGGCCGATTTTGGCTTCCTTCACATATTTGCCGCCTTCGACGGGTACCAGCGCTTCGTCCGTGCCCTTCAGGCCGTCCGCGATGATGCAGTGGCAGCCGGTGGAGAAGGGGGAAAACCCGTTGAGATAGGCGGAATCCAAATGATCGAGCGCGTTTTTGCGCCCGCCGACGTACAGGGTGTTGCAGTCGGTCAAAAAGGGCTTGCCGCCGCGCTCGCGGATAAAGTCCACCACGGTCTTGGCCCAGTTGGGACGCAGGAACGCGAGGTTGCCCGGCTCGCCGAAGTGGATCTTGATGGCGGCGAATTTCTTGTCAAAGTCGATATCGCCCATGCCTGCCGTCTTTAGCAGGCGGGTCAGCTTTTGTTGCAGGTTTTCGTTCATCGACGCGTGAAAATCCGCAAAATAAACCTTGGATGCTGGCATAGTGCACTTCCTTTCCGTATGCTTGCTGTTATTTTCAGTATAGCACGCGAAAAGGCGGCGGGCAATGGGCAATCAGCCCGCCTGCGTCAGGTCGGTCAGCGCGCCGAAGGTATAGCCCGCCTGCTCCCATTTGGTCAGCAGTTCGTCAAGGATGCGGGCGTTGGTGGACGAGGTCGAGTGCAGCAGCACGATCGCGCCGTTGTGAATGCGCGGCAAAAGCTTGGAATAGGCCTGCTCATCTGTGGGCTGATTGTCGGTATACCAATCCACATAGGCAAGGCTCCAGAACACGGTCGTGTAGCCGAGGGACTGCGCCTGCTTCAAATTTTCTTCGGAAAACTTGCCCTGCGGGGGACGGTAAAACTTTTGCATCGGCTTGCCGGTCAGCGCTTCAAACTTTTCGGCAAGGCCGTTTAATTCGGCTTCAAAGGAGGCCTGATCCGCTATTTTGGACATATCCGGGTGGTGCATCGTGTGGTTGCCCACGATATGGCCCTCGTCCACCATGCGCTGCACCAGTTCGGGCGCGGTGTCGATAAAATTACCCACGAGGAAGAAGCACGCGGGCGCGGAATGCTTTTTCAGCGCATCCAAAATGGCCGGCGTGTTGCCGTTTTCAAACCCCGCGTCAAAGGTGATGTAAATGGTCGGTTTGGCGGTATCCGCGACGTAAAACGCGTTCCACTGCCGCAACGTGTCGGCGGAAACGTTGCCCACGGGCGGCTGGCCCTCGGTCTGGAAGGAAAGACCCCAATCGGAAACCGAAGCGGGTACCGCTGCTTCCGCTTCGGCGGAGGTCTGCGCGGCGTCGTCCGCCGGTAAGCGCCAGAACAGCACGGCCAGCACCACACAGACCGCCGCCGCCGCGGCAATGCGATATAACGTATCGCGCGTGATCGTAATAAACATAGTGAAACGCCCCCTTGGTCAAACAGTATGAAAGGGGGACGTGGATTATGCGCTTTTTTATGTGCGCGGGCGGCGCGTAAAAAGGGTGGCGTAGCCGCGGCGGATCCCTCAATAATGCGCGTGACATTCCTGTGGGCGCATGATAAACTATAAGTACCAAATAAAAGGACGGAGGTAGGTCTTTATGGTACGAAAGCTGAAACGGGCGCTCGCGCTGCTGACGGCGGCCCTGCTGCTCGGCACAATGGCCCCCTTGGCGCTTGCGGCGGGAAACGGGCAAACGCCGCTGTATGAATACCTTGGCTATGGATCCGAGCAGGCCTTTTTGAACGAATGGAACTGGTCGGAAAACGAGGAGGCAACCTACGACTGGTGGGAGGATACCTACCAAAACTTTGTGCTGCAATGCACGGAGGATCCGCAGCTGATGGTGGATTGGTACGGCTATACGCTGCCCACCGCGGCGGAGGTGAACGGCGTGACGGTGGAGGAGCTGCCGAAGGCCGCGGCGTGGGAAATGACCGAGCAAAAATACGAAGAGACCTACGGTTGGAATTATGGCTGGGAAGAGCCCGAACCGCCCACGCTTTCCGTGCAGCTGATGGGGGAGACGGTCGCCTTTCCGGACGCGCAGCCCGAAACCGTGAACGGGCGCACGATGGTGCCGCTGCGCGCCATGGTGGACGCCCTGCATGGCGAGACCGGCTATGACGGCGGGGCGTCGTCCGTCACCGCCAAGGTGGGGGAAACGACCGTGCGCTTCGCGCTCGGCGGCGATAAGCTGTACTGGACGGGCCCGGCGGACAAAGCGCCGGAAGGCCTTGTAAAGGACGGCGCCGAAAGCTACCTGCCTATGGATGTACAACCCTATGAAAAGTCCGGCCGCACCTATGTGCCGGTGCGCTTTTTCGCGGAGGCGTTCGGCCTGACCGTCCAGTGGGACGAGTGGCAGCAGACGGCGGTGGTTTACGATAAAGCCGCGCTGATCGATTCCATCGACAGCCGGTTTACCGTGCTCAACCAATGGCTCGCGGCGCAGCCGGCGCGGGATACCGATCAGGCGATGCGTATGGCGGCCACGATCGCGGTCACCTATACGACCTTCAACTCGATCGATGGGGACGAGAGCTTTCCGCTGAACGGCACGCTTTCCGTGCTGACAGAGGGCCAAAGCTACCAGATGGATCTAAAGCTCGATCTGTACGCCATGGTACGCATGCTGATCGACAAGGCAGCGCCGTATGTGGACGAGGAGCTTTCCAAAGCGATCGACCTATTAAAGGGCGATCTGCAAAACGCTACCTTTGAAATGATCTATAACGCGGATGAAAACACCCTGTATTTCCGCTGCCCGCTGCTGCTCAAGACGATCGGACTGGCCGAACCCGACATGACGCCCAAGGAAGGGACGGACGCTTGGGTGCGGATCGAGGACGCGATCGACCAAAGCCTGCTCGACGCGGCGGGGCTGTATAACCGCATCGCGGAAAACGGCGGCAAGCTGACGATCGGCGCGCTGATCGTCGAGCCAAACGAAGCCAGCTTTAAAAAGTGGTTCGCGGCCTCGTTCTGGCAGAGCGCGAACGATGCGGCGGATGGCTTGGAGCTGTTTTTGGGCGACGGCAAATTTACCAGAAACGGCGACGCCTATACCGCCCGCTTTGACGAGACCCCGCAGGAGGGCGCCGAAGGTCTGGCGGGCATGCTGGTAGACCTTGATATCGCCTATGTGAAGGGTTCGGTCGTGCTGAATACCCGAACCGGCGTGGCGAGCGGCACGCTTGCGGTGCGGCAGGATACGTATTGGAGAGATCAGCTGCTGACCTATGAATTTGAGGGCGACGCGCAAAACGCGGCCTTTAAAATGAGCATACACACGAACAACACCGGCAAGCTTGAAATGGAAATGCAGATCACGGAAAAGCCCGCCTCCGGTTCTCCGGCCGCCCGGCCGCCGGAAAACGACAAGGTGATTGATCTGAACGATTGGCTCGGTTTGCCGGAAGCGGAGCCGGAAAGCCAAAACAACGTGATCGCCGTCATGGTGCCATAGTTTGTAAAAAACGCTGTAGCAGGATGATTCCAGAGGGAATCGCCTGCTGCGGCCTTTTTTATGTACCGCGCCGGTTTTGATGAACCGCATGAGCGAGGGCGGCCGCGACCGGTGCCGCGCTGATTAACATATTCGATTCAATCCTTCGCTTGCCGCTTGCCGCGCGCATGGGTCAGCAGGATCACCAGCCGCGCATGCGCTGCTTCAACACTTTTTTGCGGCTTTGCGCCGGTCAAATAGCCCAGCGCTTGGTTCCATTCGCTGAGCGCCGTGGTATCCGGAGGGGCCGCCAGCAGTATTTCGATGAGCCTCTTTTGCTGGCCACTGTCCATATCATGCAGATCGGATACGCGGGCAGCGCCGCACTGTTCGGCTAGCTTGTCCAGCAATGATCTTTTATGGATCGCCAAATCGTTCACCTCCCGCCGTTTCTGTACAAAATCAATATTTTGTATAGAAGCGTCCCTTGACGGCGACAGAAGAAAACACAGAACATGTAAAAAACCGTCACATCCTGTCGTGATAAGGAGCGAAAGGGCGCAACAAATGCAGGCCGCAAAAGGAAAGCGCGCGCGACCTGTGTTTACTGTGCCTAAAATTCCCATATGACTTGCGGTTTTTGACGAAACATGCTATAATTCTATGAAAATATGTATTTCAAATGCATGAGCGCCGGCAGCAAGCAAGGCAAAATATTGATTTTGTCTAACTGACCAGCCCCAAACGATCCAGCTGGCGGATGTGCTCCGCGCCGGTGGTGAGAAGGTAGAGCCGCGTGGTTTCGATGCTGGAATGGCCCAGCGTATCCGCTAGACGCGTAATGTCTTTGCAAGCCTTATAAAAGGTCGTGGCGAACAGGTGCCGCAGATTGTGCGGAAAGACCTTGCTTGGCGCTATTCCCGACAGTGAGCACAGGCCCTTCATTTCCGCCCAAATTTGCCGCCGGGATACGCGGCTTCCGCTTCTGGTGAGGAAAACTTCGCCCGAAGCGATCTTTTCTTTTTGGGCGTATTTCAGCAGCTTGCGGCACAACTTGGCGGATAGCAGGATTGTGCGCATTTTGCCTTTCAATGAAATTTCCGCCCGGCCGCGCCGAGCCGCTTCCACGGTGATATACCGCACCTCGCTTACCCTGATCCCTGTGGCCGCCATCGTTTCCATCAGCAGGGCCAGCCGGTCGCGGCCTTGGTTGCGGGCGGTTTCGACCAGCCGGTCGTACTCCTGTCGACTAAGCTCTCTTGCGGGATCGCGAAACATCCGCCGTTGGAGCCGCAGGAATTTGACGCGGCATTCCGTCCAGCCTGTGAAGCGCAAAAACGCGTTCAGCGCGGCCAGCATGGAATTCACCGTGACTGGGGCGTATCCCTCGGTCAGAAGATTTTCCTTCCATCCGGCGGCGGCTTCCTTTGTCACCGGCTCGCCGTTCAGCCACAGGGAAAAAGAACGCAGGTCGCGCAGATATTTTTCCCGTGTGCCGGGGCTGCGTTCCTCGGCTTGCAGGTATCCGCCGAAGGCGGCGGCCTGCTGTAGGGTTACATAACGGTCGTTCATAAAAAATGCCTCCCTAATACGATAATATCCTTATTTTATCGTGTAGAGAGGCATATATACGATTTTTCGTCCGCTTTAGGAGCCGTAATCCTCCAGCAGCTTTGCCAATGCTTCGGCGTCCGACAGGATCACGCCCCTGTTCAGCGCGTCGCGGTCGGCCTGAGGAAGCGAGCGCGTGTCGATTTCGGTGCGCATGAGCAGCGCGCCGTCGCGGTAAACGGTAAGCCGTCCGTCCTCGCTTACCGCTGTGTAGCTTACCGGCACCGCCTGTTCGCTAAGCGCCGGAACGGCGGTGAACCAAGCGCGGGCGGCGAAAAAGGTAAAAATAAGCGCGGCGGCGCAGGCGGCCAGCGCGATCCGGCGGCGGCGTTTCAGCTGCTGCATCGCCAGCATGTAAAAGCCCTGCATCATCTTTTTTTCACTTCCTTTTTTCAGTGTTTCATTTCATTTGATCGGAGGATGTCCAAATAATTTGGATTTATTCACCAGATTGATGAAAAAAAGTTTGGAATTCTGAGGGCATTGTGGTATAATAGCCGCATGGCGGCTGTGATACGCGTATTTAAAATCTTATACCGTCAGCGGCGTTTCGGCGGATGCTAGGCTTACAAAAAGCAGCCGCTGTGGTATAATATCACCGTATGCTGGGAACAAAGCGGATACTTACCGCGTCCCAATCGAAAAGGCCCCATGGTACCGACCACCGGGCGGGGAGGAAACCGAATTGGCAACTGGCAAAAGAAAATCGCATCGCTTTGGGCACGGCTTAGCGCGCGTGCTGCTTACGCTGCTGCTTATTGGCGTGCTGTGCGGCTGCTTCTGCGGCATGGCGTTCGCCTATTATGTGCATGCTTATATCAATCCCTCGATCGAGGAGACCGTAAGCGAGATGAGCATGGGGATGGGGCTTGACCTCAACTCGTTCATCTATTCGGTCGACCCCGAAACCGGAGAGGAAAAGCTGTACGAAACGCTCAAAGGCACGGAAAACCGCATTTGGGTCGATGGCGACCAGATCCCGCAGAACCTGAAAAACGCGGTCGTCGCGATCGAGGACCAGCGCTTTTATCAGCACAAGGGCGTGGACTGGAAGCGCACGCTGGGCGCGGTTCAGACATGGCTGTTCGGCGGCGGCCAATACGGCGGCTCGACGATTACCCAGCAGCTGATTAAGAACATGACGCAAGAGGACGACTACTCGGTCAAGCGCAAGGTGAACGAAATTTTCCGCGCGCTCGCTTTTGAAAAAGAGATCGACGACAAAGAGCGCATCCTCGAAATGTACCTGAATACGATCTATCTGGGGCGCAACACCTACGGCGTCAAAACCGCGGCGGCGACCTACTTCGGCAAGGAAATATCCGATCTTGATCTCGCTGAGTGCGCGATCTTGGCCGGTATCACCAACAATCCTTCGCTGTACGATCCCTACACCTACCCGAGCAACATCAAAAAACGGCAGGAGACCATTCTGGAGCAGATGCTCAAGCAGGGGATGATCACGCAGGCGGAGCACGACGCGGCGGTGGCCGAGGAGCTGAATTACCGTTCGGTCGAACTGTATAACCAAGATCTGTCCGAGCCGTACACCTATTTCACCGACGCCGTCATCAAGGACGTGATTAAGGACCTGATGGATCAGAAGGGCGTATCACAACTGGTTGCGTCCAACATGGTAAACTCCGGCGGCCTGAAAATTTACGCGACGATCGATACCCGCGTCCAGCAGATCATGGACGAGGAGTATAATAACGCGGAAAACTTCCCGAACTATGAGCGCGACGGCATGCTGCCGGAAAGCGCGATGGTCATCACGGATAAGCAGGGCAACATTCGCGGCATCGTCGGCGGTCGAGGCGAAAAGAAGGGCAAGCTGTCCTTCTCCCGCGCGACGGACGCCAAGCGTCAGCCCGGTTCGTCGATCAAGCCGCTGTCCACCTATGGCCCCGCGATGGACAAGGGCATTATCGTGCCCACCTCCAGCGTTTACGACAAGCCGCTCAAGGAAGTGGACGGCAAGATGTGGCCGCGCAACGACTCCGGCCGCTATACCGGCGGGCCGATGGTCGTCAAGACCGCGCTGGCCCACTCGGTCAACACTGTGGCGGTGCAGATCATGAATATGCTCACGCCGCAGGCTTCTTTTGACTTCCTGACCCAGCGGCTGGGCTTCCAAGAATCTCTTGTTCCAAACCGGCAGAACGCGGACGGCTCGGTATCCTCCGATATCGATCTTGCGCCGCTGGCGCTCGGCGGCCTGACCGACGGCGTGACCGTACGTCAGATGGCGGGCGGCTTCTCCGCCTTCATCAACGACGGCGTGTTCGGCGGTACGCGCACCTATACCAAGGTGCTCGATTCCGAGGGCAATGTGGTGCTGGAAAACAATCCGCGCACCGATCTCGGCTTTGAAAACGTGCGGACCGCCTACTACATGCTCGAATGCATGCAGGGCACCACCTCGTTCGGCACCGCGACCAACGCGACCATCCCCGGCGTACAGACCGCCGGTAAGACCGGTACGACGAGCGCGAACTACGATATCTGGTTCTGCGGCCTGACGCCAAAGTATTCCGGGGCTGTCTGGGTCGGCTATGACAAAAACTATACGCTGAACGGCCTATACGGCCGAAACGCGGCCGCGATATGGACCACGATCATGCGGCGCGTGCATGAGGGCGATTCGGGCCTTGTGTTCGATTCGCATCCGCAGGATTTCGTCAACGCAAGCTACTGCATGGACAGCGGTCTCGCTCCCTCGGGCGCGTGCCGTTCGGCGGGCCGCGTTGCGACCGGACGCTTCTACAAGGATCAGGTGCCCACGGAGATCTGTAAGCATCAGGGCTATCAGAAATATAACCTGAGCGGCGGCATCGACGTGCCGGACGAGACCAAGGAACCCGATGATAAGGATAAGCCGGAAGAAAAGCCGGAGGAAAAACCGGTCGATCCCTCGACGGTCGACCCGGAAACCGGCTTGCCTTCCACCACTGATCCGGAAGGCGGCGCGACCAATCCGGGCGGAACGACCGATCCCGGCGGCACAACCGATCCGGGTGGAACGACCGATCCCGGAGGTACGACTGACCCGGGTGGGACGACCGACCCCGGCGGTACGACCGATCCGGGCGGCACGACCGATCCCGGCGGTACGCCGGAACCCGAGCCGGAGCCTTCGCCGGACGACCCGGAGGCATAACGCCCGGCAAAACAGCACAAACTAGCAAAACAGCAAAACTTTTTTCAGCGCCGCACAAGGCCGCACACATCGGGGAGGCAGCGGTGCCCTGTACCCGCAATCCGCTATAGCGGGGATGATGCGGGGAAGGAGGGACGTCGTTTCGATGCGGCGTCCGCCCACAGAGCGATGAGAGACCGGTACTGCGCAACGGAGGACTGCGAACCATGTCAGGCGGGGAACCGAGCAGCATTAAGCAGAAACCATCGTGTGCCGCAGATCTGCCGATCTTGAGCTCGACGTGCGGAAAGGCAATCGGGAAGGCGATCTCGAATTTCCCGCGTGCGGTCTTGTGGGGCGCTGAAAAAAGATCAAATGCGCTTTTGCATAAAGTTCATAGACTGAGGCGGGCATACGCCCGCCTCTTTATGGTATTCTTGATGGAAAGGGGCGGTGTGCATGTATCAGGCGCTGTATCGGAAATGGCGGCCCATGACGTTCGCGGATGTGATCGGGCAGCAGCATATCACGGATACGCTGCGCGCGCAGCTCGTTTCCGGCAGGCTCAGCCACGCCTACCTGTTTACGGGCACGCGCGGTACGGGCAAGACCACCTGCGCCAAGATACTAGCGCGCGCGGTCAACTGTGAAAACCTGCAAAACGGAGACCCTTGCGGCGAATGCCCGGCCTGCCGCGGCATTTTGGACGGCTCGGTGCTCGATGTGACCGAGATTGACGCGGCTTCCAACAACGGCGTGGACAATATCCGCGATTTGCGGGATGAAACCCGCTATACGCCCGCGCAGGTAAAAAAACGTGTGTTCATCATCGACGAGGTGCACATGCTGTCGACCGGCGCGTTCAACGCGCTGCTAAAAACGCTCGAGGAGCCGCCCGGGCACGTACTGTTCATCCTCGCGACGACCGAGATACACAAGGTGCCGGCCACCATCCTGTCCCGCTGCCAGCGGTTTGATTTCCGCCGCATCGGGGCGGAGGACATCGCCCGCCGGCTGCTCGACATCGCGGCAAAGGAACAAATCGAGCTGACCGAGGGCGCGGCCCGGCTGATCGCCCGCCTTGCGGACGGCGCCATGCGCGACGCGCTCTCCATGCTCGACCGCGCGGCGGCTTCCGGCGCGGTGAACGAGGACACGGTGACGAGCGCCCTCGGCATCCTTGGACAGGACGACGCGGTGAGTCTGGCCGAATACTTTAAAAAAGGCGATTTAGCGGGCGCGATCGCGCTGCTTGGCGAATACTACAACGCGGGGCGCGACCTTGCCGCTGTGTACGACCAAATGCTCACGCTGATTCGCGACGCGCTGCTGATCAAAACCGCGCGGCAGGACGACGCGGCCCTCGCGGCGCTGATCTCTCCCGCCTATTCGGTGAGCACGCTCAAAAAGCTGTGCGACGGATTGGCGGCTTCCACGCTGCTCGCGTGGAGCCGGGGCATCGGCGCGTCGCTTGACCGGATGCGCAGCGCCTCCAACCGCCGGATCGAGGCCGAGCTATGCGCCGTGCGTTTATGCACGATGGGCGCGGAGCAGTATGACTCGCTTGGCGGACGTCTGGAAGCGATTGAGGAAAAACTGAAAAACGGCGTGCCGGTCGCGTTCGCGGCGGCGGCTCCGGCGGCGCAAGCGGCGCCGGAAGACGGCCCGCCCCCGCCGGGCGATGAGGACGCGCCTCTCCTCGCGGAAGAGGACGGCGGCGCGGCGCAAAGCGCGAAGCCCGCGGCAAAGCCGGTAGATAGCTGGCCCGCGTGGCCGCGTCTGCTGGAAGCGCTCACCGGCAAGATCAATACGGGCGCGCACACGAACTTAAAGCTTTCCGCGCGGGGCGTGATGGAGGACGGCGCGCTCGTTCTGCTGTGCGAGGACGGGATTACCGCCATGTTGGCAAAGGCTGAACCGACCATGAAGGCCATCCGCGAGCAGGCGGCCGTTTTGGCGGGCGCGCCGATTAAGGTAAAGGTGCGGGAAGCGGACGCCGCTCCGCCGCCGCAGACCGGCGGCGCGGATGAGCTGATGGATCGCGCAAAAGCATTCCATATAGAAATACATGAATTGTAAGATACGAATTTAAAGGAGGACATCGTTTCATATGGCAAAGGGAAAATTTGGCGGCTTCGGCGGAGGCGGCATGAACATGCAGGCGATGATGAAGCAGGCGCAGAAGATGCAGGCCGATATGGTCAAGGCGCAGGAAGAGATCGCCCAGATGGAGACTGAGGCGACCGCCGGCGGCGGCGCGGTGACCGTGACCGTTTCCGGCACGAGCGAACTGAAAAAAATCGAGATCAAGCCCGAGGTGGTCGATCCCGACGATATTGAAATGCTGCAGGATCTGATTCTCGCGGCGGTGAACGAGGCGTTCCGCACGGCCCAGCAGAAGAGCCAGAGCCAGATGTCCGCGATCACCGGCGGTATGGGCGGCTTAGGCGGCATGGGCGGCGGCCTGTTCTGATGGACTACTTTGCGCCGCCCGTGGAGCGGCTGATCGAAGAATTTGCCAAGCTACCGGGCATCGGACAAAAGACCGCCCAGCGGCTGGCTTTTCATGTTCTGACGCTGCCCATCGAAGCGGCCGACCGCTTTGCGGACGCTATCCGCGACGCGAAGGCGAAGACCTGCCTGTGCAAGCGGTGCCAGAACCTGTCGGACAGCGAGACCTGCCCCATCTGCGCCAACGCTTCGCGCGACCAGAAAACGGTTTGCGTGGTGGCCGATCCGCGCGATGTGATCGCGTTTGAGCGCACCAAGGAGTACGGGGGGCTGTACCATGTGCTGCATGGCACGCTGTCGCCCCTGAACCACGTCGGGCCGGATGATATCCGCATCCGCGAGCTGGTGCAGCGTGTCGCCGACGAGGATGTGCAGGAGGTCATTCTGGCCACCAATCCGGATACCGAAGGCGAGGCGACCGCGATGTATATTTCGCGCCTTTTAAGCCCGTTTGAGATCAAAATCACGCGGCTGGCCTATGGCGTGCCGGTCGGCGGCCATTTGGAATATGTGGACGAGGTCACGCTGACCCGCGCCCTAGAGGGCCGCCGCGAGCTGTAACGCCCCGCCCGCCACCTGCTTTAATTCATCCACCGGGAGGAAACCAACCTGTGTCAAACCTAGTCAAAGAAATTGAAAACCGGCGCACATTTGCGATCATTTCGCACCCTGACGCCGGCAAAACCACAATCACGGAAAAATTCCTGCTGTACGGCGGCGCCATTCAGGAAGCCGGTATGGTAAAGGGCAAGAAAAACAGCCGCCACGCCGTGTCCGACTGGATGGAGATCGAAAAGCAGCGCGGTATTTCAGTCACCAGCTCGGTTTTGCAGTTCCAGTATAACGGCAAGTGCATCAATATTCTGGACACGCCGGGCCATCAGGACTTTTCTGAGGATACCTACCGCACGCTGATGGCGGCGGATTCCGCCGTTATGGTCATCGATGCGTCCAAGGGCGTGGAAATGCAGACGCGCAAGCTGTTCAAGGTGTGCGCGATGCGCGGCGTGCCCATTTTTACCTTCATCAACAAGATGGACCGTGAAGCGCGCGACCCGTACGAGCTGCTGGAGGAGATCGAGAACGAGCTCGGCATCGGCACCTATGCGGTCAACTGGCCCATCGGCTCCGGCCCGCGTTTCCGCGGCGTGTATGACCGCATGGACGATCAGGTGATCCAATTTGACGGCGCGGATTTTCGGCATGAGATCAAGGCGACCCGCCTGTCGATCGACGACCCGATTCTGGAAGGCACGATGCCAAAGGAACAGTATGATACCCTGTGCGACGATATTGAGCTGCTCTCCGGCGCGGGGGATGCGTTCGATCTGGAAGCGGTGCACGCGGGCAAGCTGTCGCCGGTATTCTTCGGTTCGGCGCTGACCAATTTCGGCGTGGAGCCGTTTTTGGAAAAATTCCTTGAAATGTCCACGCCGCCGTCCCCCCGCAAGGCTGATATCGGCGTGATCGACCCGTTTGACGAGCATTTTTCCGCGTTTGTCTTTAAAATTCAGGCCAATATGAACAAGGCCCACCGCGACCGCGTGGCCTTTATGCGCATCTGCTCGGGCAAGTTCGAGCGCGGGCAGGATGTGCTGCATGTACAGTCGGGTAAAAAAATGTCCCTTGCCGCGCCGCAGCAGCTGATGGCGCAGGACCGCTCGGTCGTCGACGAGGCGTACGCGGGCGATATCATCGGTATTTTTGATCCCGGCGTGTTTTCCATCGGCGACACGGTGTGCGATCCCAAGCGCAAATGCGTCTATTCCGGCATTCCGACCTTTGCGCCCGAGCTGTTCGCGCGCGTCCGGCAAAAGGACACGCTTAAGCGGAAGCAGTTCGTCAAGGGCGTGGAACAGATCGCGCAGGAAGGCGCGATACAGATCTTCCGCGAGCCGAACTCCGGCATGGAGGAGGTCATCGTCGGCGTGGTGGGCGTTTTGCAGTTTGAAGTGCTCGAATACCGCCTGAAAAACGAGTATAACGTCGAAATCATCCGTGAGATGCTTCCCTATGAGCACCTCCGCTGGGTCGAAAACGACGAGGAGGACTTTGATATCAAGTCGCTCGTGCTCACGAGCGATACCAAGCCGGTGCAGGACTTCCGGGGCAATTATCTGCTCCTGTTCACCTCGCCTTGGAACGTCACCTATGCGACCGACCACAACGAGGGCCTGCGCTTGGCCGAATTTTCGGAAAACACCTGAGCGTTCTGCCGATCAAAAGAGGTGCCTAGGAAAGAAAGGTACCTTCAAAAATAAACTTGACATAATAGCAAGGTACCTGTATAATGAAAATACAAGGTACCTTGCTATTATTTTTTTAGGAGGCGTGATCCATGTCTGATCTGAACGAACAATTACTGGAACAGCTTTTGCAACTCAGCGCACAGCTGCACCGGTTCCAGATACTGCGCTACCGGGATCGCGGGCCGCTGGGCAATCCGCACCGTGGGCAGGGGCGGGTGCTGTCTATTTTAAAGCTGCAACCCAAAATCAGCCAGAAGGAATTGAGCTATCTGCTTGATATGCGCAACCAGTCGCTGGGCGAGCTGCTGGGCAAGCTGGAGCAAAAGGGCTACCTGACCCGCAAGCCGTCGGAGACCGACCGGCGCACGGCCATGATCGAGCTGACGCCGGAGGGCGAAGCCGCGGCAAACAGCGTGGGGGACGACCAAGGCGATACCGATAAGCTTTTTGCTTCCCTGTCCGACGAAGAGAAGGCCGAGCTGGAGGAATATCTGGCCCGCCTGATCGCCTCGCTGGAGGAAACCTTGGCGCAAGCCGGCGCGGACGACCGGCGGCCGGGCTTCGACGGCCCGCCGCACCGTGGCCCGCACCACGGCGGCCCGGACCCGCGTTTAGCGTTCGGCGGTCCGCATGAGCCGCATGGTCCCCGCGGCCCGCTTGACCGGATGGGCGGATGGGGCGCGCCGCATGGAAGGCCGCCCTTTCCCCGCGGCTGGGCCGATGCGTCCGATGAGGGGCAACCTCCCGAGGACGACGGCCGTGAGCAGCCGTAAAGGGGGCTTGCTATGCGTGTTAAGGAATTCAGCGACGGCGTGATAGCCATTGCCATCACGCCGATGGCGTTCGGATACCGCTGCCCGAACAGTTTGACCGGGCGGGTGTTTTAAGCTTGCTCGCGGCGGATAACTGAAGAAAACGCGGCCCGCATGGAATGGGTTCCATACGGGCCGCGTTTTATTTGTGTTTATGTGAGGGGATCGTCCTCACGGGCCTTTACCGCGCGAAGATACAGCCAAAACAGCGCGAGCATGATGATATAGCCCACATACTGCGCCGCGATGCTCAGCATGTACTGCTCCATCATCTGAAAGGTCGCCGCGACGACCGAGCAAAGCAGCGGCGCGTAGAAGCACCAGCGAATCCGGCGCGCGGGAAAGGCGTAGCCCTGCGGGATGATGCGCTCATCCAGCGCCCAAAACAAATTGAATTCGCTGAGCAGGTTGAAGATGCCCCCGGTCATGATCAGCAGCAGCGCGAAGATGGAAAGCGTGTCGACCGCGATCTGACGCTGCATCAGCAGCGAGCAGACGATCGAAAGGGCAAGCAGCACGACCGTGATGATCTGATACGCAAAGGCGCGGCCAAAGCGCACGGATTCGTCCGCAAGGCGCTTGAGATGAAGCACCATGATGGCGTAAGCCGCGAGGGAAAGCAGGCTGCCGGCGACGTTTACGGCAAAAGAATCGGTCAGCCCGGTCAGCCCTGCCAGCGCCGAGATCAACAGGGCGATCCAGATGGCGCGCAGGCTCGTATAGATTTTCATAGGGTTTATTTGCCTCCTTTAATCTTCCTATAGTATAACATGGAAATAAGAAAAATTAAATTATTTTTGGGAAACCTCTTGACAAGTGTGTGCGAATGTATTATTGTATTACCATCATAGTACAGAAGTACAGAGAGGAGCACGGCTATGCAATGGCAACTGAGGGGCGACCGGCCGATCTATCAGCAGCTGATGGAACAGCTGACCGAGCAGATCGTAAGCGGAGTACTTGGGGCGGGCGACAAAGTGCCGCCGGTGCGCGAGCTTGCGGCGGAAGCGGGCGTGAACCCAAACACAATGCAGCGCGCGCTGGCAGATTTAGAGCGGGAAGGCCTGCTGTATACCAACCGAACAAGCGGACGATACGTTACGGAGGATAAGAAAATGATCGATTCGGTACGCGAACGGATAGCGGCCGACCGCATCGCGGAGTTTCTATCCGGCATGAATCAACTGGGGTTTACCAAGGAACAAATCATAGCGCTGCTGGATAAGAGCAGCATCAAGGAGGGGGAGAAGCATGGAGAAAACAAATGATCTTGTCGTTTGCCAAGGGCTGACCAAGGTATTTGGCACAGTGCGCGCACTCGACAACCTGAATTTGAATTTGGAGCGCGGCCGCTTTATCGGCCTGCTCGGCCCGAACGGCTCGGGCAAGACCACGGCGATCAAGCTGCTCAACGGTCTGCTGCAGCCGACGAGCGGAACGGTCACGATCGATGGACACGCGCCCGGCGTACACACCCACAGCGTGGTGAGCTACCTGCCCGACCGGCCCTATCTGAACGACTGGATGAAGGTTTGCGATCTGCTGGACTTTATCGGCAACTTCTATAAGGATTTTGACAAGGTAAAGGCCAACGATATGCTTAAGGCTTTGCAGATCAGCCCGTTCGACCGGCTGAAAACGATGAGCAAGGGCACCAAGGAAAAGGTACAGCTCATATTGGTCATGAGCCGCAAGGCGCAGCTTTATCTGCTCGACGAACCGATCGGCGGCGTTGACCCGGCCGCGCGAGACTATATTCTCAACACAATTCTTTCCAATTACAGCGAGGACGCGACCGTGCTGCTGTCCACGCATTTGATCGCCGATATCGAGCGCGTGCTCGACGAGGTGATCTTCCTGAAAAACGGTGTGCTGACGCTGCATGAGAGCGTGGATACCATTCGCGAGGAGCACGGAAAATCCGTCGATATGCTGTTCAGGGAGGTGTTCGCATGCTAAGGAAACTGATAGGGTACGAGTGGAAGGCGTGCGCGCGCGCCTGCCTGCCGGTGTACGGCGCGCTGCTGGTAGTGGCGCTGATCAACCGCGTATTTTCCGCTTTAGACATGGGCCGCTTTTTGGGCGGCATGCCCGAGGTGCTGGCCGCCATGGCCTACTTCGGCGTTATGGTGGCGGTGTTCGTCGTCACGACAGTCATCCTCATCCAGCGCTTTTACAAAAGCCTGCTCGGCGACGAGGGTTATCTGATGTTCACCCTGCCGGTCACCGTGACCCAGCACATCTGGGCCAAGTCCATCATCGCGCTTGTGATGAGCTTTTTAAGCTGCGTCGCTTCTGTGCTCAGCGTGGTGATCCTGTCGGCAAACAGCAGGCTGCCGCGCGATATCGCGCAGTTTATCTCCGAAATTTTCCATATGTTCGCCCGATCGGAGTACGGCGCGGCAAACAGTGTGTTCTATATGATCGAAGCCATCCTGCTGGTCGTACTGTTCAGCTTGGCCGGCCTGCTGTTTATCTATCTGTGCATCGCGCTCGGCCATCTGGCGAAAAAACACCGCGTGGCCATGGCCATCGTCTGGTACTTTGTGCTCACCACGGTGATGCAGTTCCTGTTCAGCATGATCTTCTTCACCACGGGCGGCCAGAACGTCTTTGAAGCAATGTTCCGCTGGGTCAATCATATCCCAGAGGCGGTCGCTATCCATGTGGGCCTGCTGGTACTGTGCCTTGGCGCGGCGATTCCCGGGGCGATCTTTTTCCTCGGTACGCGCTATGTGCTGAAAAATAAATTAAATCTTGAATAAATAATACGGATTTCTTAAGAAATATACCACGTCCGGCGAAAGAATTTCACGGTATGATAAGACCATGGAAGGGAGGGGAACCGCATGACAGCCGTTATCACACAAACGCTGAAAAGACACACCGCGCGCGCGGCGCGGCGCTACAACGCCTACGAGCTTGCCATGCTGTTCTTCGCCTTTGCGATGATCGGCTGGGTGTGGGAGGTTTTCCTGCACATCATGTTTGACGGCGAGCTTGTCAACCGCGGGACAATGCTAGGCCCGTGGCTGCCGATCTACGGTGTGGGCGGCGCTATCGTGACGGCGCTTTTGCGGCGGCTGGCCGACCGCCCCGTCGCGGTGTTCTTCGCTTCGTCCGCCCTGTGCGCCGCCATCGAGTTTATCGCAAGCGTTTATCTGGAAGCGGTGTACGGACTGCGCTGGTGGGATTACAGCGCCTACACCTTCAACATCGACGGCCGCGTCTGTCTGGAAACGACGGTGGGCTTCGGCATCGGCTGCTGCATCGCGCTTTATATCGCGGCGCCTGCCATCGCGAACCGGCTGGGCAGCTTGCCGCAAACGGCAAGGCGCGTTCTGTGCGCCGCTCTGATCCTGCTGTTTGCCGCGGATTTTGTGTATTCCACCATTTCCCCGAACACGGGCAAGGGCATCACAGACGACGGCCCGGGTCAGGCCTTTGTGCAGGTGGACCCTACCGAAGTGTCGCAGCTGAACCTAATGGCGCTTACGGTCGTATACCCGCACCAATAAATTTCGTTTGAGCCGAAAGGCTTGCGCGCCCCCTTTTTCTCTGGTATGATAACTGTGAGAGAAAGGGGGCGCGCTTTTTATGAAATGCAATAACTGCGGCGTTAATTTCGACGATGAGGATCGCGTATGTCCTATGTGCGGCACACCGGCCGGCGCGGGTAAAAAGCGGTATATGCCGCATTACACCGAGTATGGACATACGGATCACACGGACGGCTCCTGCACCCATCGCACCTTTACGCAAAAATATACAAGCAAGCAGCCCGCGCGTTCCGCGTCGTCCGGCGCGGGGCAGAGAAAAAACTCTTCCAAAAACGTGCTGGTCATCGTGGTGGTGATCGTGCTGGGCATGCTGCTTTCCGTGATACCGGAAGTTTTACAGGAAATGCGGCAGGCCGTCGAGCAAGTCGGCTGGAGCGCGCAAGGAGGCACCCCGGAACCCGAGCCGGAATCGGACTATTATGATTACGAAGCCAATCGCGTTGTACCGGCGGAGGTGCTAGGCGAATATCAGGCGGTGGACACGGGATTGGGCGATTTTATCCTGATGCTTGATGATGAGGATAATTATATTTTTGCTTTTGAGGGCGATGGCTGGCGCTATGACGAGTCCGGCTGGGCATGGTGCGTCTATAACCCGCCCGAGCAAGAACTGTATCAGGATATCTACACGCCGGATCAGTATGATAGCTATACGCTGTGTTTGGATTTTGAGGAAGCCGGCGATGTAGGCGGCACGCAGCCTGAAACCATCGCGGCGCATATCGAGCAAGGCGAAATGTGGATGCTTGTCTACGTGTCGCAAACAGACGGATCGATCGTGCTGGACGACGCCTACGGCGACGCCGGTGTGTTTTTCGGCGGCAACCAATTCCTGCCGCTGCAATCGATACAAAAAGGATAAAGTAAAAGCTGCTCAAAGGATTTTGAGCAGCTTTTTTTATGCAGTTAGTCGCGCAGCAGGGGTAGGCTGCCGGTAAGCTTGTTCACCTTTTTCTTGGCGCCGCAAATGGCGACGCCAAGGTAGGTTAGATCGTTTTCGCTCGCCGCTTTCATTTTATCAATAAATATGTCGTAGGTATTGCAGCCCTGCGCCACATCGGAGAAATCCACCGTGGTCAAATCGGCGAAATCGGGCTCGTAAAGCCGCTGGCGGATCGACTTGATCTGTTCCGCGTTGCTTTTTAGAATAGGCACGGGGAGCGCGACGATGCCGAGGTGCTCGCTGCCCGTGCCGTCGGTCACGTCGGCCCCGACGGCTTCGGGTATTTTCTTGCCCAAGGTGATGCCCAAAATCGCCGCGGTGTTCGCGATCAGGCCGAGCGGCAGATTCTCATCGATCACCATCACGCATTTTTCATTCTGGTAGTCCATTTGTTTTCCCTTCCTTTGCAGTTGTTCGGCGCTCCGAGAGAAGCAGGCCCGTCAGTGTCAAAACAATGCCCACGCAGGCGAGCGGGGTGACCCTTTCGTGCAGAACGAGCACGGAGGCGACGGCGGTGATCACGGGCACCATGTAAATATACAGGCTGGTCTTGATCGCGCCCAGCACCTGTACCGCGAAGTTCCAAGTGACAAAGCACAGAGCGGACGCGCCCAGACCCAAAAACAGGATCTGGAATAGGTTTTTCGGATCGGCAAAGCGCGCGAAGCCCCACTGAAAGTCAAAAAAGAACAGGGTGGGCAGCATGAAGAGCATGCCGTATAAGAACACCCGCCGGGTCGTGAGCAGGATGGGCTGGCCAAAGGAGCTGATCCGCTTGGTCAGCACCGCGTAGCAGGCCCAGACAAAAGCCGCCAGTACCGCCAGCAGATCGCCGATGGGGTTGAGTTCCAGCCGCGCGCCGCTGAAGCTGATCAGGCAGATGCCGGTCATAGCGACGGCAAAGCCGATGAAGAACTGCCCCCGCAGCTTTTCGCCGTCCTTGATGACGAAATGGCTGAGCATGGCGGTGAAAAACGGCGAGATCGAGATCATCACGCCCACATTGGAAGCGAACGTATAGGTCAGCGCGATGTTTTCGAGCAAGTAATACAGGCAGATGCCGCACAGACCGGCGGCGGCAAAGGTGAGCTCCTGCCGGCGGTCTGTGCCGGTCAGGCGGCGCGGACAGATGAGCAGCAGTGCGAAAAAGCCGATCAAAAAGCGGAAAAACAAAATTTCCACCGGCTGGAACACGGTCAGTAAAAGCTTGGTGGAGATAAAGGTCGTGCCCCAGATCAAGATCGTGACGAGGGCGGCGAGATGGCCCAACGTGCCTTGGCGTTCCATATTATTTGCCCCCCGTCTGTTCTTTGAAGATATCCCGGTAAGCGGCGGGCGTCAGCCCGATAAAGCGGCTGAAATAGCTTGTAAAATGGCTTTGGTCGGAAAAGCCGGTTTGCATCGCGGCTTCAAGCGGCGAAAGCCCCTTTTCCAGCAGCTTTTTCGCCTCGCCCACGCGCACGGTTTCCAAATAGCGGTAGGGCGTCACGCCCTTGGATTTGGTAAAGGCGCGCAGCAGCGTCGACCGGCTCAGCCCGGCGCAATCGCAGATTTGGTCGAGCGATATGCGCTCGGCGTAGTGCGCGGACAGAAAAGCGCAGGCCCGCTCGATCTCCTCGCGGCATTCGGGGATGCAGCTCGCGAACGGCCCACCGTATTTCTGTATCAGCAGGGAAAGCAGAAAAAGCAGCTCTTCTTCCTTGGAAAATTCGCGCGAGCCGTTCATGATCATTTCGTGCAGCGGGTGCAGGCAACACGCGATCTCCTCGTCGATCACAATGGTTTCGGAAAAACCGGGCAGCTCGCGCTTGCCCGTCACCTCTTCCGCCAATTCCAGCATCACATCGGTTGGAATATTGAGCGCCCGGTAATCCAGCAGACTGTCGCCGATCGGGGAGCAGGCGTGGTTGTCGCCGGGATTGAAAAGGACAAGATGGCCCCGCTCTAGATTGTACTCCTTATTTTTACAGCACAGGTGGCGCTGGCCGCCCTCGATCAGGCCCACCACGAAATATTCGTGAAAATGGTTGGGGAAGCATTGCACAATGCCTTCCAGCCGGTAGGCTTCGATCCGCAGCTCCTCATCGTACACCACGGTGCGCGTTTCTTTTTTCATGGGTGTTTCCTCCTTGCCGTTTCCTATTGTACCACCCTGAAGGGTAAAAAGGCTTGTACAATATCTTCATTTTATGGCAAAGAAAAAATTAGTAATGGTACACCGCGCGGTAACGGCGCAGGCATAGGCAGGAAACGAACAGCGCCGTCAACTCGGCCAGCGGCACGGCCAGCCATACCCCGGTCGCCTGAAAAAACAGAGGCAGCGTTAAAATCCCCAACGGCAGCAGGCAAAAGGTGCGGAGAAAGGAGATGCCGGCGGATATCTTGCCGTTTGACAGCGCGGTAAAAAACGCCGAAGCAAAAATATTGATCCCGCAAAAGAGAAAGCTGAAGGGAAAAATGAAAAAACCATGGCGCGCGATCTGGTAGACTGCGGTGCCGGGCGGCGCGAAAATACCGACCAAGGGCGCGCCAAAAACAAAAGAAAGCAAAAAAATAAGCAGCGACGCCGCGCTGATAACCGTAAGGCAGACCCGAAACAGCTGCCTTAAACGGGTATGATCGCCCATACCGTATTGGTAGCTGACGACCGGGGCCACACCCATGGAAAAGCCGATAAAAAACGTGGTCAGTAAAAACTGCGTATAGATCAGGATGGTGATCGCGGCAACGCCCGCTTCGCCCAGCAGCCGCATCATGACGGCGTTGAAGAGGAAGGTGGTAACAGCCGCCGCAAGCTGGCTGACAAGCTCGGACGAACCGTTCAGGCAGCTTTGCGCCAGCATGCGAAAATCCCATTTGGGGCGGCAAAACCGAAGCGGCCCCCTGCTGCCAAGGAAGAATAAGAGCCCGGCCGCGGCGGACACCAGATACCCCGCGCCGGTGCCGAGCGCCGCGCCGGTGATGCCCAGACCCAGCGGCGCCATGAAACAATAGTCGAGCGCGATATTGATTACGCCCGCTGCGGTGGACAACGCCATGCCGAGGCCGGGGCGGCCGGCCGCCACGATCAGGCTTTGAAAAAGCACCTGCAGCATGCTGGCCGGAGTGAAGAGCAGCAGGGGAACGAGGTACGCCCGGCAATAGGGAACCAGCCGTTCGCTCGCGCCGAGCGCGTAAATGATGCGGTCGGCGAATACCGTGCCCAACAGGGCGACGAGCACGCCGAGCGCCGCGCCGGTCAGCACGACCAGCGTAAAATTCTGCCGCGCCTTTGTGTGCGCGCCCGCGCCCATTTGCCGGGCGATGACCGCGCTGCTGCCGGTGGACAGCATGGCGCCCAACCCGACGATCAGATTGATCATGGGGCATACGATATTGAGCGCGGACAGCGCGTCCGTCCCGGCGAACCGCGCGACGAATATCGTGTCGGTGATCGTATAAAGGCCCATGAACAGCATGGTCACGATGGTGGGCGCGGCAAAGCGCAGCAGGGAAAACAGATCAAAATCACGCGCAAGGGCGTTTTCCGGTTTACACATCGCCGTCGCCCTCCGTTTGCTTATTGCGCAGAATAAAGCGCTGCGTCGGATAGCCGAACTCGGTCAAAAGCTCGGCCTCGGCAAAGCCGAGGCTCTTGATGACCGCGCGGTGGCCGGGATCGGCTTTATCGCCCTCGCGGAAGGTCGTGATGCTGACGGGCGTTTGCTCGGTCAGCTCGTCCAGTACCCGCCGCACGAACGCTTGGGCTATGCCGCGATCTCGGTACTGGGGGTGTATGCCGAAAAAGTCGATGCTGCCCATTTCCGGGCAAAAGGCTAAAATGCCGATCGCGACCTCGCCGTCCTTCATGATCAGCGCCCGCTTTTCTTGGATCCGCCGGTGCAGCGTCCGCAAATATTCCGCTTCGTTCAAATGCGGAAAGCCGTCCACGACCATGCGCACCAGCGCCATCCAAGCGGGGATGTCGCGCTCCGCGGCGGGCACGATATCGCGTCGCCAATCGATCTCGCCCTTGACCGGCGTGGGCGAGGCGTGCAGTTCGTATCGAAGCTGCAACGGATAAAACTCTCCCTCGTCCCGAAACTGGCCCGGCGCCTTTTTATACATGGCCCGAAAGGTGTCCGTGAAGGCCTGTTGGCTTTCATAGCCCGCGAGCAGCGCGATCTCGATGATCGGGCGATCCGAGAATACCAGAAGCTTGGCGGCCTCGGTCAGTCTGCGGCGCTGTGCATAGTCGTGGATCGTCATGCCGACCGTGGAGACGAATATGCGGTGCAGGTGGTATTTGGAATAGTGTACGGCCGCCGCGACGCCTTCCAGATCCAGCTTTTCGGTTAGGTGCGTTTCGATGAACTGGATGGCGGCGGCAACATTTTCAATATGATGAAGCATGGGTTTCCCTCCTTTCTTTCGATTATAGCAAAGCGGAAATCGGCGGTTTTCATGTTTCTTGCTCTTCTGTATCTGGATATGGTGCCCGAAAATCAATGCTGCCCCCCATTTGCCAAAGCAAATGAAGGGCAGCAGGCAGGGAGGTAACGGTCATTTTTTTTGCAGGTTGCGCAGCGTTTCCGCCACGTTTTCCTGATGCAGCTCGGCCGCGTTAAAATGCAGATAGTGAAAATTTAGGTTGAATAGCGAGCCCAGCCCTAACGCGGCGATCACCGTGCCGATACCGACCTGACCGCCGAGCAGCCAGCCGGAAAGGATTACGATCACCTCGACCGAGGCGCGGCACAGACCGACCGAGCGCCCCGTCTTGCGGGCGAGCGCCACCATCAGCGCGTCGCGCGGACCGGAGCCGAGCGCGGACTGCATATACAAATAGGTGCCGAAAGCGAGCAGTTCCAGCCCGCCAAGCAGCATGAGAATACCGGACCACAGGCTGTGCATCGCAGGGATCCAGCCGAGGGCGAGCAGGCTGTCGATAAAAATCGCGCATAAAACAATGTTGATAACCGTGCCAAAGCCGAAGCTTTCCCCGCACAGCACCGCGATGCCGATCGCGACCGCGCCGACGATCACCGAAGCCGTGCCGTAGGTGATGTGGATCGATTCTGCGAGGCCCTGCTGCAAGACGCTCCACGGCTCCAAGCCGACGTTCGCCTGCAGCATCATCACGATGCCGACCGCGCTGACCAGCAGGCCCAGCGTGAGCACGCCTAGGCGGCGGATGTAGTGGTGCTGTTCCATGCGGTCACCCCTCCGATGCGAACGCGCGCACGGCGGCGGCAACGGCGCCGATATCCTCCGCGGTAACGCCGTAGTGCGTGACCATACGGTATTCGCCGTCCATCAGGCCGGTCACCTTGATGTTTTGGGAAAGCATGAAAGCGGGGTAGCGCGCGGCTTTCTCCGCATTCCAATCGGCGGAGAAAAAGACCATATCGGTCTGGATGCGTTCGTGGAACACCGAAACGCCGGGGATGGCGGCAAGCAGCTCGCCGAGGTAATGGGCGTTTTCGTGGTCCTCGTGCAGGCGGTGGGCCATTTCGCTGAGCGCCAGCTTGCCGGCCGCCGCGAGAAAGCCCGCCTGCCGCATCCCGCCGCCAAGCAGCTTGCGCACCTTTTTGGCGCGCAAGATCGTTTCGCGCGGCCCGGCGAGGATAGAGCCGACCGGGGCGCACAGCCCCTTGGACAGGCAGCACATCACGGTATCGCAGTACCGCGTCAGCTCGCGCGCGTCGGTTATGCCAAGGTAGGCCGCCGCGTTGTACAGGCGCGCGCCGTCTAGGTGAACGGGCACGCCCTTTTCGTTTGCGGTTTCATATACGGCGCGCATGTTGTCCAGCGGCACGACCGTGCCGGTGGAGTGCGCGTTTTCCAGCACGACCAGCCCGGCGCGGGCGATTTGCAGGTCGCTGTCGTCCGTCAGGCACGCGCGGAGCGAAGCGGGGTCCATAACGCCGTTCGCGCTTTCAGGAAAGCGCGGGGAAACCCCGGCAAGCTGGGCGTAAGAGCCGGCTTCGTGCGCGGCGATATGCGAAGTGGGGGCGAGCACCACGCAGTCGCCCCGCCGGGTCTGCGCCATCAGGGCGCAGGCGTTGCCCTGCGTGCCCGAGGTGACGAACAGCGCGGCTTCCTTGCCGAACAGTCCGGCGGCGTATTCCTCCAGCTCCTTTACGGTGGGGTCGTCGTCGAACACATCGTCTCCAACGGCCGCGTGAACCATCGCGTCCCGCATCGACTGCGTCGGCAGCGTCACCGTGTCGCTTCTTAAATCAATCTCCCTCATGAAGAACACCCTCTCAAAAAACGATCCCGCGTTCGGCGCAACGCGCCGCGGCGCCGGTATGAAATGCTTTATAAAACCGGGGCTCTGCCTCGGTTTTATCCCACTGGCTTTGGACACGTGTCCAAAGCCGCCTTTGCCGTGCAAAGGCGAGGGGGATATCGAAAAAAATTTCAAGGGAACTTTTTTCGTATCTAAGGGGGACGGAGTCCACCTTAGACGAGGATCCCCCTTAGAGGTACAGTTCTCCCCACCGTCCGCAAGGGGCGAAGCCGATGCGGCGGTATAGCTCCGCTACTTCGTCATATCCCGCGATTAGCCGGGGGGTCTTGCCCTTTTGCAGGATGCGCTGCGTCAAAAAGCGGCTGATATAGGAGCCCAGCCCCTGATGGCGGTATTCGGGCACAACGGCGATCGCCGCGAGCACGCCGCATTCGTCGTCCTCCGATACGATGCAGCCCGTGCCGACGGCTTTGCCGTCCCGCTCCAGCTGGTACAGCTCCAGCAGGCCGCGTCCCTGCTTCTGAGCGATGTCGCCCGCCCAAGAATCATACTCGAAATGCGTGCGGTAATATTCATGGCTGCGCCCCAAAACGTCGAACACCTTGGCTTTGTCGCCGGGTACGATATCGGGAAATTCCGCATGCGAAAGCGGGCCGCGGTATACCATGTAGTAGGAGCTTTCCGTCGTTCCGCCGAGCAGTCTCTGCAAATCCTGACATTGCGTCCAGTTGGTGTCCACTTCGGTGATTTGCTCCCGGCGGACAAGGTCGGCGATCACTTCGCTGTCGGCCCGTTCGTCGGAGGAAATGACCAGAACGCTGCCCGCTTGGTACAGCGCGGCGGCGGGCTCGCGCCCTTTGATGCAGACGTAGAACCGGGCGCGCGGGTCGCCGAGGCCGTAGGCGCGCAGCGCGGTTAGCGCTTTGGAGCCGAACACATGCTCATGCCCACACGCGGCCGTAAAGGCAGGGATCTCGGAAACGGTGAGCGGCAGCAGCATGGCGTCACTCCTCCTTTTTCACTTGGGATAAGTACCGGTACACGCTGGCCTGCGAGCAGTGCAGCGCGTCCGCCACGTCCTTGACGGCGCCCTTGAGCAGGAAAATGCCGCTGGCTTCGAGCGCGGCAATGATTTGCACGCGTTCATCCGCCGTGGCGCGCTCCGCCGTGACGCCGAGCGCGTCAAGCTCGCGCCCGACCGCGTCCGCCGCGACCGCGTCGATCGTGTTGTGGAAAATCTCGGTCGGCGGGGTGATGTGGCGCGGTTTTTCGGTAGCGGTCTGCCGCAGCTGCAGGTTTTCGTCAATAAAAGCGTCCGGGTGGCACAGCCGCAGGATGTCGTCGCTCACGGACTGGTAGCGGCTGTCGTCAAAATTAATGCACAGCATGCCGATCAGCCGCGCGCCCTGTTTGATGAACAGCGTGGAGGAGCGGAGCATTTTGCCGTTTGCCGATACGCCGCGGTAGTGCAGCAGATAATCGGAGGATTCGTAGGTTTTATCCATCAGGATCTGCAGCGCGACATTGGTGAGCGGCGCGCCGACCTGCCGGCCGCTGACATGGCTGTTGGCGATCGCAATGATCGAACGGTTTCGGTCGGTCAAATCGTGTAGAGCGATCTCGTAGTCCGGGCCGAGCGCCTCGCCGAGAAATTCGGTCAGCTTAACATAATGTTGCAGCAATGGGGTTGCCATAGGATCCACCTCGTTTCTGTTATCATAAGAAAAATTTATAAAGAAACAATGCTATGCAAAAAACAGGCGCATATATAGCACCCGTTTTTCTCTTACTTTCATTATAGCGTACCGCAATCGGCTTTGTCAAAAGAGAATAAAATAAATTATTACAATAATGAGGGATAAATTCTCATCAAAATGACAATGGTTATGGATAATTTCCATAAAAGAAAAGCGTGATTCTGATAAATAATACAAAATGCACAAAATGGCATTGACAAAAGTTTATTTTGGTGATAAATTAGTTGCACAGAGAAAGGGAGGCGGGAACGAATGAAAAATGTAATTGCTACGGATCGAGCGCCGGCGGCGATCGGCCCGTACTCGCAGGCAGTTTCCACGGCAGGCCTGCTGATCACCTCGGGCCAGCTGCCGATCGACCCCAAAACCGGAGCTTTTCCGGAGGGTATCGCGGAGCAGACCCATCAGTCGCTCATGAACGTAAAGGCCATATTGGCTGAAGCGGGCGTCGGCATGGACCGTGTGATAAAAACCACGGTTTTTCTTAGCGACATGAACAATTTTGCCGCTATGAACGAGGTGTACGCCACCTTCTTCGGCGAGGGCGGTTTCCCGGCCCGCTCGGCGGTCGAGGTAGCGCGTCTGCCGAAGGACGCGCTGGTAGAGATCGAAGCGATCGTGGCTCTGTAAGACGGGGCGGTGGCCCCAGCCGGTTTTCCTTAGTCAAAGGTACTGTCCGCCAGTCGCATCAGCCGGAAGTCAAAAACCGGCGACCGATGACCGGGGTATCTCCAAATTAATGAAGGCGCAAAAGCGCCAAATATGGAGGTAACATAGTATGAAAGAGTATCCGTTGAGCGTTCCCGCCCCGCACCATTTTACATTTGCGGTCCGCGACCTTCCCGACGTCACGGTCGAGCAGCGCGAGCGCGCACTGAAAGCCACCCATTATAATGAGTTTGCCTTCCCCTCCGGGATGCTGACTATCGATATGCTGTCCGATTCCGGCACCACCGCCATGACCAACCAGCAGTGGGCGTCGCTGTTTTTAGGCGACGAGGCCTATGGCCGCAACACCGGCTATTATGTACTGCTGGACACCTTCCGCGACATCTTCGAGCGCGGCGGCGAGAAGAACTGGAAGAAGATCATCGATTTGGTCCGCACCGATTGCCGCGATGTGGAAAAGATGATGGATGAGGTTTATCTCTGCGAGTACGAAGGCGGCCTGTTCAACGGCGGCGCCGCGCAGATGGAACGCCCCAACGCTTTCATCATTCAGCAGGGCCGCGCGGCGGAATCCGTTCTGATGGAGATCGTCAAGAAGATCCTCGCCCAGCGCTATCCAGGCAAGGTGTTCACCATCCCGTCCAACGGCCACTTTGACACCACCGAAGGCAATATCAAGCAGATGGGCTCTATTCCGCGCAACCTGTACAACAAGGAACTGCTGTACGAAGTACCCGAAGGCGGCAAGTACGAGAAGAACCCCTTCAAGGGCAACATGGATATCGAAAAGCTCGAACAGCTGATCCAGACCTGCGGCCCGGAGAACGTGCCTCTGATCTTCACCTGCATCACCAACAACCCCATCTGCGGTCAGGCCGTTTCCATGGCCAACATCCGCGAGATCAACCGCGTTGCCCATAAGTACGACATCCCGCTGGTATTCGACGTTGCCCGTTGGGCGGAAAACTGCTACTTCATCAAGATGAATGAAGAAGGCTACGCCGATAAATCCATCGCCGAGATCGCGACCGAGATGTTCTCCTACTGCGACGCGTTCAGCATGTCCGCCAAGAAGGACGGCCACGCCAACATGGGCGGTATGCTGGCCTTCCGCGACAAGGGCCTGTTCTGGAAGAAATTCTCCGACTTCAACGAGGACGGCTCGATCAAGACCGACGTTGGCGTTCTGCTCAAGGTCAAGCAGATCTCCTGCTACGGCAATGATTCCTACGGCGGCATGTCCGGCCGCGATATCATGGCGCTGGCTGTCGGCCTGTACGAGAGCTGCGACTATAACTACATGAGTGAGCGCGTGGAGCAGTGCAACTATTTGGCCGAGGGCTTCTACAATGCCGGCGTCAAGGGCGTTGTCATTCCCGCGGGCGGCCACGCCGTATACATCAATATGGATGAGTTCTTCGACGGCAAGCGCGGCCACGATACCTTTGCCGGGCAGGGCTTCAGCATCGAGCTGATCCGCCGCTACGGTATCCGCACCGCAGAATTGGGCGACTACTCCATGGAGTATGACCTCAAGACGCCGGAGCAGCAGGCCGAGCTGGCCAACGTGGTTCGCTTCGCGATCGACCGCAGCCGTTTGACCAAGGAGCATTTGGACTATGTAATCGCCGCGGTCAAGGCGCTGTACGAAGACCGCGAGAGCATTCCGAACATCCGTATCGTATGGGGCCACAACCTGCCGATGCGTCACTTCCACGCATTTTTGGAGCCCTACCCGAACGAGGAAAAGTAATCAACCGGCAGACGGAACAATCTGTGCGTAACCTGCGCCGCGTGGAAAGTGCGCAGGAAGAATGATTGGAAAACGTCCGCGGAAAAGTAAAGAGTTCCGCGGACGTTTTTTTCGGGTTTGAAAGAGAAAAAAGGGGTGTGACTACATATGAGTAACGAGACCACTACCAGCCGCGACGGCTTTAAAAGCAAGTGGGGCTTTATTCTGGCCTGTATCGGCTCCGCAGTAGGCATGGGCAATATCTGGCGTTTCCCGATCATGGTGCAGAAATTCGGCGGTTTGACATTCTTGATCCCGTATTTTATTTTCGTCGTACTGATCGCGTCCTCCGGCGTTATGGAGGAATTCGCCCTTGGCCGCCGCGCGGCGGCGGGCCCGGTAGGCGCGTTTGGCATGTGCACCGAGGAGCGCACGGGCAAGAAGGGTTCGGGCGAGCTGATCGGCGCGATCCCGATCATCGGCGCGCTGATGCTGGCCATCGGCTACACGGTCGTTTTAGGCTGGATATTCAAGTATACGTTTTTGTCCATTTCAGGCGGCTTGTTCGGTCTGGGCACCGATATGGGCGCGATCGGCGGCGCGTTCGGCGCGACCGCGCCGGAAGCGGAGCACTTGGGCGAGGCCATCGGCATGATGGCGTCGAACGGCTTCTTCGGAATCGGCAACGGCGTTTGGCAGCTCGTTGGTCTGGTTGCTTCGCTGGCCATTATGGCGCTTGGCGTTGCGGGCGGCATTGAGAAGGCCAACAAGATTATGATGCCTGTTTTGTTCTTCCTGTTCCTCGCGCTCGGCATTTATATCGCCACGCTGCCCGGCTCGTCCGAGGGCTATAAGTACATCTTTACGTTAAGCCCGGGCGGTTTGCTCAATCCGCAGGTTTGGGTATTCGCGTTCGGTCAGGCGTTCTTCTCGCTGTCCGTCGCGGGCAATGGTTCGGTCATCTATGGCTCTTACCTGAGTAAGAAAGAGGATATCCCGAACTCCGCGCGTAACGTCGCGGTATTCGATACGCTGGCGGCGCTGCTGGCGGCCTTCGTTATCATCCCGGCCATGGCGTCTGTTCTAGGCGCGGATATCAGCAAAGTATCCGGCGGCCCCGGCCTGATGTTCGTCTATCTGGTCAACGTCTTTAACGCGATGCCCGGCGGCCGTATCATCGGCATGATCTTCTTTATCTGCGTGCTGTTCGCGGGCGTGTCGTCCATCGTCAACCTGTATGAGGCGCCGGTCGCCTTCCTGCAGGAAAAGCTGAAGTTCAACCGTCTGGCGGCGGTTGGAGGGATCGGTATCATCGGCGCGATCGTTTCCCTCAGCATCCAGCCTTGGACCTCGCAGTGGATGGACGTCGTTTCGATCTATATCTGCCCGCTGGGCGCAATGCTGGCCGGCATCATGTTCTTCTGGGTGCTCAAGAAAGAATCGGCGCTGGGTTCTGTCAACGAGGGCGCGAAGAAGCCTATCGGCAGTTGGTTCTATCCGCTCGGTAAGTACATCTATGTGCCGCTTGCACTGCTCGCGCTGATTTTGGGCGCAAAATACGGCGGCATCGGCTGATCTAAAAAACTATCCCATCCCCCCTTTCCCACGCATCGCCCGCAGCCTATCGGAGACTGCGGGCGATTCCCTTTGGCGTGGGCGGAAAATCGCAAAAAAGGAGAGTACTATGAACGCTAACCTACGTGACAAAATCAACGGCGCGGTGACCGTGATCGAGATCGGACTGGGCGTTATCATCCTGCTGGCCTGCGTGATCTCGGGCGTCGGCATTCTCTTTTCCACGGACTTTGGGCTGCTGCTGGAAAACCCGGACTATTTACAGGCCCGCTTGTCGGACGCCTGCCTGATCATCATCGGTATCGAGCTGGTCAAAATGATCACCAGCTATACGATCGATTCCGTGGTGGACGTTATGCTGCTTGCCGTGGCGCGGCAGATGATCGTCGAGCATACCGCGCCGCTGGAAAACCTGCTGGCTGTTTTGGCGGTCGGCATTTTGTTCGTCATCCGCAAGTATTTGTACATTTCCCAGATCGACAAGCGCCAAACCAAGCGCGAAGTCGAAGCGGCAATCCGCGCACAGGTCTTCGAGCCGGACAAGCCGTATGAAAAGGAAGAAACGCAATAATAAAAATACACTGCCTTGGGGCCAATGTCATTAAGTTAAGCTTTCCCGGTTGTCATTCTGAGGAACGTAGTGACGAAGAATCTCGCGCGAACGCGCGATTTTCGGTAAGGAACGCGCGTTCGCGCGAGATCCTTCGCTCCGCTCAGGATGACAAACCCTTAACTTAATGACATTGGCCTTGGGGCAGTGTATTTTTATTATTGCACGGCGACCAGCGACGCCGCGAGAAGAATCAGGAAGCTGCCGCCCGTGCACAGTGCGATACCGTTGAAATCGAGCGTGAGATCAATACCGGCTTTCAGCCGTGCGGACCGGCTGATCAACTTGCGGTATACAAGATCCGCCAGCACGAAACTGGCCGCCCAAATGAGCGTTTTGGTCACATAGCCCGATACGCTGATGGAAAGGGGAGAATCCAGAACAAGACTCAGTAGCGGCGCGGCGAATATGCCGGTCAGCAAGCAGAGCGCGCTGAGCGTGACCACGACTGCGGTCGACCAAAAGTCGTACCGAAAATCAATATCGCGTTTTGGGCCAAACAGTACGCGCCCGAATTTAACAAAGGAAAGGATGGTGCCGAAATTGATGATCAGAAAGCAGATGCTGGCAAGCGTCGTATCGGTCTGCGCGAGAAAGTATTTGGAGATGCTGCCGTTGAAAAAGGGCGCGCCCGTTATGCCGAGTATGCCCGCGATAATGGCCACCCCGGCGAGCGGGGCGCTGCGCATCACGCCGCGTATCTCGTAGATATTGCGCGTGCGGTACCGCGCGATCAGCATGCCCGTGGCGAGGAACAGAAGCGATTTAAACAGCGCGTGGTTCATGATGTGCAGCATCGCGCCCGCCTGCACGGTTTCGTTCGGGTAGCACAGCCCGGCAATGATCATACCGATCTGCGAGACCGTGTGATAGGCCAGAATCAGCTTGCAGTCGCTTTGGCAAACCGCCATGCAAATGCCCGCGACCGAGGTGATAACGCCCGCCCAGAAGAAGAACGGCGCGCAGTCGACGACGGGCGAAAACAGGCCCTGCATGCGGAGAAACAGATAAACGCCGCTTTTGATGTAAATGCCGGACAAAATAGCGGAGACCGCGGTCGGCGCGCCCGGCGTACCGTGCGCGAGCGGCAGCCAAAAGTGCATGGGAAACAGCGCGCACTTTAGCGCGGTGCCCGTCATCAGCAGAGCGAACGGCAGCACAAGCGTTTTTGGGTCGCAAACCGTCAGCGCGGCGGCGATGCCGTCAAAATCCAAAACGCCGGTCTGGCGGTACAGCATGCCGATGCCGAGCAAGAAAAACAGCATGCCGGTGATATTGGTCAACAGGTAGACAAGGCCGTCGTTGATCGACCGGCTCTCGCGCTTGAACATGATCAAAATGGCGCAGACGATCGCCGATACCTCCACCGCGACATAGATGTTGAACAGATCGCGCGAAAGGAAGATCAGCATGATCAGGCCTTCCAGAACGGTAAACAGAAACGAATACAGCTTGCTGGTGCGTTCGCGCACGCTGGTGAACAGGAACATGCACAGGAATAAAAACGCTACCAGCACAAGAAATACGGCGGCGATCAGGTCGCAATAGAGCGTGATACCGAGAAAACCGCCGCCTTGATGCGTGGAGACCGTTTGTCCGAGAAAGCGCACGCGGTAGAACAGGTGCAGCGTGACAAGCAGCACCGCGCCGTATACCAAGGTGGACAGATAAGTCGTTATCTTGTGGGGGATGAGGTACAGCAGCAGCGAGGTGAAAATAGGCAGTACGATCAAAAGATATAATTCCATCAGCGCCTCCGTTCCTCCCTGCGGATTTTATGTACCGTGTGCCAGTTGGTCGAACCGTAGCGGTGGTAAAGCGCCGAAAACATCATCAGCGCGGCCGCCGTGACCGCGATGCCGATCACGATGGCGGTGATCATCAGCGCCTGCGGCACGGGGTCGGCCGTCATGGCCTGCGCGGTGCTTTCACCGATGGGCGGGCGCGAACCGGGCTGAAAACGCACGCCGAGGAAAAACGTGATAACGCCGACATCCATCACGCCGAGCGAAAGCAGCGTTTTGACGATGTTGCGGCGCGCGACAAGGCCGTAAAGCCCTATGAGGAACAGGAGCAGACCTGTGATCTCGACCGGGTTAAAATTCATGCTTCGTCCTCCGTTTCGCCTGCCATAAAGTGCAGATAGATCATAGATAGCCCGGAAAATACCTTGGCGCCAATCAAAACATTGATGATCAGCAGATATAAGCGGTGCTGCCGGTAGCTCCAGCCGCCGCTTGACGCAAGAAACACCATGCCGGTAATCAGGATGAGGGCGTACATCAGCTTTTCCAGCCGCGCGCCGGTTTGCAGGCGAAGCAGCTGCCGTCCCTCCGCAAAATGCGCGCTGATCACGATCGCGGCCAGAATAGCGCCGCCCTGAAAGCCGCCGCCCGGGCCGTCCATACCGGTAACGACCGTATAAACGCCCGCCAGCGCGATCAGCAGATACACAGGGCCGAGCGAACCGATCATGATGCGCGACGCGCCGTCATGCCTTGGCGCGCCGGAGGACGCGATGTTCGGATGCACCCGCTCACTGCCCGATAGGCTGCCAAATTGCGATACGCCGATGACCGATACGAGCAGCAGCAGCGCTTCTAGCAGCGTATCGAACAAACGGTAATCGAGATAAATGGCGGCGACGAGATTTTCCGCGCCGGTTTCAGTTAGGCCGCGCGAAAACACCGCGTCGAACAGGGGAGAGGGGCCGGGCGCGCCCATCAGAAAATATCCCGCGAACAGGCCGCCGCCCACCAGCAGGATGAATAGGAGGCCGATCTTTCTCTGCGTCATGCGCGGCCCTCCCTGTAATCCGTCGCGCTTTGCGCAAGGCTGTCTTGCAAGGAGACCGAAAAGCCTTCGGCCTCCAGCGACGCGAAGATCTCTTTTACATATTGGCTGCTTTCCTCGCGGTGCAGTACGATCGTGTTGCCGTCCTGCTCCACCACAAGATCGCAGCCGGGGCGGGAAAGGAGCGCGGCGGCATCTTCCTGTGCGCGCAGCATATGCGGCTCCAGTTCGCGCGTCTTCAAGGCGCGACTGATCGCCCCGGAAATGCGCGCGTCGCCGTCCGGCTCGCCCGGTCCGGTCAGGTAGACGGTAAAAATACGGTACTTTTTCAGCGTTACCAAAAAGATCACGGTGGAAAGCGTCGCGCCCACCACGATCTCGGCAAGCGCCACATCGGGCGCGCCCAGCAGCAAATAGCCCAGCGCGGCAAAGGCGGAAAGCGCCCCCGCGAACATCACGGCGGAAAGCAGGCGGTCGGTGATCACGGTAAGCACGGCGGCGGCGACCATCAGCCCAAGCACCACATACAGCGGCAGGCTATTCGACATGCTCTTGCACCTCCTCGCGGTGGCCCGAAAGGTAAGCGGAGCGGCCAAGCTTATGGGTAATCAGCGGGGCGGTCAACAATACCGCGCCCATCAGCAGCGCTATTTTAAGAGAAAACGGCGTTAAGCCCTGACGGAGCAGCACGCCAAGCAGCAGGACGAGCAGGCCCGCCGTATCGACCAGCGCGCCCGCGAGCAGGCGGCGGTAAAAACCCTTTGCGCGGATCAGCCCGATCATGCCGCAGGCGATGATGACTAGGCCGAGGGCAAGGACCAGATTGCCAAGCAGCAGCATCAAAGATCCCCCTTCCGGCGCAGATAGACGGCGTAGAACTGCACATCCATAAACCCGAGCAGTGCGAAGGCGAGCGCCACGTCAAGGTACATGCTTTCGCCCGTATGGGCCGCCCACAGCACGATCGCGGCTACGATCAAAGCGGATTCTAGGCCGAGAAACAGCACGCGGGAAAACGCTTCCCGCGCGCGAACGAGCAAAACAAAGCACACGAGCATGCAGGCCAAAATGAAGCCAAGGGCAAAAAGGATCATGACCGCACCCCCTTTTTCGGCAGCCGGTTTTCAAAATGGGCGGCCACGTCCTGCCGGGCTTCCGGTTGCGCGGGTGGGTCGGCGCACAGTACGGCGTATTCCGTTTCGTTTTCCTCCAAGGTCACGGTGCCCGGCGTGAGCGTGATGCTGTTTGCAACGAGCACGCGGCCTTGCTCGTTTGCTGCGGGAAGCAGGTGCAAAATAGCGGCCTGAAAGAGGTGGGGACGCAGCACGGCGCGCATTTGCCGCGCGGTCGCCGCCGCCATATCGGCAAGAAGCAGCGCGCCGTAGCGCAGCAGCGACAGCCCATGCAGCGGCAGCACAGCCGCTTTGCCAATGGGACGAACAGCAGCGGCAAAAAGCAGCCCCGCGGCAGCGCCGGTCGCCACGCCGCCAAGGCTCAGCCGCTCGAGCAGGATGGAAAAGACGATCGCGCCGGCGCCGGCGCATAAGAGATGTGTCATGCGTATGCGCATCGGATTTCTCTCCTTCTATAAAGTTTGGTAACAAAATTATAGCATAGCAAAGGGGCAAAAGGATAGATAAACCGCAAGAAAATTCAAGAGAAATGGCACGCCGCGGCATAAATGCCTGCGGCGTGCCATGGAAAAAGCAAACGATAAAGCTTTATGCGGCCGTCAAATACCGGTAGGTATAGGAAACCGCCGCGTCGAGCACGATGCGGGTATAATCAGGCCGGTCGCTTTCCAGACCAAGATCGTGATCCATGCCCGGCACGCAGAGATATGCCATGCCGGAATGCTCGATCACCCACTGGTAGGTCACCGGATTAATCACGCTGTCCTGATCTCCGTAGATCATCAGGCCGTGGCCGCCGTTTTGAATAAAGGCGGTCAGTTCGTCGCCGGTCTTGGAGGAATTCACCTGATCGAAAAAGGCTTTAGACATGGTGAGTTCGCGCCCTACAAAACCGGAAGCGGTCTCGTTAAAGACTTCGCCATTCGCCTGCGCGGCCGCGTTCAGCGTTTCCCAATCAAGCGCGGCCCCGGCGGCGGTAAGCAGCGAGGTCGCGCCGTTATCCGCGGCGGGGTTGAGCAGCACCATCGTGGAGATGTTGCTGTTTTGGGAAACAAATTTAGGGCCGACCTTGCCGCCCATGCTCCAGCCAATCATGGCGGCGCGGTTTGCGTCGAAATCATAGGTTTCCATACAATAGTCGTAAGCATCCTGCACGTCGGAAACGCAGTTATCCAGCGTATAGTTGCGGAAATCGTCCCCCGATTCACCGGAGCCCGGCTGATCGATACGGATGGTGCCGATGCCAAGCGAAAGCAGTTGATCCGCCATGCTTTCGTAAGGATAGGTCTCGTCCGTTCCATTGGCAAAAAAGCCGAATTCTTCGTCTTTGGAACCAAGAAAACCGTGAACAAGCACGGCTACAGGGCAGTTTTCTCCTTCCACGTGCGCCGGTACGGTCACACCGATTGGAATTTCGACAGAAGCGTCGCGGCTGGAAGGAATGGCGGCGTACGTATCGACCGCGTCGATGACTACGGGCGCTGGGGTTACCGGGTCGCCTCCGGCGGCGGAGGGGGAAGGGCCGCCGCATGCGGCCATGGAGAGACAGAGGGCGAGTGTCAACAGCAGGGCAGTCAGTTTTTTCTTTTGCATCGCTATCTCCTTTTCATATGGCGAATGGGTGATAGCGCTTTCCGCGGGAAGCGACTGGGCGAATCGTTTTGTGTCAACACAAAAATTCAACCCATATTATAGGCCTTGAAATAAATATAGCACCATAAAAAGGCGTTGTCAATTCGACAACGCCTTTTTGGCGAATATTACAGAATGCATGGATGCTGGTTGGGTAGAATGCTTACGCTTCGGGCGGGATGTCGCCCACGCCGTTCAAGATATGGTGCGGGCGATAGGCATAATTTTCAACTTCCGCGCGCGTGGTGCAGCCCGAAAGCACCAGAACGGTATCAAGGCCGGTCTCCATACCTGCGACGATGTCGGTATCCATACGGTCGCCCACCATGGCGGCCTCGTGCGAATGCACGCCCAACAGGCGAAGGCCTGTACGCATCATCAGCGGATTGGGCTTGCCGACGAAGTAGGCGGGCTTGCCGGTCGCCAGCTCGATCGGTGATACGAGCGCGCGGCAGGCGGGGATGATCCCGTCCTCCGAGGGGCCGGTCAGGTCTGAGTTGGTTGCGATCAGGCGAGCGCCGCCGTTTACCAAGCTGACCGCCTTGAGAATCGTCTGGTAGTTATAGTTCGAGGTCTCGCCGCAGATGACGTAATCGGGATCGACATCGTTCATGACGATGCCGGCTTCATACAGCGCGCCGACCAGCCCGGGCGCGCCGATGATATAAGCCGATGCGCCCGGCTTTTGGCTGGCCACGAATTTCGCCGTAGCAAGCGCCGAGGTGTAAAAATGCTCCTCGCCGATCTCCAATCCCATGCGGGCAAGCTTTTGCTGCAATTCGCGCGGCGAGCGCTCGGAAGAGTTGGTCAGAAACAGAAAACTTTTGTTTTCCCGCTGCAGCCAATCGACAAAATCGGTCACGCCGTCCAGCAGCCGGTTGCCGTGATAGATGACGCCGTCCATGTCGCACATAAAACCCTTTTTTGCGCGCAGCTCTTCTAACAATCCATTCATATATAATAATTCTCCTCTGTATGATATCATGAGTAGTATTCCGCTCACTGCTTCCATTATCGGAAAAAATTGCGCCGTCGTCAAGAGAAGAAAGGCAAGAAAACGTAAAATTTCCGTGAAGCGGTAGACGCTATGGCGTGAAACGGGTATTCGTGGTATAATAGCCGTAAAGCGCCTATTATACTTTGATTAAATTAATTATACCATCAGCGGCGCTTAGGTGCGTTTTAACTCTTCGGAATTGCTTGCCGCTGTGGTATAATAGCCGCAAAGCGCCTATTATACTTTTGATTAAATTAATTATACCATCAGCGGCTCTTAGGTGCGTTTTAACTCTTCGGAATTGCTTGCCGCTGTGGTATAATAGCCGTAAAGCGGCTATTATATCCGGATTAAATTAGTAAGGCCGCCAACGGCGCTTAGGAATAGAAAAAGCCCGTTCAAATACCTGCCGCCGTGGTATACTAAGAACACTAAAAAAGAACGGAGCACAAATAATATGGCCATTAACAAGGCAATGCGCACCGCTTTGCGGGCGCTGTCCTATCCGGCTTCAATCGACCTGAGCAAAACCTATAAGGTCGAGCGGGTGCTTCGCGGATTGAGCGCGCCGCTTTCGCCGCTGTACCAGCTATGGGACAAAAAGATCGAGCGGGACGGGCACGAGGTGCGCGTGCGCATCTACACGCCCAAGGTGCAGACAGATAACCGGTTGCTGCTCTTTTTCCACGGCGGCGGCTGGGTGCTGGAAAATGTGGATACCTACAACACCGTGTGCCGTAATTTGGCCAAGCGGACGGGTTGCCGCGTCGCTTCGGTCGAATACAGCTTGGCGCCCGAGCATGCCTTCCCCGAAGGGCTGGAGGATTGCTACGCGGCCGCGCGGGCGGTCTATCAAAATCCGGATCTATTCGGTGTGGATTGCCGCGAGATCACGCTTATCGGCGATTCGGCGGGCGGGAATCTGGCGGCGGCGGTCTCGCTGATGGCGCGCGATAGGGGAGAATTTGAAATTGCCCGGCAAATTCTGATCTACCCCGCTACCTATAACGATCATTCACCGGATTCCCGCTTTGAATCCGTACGGGAAAACGGGTACGATTATCTGCTCACGGCAAAACGCGTGCGGGACTACATGGCGCTTTACGCGGGGGACGAGCCGGAATGCATGAACGATCCCTATTTTGCGCCTCTGCTGGCAAAGGATCTATCGCGTCAGCCGCGCACGCTGGTTGTTACCGCTGAATTTGACCCGCTGCGCGACGAAGGCGAAGCGTATGCCTATGCGCTTCGGCGCGCAGGAAACGAGGTCATGCTTTACCGCATGCCCGATACGTTGCACGGTTATTTTTCCTTGCCGCCCCGCTACTCCGCGGTACGGCACACCTACGATATGATCGATCATTTCCTGAATGGAGAGGCTGCTTCATGCCGAGAGACAAAGCAAAAAGAAAGCAAAAACGTGTACCGAATGCAAAAACGAATAAAAAAACCTTAAGCTGGAGTCGGCTGGACAATGCGGCCAAGATATTCCCGCCTACCTCGCACGGGGCGGATTCGGGCGTGTTTCGTCTGTCCTGCGAGCTGCGCGAACCGGTCGACCCCGGCCTGCTGCAGCAGGCGCTGGATGATACGCTGACCCGTTTTCCCCACATGCTGATGGTCATGCGCCGGGGCGTTTTTTGGTACTATTTAGAGCAGACCGCCCAGCGGCCGCTGGTCATGCCCGAGCATGCGCCGCCTTGCGCGCCGCTGTACGAGGGGAGCGGCTCGCTCCTTTTAGAGGTGAGCTATTGGCGAAGCAAGATAAACCTTGATATGTTCCACGTGCTGGCCGACGGCGCGGGCGCGATCGCCTTTTTTGAAGCGCTCATGACGGCCTATTTGGCGCTTTGTCATCCGGAAGCGGGCACACAGGTGCAGCTGCAAGCGCCGGTTTCCCAGAAATGGGCCGACAGCTTCCAGAAATATTACAAAATGCGCAGCGGCGAGCAATCGAGCGGAGCGGGTCGGGCCTACCGGCTGCGCGGTCCCAAGCGCCCGGACGGCGGTTTAACGATTCTGGAGGGCGTGGCGGATGTCCGTCAGGTGCTCGACGCGGCGCACCGCTATGGGGCGACGCTGACCGTATTTTTGACCGCCGTGCTGTTTGAAGCGATCCACGAGGAGATGTATGTGCGGCATCGCAAAAGACCGGTCGTTTTGACGGTGCCGGTCGATCTGCGCGGCTTTTTTCCGAGCGATACCACGCGCAATTTCTTCAGTACCATCCGTGTGGGCTACCATTTTGGAGAGCGCAGCGGAGAATTAGAGGATATCCTCACGGAGACGGCGGCGGCCTTTAAAAGCGAGCTGACGCCGGAAAAGCTGGCGGCGCGGCTGAACAAGCTGGCTTCGCTCGAACACAACCCGCTGCTGCGGCCCATTCCGTTGGCGCTTAAAAACCCTGTGCTGCGGTTTTCGGGCTATATCGCCGATATGGGCGAGACGGCCGCGCTGTCCAACGTCGGCAAATTCAAGCTGCCGGAGGAACTCCATCCCTACGTGCGCGGCTTCGGCGTGTTTATGTCGACGGGAGCGCTTGAGCTATGCACTTGCACGTTTGACAGCAGCCTGCATTTTGGGTTTACATCGGTCAAAGAGGCCACGGATGTACAGCGCCGCTTTTTTACGCGCCTAACTGAAATGGGGATCGAGGTCGAAATACGCAGCAACGAGTACAATGAGGAGGAACCGTAATGCAGCACTGTCCCTACTGCAAAGTGAATGTGGCGGGCCACAAGACCTGCTGCCCGCTGTGCGGCGGACAGCTTGCCGGCGAGCCCGAGCCGGATACCGAGATTTTTCCCGATTTGCCGCGTCGCCGCCTTTCCGGCAACTTTGTGTTGCGCGTGCTGGCGCTGATCGCCATTGTCGTGAGCGCCATTTCAGTATTGGTCAATATGGCGGTTTCAACGCGGGTCTGGTGGAGCGCGTTTGTCGCGGTCGGCGCTGCCTGCGTATGGGTCGCCGCGGCCATCGGGGTGCAGTACCGGCGCGATATTATGCAAAACATCATGTGGCAAATGTTTTTGATCCCGGGCCTGTCCATCCTTTGGGACCTATGGACAGGGTGGCGCGGCTGGTCGATCGATTTTGTATTGCCCTGTGTGTGTATGGCGGCGCTTTTGACCATGCTGGTGCTCGCGACTGCGCTGCGGCTGCCGGTGCGCACCTTTGCGGGCGGCTTCAGCGCCGCCTGCGCGCTGGGGCTGGTGCCGTTTATTCTGGTCGCATGCGGCAAGGTGAATATCCGCCTGCCCTCCTTCCTCTGTGCCGGTCTCAGCATTGTACTGCTCGCCGCCCTGTTTCTATTCCAGTGGCAGACAATCAAAGCGGAATTGGCAAGACGGTTTCATCTATAAAAAGCTCCCCTGTAGCCCCACTCGTTTGAGTCGGACTGCGGGGGAGTATTTACTTGCGGTAAATAATTATATACGATTATTTACAGTGTGATTTCCTTTTCGTACACGCTGGTTTATAGGGCCGACTACCAAGTTTCCACATACTAAAATTCTGATTTTAGGTAAAAATTAAATATATTTCACAATAGAAAATCTGGTTAAAGGCTGGAAAATAAAAATGTTTCGTGCTATACTGTATGCGTATGAGTGGAAAATTCTCTGCAAAAGAAGCATGCGTTGCTTTGTAGGATTATGTAAATAAATATATAAATTAAATTACAAGGGGCGACGAGATGAAGGGTATCGTACTAGCAGGTGGAAGCGGAACGCGCTTGTATCCGCTGACAATGGTGACAAGCAAGCAGCTGCTGCCGATCTATGACAAGCCGATGGTGTATTATCCGTTATCCACGCTGATGCTGGCGGGGATACGGGATATTCTCATCATCTCAACGCCGCATGATTTGCCCAACTTCGAGCGCCTTCTTGGTGATGGCAGCCGCTACGGGATCCACCTCTCTTATAAGGTGCAGCCCTCGCCGGATGGTTTGGCGCAGGCGTTTATTCTTGGTGAGGAGTTTATTGAGAATGAACCTTGCGCAATGGTGTTGGGTGATAACATATTTTACGGCGCGGGGTTAAGTGAACGACTTAAGGCGAGTGTCGCTGACGCGCTAAATGGAAAAGCCACAATATTTGGCTACTATGTCAATGATCCTGAGCGCTTTGGCATTGTAGAATTTGATAAAGATGGTTGTGCAGTATCTATCGAAGAAAAACCGTCGGCTCCTAAGTCCAACTATGCTGTAACAGGATTATACTTCTATGATAAACGCGTCGTTACGTTAGCAAAGCAAGTTAGACCCTCTGAGCGTGGAGAACTGGAAATCACAGATTTAAACAGAATGTATCTTGAGCAAGGTTCTCTAAATGTTCAGATACTTGGCAGAGGATACGCTTGGCTTGATACCGGTACAATGGATACGTTGGTCGATGCCGCAGAATTTGTAAGAATGGTTGAGCAGCGGCAAGGAATTATGATTTCTGCACCGGAAGAGATAGCGTATCGCAATGGATGGATCGGAAAAGAAGAACTACTTGCTTCGGCAAACGTTTTTGGGAAAGCGGAGTATGGAAAATATTTAAAAACAGTTGCAGAAGGGAAGATGAGAATATGAAGATACTTGTGACAGGGGGCGCTGGCTTTATTGGTGGAAATTTTGTTCAGCATATGCTACATAATCATCCAGAACACAGTATATTGTGTATAGATGCATTAACATATGCAGGGAATATTGAGACATTGGCAACAGTGATAGATAACACGCGGTTTAAATTTATTAAAGCAGATATTTCAGATCGGGAGCTTATATATCAGGTTTTTGAGAAAGAAAGCTTGGATATAGTAGTTAATTTTGCTGCTGAAAGCCATGTTGATCGATCTATAGAAAATCCACAAATATTTTTGCAAACAAATGTTATGGGTACTCAAGTTTTATTAGATGCGTGCCGAAATTACGGAATAAAAAGGTATCATCAAGTTTCCACAGATGAAGTCTATGGAGATTTGCCGCTAGATAATCCTAATTTATTTTTTACAGAGACCTCGTCCTTACATGCCTCCAGCCCTTATGCAGCATCTAAGGCGGCAGCTGATTTGCTGTGTGGTGCATACCAAAGAACTTATGGATTACCGATTACCATTAGTCGGTGTTCTAATAATTATGGACCATATCAATTTCCTGAAAAATTAATTCCGTTAATGATTACTAATGCAGTGGCTGAGAAAGAACTTCCGGTATACGGAAACGGGGAAAATATTAGAGATTGGCTATATGTTGAAGATCACTGTATTGCCATTGATTTAATTTTGCAAAATGGTGAAATTGGACAGGTGTATAACATTGGCGGTCATAATGAAATGAGAAATATTGATATAGTTAAGATAATACTATCTATTCTGGGGAAACCGGAGACTCTTATAACCTATGTTAAGGACCGCAAGGGACATGATTTGCGCTATGCAATTGATCCTACGTTTATTCATGATCAGCTGGGGTGGTTACCTACTACAAAGTTTGAACAAGGAATACAAAAGACAATATCATGGTATTTAAATAATTCAAAATGGTGGAAAAACATTTTGGATGGATCATATCAGAAGAGCTATGAAACATACATGAGCTATATGAAAAAAACGGTGAGAAAAGCATGATAAAAGCAGCTATTCAGAAAGTGTATCGATATCGATGGCTTTTACAACAATTGGTTAATCGGGACTTAAAAGTAAAGTATAAACGATCATATTTAGGATATTTATGGAGTCTTTTAAATCCTTTATTGATGATGGTCGTTGTCTCTATTGTTTTTTCACAAGTATTTCGCTATGATATTGAAAATTTTCCATTATATCTTCTCTGTGGACAGGTTCTTTTCAACTTTTTTTCTGAAGCAACAACTATGGCTATGCATTCGATACAGCAAAGTGCGGGCTTAATAAAGAAGGTATATATGCCTAAGTATATTTTGCCGCTTTCGAAAGTTTGCTCTAGTTGTGTTAATCTGCTTTGGTCACTAGTAGCGATTATAATTATGCTATTGGTATCGCAAGTGACGTGGCATACGACAGTTTTGCTTTTTCCAATCCCGCTAATTTATCTCTTTCTTTTGAGTTATGGAATTGGACTTTTTATGTCGGTACTTGCGACGTACTTTCGTGATATGATTCATCTCTATAGCGTATTTGTACAAGCTTTAATGTATATGACTCCAATTTTTTATCCAGTCGAAGTATTACCGCCTGAAGCATTTGCCATTGTAAATTATAATCCACTTTATCATATTGCGACATACTTCCGAAAAGTAGTGCTGTGGGGAACATTGCCGTCCGTGCAAGATAATTTGATTTGCATTGCGTTTGCTGTTGGCGCTTTACTGATTGGAGGTATCGTTTTTAAAAAATACCAGAAGAATTTCTTACTATATATTTAAGGAATGAAAATGAAAATTATTGAAGTTAAAAACATGTCAATGCAATTCAACCTTTCGAGCGAAAAAATTGAAAGTCTAAAAGAATATGTGATAAAACTTTTACGTGGTAAACTAATGTTTAATGAATTTTATGCATTGAGAAATGTAACATTTTCGGTTGAAAAAGGCAGCGCGGTTGGAGTTTTAGGCGCAAACGGATCGGGAAAATCAACGCTGCTAAAAGTGATTTCAGGAATATATCCGCCTAGTGTAGGATCAGTGGAAGTAAACGGGACGGTAGCACCTCTTATCGAACTAGGTGCTGGCTTTGATCCAGATTTAACTGCGCGTGAAAATGTGTTTCTTAATGGTGCCGTCATGGGATTTCAAAAAGAATTTGTTAAATCAAAATATAATGAGATAGTTGATTTTTCAGAATTGCATGACTTTATGGATGTGCCAATTAAAAACTTTTCATCAGGTATGAGTGCAAGATTAGGATTTTCTGTTGCAACACTTGTCCACCCCGATATTTTAATTGTTGATGAGGTGCTGGGGGTTGGAGATGCGGCGTTTCAAAGAAAGTGTGAAGAAAAAATGCATGAATTACGTAGTGATGGGACAACCATGCTATTTGTCTCACATTCGATAGAGCAAGTCCGTGAGATATGTGATTATGCAGTATGGTTAAACCATGGAGAAGTTGCAATGCAAGGAAAGTGTGCAGCGGTATGTGATGCCTATGAGCACTGGAGTCTTACACATACAGCTTTTGAGTAGTGAAAAATGGAATTGATTACGGTGATTATACTGAGTTACGGTGAGAGTAGTCAGTATAAACAGACATTATTATCTGTCTTAGGGCAGGATTATCCCAATATTGAGCTAATAATATCAGATGATGCGTCAGAGACATTTGAGCAAGAAAGAATTCAAAAGTTTATAGAACAGAATCGTCGTGGTAACATTCAATCTGTTGTTGTCCGAAAAAATGCTAATAACGTTGGCATACCGCGTCATAATAATATAACGGCTTCATTGGCACATGGTGAGTATATCAAGTTTATTGCAGATGGGGATCGCTTTGTTTCCTCAAAATCATTAAGAACGCTCCGGGACTTTGCTATTCTATTCGATGAGGACATTGTTACATCACCTTGTATTGTAACTGATGCTGAACATAAACATAATCTGTACATGTTTCCGTCTAAAAGTCGTATAAAAACAATTAATTTGTCGCCAAACTTGTTTGAAGTATTAGCGTATTCAAATATTCTCAGTGCAGTAGGAATGTTATATAAACGAACTTTTTTTTGTGATGGCGGTTTTGATGAAAGCTACTATTACTTGGAAGATTGGCCAACTTGGCTGCGAGTTGCGCGAACTGGAAAGCGAATACCATGCTACGAAGCACCTATAATGCGCTATGCCCTTTCAGGAATTAGCAGTAAGGGAGGATCTGCATTTGAGTCTTCCCTACTGCGACCGGATATGATTTTATGTTACCACAAGGAAATATTTCCGTATTCCAAGCAACTATCAAAACGTACGATGAGAGCTGTTAATTATCAGTACAGATATCTTTGCGGAAAGCTACCAAAATGGTCAGAGTGGCGATTCGTACTAAAACGAATCGTGAAAAGGACCATAAAAAAATTAATTTTTTGCAGGAGTGTTAAATGAACAAGCCATTATTTTCGGTTGGTATTATTTCCTACAACCAAAAAGAATATATTTTTGATTGTATCGATTCAATATTGAGGCAAAATTATCCCGCAATTGAATTAATTATTGCCGATGACCATAGCTATGATTTTGATATAAAGAAAATAGAAACATATATTAAAACGAATTCCCGGTCAAATCTCGTGCGAGTTGAAGTATTCTCTAATTCTGAAAATATTGGAATCGTAAAAAATTGCAATAAATGCATTGCGCATATGTCAGGGGTATATATTAAAACAATTGCTGCTGATGACGCTTTCTATAGTAATGACACGTTATCCAAAATGCAAAGATTGTTGGTTGATCCGGAAAAGCCTATTATTTGCGCGCGCGCAAAAGCAATAACAAATGAAGGCAAACCAACACAGGACATATATCCTACAGACTATGATTTTACCCTAATTTCAGATATGACTACACAAGAGTTATACACATATATGATTACGCGTCCGTGGTGTCCGATTTTTGCACCCTGTGTCTTTATGACAAAATCTTTTTTTCAAAAAATGGGAGGCTATGACGAAAATTTTGTGTATACAGAAGACTGGCCATTTTGGATACATATTGTTCGATCGGGTTATCACATCACTTTTTCAAATGAAATAACAATTCGTTATCGTTACGGGGGAATTTCAAATCAAAGCACAAACGAATTTGCGGTGAACCATCTACGTGCAAGGCACTATTTGGAATGCGCGCAAATATTAGAAAAAGAGATACCTTATCTTAAAAAGCATGGAACATATAATCAGGTTCTTAGGTGTAAATATAGCGCTAAGGCGATAAAAATGCGCCGGGAGCTTGAATTCTTCTGGTCAACAGCTAGCTTCAAACATAAATTGATTTTTAGAATTAAAATGGCCCCAACCTTATTATATATAAAGTTAATGTCTGCGATTACGCACCATTCACGCTTTCATATAAAACAGGAGTGCTTGGCTCTATGTGTGCTTGGTGTGTTGTACAAAGCACCGATACAGTCGTGTCAGTGGGATCAACAAGGGAAATGGCTGGCAGCAGCTATTTTGCTTTTAGCGATATTAGTGATTATAAAAATAGTAGCTAATGCAGTACTTTCCTTATTATCTATGCGCGCTAAAATCAAAACCTGCTTACGATGAAGGTGAGGGTAAAAATGACGTCACTGGTAACTATTGTCGTATTATGTTATAAAAATTTTAAATATATTTATCAAACGTTAGATTCTGTATTCGCACAGGATTATGAAAACATAGAACTGATTATTTCTGATGATGGCTCTGCCGACTTTCCGGAGGAAAGAATACGAACATATGTTGAGCGACATTGTACACCACAAATAATATCTTGGAAAATTAATCGCAATGAAAAGAATGTAGGAACTGTTAAACATTTAAATATTGTCTCCAGAATGGCACGAGGAGAGTACTTTATAAGCGTCTCTGCGGACGATATGATAGATCACGAAGACGTAATTTCCAGATGTGTTAAAAAATTGTCATCCAAGTCTGAAGCCGATATTTTAATGACGCAGACAGCTATGTATGATGAAAAAATGAAACATATACTTTACTATTTTGTGCAACCTCATATCCGGGATATATTGCTGCATCAACAAACTAGTAATGCATTATATAATGAATTGGTGCAGCATCCATACCTTCCATCTGTGAGCACCTTTTTTTCACACACATTTTTCGAAAAATATGGATATTTTGATGAAAGCTATGATTTAATTGAAGACTGGTCCTTACACTTGAAGCTGGCAAGAAAACATGTTCCGATAATGTATTGTGATTTTGTGTCTATACGACATAGAAGCGGTGGTATTAGTCATGGCAATTCAACTGGGAATAGTCAAAGCTATAAACGATATTTACAGGATTTACAGAAAACCTATTGTAGAGAAATTCAGCCGTACTTAAATCAGGTGACCCCAGAGATAAGAGAGCAGGTGCGACATAAACATCATTTGGATTCAGCATGGATTGATTGGCAAACCAAATACAAAGGACATGGCATAAAAGGCTTGTTTCTTTACCTGATTCATAATTTTGATATTGAGGTCTATAAACACATACCTGATATTTATTATAAAGCGAAAGGAAAACAGTGGATTCCACTAATTGTAGGATTAATCCTGAGTTGTTTTGGAGGATGGTTTGCCTCTATTCTTGGGGAGAGCAGCGTATTATTGTTTTCTTATGATATGGGGATTACTGCAGCGTTTACAATAGTTTTATCTTTGTTTTCAAACTTACTTATAATAGGGGGACTTTTATTTTTGGTTCTATATTATCTTGCTGCGGCTTTTAGTATGGTAATAGGAAATATGCAGCTCTATTTTTAAATACAGAATGAAATTTAATGCACAAGAGGAAAGATTTAAGGAGTAAAAATCATGAAACATAGTTTTTGCGCAGAGTATAAAAATTGTAGAATTCGCCCCGTACATTATGAAGATATAGAGTTGTTTCGTATATGGCGAAACAACGAAGCATTATCTAGATATTTAACTCCTGTGGGGGAAATTACGCGAGAGATGCAAGATGAATGGTACAGAAAAAATCAAAAAGATGAGGACATCGTTACTTTCGCGGTTGATGAGACCGAAAATTTTAATCGCATGATAGGGTCTGCATCGTTGTACAATTTCTCTGAAGGACAAGCGGAGATTGGGAAAACAATCATTGGAGATGATCAAGCTCGTGGGAAGTCCCTTGGATTCTATAGTGAATTGATGGCTGTATATATTGGGTTTCAAAAATTGAATCTTGAGAGAATTATAGCAAGAATTCACGAAGACAATGTGGCTAGCATCAAGCGGTCTAAACGTTTGGGATATATAGTAACAGGGCAACATCCTTTTATCAGTGGTGGAAATGAATTGGAATTAACGACAACGAAAGCTCATTTTCAAGAAGTCCACCCTTACCTAAGTGAAATAAAAATTTTTGATGAACAAGTATGCATTTAAATCAATAAGACACCCAAGCATTTTGGGAAGGGGTGACTAATAATGAATATCAAAATGATCCGCTTTAAAAAAATAGGTAATGACGTCGGGCATCTTACCCCTGTTGAAGGTGAGTTGGATATTCCATTTTCCATTCGCCGCGTATATTACATAACCTGTGTCCCCAATGGTGTAACTCGAGGTTTCCATTCGCATCGATCGCTTGAACAAGTATTGATCTGTCTAAGCGGTAGCGTAAAGGTTAGAGTGCAAACACCTTTCGAAGAACAAGTGATCCAATTAGGCGATTCTGCAGAAGGCCTTTATATAGGACATATGGTGTGGAGAGAAATGTTTGATTTTTCTGAAGGAACGGTGCTGATGGTATTAGCGAGCGAACATTACAGCGAGTCGGATTATATTCGAGATTACAAAATATATGAAAAGGAAGCTGTTGCCTATTTTGATGACAAAGGAGGAGAATGATGAAAATTCCATTTGCTACATTCGAGCGTATGCATGCTACGATCAAACAAAAGATAATGGGAGCATTTGAATCATGCTATGACAAAGGATGGTTCATTCAGGGTGAAGAATATAAAAAATTTGAACAAGAATTTGCCGATTACTGCACTACAGCGTATGGAATCGGCGTTGGAAATGGTATGGATGCTCTTTATCTGGGGTTAAGGGCGTTGGGTATTGGTCCTGGCGATGAGGTGATTGTTCCATCGCATACATTTATTGCAACAGCTCTAGCTGTAAAATATGCAGGCGCAAAACCTGTGTTTTGCGAAGTTAGCCCAGAAACCTATACAATGAATCCGCGCTTCATAGAAAGTTGTATTACTAGTCACACGCACGCAATCATCCCGGTGCATTTATATGGACAAGCATGTGATATGGATAAAATATGCGAAATTGCAAAAAAAAACAATTTGTTTATCGTAGAGGACTGTGCACAGGCGCATGGAGCAATATACAAAGGGAAAAAGGTAGGCTCATTTGGTGACGTAGGAGCTTTTAGCTTTTATCCAGGGAAAAATCTTGGTGCCTTGGGCGATGCGGGAGCTATAACTACTTCAAATCAGGATATTGCGACAAAAATTAGAGCATTGGGATGCTATGGGTCGAGTAAAAAGTATATACACAGATACGCAGGAATAAATTCAAGATTAGATGAATTGCAAGCAGCCTTTTTACGAATAAAGCTGCAATGTTTGGATGAATGGATATTGGAACGGCAAGCAATCACCAATAAATATTTGCAAGCAATTAATAACGAAAAAATTTTTCTTCCTCAAATAGGGGAAGCACGTAATCATGTTTGGCATTTATTCGTTATCCGTTGCAATGAACGTAATCGCTTGCAAATGCATTTGAAAGATAGAGGGATTGAAACAATGATCCATTATCCTATTCCCATGCATTTACAAAGGGCACTTTCTGATTTGGGGTTGCATAAGGGGGCATATCCTGTAGCGGAGCATTTGGCTGAAACTGTCTTATCGTTGCCACTTTATATCGGCATGACCGACGAAGAGATAAGCTATGTGGTAGATGCAATTAATGCATTTTAGTGGGTTTAAAAAATGAATAAAGACAAATTATATCGCATTGCAGGAATTAATATTGCTTGTGCATTTTTGGTTTTTTTATTTAACTGTCATATCCACTTGCATGTCCACTACTTCATTCTAACTTCCTTTATTAGTAAAGGCGCAACAGCAATGACAGGCTTCTTCATGGTTAGCGGATTTGTTTTGTTTCGACTTTACAGCAAAACTGATTTTACAGAGCAAGGGACTTCTGTGTTATTTTATAAAAATAGGATATTTTCTTTTTATCCGCTCTATTTGGCCGTCTATTTACTTTACTTAGTGTTTTTTAATTGGAATACACTATTTGAAAATCTCATGCTTGCTCCAATCGAATTGATATTGCTCCAATCTTTTTTCGACTCTCTTTTCCCCATGCTTCATAATGGAGGAACGTGGTTTTTATCCTGCCTACTATTTTGTTTCATAGTATTCCCTTTTTTACAAGAAACAATTAAGCGACTTCGTAAATACTTAAGCTCAATTATATGCCTACTAATAGGCGGTTCGATTTTATTCCCATTTATTGTATCTGGGTTGGGATTAGGATCGATTTTTTCGTCACCGTTTATGCGACTTGTAGAATTTAGCATAGGTATGATAATCGCAGCAACATATGGTGGTAGCTCTAGAGGTAATTTTGGAATTAAACTATTTATGCTTGCCTTGACTTACATTGTAGGGGTCACGTTGTTAAATAAAATTTCAATCTTTACAAATGATTATCCACTATATAACATTATATCCATACCAATATTTGCACTATCCTTATTTTGGGCGGACTCTTGCGGTCCATGTTCGCTAGATATAATCTTGAAAAGTCGATTTGTCACCTTATTAAATAAAGCTCTAATTTCATTTTACATGGCACAAATTTTTACATTTCCGATTGTAAATGGACTTTCCCAAAATTTTCAGAAACACACTAACTGGATAAACTTGGGGGGCGCGCTTGCAATTAATGTTTTAATAGCTTTTGTGTTTTATTATGGTATAGAAAAACCAGCTCGAAAATACTTGCATAGCAAGTATATTACTGGTTAAAAATTTTGTGCTATTTCAGTTGTTCCGGAGAGCCTTGGAACATTATTGCCTCCATCCCGTACTCCTTCGCCGCCTTTACGTTTTCCGGCATGTCGTCGATAAAGAAGCATTCCTCGGGAACTAAATCAAACTTTTCGCAGAGCCGTGCGTAGATTTTGGGGTCGGGTTTGGCAAGATGCTCGTTAGAGGAGACTAATATGCCATCCATCAGCTCGAATACGGGATATTGCGGGGCGATCTGCCAGAAGCGAGGGCTGAAATTGCTGAGCACATAGGTATGATAGCCGCGCGCGCGGAGCGCGGGGACAAGGGCGGCGGTCTCCTCGATCAGGGACAGGCATTCGGGCCAGCGGCCAAAGGCAAGAGCAATATCGCTGGCAAGTTCGGGATGCGCCGCGGTGAAGCGGGCAAGTGCTTCTTCGTCCGTAAGCGCGCCCGAATCCAGCATCGGCCATTCGGGACCAGCAAAAATGATTGGATAAAGTGCTTCCGCGCGTTCCGGTTCAAACAGCGTATGCAGCCATTTGAGGGGCTCGAAACGCAGCAAAACCTGCCCTACATCAAATATGATATTGCGGATCATGCGTGCTCTCCTTTCTGGGGGGCAATTTTTTTACAATTTTTCTGAATTGACCACACGAGACAGTGTCATAAGCAGGATCTTTACATCAAACAGCAACGACCAATTTTCGATGTAATAAATATCATGCTCAATGCGCGCTTGGATCGAAGTGTCGCCACGGTAGCCGTTCACCTGTGCCCAGCCGGTAATACCGGGGCGTACCTGATGCTTGACCATATAAAGCGGCACGCTTTCTTTAAACTGATTGACGAAATAGGGCAGCTCGGGCCGTGGACCGATGAGGCTCATATCGCCTTTTAGCACGTTGAAAAACTGCGGTAACTCGTCAATGGAAAATTTGCGCAGAAAAGCGCCGAACTTGGTCTTGCGGGGATCAACATCACGGCTCCAGCCGGTCGTCTGCTTCGCGTTGACGCGCATGGAACGAAACTTATACATTTGAAACGGTTCTTTGCCGCGGCCCACGCGTTCCTGCTTAAAAATAATCGGCCCGGGCGAGGTCAGCTTGACGCCGATTGCAGCGATCAGCATAAGCGGCGACGTTAAAACGATGAGGACCAGTGAACCAACGATATCGACCGTACGCTTCAAAAACGCATTGCCGATATTATCAAGCGGAATGTGGCGCAGGTTGACGAGCGAAACGCCGCCGATCTCGTCGATCACCGGATGCGCAGGCATAAATTTCGTGTAAAATGGGATCAGCGACACCTTGACGCCGTCTTTTTCGCACGAAGCGATGATTTTTGCCAAATAAGGATAGTCGTCCGCCTCGAGCGCAACAACGACTTCGTCCGGCTTCAGGCGGGTCAGAGTGGAAGGGAGGGCTTCGTATCCCCCTCGGTAAGGGAGACCGGAAAGCTTGTCGTGCCGGGCGATATAACCGTTTACTTCAAAGCCTAGATCGCGGTTCTGCGCGAGTGCGTCCAGATACCCCTGCGCCAGTTCGCCCGAACCGACCAGCAATACATGCTTTAAGTTATACCCCTTTTTTCGGTAAAACCGCAGCATGCGGCGCATGAGCCAGCGCTTAGCGGTGACCGAAATCGTGCTGATGACAAAGAACACGATCAGCACCCAACGGGAAGGATGCATTTTATTTAAAATAAAGAAGGCGGCCATCAGCACACCCGCGCCAAGAAAGTTCGCGCGCAGCAGCAGACTGAACTCTGAAATAAAGTTTTTGGAGCGGAATGATTCATAAAGGCCGAACAAGCCATATAACAGCAAAAATAGTGGCAGAGCTATCAAAATGGCGCAAACATAAAAGGATAGCCCCAGATGTCCCGGCTCGCCATGGAAAAAATAGAAACGGATAAAGTAAGCGAGCATCATGGACAAAATGAGCATTAAGCCGTCAGTAACGCCGTTTAAGCGGTTAAGCAGCGTTTGATTTTCTTTAACCAAGGCGAATCCTCCCCCTGAAAGGCTTTTTGTATTCGATACCCAGTATAACATAATCTGTCGAAAACAGCCATAGCAAATTGGGGAAACCCTGCCTTGACACAGGAGAAACGATGCGATAAGATACTTACATATGAAATTAAAGCGATAAAGTGCAAAAAAAGGAGGTCGTTCGGTTTCTGTGAAAAAAAAAGTATTGTATACGGCTTCCACTTTTGGACATTTAGCCACCTTCCACCAGCCCTATATGCGCTGGTTTGCTGAGCAGGGCTATGAGGTTCACGCTGCGGCGGGGGGCGAAAAAAAAACGCTGGCTGGCGTCAGTCGATTGATCGAGCTGCCGTTTGAAAAAAAGATGACCGCACCCGCTAATTTTCGCGCTGCCGGTATATTGGCGCGATTGATGCGAGAAGAGGGGTATGCACTGGTCAGCACACACACCGCTCTTGCCGCGTTTTTTACCCGCTTGGCATTGCGCCGCGCGGGCAAGAGCGATACCGTAATGATGAATACCTCGCACGGCTATCTGTTCGACGCGGAGACAGCTGGCGCGAAGCGCTGGCTGCTTTTGGGCGCTGAGCGGCTGTGCGCGCCTGTGACCGACTATGTGCTGACCATGAACCGGCAGGATGAAAGGATCGCAAGGCAATACCATTTAGGCAAAGCGATCGTGCAAACACCCGGCATGGGGGTGGATTTTTCCCGATTCGCGCCAGCGAACGCAGAGCAGCGAAGCGCGGCTCGCAAGGCGTTCGGTTTTTCCGCGGAACAAGTGATATTGGTATATCCCGCTGAGTTTTCCGGGCGAAAAAATCAACGGATGCTGATCGAGGCGCTGCCTTCCTTGCCGGAGAACGTCGGTTTGCTGCTGCCGGGCCGGGGGGAACTGCTGGAAGCCTGCGTTTCGCTTGCCGCAGAACTGGGCGTGAGCGGGCGGGTTGTATGTCCGGGGTTTATGTCCGATGTGGAAATGTGCTATCACGCTGCCGATCTCGCTGTTTCCGCAAGCAGAATAGAAGGGCTGCCTTTTAATCTCATGGAAGCGATGCACTGTGCCCTGCCGGTTGTGGCCAGTCGGATCAAGGGGCACGAGGACTTGGTCATAGACGGTGAAAACGGCCGGCTCTTTCCTTATAATAATAAGGAAGCATTTGTGCAGGCGGTTTGTTCTTTGCTCAGTGTGCAGCAACGCGCGGCGATGGGACAAGCCGCAAGGCGTTCGGTAGAATGCTATGGTTTGCCTACGGTTTACCCCAAGTTGATCGAAATATACGGCAGCGCGCTTGCGGGGCATTCTTCACAGTAGGCTTTGCACGATTGGATAAAATATGGTACAATAACCGCAGTGCGGCTAAAGGCACTGCATGGAAACAATGGTACTGCCAGCGGCGCTTGACACAGGAGAAAATCTTAAGCGTTGCGGCAGTGCTATCATGAAGGACGTATCAATTCTTTCTGGAGGTAATCAAGATATGGCAACGAAGCCGATACAGGCTAAAAAGAAAAATGGGGTGGTGCTCTGCGTACTGATGGCGGCGTTGCTGTTTTTCGTCACCGCCTTCACGCAGAATGGCAGCTACTTGACGGAAAAGGTGGTGGGCTTCGTCAGTCTGGCGGTCACCCTATGTATGGTAGCCTTTGCGGATAAAAAGCGCATCAAGCGGCTGTTCACACCGGTCGGCTTCGCGGTATTTGCCTATGTGCTGCTTTGCGGTATCTCTACCTTATATGCACGCTCCGGTAAATTCGCAATCGCGGAGTTTTCCTGCGTGCTGGCGGCATTTGGGTTCTATATCGGCATCACCCTGTATGCGAAGGAATCCGCTGTTTCTTTCCGGCGTGTCGCGGCAATTTTGGCAGCGGCTTGCGCTCCGGTCGGTATCCTGTCGATCGACGCGGCGTCTTCCAACCTTTTGATGCGGCCGTTTCGTGCACTGATGACCGTGATGAACGCCGGCTATGGCGACACAGGCGCGTCCTTCTATGCGCGTCTGCATACCATCTTCGGCAACCCGAACATTTACGGCGGCCTGATGGCGATGGCCTGCCTGCTGTCGCTCTATCTCGCCTTGACGGCGGATACCAACCGGCAGCGTGTGCTTTGCGGCATTTTGTTGACGGTCAATACGGTTTCTTATTTGCTGGCGTTTTCAATGGGTTCGCTCGGTGTGTTTGCACTGGCCTGCGTGTTGATGCTTGTGCTCTGCCCCAAGGAGAGCCGCATGTCTTTGTTTCTGCTGCTGGTGCAAACCGCGGTAGTGGCGCTGGCTGCCGGCATGGTGGCGGCGCGCGGCTTTAGCGACACCGTGTCCGGATCGTTGCTGCCGCTGATCGTTTTGATCGCGGGCTGCGTTGTTTTCTGTCTGCTGGAGGTATTTGTTCGCGCCCGCGTAACGGAGGCGTTTCAGGGCAAGGGCAAGCTGATGCTGATCTTGGCGGCTGTGCTGGTCGTGGCAGCAGCGGCTTATCTGGTTGCGGGCCTTAATGTGACCGGCGCCTACACCTTCCGTGAAACCTCTGATTTCACCCGTACCGCTGACCTCGGGGCGGGTGAATACACGCTTGCCGTCGAGGCTTCCGCGCCTGTAAACGTGCGCGTGGCCTATAAGAACACGAACAATTTGATTCAGAATACCGATACGGAACTTGCGACCGGGACCTCCGACGCGCCGGTGGCGTTCACCGTACCGGAGAACAGCGAATTGGTATTTGTCACCTTTTCGGGCGGTACGCCGGGAGTTACGATTGAAACCGCAGCATACAGCGGCGCGGCGAGCGGCGACCTGAAGCTGGGCTACAAGCTGCTGCCCGCCTTCATCGCCGACCGTATTCAGGACCTTTCCGCGAATGGTAACGTTGTGCAGCGCGGTGTTTACCGACAGGATGCGCTTCGCCTGTTCGCGACCTCGCCGATTATTGGCCGTGGTCTGGGCGGCTTTGAAAATGGCGTCGTTTCCGTGCAGGACTACTATTATGAGACTAAGCACGCGCATAACCACTATGTTGAGGTGCTTTGTAATCTAGGTGTTTTGGGCCTGCTCGCTTATCTGGCGGTTCTCGGTACGGCGATTTGGAGTTTTGTGAAAAGCCGTAAAGCAAAGCCGTTGATCGTGATGCTGCTTGCGGCGTGTGTGCTACAGATGTTTGGTCAGGCGACGACGGACGTCATCTGGTCGGTCGGCGGTTGCTTGCCGATGTTCTTCTCCGTGCTGGCGCTTGTTACGCTGTACTGCGGCGACAGCCTGCGTTTAAAGGTACCGGAAAAGGATAAGGGAACGGCGGTCCGCGCGCCGCTGATCGCGGGCGCGAGTATCTTTATTATATTGCTTGGCCTGAATCTGTTTGCGCAGATCTCGATGTACGGTGAAAATCTGACGCTGGACACGCTCAAGAATTGCGCGGCGATCGACTTCTTTGAAGCGAACGACTATAAGCTTTCCTATCTGCTCTCGGGCGGTGATGAAGAAGGCGTGGCGGATAAATATGCCGCTGATCTGCAAAAGGCAGAGTCAAACTCTATTGCAGTTCCTCTGGCACAGTACTATGCGAGCACCGGTCGGTTTTCTGATGCGCTGGACACGTTGGATAAAGGCGCGGCTTATGTCAGAGCCGATGCGATGGTTTGGCAAAACGTGTTTAAAATTTATGAAAGCATAATCGATCCGGTCGGTCAGATGAACGCGGTCCAGTTGCTACAGGATAAGACACAATATGTGGACCGTATGGTAGGCACCTATGAAAAGCTACGTGCATTAAACGAAAAGCAACTGGATAATTTGATGCTGACCGTTCAAAACAATACCTTTGTAGGCAAGTTGTTAGCGGTTTCTGCGATCGAACCATATGAAATAAAACCGGCGCTTAACATTTTCTCTAATATGGTCATCGATACCGCGTATGCGGCTGACTGTGATGTGGACGGTGCACCTGATTGCGCACTGACGCTGGAAGGGGCGGTTGCATGGAATGGCGATGGCTCGTTTACAGCGCAGACAGACAGTTTGGTGCAGTTGACGTATACGATCAAAAGCGACGGCGATTATCGACTGACGGTGCAGTCTGGCGATCTGTCTGGTGTGGAAGCGTATTTTGGCGACTCGCCTGTATCGCTGGATTCTGCAGGAAACAGCGTTGAGACCAATCATGAACTGAATGGCGATACTGAGAAGACGATTGCGGTACGCGTCAAACAGGGCACTACAGTAAATCGGATCCTGTATACACGAAACAGCGAGAACGCATAATTTTTTGTGAAATGTGACCGGCGGGTAATAATGACCCGCCGGTCACTGCAATATTACACCTGTGTTACGTCGCGATTCAATCGCTTGACGGGGCGAAAACGGTATGGTACGATAGACAACGTAAAAGGGAGACATCCCAAAATTTTAAGGAGGTAACTTACCTATGAAGAATCTCAAAAAGATTCTGGCGCTGGTACTGGCGTTCGCTTGCGCGTTCACCATGTTTGCTGGTGCTGCGTCCTTCAGCGATTCGGCAGATATCAAAAATACCGAAGCTGTAGACATGCTCAACGCTCTTGGTGTAATCAAGGGCTATCCGGACGGCACGTTTAAGCCGCAGGCAAATGTGCTGCGCGCTGAAATGGCCAAGATGATTTACACAATCCGCAATCAGGGTAACGATAATGCCGATGGCTACAAGACCATCAGCAGCACGTTCACTGATTTGGGCGACTCTTCGATCGCCTACGCTGCTGGCTATATCAAGTACTGCCAGACGCAGGGCATCATCGCCGGCAAGTCCGCAACCAAGTTTGCGCCCAAGGAAAACGTAACTGTTTCCGAGACCGCGAAGATGGCTCTGACCCTGTTGGGTTACGATGCTACTAAGGCCGGTCTGGTAGGTCATGGCTGGGAGAACAAAACGCTGGCTCTGGCAAACGAGAACGGCCTGCTGGACGGCGTTAACGGCGCTGTGACCGCTGCCGCTACCCGTGACGATGCTGCACAGGTTCTGTACAACGCGCTGAATGCCGATACCGTTAAGTGGGATGCTGATTCTTCCACTTATGTAAAGGTTGAAACGCAGGGTCTCGAACTGATGAACAATCCGTCCCAGTGGGTCACCGTTACCAAGAACGAGACCATGGGTAAGAAGTGGATGAAGCTTGACACGGTTGAGAGCAAGACCAATTCCAACATTGTCACTGCTGTTGAAAAGGAAGATGGCCGCGATACTTATAAGGTAACCGTTGCCGGTCAGACCTTCACCCGTGTTGAGAAGGACTACTCTGATCTGATGGGTCAGGATGTTAAGATCATGATCAAGGACAATGATAAGTCCAAGGTCTACGGCCTGTATGCTGGCGAGGACACCAAGGTTCTGGCTACCGGCTACGTCGGCGGTCTGGATACGGATGGCACGGCTACCGATAAGGTTAAGCTCAATGACGTATCTTACAAGCTGAATCGTACCCTGACCACTCAGAGTGCCTATGCGTTCAATAAGGACACAACGGCAGTTTCTTTGAATGATCTGGTAACGATGGGTAAGACCACGAAGGCTGCCAAGGCGACTAACGGTGTTGCTGCTCAGGTTAAGTTGATTGACAATGATGGCGACGGCAAGGCCGATTACGTTTCCTATGTTCCTTCCAAGGTAGGCAAGGTTACTTCTGTAACCAAGACCGCTGTCAACGTAAACAATACGGTCGGTCAACTCAAGTTCGATGACGACGATATTTACGAAGGCATTGCCAAGGATGAATATGTAGCCTTCATCGACGGGGACAACACCGCCAGCACGAAGGATACGCTGGTTAAGCTTGACAAGATTACCGCTAAGGCTCAGGCAACCCGTACCAACGAAGTAAAGATCAATGACTCTTGGTATAAGATTGCGCTCGATATGGGCGTTTCTGTTACCACAGGCAACACCTATGATCTGTATGTTGTGGGCAATTTTGTTGTCAGTGCAGACGAAACCGCTGCTGAATCGACCAGTGTTGCTTATATCTCCGCTATCGACAATAAGGCTGATGGCAGCGATGTAGATATGGTTACCGGCGAGCATACCGGCACTCTGGATGCACGTATGTACTTCCAAGACAACACCAACGCAGTTGTTAAGATCTCCAAGGTTGACGGCAACAAGATCGTTAAGGCTAGCCCCTCCAGCGACGAAGTTATGTATAACGACGCTAGCGTTCCGAGTGCCAGCTCGCTTGTCACTTACAGCAAGCTCTCTGACGGCACTTATGACGTTAAGATCGTTAGCTCTTCCAACAAGGCTGGCTTCAAGAGCTATGTGACTCCGTCCGTTATGAGCGGCTCGTCCAACGGTGTTTATTACAAGCAGAAGATCGGCGGCATGTCTATTATGGATGATGCAACCATCTTTGTTCAGACTGGTAAGGAAACCAAGGTGCTGACTGGCAAGCAGGTTAAGAACTGGTCTGATACGGTTAATCCGCTCGTGTTCTCCGGCGCTGTCCTGACAAAGGAAAGCAACGGCATTGCTTATGTTAAGGTAGCATCCTTGACCGCTTCTCAGTCCAATAACGTACCTGGCTCCGGCAAGGATACGCTGTATGCTTACCTTGTTTCCGATGCAGCACAGGCTGACAAGAACGGTGAGAAGAAGGTTGCGTTTGATGTTTGGACTGCTGACGGAGCAAAGACCCTGTATGAAGACACCAGCTCTGTCAATGGCTCTGCTATTGCTGGCACATTAATTTCCTACACGGTTAACGGCGACTTCATCGAGCAGATTAGCTACAACCCGGGCTACGCGGTTGCAGTAACCGGCTTCGATGGCGCTAAGGAAGGCGAAATCAGCTTCTACTACGCGAATAGCGCAACCCAGCAGTACACGCTGGATGAGGATTGCGTATTCATCGCGGTCAACGACAAGGATACCAAGGGTATGGAAGGCGGCATTGAGTCTGTCCCGTCCTCTGCTGAAGAGAATACGGCAGGCACCGCTTACTACACCAACGCTCGGATCGTACTGAACAGCGACGGTGACGTAGCTGCTATCCTCTACGATCTTGAGAACAACAAGATGTATCCGGAAGTTACTTACAATAAGTAAAACACATTCTATATTGTAAGATAATATGCAAAAAAGGGCCCCCGAGTGTATGCTCGGGGGCCCTTTTTGCGCAGTAATCAAATTTTTTGTACTGTCTTACTTAGCGAACAGATTCTGGGTATCAACGATAACAACCTTAACGTTGTTATTCGAATCGACTGCATAAGCAATGTTCGCTAGCTTCTGATTGTCGTTGTTCTCAGAAGCTTCCTGGAATTCGCCGTCGGTAGCACCATCCGCATTATCCGTATCAACAAACAGGACTACGGAGTCGTGGTCATCCTTGCTGATGTTCAGCGTAAACGCCGTGCTCGAAGCAACCCAGTCGCCATTGTTCTTGGTGGCAACATAGCCAGTCAGCGTGCCTTCAATATCCTTAGCGTTGTAATCGTAACCGGTCACAACACCACGCGTCAGGCTGCTGCCAAGCGTATAAGTGTTTTCGATATCGTGAGTGCCATTGGAGTTGCTAGAGTACTCTACCACATCGCCCTCGGTCAACGCATCGCCGTCTTCAACCTTCAGGGTCAGTTCCTCAGTACCGTTCCAGACCTTGGTGGTCGTGTAATCAGTGTCATCCTCAGAGATCCAGCGAGAGGACTCGACAACATAGCCGTAGGTGATATCCTTGCCGCCGGACATATTCTCCTTGCCCAGATCCGCGAAGACAACCTTAGCATACTGCATACCGTTGCTCTTGGAGGACAGAGCCTGCGAATCAAACTTTGCAGATTCCTTCCAATTCTTCAGAGCGGAGCCAGTGATAACCTGATAATCATCGCCACCCTTGGCCTTAACATAGACAGTAGCGTCGCTGGAGATATAGTAGATGGAATCGGAATCGGACTTCGCAGTAAACTTATCGTTCTTAACGCTGTTAGCCGACTCCTTGGCAAATTGGTCGTAACCAGCCAGATTGGACTTGCTAATCGCTTCCAGCACATACTTGCTGCCGGATTTCTTGTAAGAAACGAGCTGATCAAACTTCTCGCTGGTTTTATTAAAGCCAGCAAGGATACCCTCGCTCTTAGCAATTACGACTTCGTCCTTGCCATCCGGGAAGATCAGGCGGGCTTCGATTTCATCGTCGTTCGCAGAAGTCTTCTGAGCCGCCTTGACCAGCAGAGCTACATCGGTAGCTCCGGCTTTGGCGTCGTCAACATAAACGATGTAGCCGTTCTTTACAACAACCGCCACGGTGTCCTTCAGCGCGATCTCTTCATTGCCAGCATGGCCATCCTTGATGTCCATAGCCATCTCGTACCAGTTGCCGTCGATCATAACGCTGTAATCGTCATTCTTGATGCCATTCTTGGTAGAGGTGATCTTGCCTTCAACGATATCAAGCTTCTCAACGAGCTGCTTATCATCGGCGAAATTGTTCTTGTTGTAAACAACAACGTAATCGTCCTTCTTCAAGTCGGACGGATAGTTGGAGGAATCCGTATCAATCTTGTCGAACGTACCGCCGGATACCTTGGAGGTGTTGATATAATCCTTACCAACATAGGTGACCTTAGCAATCGAACTGGTCTTAACGCTCAGTTGGCTAATCTTGTCATTATCAGACAGAGTCGTTGCGGTGAAAGTCTTGCTAAGACCCTTGACGGAATCAACATAGTTGCGCAGCTTTACATCGGTGTCATAACCGATCTTATAGGAGCCGTCTTCCTTGACCACCGCCTTGGTGGAAATGCTGTACTTGCTGCCGTCGAACTTTAGCTTGCTGCTGTCGATTTCAAAAGCGCCGAGCAGGCCGGAAAGAACGTCGCTGTCTTCGGTCGCGTAAACGCCGTAAACCTTGTCCTTAGCTTTGTACAGAACCTTGACTTCCAGATCGCGCAGCGAGGAGTAATCCTTCGCAACAGCGGTGAAGCTGGAGTCGTACTTTTTGTTGTCTTCGGTGCCTACATTGGTGCTGTCATCCTTGTTGTCAGCGGACTGGTCAAGAGTAATCTTGAAAGTATTTTTGCCGCTTTCTTTGGAAATGGTGGTCAGCGTGCCAACAGCCTTCTTCAGCCCCATGTACTTCTCACCGATAGTGGGATAGTAGTTGCCGATGATGTTCATGTTGGAGTACTCGCCGTCGGTCATCTTCACCGTATAAGCGTCAACTGCATTAAACATCATCTGTGCTGCGCCGTCGCGGCTGAATGCCAGCTTCAGCGGATCGGTTACTTCGTCTAGCAAGCCGTTTTCGTCTGCCAGAGCGGTAGTGCGCTGACCCCAGCCGGTACCAACCAGCTTAGCCTTAGTCGCATCGTAGCCCAGAGTCACAAGCAGCATCTTGGCGGCCTCTTCGCCGGTTACAGTCGCGTCAGGATCGAACTTGGTAGCAGACTTGCCGGCAATAATGCCCAGCGCTTCGCAGTACTTGATGTAGCCTGCGGCCCAAGCACTCTTGGAAGTGTTCAAGTCTACAAACTTGGTCGTAGTGTTCTTGTACGCTTCAGCGTTATCGCTGCCAGTACGCAGAACGTAGATCATTTTTGCCATTTCAGCACGGGTGATCGTACCCTTCGGCTGGAAAGAGCCATCTTTGTAGCCATTGATGACACCCAGCGCGGACAAAACGTCTACGGCTTCGCTGTTCTTAATGTCAGCTTCATCTGTAAACGCAGCACCAGCAAACATGGTGAACGCGCAAGCGAACGCCAGTACCAGCGCCAGAATCTTTTTGAAATGGCCTACATATGAATTTTATCCTGTTGTACATCGCGGAATAAAAGAAAAACTCCGAAATTTGAAACAAATCATGGAGTTTTTCTTTTGCTATATAAACTTGTAGATTTGTCGAACTACTTCGATATTGGAGGCAACAGCTTTTTACAAATAGCTTCATATTGGTCTTGCGCCGAAAGACAGGTATCGATCAGGTAACCCTTTTCGCGTCCTGCCTGATATTCTTGCAAACCGCGATAATAGAAAGCTTGATGCTGTGTATCAATAATAAACGGCATAATATTATATTTAAGACATTCTTTAAACATGATGAGACGACCGACGCGCCCATTACCATCTTGGAATGGATGAATCGCTTCAAATTTCGCATGAAAGTCAACAATATCCTCTATTGTAATCGTCACTTTTGCAAGATATTTTGATAACAAATGCTCCATAGCAGAATCCACATCGTCAGGCGCAGTTGTTTCGTGTCCGCCAACCTCGTTTGGTAAGAGTTTATAGTCGCCTACTTTAAACCAACTCTTACGAGCATCTGATGTGCCGCGCTTCAACTGCTTATGAAACTGCTTAATGAGGTTTGAAGATAGTAGTTCCTCAGCATTCTTCAGCATAAAGTCAAATAACTGGAAATGATTTTGGGTCTCAATAATATCATCAATATTAACCGCTTGATCTTGTTCAGAAAAAAGTGTATTTGTTTCAAAAATAGATCGCGTTTGGTCTTCGGATAATTGGCTGCCTTCTATTCGGTTGGTATTGTACGCCATGAGTATTTGAGTTTTATGGTATAACCCACCGCGATAGTTCATGCTCATTTCCTCTCGGAGCGTTTTAAGTATTAGATTATCCATTGAAAACTCCTTTATTTACGGTCTGCTATATGATTTGAAATACTGAATAATTTCATTATACCAATTTTGCTCCAAACTAACAAGCGAGTCTATAAAACACCAACATTAAATTTTCAAATAAATTAGAAAAACCAAGGTTTTATCTTTAACATATCGGTTCAATCGAATAAATTATTCCCTTGCAGGCCATTTCAAAAAGATTCTGGCACTGGTACTGGCGTTCGCTTGCGCGTTCACCATGTTTGCTG